>JAETSI010000112.1 GCA_021769725.1 Oscillospiraceae bacterium | reverse complement strand
GAGGGGTGCACGGCGCTGAAGAAGGTGGAAGTCCCGGAGGGAGTGGAGACAATCCCGAAGCATGCGTTCCGGTATGTGACAGGGCTGGAGGAAGTAATACTGCCGGAGAGCCTTGTAAGTATCGGCGTATATGCTTTTGATGGTTGTAGCAGCCTGACCACAATTAATCTGGTTGAAGGCTTGACTGTAATTCCGGCATATGCATTTTATAATTGTACTAGCATGAATGTGTTGACGCTGCCGTCTACTGTCGACTCTGTCGGTAATTATGCATTTTATCATTGTTTGGGATTACGGGTCATCCATATGGATGATAACCTGCGTACGATTGGAAAATATGCGTTTTATGGCTGCGATGGTTTGTTGAGCCTTGTTTTAAATGATGGATTGGAGACTATTTCGGACAATGCTTTTTCAAATTGTGCAAATTTAAAGGCAGTGGAGGTCCCGGCAAGTGTTACCAATATGGAAAGCAATGTATTTGACGGCTGCGGTAAGTTGACGATTTATTGTTATTCCGGTACACAGGCGCACATGGTAAGTGAAGCAGAAGGATACACGATCTGTCTTTTGGATGAGCATGAACATGATTTTGTAACGACAATTGAGACAGCGCCAACCTGTACCCGAGGCGGTTCTCAGATTCAGACATGCTCTATCTGCAATTATCAATACATAGAATTACTGGAGCCTCTTGGTCATACACGGGGAGAATGGGTTGTTATTTTGGAACCAACCTGTACCTTGTCAGGTATTAAGACTCTTAGTTGTACGGTATGTAAGGAAGAATTGAAGAGAGTCGATATTGTTCCCTACGGACATACGGAAGGGGAATGGGAAGTTACCGAAGGAAGCTGTACGGAGGGCGGATTTAAAACCAAAACCTGTACGGTATGCGGAGCAGAGGTTGCCAGGGTGGAAATTCCTGCGGCTGGCCACAAATGGAGTGAATGGGTTGTAGAAGCAGAAGCATCTGTGCTGACGGAAGGTGTGAGTGTTCGGACGTGTCAAAACTGTCAGGAGTGTGAAAAAGTTGTAACACCTAAAGTCGCGGTTGATTATACGCAGGATCATCACTATGGAATGGCACATTTTGAGGTAGTGGATGCTACTACGAAGGAACCGATTTCCGGTGCAAGTATTTTTATTTCTACGGAAACAGAGGGAGAGGCAACCCTGATTGCGGATTCAGCTGGCAAACTGGAACAGGTGCTGCCGGTTGGAAACGTAAAACTGGCAGTTTATGCAAAAGATTACCAGGTACGAAATATTTCGGTTACGATCCTGCCGGGTGAAAATGAGATTCCGTTGATTGGTATAAGCGAGAACAATCTGGTTTATGGGAAACTGACACACACTGAGATGACTTATGAAGAAATGGTTGAAGCGGGGATTGATGTAAATGATCCTTCCAACCAGCATAAGTATAAATATGAACTGGCATTGGAATTTGTACCGACTATCGACATTGAGAGTATTTTTTATTACCTGGATATGGATGGCTCTCCTGTTATCACAAATGATCCGGATCCAGGTTCTGACCCGGATCCAGGTTCTGACCCGGATCCAGGTTCTGGCGGAGGTTCCGGGTCAGGCAGTGGTTATAGTTATACTATTATCAGTGATGGAAATGGTGTAGGAAGGGGAATCCAGTATACTTACGATACCGGTAAAGTAGTATCGGTATATCCGGTCAGCGAGAAATTTTTCCTGATTATCCATGGTGAAGTTCACTGGCTGAAGGAAATGTATGATGTAGAGCTGTTGGCTATGAATACTTCCCTGACAGATATGGTTGGTAATTTAACAGCTGAACTGAGTTTGCCGGAAGGTTTATCTCTCGCTGAGATGGTGGATGGTGAACAGAGTCTGACTCAGGATATGGGGACTCTGGATGGCGGAGAAAGCAAGTCTGTACACTGGTATGTCAGAGGAGATAAGGAAGGAGCTTACAACATAAGTGCTGCTTTGCGCGGTACGATGCTGCCCTTTGGAGATACCTTTGAGTATATCTATGAGGCGGCAGATCCTATTAAGGTTTATGCCGGAAGTGCGATGCATTTAACCTTCTATGTGCCGGATTCCGCTTATTATAAAGAGGATTATACAGTAAGAATAGATTTGGAAAATGTGTCGGATAAGACTCTTTATAATGTATCACATACAATTACGAATGTTGAGCAGATCCGGGAAACGAAATATTCAGATGGGCATGTAGAAACGGAAGAATATCCGGTTTCCGGTGGGACGGGACAGATATTTGTTAAAGAGTTCAAGCCCGGAGATGTGATTCATCTGGAAGTGACGACCTCAATTCTGTTCCAGTCGGAGCTGTTGAAGTATCAGATGGAAAAGATGAAAAAATATGTTTATGGAATGGAGGGGTTGATAGAGGGATTTAAAACCTTCCGTGCGGGAATGGAATTGATTGGTTCGTTGACAAGCTGGGCAACGGGAACTTCGAAAGCTATTGATAAATTTATTTCCGAAGACAACGTTACCGGAACGACAAAAGCAAAGATGGCGGCAGAGTTGGCGAAGGAATTAAATGACCTGGCATCTAAGTGTGATGCGGATCCAAAGAGTCAGATAACAAAGGCGATTGGTCAGTTAAAAAGAGCAGGTACTTGGAGTAATGTTGAGGCGATACAAAAAAATCCTGATTTGTTGAACAAATACAGTGAGAAAGAGCTTGCAAGGTTGACAAGTGAGATAAAAGCTGCAAAAAAGAAGGCTCTTGAGCAAGAATTTAATCCTTATGATGCAATCGCAAAAGCAATCGAGATAATTCCTGTCAAATTTGTTCTTGTAAATTCTTTTGTATCGACCGTCGAGAAGGACTCTACTACGGTGATTCCAAGTACGGTCGTTGTGGAACCTACAGGAGCTAGATATTTCGGAGTTGACAGTGTATCCTCTTATGTATGGAATTTGGTGAAGGCTTGTGTCGGGCATGAACTGGATACGCCAGGCCTTGCAAAATTTCTGGGAATGGATTTTAAAGAAGACATTGGCTATTATGATGCGGTTGAGTACGTTAAGGTTGTAGAAGAAAAAGCAAAATTGTATAACATCACTGCAACCAGTAATGCGGGATTCACTGCATGGGTTGAACCTGCGCAACAGAAGGCTGCGGACAAAGAACCGGAATATGAATTGAGTATTAATAATGATACAGCTGTATATGATGAAGATGGCAAGCTTCATTTCACAGGTTCAGGGATGCTTTCCGTAACACCGAAGAATAATACAGACGGGGTATTGTGTGTTGAAATGGAGGATGGGACAGTAGCCCGGTACACTATGCAGGTAGTGGGAGAACATGAATGCAGCAGTGAAAATTGGGTTGTTGCTTTTGAGCCTACAGAAACAGAAAGTGGCTTCAAAGTGAAATACTGTGATATCTGTGAGGAAATTATCGATATGCAGGAAATGAAGCCTTGCAGTAATCATGAATATCCTGAGTATGAAGAAATTCAGGAGCCTTCTATGGAGGATGTCGGTGTAAATAAGCGAACCTGTATACATTGCGGCAGTGCGGATTATTCCTATGAAGACGCATATTCTTTAAACAATTATATCTATCGCTTTGCAGTCGGCATCACAGCAGAAGAAATCGTGTCTTTTTTCCGGTCAAAAGGGATGGATGTAACGCTGAAGGATCTGGAAGCAAACGATTACGTTGCTACCGGTTACAAAATGCAATATGAAGGCAAGGAATATCAGATTGTTATCAGCGGAGATATTGATGGTGATGCGGAGGTCACAATTTTTGATTTGCTCGAGGTTACGGATCATGTTAATGGTGACAATGTATTGACCGGTGCGGGTCTTGAGGCGAGTTTGAGTAATATTTATGAATCGGAACCTTCCGTCTTTGATCTGGTCAATATTTCGGACAAAGTAAACGGTGTGCAATAAGAACTGGAGGTATGATATGAGAGTAAAACAGAATACAGTTATGTTCATATTGCTGTTTTTTATGTTAATAATGCCGTATCAAAAAGTTCGTGCTGAGGAAAATTATCAGTATGAAGTAGCGATAGATCCTTCACCTGCTGCAATCGGCAGCGAAGTAAGCCTAACGTTTCGGCTGACGGATTATACGGATGCGAAATCGGCAATTCGTGGTTTTCAGATCGATATTACGGATGTGGATGATGCACTGCAGGATGCAGTATGTACCACATTGGTAACAGATACAGAAAATGTACTCACAAATGTAGCAAAGTATCAGCCGGCTCGGGATATTGTGCGCCATGCCTATGCAAAAATGAAAGGTGCTATGGATTATTCTGTAGCGGATTTGATGGAAGTAAAATTTACAATTCCGGATATATATACGGAGGCAGGTACGCTTTCCTTACCTTTACGTATATTGATTCAGAATGAGGCAGGTGATAAGCTGACATATAATTCTATGATTGAAATTCATTATGTTCCGAAGGGTGATATACCGGATAAACCTGTGATCAGTGTGGATGTGACATGGGGAAATATGGAATTTGATTATACAGACGGTATCTGGAATCCTCAGACTCATAGGTATGAAAATGCCAGTTGGCAGGATCATGGAACCGGTTATGTGACGGTAAGCAATACCGGAAGCGAAGATGCAGTTGCCGAATTTACTTACAGTACAGAGCGGACAGATATTTTGGGCAGATTTAGAATCGGAGAACGTCAAATTGATGGACCACAGGTACTTGCAGTTGGGAAAAGTATCACTGCAAACCTGAATCTGACGGGGAAACCGGAGTCCTTCTTGGGTGAAGATGTTGTCATTGGCAGGGTAACCGTTACGATAGGACAATATGAAGTGACCCCACATTTGTAGCAACGTGGATTTACCTGTATACTGGAGTTTGATAAAAACAATGGTAACAGGGATTACCGCATACAAAAGGAGGTCACCTTATG
>JAETSI010000111.1 GCA_021769725.1 Oscillospiraceae bacterium | reverse complement strand
AGAAACATCGGGCTTACGAGGAAAAAAAGCTTTTAATATATACGGGGATATCGCAACAGTATATCGTGACAAAATTGACTTTAGTGAAAATCCGGAGTATAGGATTATGGGTATGAAAACAAGCTTCGATATATATGGTAATGAACATTCAATATCTGAGTTGCGTACAGATGAGGAACGTAAAATAATCAAGCGACTAATCACTTATTATTATGAGACTGATAATGAAGAATCTATGTTTGAAGAATTGAAAGTTTCACTTGAATTCACAAAACAAATTTTGCTGCCATATATTGATTCTGTAGCGGATATAGATACCGCATATGCTTATTTTTCCTGTGGATTTCGTGAGGGATATGAAGGCTTATTAGGGCTTAAAACAAAGAGATATCGTGAACTTATAGAAAAAGAACTTACTGAAAAAGAAAAAGATTATAAAATGTGTCTTGGTTATCCGCAATATAGATGTTCAAATGGACATACACAGGAAAAATACGAGGAAATGATACAAAGACATGATGAGATCATAAAAATAAGAGCAGAACCTATAGAAAATGTTTTGAATTCGCCTGAGTTAAGTGAAAAATACAATAAAGAGCTTGAACGGCGAAAAGCTGCAAATATTGAAACTCTCAAATCATATGGAATTGAGATAAAGTAGAAAGGAAAGATAAAATTATGATTACTAAAAAAACAGTTTTAAGATTAATTTCACTCGTTATGTCTGCACTATTGCTGATATCATTTAATTCAGCTTGTATTCCGGCTTTTATTTCTTTTGCTGAGGAAAATACTGCAACAGAAGATCAGGCTACAATAGACGCTAAAAACGATCAAAGCAGCATAATAAGAGCTGGATACTGGAGTGGACCGCAGAAAGATTCACTTATTCCTCCATGGAATTACTTTCATAATGCTGTACAAAATCATATTCAATCAGAGTACAAAAAATTTGGTATAGAAAAAGAAATGACCTTTGATGACAAAACCAGAGCGGATTTGTATAGAATAGAATATCACGATGAAACAAAAACTTCAAGTACAGCATACTTCTGGGAGGTTAAGCCCGGTTCGTATTTATCGCCGTCAAAAATGAATAACGCAAAAACTCAATTAAATAATTACTTGCCTAAATCTCCTTTACATAAAGATTATAATATAACTGAAAGGAAAGAAGGCGGTAATGAGATAGGCGCATACCGATTAAAAGATATGGCTTCGTTTCTTGGCGTAGATTCTGATTTAGTTCCTGATGTTAAGTTTGATTATTTCCTTGATGATTCAGGAAAATATTATGTTTTTTATGTGAATATGGGAAACGGTATAATTCTTTATTGGTTTACTAAAGCGCCTAAAAACAACGGAGGAAATGTCCCACCAGAATTTATTTATAAACTTTTTAAATGGATTTTAATTGGCAAGTATTTAGAAAATTTTAAAAATTTTATGAATTATCCTGATCTGCCTTCACTTCCTGCTCCTGAGCCAAATCCCGGATACGAACCAGACCCTGTACCTGTACCCGGATTTGATCCTGAACCAAATCCAGGCTATTCTCCAGAACCTGCTTTTGCAAGAGAAAAACACAATGCCCAAACGGAAGCTTTCAATACATTAACAAGACCAAGTAAGGCAGAGTCTAATACAGCAATATTTGTTTTATTGTCTCTTCCTGCATTAAAAAGTTTAAAAAAAGTACTTGAAGCTAAATGGGTTATTCATAATCCGAATACCGGAAGAAATTCAATTTCTGGACCTGTAGCTGGTTCTGTAGAAATTGTATATCCTATTATCTCTCAGCTTATTGAAAATGCAACAAATGATAAATATGTTAAACTTAATAATCCATCAAAACTCATAGAAAATATGGAAGAAATACTTTGTATTTTAGAGCCGGAAAATCCATATGCCATAGAAGAATATTATTATACAGAAGAGGAAGAAGAACCGACTCCGAACGGGGTAAAGGGTGAATCTCCTAATTATAACAAAGCAAATAATGCTAACCCTCCGCGCGATCCGCTTATAATTCATTTCAGTAATACAGATGAAATCGAACTTTCCTCTCTTGATGATGGAGTGAATTTTGACCTCGATAAAAACGGATTTGCCGAAAAGACTGCATGGATAAAGAACAATGACGGATTCCTTGCGATAGATTTGAATCAAAATGGTATAATAGGCAATGGCGGCGAACTGTTCGGAGATCAGTTCATCATGCCGGACGGCAATATATCATCTACCGGATTTGAAGCATTGATCAGTCTTGACGAAGACAGCAACAACAGAATTGATAAAAACGATACTGTTTTTGAAAAATTATACGTTTGGTTTGATAACAATCGTAACGGTTTAACGGACGATAACGAATTAAAGACATTGGCAGAGTTAAATGTTTCATACATAGATCTTAGTTATGTTCCCGATAATAATGTCCACGAAGAAACAGGTGTAAGAAGAGAAGATTCATCTTATGTTTATTTTAATAATGGAAACGCTAAGAAAATAAGCGAATTTTGGTTTCCTGTTAATTCAACAGATACAACTCATGACGGAGTAGTAACTGTTGGTAATGTTCCAAGTATAGAACAGGCTATTGAAGAAGATGAAAGTGGATATTTGCTTGAATTATGTCTTGCATTCAGCAGTGAAACTGATATTGCTCAGAAGCATTACTATTTGAATAAAATTCTATATTTTATAACTGATTCTGAGAATATAGAGTTAAACAGTCGTGGCGGAAATATAGATGCTCGTGATCTTCATGTAATCGAGCAGTTTATGGGACGCAAATTTAATGGTGTAGATGGCGCAAATCCTAATATGAATGCTGCAAACATATTGATCGACATTTATTCCAGCATTGAAAGCATTTACTATAATTATCTTAATCTGAAACTTTCTTTTGGAGGGTATAGAACGGTAATTTATGAAGATACTGATGATAATGGAAATAAAAGTCTTGAATTATCTTTGATAGATTATGTTATTGACTCAAAGATCGCTGAAGGTGATGATGACACAGATGTGCTTATTTATGACCTTGGAGTATATCTTAAATTATATGATAAGGAAAACGAAACAAATGAATTTGACAATTATAGCGAATACTTTTCATTAAAATCTCAACATTATGCAGATATAGTTGAACTTACAAAACAAACAAACACTTTTATAGGCACATTCAATAATGATAAGTTTGTTGGATCATCAAAAACTGATTTTATTTTTGGTGAGGATGATGACGATTCACTTTATGGCTCTGATGGCGATGATTGTATCTACGGCGGATATGGAAATGATGTCCTGAATGGTGGATCTGGTAATGATAGTTATTATTTTGAATTATTCCATGGAAATGATATAATTTATGACGCTTATGGAAATAACAAAATTATTTTTAAAGATTATCTCAGTATTGATGATTATGATATATCAATTTCTTTAAATGGCGGCTTTATATTTACGAACACGTACACAGAAGAAACAATATCTCTTCCTGATTTTCTTAAAAATCCTCTAAATTATGACTTTATTTTTGACGGTGAATCACAAACAATTGGCGGAGGAGAATCCCGTGAAGTTATCGAAGGCACAGATGACGATGACTATCTTGAAGCCGGAGACGGATTCAACGTATTCTATGGAGGTGAAGGAAATGATACCATAGAAGGCGGTGCTAACATTGACTTCATGTTTGGCGGAAACGGTGACGATCTTCTTCTTGGCAGGAACGGTGTTAATGTTCTCTTCGGCGGTGACGACAATGATACTATTTACGACGGTGATGACGGCAGCTACCTTAACGGCGGAGACGGAGACGACTTCCTTTATGGCGGCGGCGGAGCTGACATTCTTGATGGCGGTGCAGGAAATGACTACTTGCAGGGTGATCACGGCGGCGATACTTACATTTTCGGCAGAGGATATGACACTGATACTATCAACGCATCATCTGATTTAAATACAGTTATTATTCACAACTACCGTGCATCTTCAATGATCAACACAAGAAACGCCAATAATGATTTGATCATTAACTTTGGCTCAGCCAATTCAACAGACTGTCTCATTATTGACCATTTCTTTGACTACAACAGTAACAGAGATTTTAATTTTGTATTTGATGACGGTACGGTTCTCGGTCAGTATGACATCACAGCGAAATATGCTCCTATTTATGGAACAGACAGTGATGACTGGCTTGCAATTCAGAACGGAGATAACGGAATCATTCATGGCGGTGCAGGAAATGACGGACTCAGTGGTGGAAGTGGAAACGACGAGCTTTACGGTGAGGACGGAGACGACATTCTCTATGGAAATGACGGCAACGACATTCTTGACGGCGGACTTGGCAACGATATTCTTAACGGCGGAAACGGCATGGATACATATATTTTCGCAAAGGGTTACGGCAACGACATCATAAATGAGTGGGGAAACGACAGTAGCATCGTGAAACTGAATGACATCAATTCCGATGAGGTGACAATTACAGACCAGTGGGGTTCAAATCTTGTTGTTTCAATTAACGGAACTGAAGATACGCTCATAATCAGCAACTTTAAGTGGGGACAGGATACATATACGTTTGAATTTGCAGACGGTGCAATTGCAACTGTAAATAAATATACATGGGAACTTGAATTCATAAAATTGCCTGATCCTATTGAAGGTGATGCAGAAAGTGACTTAATTGATGATATGAGTGCAATAGATGATATAGCCGAAGATAAAATGATAGAAAGTCAAAATGATTATGAAAATGAATGCACTGATATAGAATATACAGAACAGTAATATATTAGAATAAAAAATTTGACACACCCTATGTCACAGTGACACGGCATAAATATACAACTGGACCATAGTCAAAAAAGTAGACAGAGAAATTGAAAGAGTAAAAAGCTTTTTTCAAATTGGACAGGAGACAAAAGGTTATTAGCGGAATGAGGGCGATTGAAATTGTAGAAA
>JAETSI010000021.1 GCA_021769725.1 Oscillospiraceae bacterium | reverse complement strand
TCTGATCTGTCTTTTCTTCGTACATCAATTCATATTATACGTCGATAGGTGTATTCTCTTCTATTAATCCTACTCCTGTTTATTTGCTCTATTCGATTAGCTTAATGACATTAACCTTATGGTCGGGCAAAATTAAGTTTGTAAATATTCAGAGATTTTTCATTGAAATGGAGTGTTTAATAAAAGACAATATGATTTTCATCTACCCAACCATAATAGTCGCCGTCGTCAGTGTCATAAAGTTCATACCATATAATGCCATTGAAAGTACACAGATTTACAGCCGTTACATGCCACTTGTCCATAAGGTCGGTTCTTGTATATGCTACTTCTCCTCCATTTAGAATATAAGACGTTGCATATCCGTTGATAGGACCTCCTCCCGGAGCGTTGATTTGACCGTATTTATTGACAAATACATAGCTCCAAGGTCCGGTATAATTTGATGTTATCGTATCGCCGGGCAAATCATCTGCATTGTAAGGCGTAACAACAAAGGTTATCTTTTCAATTGTTGAACCACCGGATATTGTTACTGATTTATTGTATGACGTTCCGGACGTTAACAACTGATTGGTTTTACCCTCGCCGTCCCAATAACATTCATAAGTAAAATATGAATAATTTCCACTGACTGTTGCAAGCAATTCCGTTCCATTTCCAATAATCTGCTGAGGTTCTATAGATATTGAAGCTGTTGCTTTAGGTGCATCAGATTTTGTTGTCGAATTTTCTTCTTTTTCTATATTATTATCGCCACCACTTAATTTATTTATAAGCTCATCATAGTAAAGTCCTTTTACTTCGGTGTATTTACTGTTTTCTGTAATTTTAAATCCATAGTTTTTAAAAGCCGATAAAAGTTTGTTATGACAATCGGACGGCTGTCCATAAAATGTATCTACAGTCTCATTTCCCTTTGCATAATTTTCAGTTCTGTTATAGTCAATAGTCCAGTCAGCAGAATATTTTCCGTTATTCTCGGGATAATTAATGAAAATATCAAGTTTGTCAGCTGACGGGAATGAATAATATCCCTGCAAACTTTTATAAGCATAATTATCACGGTAATAAATATAATTATTCTTATCCTCTCCGTCGACCCGATATATAACAAAATTGTCAAGTGCCATAAAATTACCGAAACTACAGGATTGTATGGAATTACCGTCGAAATAATACATAACAAAATTCATATCGTCTGTATTCGGAATTATCATCTCATTGACTCCGTCGTTATTTAAATCCAGAATAAATCCTCTGTTCGGCGGCGGAAAATCCATACTTTTTACAATATCCGCATATGTCTGATTTACATCATTTTTACTGCAGGATATATTAACAGACGATTCGGTTTGAATTGAGTTTTTGGTAGCTTTCTCTGAAACATTTTCAGTAGTAACTGCTACAGTTATTTTGGTTTCAGTTTCTTTACTGCCGTTTTCATTGTCAGTAGTTTCCTTAACATTGGAAACCAATGTACTATTGCTTGGTTCATCTGACTTTTTATCCCTGCTCATCATAAAGAACATACCGCCGAGAATACCGATAATAAGCACAAGAACGATTATTACAATAATAAGTGCGGTATTTGATTTCTGTTTTTGAATCACATAGCCCGGAGTTCCTGATGAAACCGGATTTGGAGTGGATTGCGGAATATTCGGAGAATTTCTGATTTCAATAGGCGGAGATTCCTGTCTTGATGAAACAACAGAGCTTGTGATTTGATTTTCAGTTATTTGACTATTTTCGTATTCTGAAACATCTTCTTCATGGTGAACGGTGTTTTCATCGTAATTCGTATCAGATACGGAAGAATCCTGCTGATCGGAATATGTACTTTCTGCACTGTCATCGTCATATATATTTTCTGCGTTCGCAATATTTTCTATATTGTCAGCATCTGTATATTCGTCATTGGATTTGTTTCGCTGTTCTGATATCATACCCGACGCCTTGCTTCGGATACCCGACAGCATCGAGCCTGCTCCTGATGCGGCAGATTTAGCTTTTCCTTTAAGGAAATTCATTTTTTCGGCAGCGTCGTCGGATTTCAGATAATCGGCAGCATTCTTTGTGAGCTTTGCTGCGACATTACCTGCCGTTTTTGCTGCTCCGATCGCTGCTTTTCCCGTTAATTTAGCGGCTGCAACAGTTGCAGCTCCCGTTTTTTTCATGATCTCAGAGGATTTTTTCGATTCTTCCTGAGCTTCAATATTATGTATTGAACCGGTATATACGCTCGGCTGACCTGAATTTCTTCCATAGATCAGATCGGGATCTGTCATGAACATAGTGTTTTCACCTCCGGTAAAAAATTCATTCGCTTAATCCCTGAAAAAGATGAAAACATCTGCCTGATAAAAATTATGTCTGCCGAGCAAAAAGCCGCATAAGAGCCACTGCTTACACCCGATAACACGCTTTATTTCAATTGGATGAATTCCAAGCAGCTTCCAACCGTCTGCTGCTTCACGATTGATAACCTGTTCGTATTCGGAATTTAATTCCTGAGCAGCGCCTTCTTTCATTTTTCTTGAATGTTCGATAGTTACAGTTTTATATTGCATAATAAAACCCTCCTGAAAATTATATTTCATCAATGCCGCCGTTGGGATAATGGCATCGCATGATTCGTTTTATGCCTTTAATAGTACCTTTAAGCGTACCATATCTGGTGATTGCCTTTTTCATATATTCGGAGCAGCACGGCTCGAATACGCATGAATTTCTCACATATTCGGGAGCATATTTCTGATATATTATTATCGTGGTGATTATCAGTTTCTTTGAATTGATAATCAGCCATATTATCCCTATAAATATGCAGAAAGTCAAGGATATTGCCATTGATAAAAGGTTTGATACGCAAAGAACGACCGATAATATCAATATTATTATTGAGGATATGCTTAGTTTCAGTACGTCCTTTTTCACAGATACTTTCGGTCGTATAACCGCTTTCGGGACAAAATTCTCTTTGACTTGTCTTACAAGCGATTCTTCTATGAATTTGGTATCTGTTTCTGTTTCAGTTTCGTAGATTTTATAATTGCATTTCATGGTTCTTATTAATTTTGAATGTTTTTATTACTTAAATCGCTTTCGCTGCTCTTTGAAAGAATGCTGCTTGAATCGTCAGTAATGAGATCAAATTCATTACCTCCGATTCCCCATTTTTTCATAGCATCTTTTGATAATTGAAGAACTTCGTCGCTCTGCGTAAACTGAGAAAGAGCCGTTGCTAACCCACTTAGAGCTATTTCAGGATTACTTGTGATTATTCCTCCGATAGTAAGCGCACCGCCTTTGGCAGTCCCTTTTATTTTCTTTCTGCGAATTGAATACGGATCATATTGAGCAAGCTCCTGCGACCTTGCATTGATTTTGCCCAGATCAATATGAGGAGAATCTTTGAACATATTCTTCATAATTCCCCTTGATATCTGCAAATATGCTGTCTGATCGGCAGCAATAGTGTCATATTGATATTCATTTTCATTATTTAATTCTTTTCCGTAATGTCCATTTAACTCAATGAGACTGTACATATCCAGAACGGATTCGTCTGATGAACTGTCTGCGCCGTAAAGGTGTCTGCTTAAGGATGTTAAATAAAAAGCAAGAGCATTACGTACAGATTCATTGCTTTTGGTCAATATTGAACTTGTTTCAATGCGATCCAAACTAAAAGTTCCTGTATTGTATTTTTCAGCTATTTTTATCCTATCCAATTTATTAAGGGGAAATGTATTTCTGATTTTATTCAGTTCGATTTTGGCTCTGTTTACATTTGCCCCTTTTTTCGCATTACATATATAAGCGACAAGGATGGAATACAATTGTTCACAGGTAATGAAAATATCTTTTTGATTTGCCCATTTTCCTATTGCTCTCGCTCCATATTTAATGGCAGCTTCTGCCGCTGTTCGCACAAGAAATCCCGTAATAAAACGATCTTCCTGCATTGAATCAACTTTTTCCTTATTAAGATAAATATTTCTATTAAGAAATGTTCTGTATTTTGAATTATTATCGAAATGCTGTTTGTCATACGTTGATCTTACTCTCTTTTGAGCTGCCAGATCACCAATATATTCAGCAAGCAGATCTATATTAGCGATATTGTTGTCGAGAAAAGCTGCGAGCATTCCGTAAGCTGACACGCCTTGTCCGATGTTTATTGATTCCTGAACTATTCTTGAAGAGCTTGTTGATATTTCCGGTGAATAAATTGAAAATTCCATAGTATTCTCCTTTTATTTTAGTTTCTTAATCTCAGCGAGCAATTTTCTTTCTTGTTCTTCAAGTTCTTCTATCTCAGAAGCATACCATGCTTCTCTGAAGATATTACCTTTTTTCTTTGATAGTTCATAACGGACTTCATTAAGTTTACGTTCAAGTTCAGCTGATTGTTTGCTGTCATACGATTTTTTAGCTGCTATTGTACCAGCACCCATAAGTATCGCTGCAAGTAAGCCTATTCCAGCGTTCGCATCACTATCCATAGAACCATAGCCACCATTTTTAGTTCCATTATTATTTCCCATATTTTTTCTCCTTTTTAACAACTATAATCAATTTCTTCTTCAAAATCTTCAATTTCCGTCTCGCTGTTACATTCAAGATATTGCTCAAGTTTAACTGAAATTTCCTTTATCTTATTGATATTTCCTTTTAATTTTGATCGATTCCAAAATGCTTCGTCTTTGTACCTGTCATACGAATACACAAGAGAAATCGGTAACTTTTCAATAAAATCGAGTTTATTCCCAAGATAATTTTTTTGATAAGTCGAATTGATTCCGTGCCGTTCGTTGGCAATTAAAGCTTGTATATTCAAAGCCTCAAAGTATGCTTGCAATGCTGCCTTTGTCAATTGCACAGAAGTGGTTACCTTTGATTTATTAAAATTAGCCTGTAAAAAGAATTTATATCTTGGCAGATTATCAATGCGATCGATTTCCGCAATGTAATCAGATATTTTTCCTTCTATGTTGCTAATTACACTCATAAGTTCATCTGAATATTGCTTTAATAATGAATTTCTATCATCAAAGCAGTCAATGTCTTGGATCTTGTCCCAAACCGATCTGATTTTCGTTATTTCAGAAGTCAATAAATCCCGTCTTACATTTGCAATTCCCTCATTAATTGATTCAATTCCGGCAAAATGAAGATCAACTAACCATTTTACCAGATTTTGAGGTTTGTCAAGTTTAAATTCTTCTACAAAAATCATAATGTTGTCATAGTCTTCTTTCGATATATAACCTGTTTGGGGTACTATATCAAAGAATTTTCTTAAAATTCGATCATTTCTTATTGCATTACTTGGAATCTTACTTGTTGATTTTTGTATAATATCAACGATTAATTTTTCTTTTTTCATATTTCTCTATCCTTTATAATTATTCAAAGTCAAATCCAAACAATTCTCTTTCGTCAATTATTAACTTTATCGCCATATACTTCAAAACCTCATCAGGTGAAGCCAACTCGTTGTAAATTTGTTTCCACAACACATAAAACTCATCAACTAAAGATTCATTGTCATACTCGTTGTACATACGAATGAAGAATGATAACGTTCCTGAAATCATTCCAATATCCGCGCAAACATCTTCAAGTTCTGATAAAGCATCTTTAAGTCCTGACAGTGCGTCTTGAATATCCATAATAACATCCTTTCTAATCATAATATCTCGGCAAAAAGTAAGGACATTCCTGAATTGCCGTTGTAACCATTCCTCGTCCCTTTTTAAAGCAGGAATGCTTTTCACTGCTTTCAAAACTGAAAGTACTGCCGCCGATATGTACTTGTATAGTGGTGCTGCCGATAGCTCCGTTCCAGTATCTGCACAGAACGCATCTGCGTAAGTTTCTGTCAATCGTCAATATTCCCATAGGTGCACCTCATTTTTGGATAAAATCAAGTTTTGGCGGAGAATTTTTTCCTCCATACACTTTGCAATTCAGGCAAGGGTTAACAGTAAATTTTATAAGTCCGAGATGATACGGACATTTTCTGCATTTCAATTTTTTTAAAATACTCAACATTTCCAATCACTCCTGAATGACAACGAAGAACAAATATGGTATAATTATTTCAAACAATACTAAACTACACTTACCGCAAATTTCTTCCATTAACGTCATCGTGGCGATTATCAGCGTAATATAGCGGATTTCAAGAAATATCTGACGATAATTCTGACGGCAAATAAAATTTTTATGCAGCGATTTTCAAAAGGTTCATGCACTGAACCTTGCGTTCCATAGACGAATGAACATATCGATTCAGCGTAGTTTCAACAGAAGCATGACCTAAAATTTCGGACAACGTTTTCACATCGAATCCGAGCTGAATGCAATTTGTCGCAAACATATGGCGCAGACTGTGATAGTTGATCGACGGCAATTCTGCTTTTTTCAGAATTGACTTGAATTTTCGCTGCATCGTGCGAGGTTCGATGATTTTATCGCTTCCCGACAGAATATAAAAATCGTCACATTTGCGGAATTTCCGCAGCATATCAATAATAAACGCAGGAATCGGGATAGACCTCTGGGAGGAACGGCTTTTCGGAGTATCGACTATCAGACGAGTTCCATGCACTCCTGTGCGAATGCGTTGGACTGTTCGTCTGACGGTCAGAATGCTTTTTTCAAAATCTATATCGTTCCATTTCAGACCGCATATTTCGCCGATACGAAGTCCCGTATACAAGCTGAGAAGCACGCCAATCGACGTATTATAGGGATTTTTTAGAATATATTCGCATAGCTTTTTCTGCTGAATATCCGAAAATAATTTCATTTCTTTTTTCGTGACTTTGGGAAGAATCACGTCGGCGATCGGATTTCTGAAGCCGTGAACTCTCGAAATATATTTTGCCATTGATTTAAAAACGATGACGATATCAGATACATATTTTGCGGAAAGCCCGATTTCCAGCTTCTTTTCAATGAAGTTATGAAGCATCTGAACCGTCAGATTTTCGTACCGTATATCGCCAAATTCAGGCAGAATATGCTTGTCCGCTTTCATTCTGTAATTGGCGTAGGTTGACTCCTTGACCTTTAATTTCACAGCGGAAAGCCACTCTTCAAAAAGCTCATTTACCGTCAGCTTTCCCGATGAATTTGTCGGCACGGGAGCAGCTTTGAAAACAAGCAATTTTTCTTTGACTTCCTGATAGGTTTTTCCGTAAATTGAGCGATATTTCGCTGTTCCGATCTTGTATCGACCTTCCCAGCGACCGTCCCTACGTTTATAAATGTTCTCTCCCTTTCGTGGCATAGTCTCCCTCCTGAATTTTTCGACCAGAATCATGACGGCTGATATACTTCTGACCTGTAGCATAATTGACAAAACAAACGAATTTTTATTGTGCATATCACTAAAATAGTACTGTTGTTTGTATAAAATTTCTGAAAATGCTTGACTTATTTCGACAAATATAGTATAATTTATTAAGTGAGATGCGTGTCGCAAATGGAAGAAATTTGCGGCTATTTTTATATCTTGACAACCACACAGCCGTATGATAAAATAAAGAAAATATTTCCGGTCAAGTTGATTATATCACGGAAATAGGAAGAATTTGTCCCCGAAAATGCGAAATTTGTCCGCAGAGAGAATTTTTTGAAAATTGCCTAAAAAAAGAGGAGCGAAAGCTCCTCACCGCACATTTACAAAAACAACTCCTCATATTTTTTCAGTTGCCGATATTTCGTCTTACAGCCAATTCTCCACACACTCAGGATTTTCGAGCCCATGGATTTAATACAGCTGTCGAAAATATTGCACTTGATAAACGCAACATTTTCAAGGTAAGTATTTTCCATTGAGCAATTGATAAACCGACAATTCTCAAACACGCAATTCTCGAATATTGTACTAAGCCACGTTGACACACAAAAGAACGTACAATTCTTGAATTTGGTGTTTGTTATGACTGCACTAAGAAAATGCTCTCTATAGAAAGAGCGGTTTTTGATCAATTGGTTGTCAATCATCACACCCTCACGAGGTTTGATATAATGTCCATATAATGGGCTATCTGTCATATCCATTATTTTTTCAATCAATTCCTCCTTCAGTTCACCGTTTGTCGGTTGCTGAAACTTGGCGAACAGTTCTTCAAATGATTCGTCCATATAAAAGACCTCCTTATTATCAATTTCAAATCGGCTCATCGAGCCATGTGTGTCTCACGACGCTCTATTAAGAACCTGTCCACATAGGAAATTCCGCACGTCTTTTCGGCAAATTTTGCCGATTGCTGCGTTGAAAAAGCTCACCATACATCAAGTATGCTTTCGCTTTTTCGCCTTGCCCTCGTCAAAATTATGCTCGAAAATCCGCACATAATTTCTATGTGGACAGGTTCTAAGTTTTCAAGATTCTGGAAATGCAAAAAAAGGAACAAAAAAGCCAACAAGACATAGTTACCCTGTAGGGTCAATGTCTCATTGGCTGTTAAGTTCCTTTGTATGCTTATATCATATCATATTCACGAACAAATGTCAAGATTTTTTTTAAAAAACTTGTCCCTGAAAATGCAGAATTTGTCCGCAGGAAAGGAAAATAAAATGTCTGAGGTAAAAATGGCTCTGAACGTGTTTCTCTCGCTGATAATCGACTCCAAAATAACAGGCAGCGGAAAGATCGGCAACGGCAGGGTTCTGGTGAAATTGTTGCAGGTGATCGCCGACAACAAGGGCAATGAGCGTACTCACGAGCGCAATCTCCTTGCTTGCTTCAATGATGACGTAAACAAGCAGGATTCGTACCACAAAATCGACAAGAAGATAGGACGGTTTCTTCCGCAGGGACGCTATTATCCATATGAAAAGCTGAGCTTTACGGAATTTGAAAAATGTATCGGAAATCCCGAAAAAGCTGCCGTATATCTGCGGAAAATGCAGTCCGTATGCGATGAAATAATCGACCGTGAAAGGCTCGATTCGCTTGTATATACTTTGCTCCAGATCATTCGTCAGGACAGCAGTATCAGCAGGATCTTGTACGGCTCGGAATTTATTCCAAAGAATAAAATTTTCGGCAGTTATGCAAATCCAAAGCGCATCTGCGTTGAGGCTCTTTTGTTGGGATTGCTGTATCACGTTCATAATGATCCTGCTGAATCGGAAAAAACAGAACTGTTTGAAGCAACTGCAAGAAGAACTTTCAGAGCGGTAAGATTCGATGATGAAAATTCCATGAATTTTGAATTGCCGATAGGACTTATTGAAAATATCTGCGACGGGGCAAAGCATCAGAAATCTGACGACATAAAATATACTCCGGAATTACGCCATGAAAATGAGACGATAGCGGCAATTCCAGATCAGGGAAATGTTTTTCTGTACGGTACAGGAGGCGCAGGAAAATCTACGCTGCTGAGAAATTACATCCGCAATGAAAATACCATAAATTTTTACTTTTCGCTTCATCAGTACAGAAGAGAGATACATGAAAAGATCCGCTCGGGAAACTGTTGGATATTGCTGAATATCCTGCTGAAATATCAGTATCAGTATGAGTATCAGACATACGAAACCTGCACCGTATGCGAGGGAGAGGACGGCATATTGCGTCAGTTGGCGATAATCGACCGTGAATTTAAAGCTGATCCCGATAATTTTCGCCCGAAATATGTTCTGCTGCTTGACGGCATGAACGAAATGAAATACGACCTTTACGAAACATTTTTAGGTGAGTTGATGTGGATAGTCAGCGAATGGAAAAATGTGCGCATAATTATTTCCGGAAGAATAATTCCGCAGTATGATCTTTTTGCCGATTTTAAATGCGTGGAATTATGCGGTATACAGGCTTCTGAACTCATTGCCGCTGTATCAGAGACAGAGAGCGAATATGACGCAGTAAATGATGAAGCTCTTATGGAGATCCTGAAAATACCGACATTTCTGGAGATCTATCTTGAAAGTCATAAAAACGGGAATAAGCTGAATAAGTGCGGAGAAGTTATTGATTCGTATATAATGAACTGGAAAGATAACGCACAGGACGGCGGAGTGATCAGATTCATTGTTCAGTTCGCACTTCCGCTTGTGTGTAAACGAATGCTCGAACCCAGTTTAAACAGTAAAAAGAAGAAACGGGTGAAAACTGAAGAGTATGTCTATAAATATTTTCCTGAAAGTTATACAGATATTGAAGTGACGAGACAAAAAGTACTTGATGCTATTGACACAGCGATAGATCTTTATATATATGATGAACAAGTTTATCAGAATATGGTAGCTCCACGAAAAATAAACAAGGACGCCCTGCTTGAAAGCAGAAGCAGAAATGATTTCATTGAATTGATAATTAATAATATCAGCTTTGTTGAAGTGTCATATTCTGAGCCGCACAGACTGCATTTTACACATCAATTTTACAGGGATTACTTTGCGGCTAAGCATATACTAAATGCGATAGAGGCTATTTATGTTGGATACAGAAATGAATCGAGAGAAGAAAAAGTTGAGTATATCATAAAAGCGGAAATAAAAGATCGCTGGTTTCGCAGAAGCTGCGATTTTGAGGATAATTATGATGCTTTGAGAATGATAGGCGAGATAAGCGGAGATTATAAAAATGCCAGCGATGACAGATATTTTTATAATAGAACGCTCCTTGATATTTTTCTCGATATAAATTACGGTGTACCGGATTCGTGTGCCGCCGATAACGTTATAAGAGTTATGTGGATATCACGTGATCAGGTTATCAACGGGGTAGATTTCGGAGGTCTGACCTTTCAAAACTATCTTCCGACATATGCAAAATATTCAGGCGACGATCCATGTAATTTCAGCGAATCCCGAATATTTAATCTTCAGCTTCTTGAATTTGAGGATAATCATTCCTACGCTGTTTTCGGTGATATAATGCTGATAGTCTTTAATAAATACGGAAACGTGGTTTTGTGGAATATGAAAGAAAAACGTATCGTCAAGGAATACAGCATTTTTAAAAGCATTGCTAAAGAGTCGGGTTATCAGACTTTCTATTATGAAGAGATTTCTGATGACGGTAAATATTTTAAAGCTCTGTCAGATGATGCAGTTTTGATTTTTGAATTTGAGACAGGTAAACTTATAAAAACGATTCCGTCTATTGAAATTGATGATGAATATGATCAATTTGCAAGGAAATACAGAAAAAAATCAGATTCCATAGAAAAGCTCAGCGCGGATTTTCTTACTGAAGTAGTGTCTCAGATGGATATATTCAGGGAATGTGATTTCAGGGGCGTAATGTTCTGGGATATAAAAGAAAAAGAGATGCTCAATAAAATGGGCGCATATTGTGATATGGAAGAAGATAATTTCATTGAGGAACGTTATCTGACTCCTGAGTGGAAATGGGGCAGATTGTATTTTGATTGAGAAGAACTTGTGCGCCAGATTTTCCGTCACCGTACACCCAAATCACTTGATAGGCGTCAGACTGTTTTCGTCGTTTTATAAAACCAGACGAAAAAATTCGTCTGCGCATCTTCTACAAAATCTCTGTGAATTTTCCTTGATTTTTACCGTGAAATATAGTATAATTATTATAGATAATAATGCGAAAGTGAGGCGGCATCATGAACGAACGTAAGGCTATTCCGCTGGGAATCGAAGATTTTAAAGTATTGAGAGACAGAAATTGTTATTTTATCGATAAAACACTTATGATCAAAGATATTATCGACAGCACTGCAATGGTAACACTTTTCACTCGTCCAAGACGATTCGGCAAAACACTGAATATGAGTATGCTGAGAAGATTCTTTGAAAAGACAGATGAAGATAATTCGTATTTGTTTGACGGGTTAAAAATCTCCGAAGCAGGCGAGAAATATCGCCGATATATGGGAGAGTATCCTGTTATCAGCATTTCACTTAAAGGTATGAAGCAGCCGGGCTATGAAGATGCTTTTGAAAAGTTTAAGGATATTGTACTTTCTGAGTTTGAAAGACATGATGATATATTATCGTCAGATAGACTTAAGCCAATGCAGAGAAAAAAATTTGAGAATATATACAATGGAACTGCTAACGATTCAACATATTTTACTGCGTTAAAGCTTCTTTCCGATTGTCTCTGTACAGTTTATAATAAAAATGTTATTGTCCTGATCGACGAATATGACGTTCCTCTTGAAAATGCGTATTTCAATGGCTTTTATGATAAGATGATAGATCTAATACGTTCGGTTTTTGAGAGCGTTCTGAAAACTAATGACTCCCTTGAATTCGGGGTTCTTACGGGCTGCCTGCGTATTTCTAAGGAGAGTATTTTTACCGGACTTAATAACTTGGCTGTTCACTCTGTTTCTGACGATCTGTTCACATCTTATTTTGGATTTACTGAAAAAGAAATCAAGGAAATTTTAGAATATTATGATCTGTCTGAATTTTTTGAGTATGTAAAAAAGTGGTATGACGGATATAAATTCGGTGATGATGAAATATATAATCCGTGGAGCGTTCTGAACTATATTTCATGTACAAGAACGGATAAAAAGAATCTTCTGAGAGCATACTGGGCGAATACAAGCTCTAACAGCATAATCCATGAACTGATCGTAAAAAGTGACAGAAAAATACGTGACGATATTGAAAAGCTGATAACCGGAGAAAGCATTGATAAGCCGCTGTATGACGATATTACCTACACAAATATGAATGTACGTTCAGAGCATATCTGGAGCTTTTTACTGCACACGGGTTACCTCAAAGCATTAAAAATATATCAGATCGGCATACACAATTACTTTACTGCCGTTATTCCAAATCTTGAAATTGTTTCAATTTATGAGAATACTTTCAGGCAATGGTTTGACGAATCTATTCGTGAGGCTGATAAAAGCGTCTTGCTCAAAGCAGTTCTTGAGGGAAATGCAGATGTATTTCAGCTTGAGGTCAATCGCTGGCTGCTAAGAAGTATCAGCTATCACGACGGATATGAGAACTTTTATCACGGTTTCCTTGTGGGACTTCTTGAATACTCTGATGATTATCTTGTAGAATCAAATCGTGAGAGCGGAACAGGTCGTAATGATATAATTGTAAAAAATGTCCTTATGCGTGATATAGCCGTGGTTATAGAGATCAAAACAGTCAAAGGCGGTGAAACTCTCGACGGGCAGTGCAATGTTGCTCTGGAACAGATAGAGACAAATCAGTATGAAGTTAATCTTGGATATGAAGGCTACAAAAATATTGTGAAGTTTGGCATTGCATTTAAGGGCAAGCAATGTATGGTAAAGCGGGGATAATTATACATGAAAACTGCCTCCATTATGGAGGCAGAAATATACATCAATAGGTTCGCATTCGTACATCAATTTGTACATCAACTGGAGAGAAATTTAATCTTTGATTTTGCGTTGCTGATTTTGAAAAATCCCTATTTTTCGGACTATATAACACTCTATGATACTGGGTAACGCACACGCCGCAAAGCTCATAACCCGAAGGTCGTTGGTTCAAATCCAGCCGCCGCAACCATATTTGCACCGTAATTTTGATACAATCAAAGTTGCGGTGCATTTTTATGCCCAAATGCCGAAACAGCGTAATTTATGAGGGCTAAAAGAAACGATAGGTTTTGCAATACCCCCTAAAAACAGCCCTGAAAGTGGAGATTTAAGGTTTAAATCCTCATTATGCTGTCAAAAAGAAAACGATAGCAAAGTAATCGTTGACTTTTGTAACGAAACTCGGAGGTTCAGGGTGCATTTTTGAAAAGTGCGTAGAATAGGGGAAAATTCGATGTTAATAAGTGCTTTGGACATACGAACGGCATCTTAGGAGAGAAAATTGAAAAATCCGTAAAGTTTTTTGCATTAGGTTTAAATCCGGTGCTTCCACTGGTATGTTGTACTGCAATTATAGTACAAAATCGAGATGCCCACACCTGTGGGCAAAAAAATAAGGGCTGCGGCAAGCCATGTGAGAATCGAATCTCAATCATAGTGCCGCAGCCCTTTACGTTATACTTCAATTTCCATACCATTTCGGAGTGTGAACGTCAACATTCCATCCGTCCCCACAACAACTTTCTCAACCATCATCCTCCACAGCTTTTCATCAAACTTGCCAACCGTCAAATCATTTTCCGCCATATCCCGTATCAGCCCTTCCAACAGTTCCTTGCGTGAGAGCTGTGCGACTTTCTTGTTTTGGAGATCTTTCAAAACCTCCTCGCCCTTAGTTTTCAGCTTCTCGTATTCCGCCATTTTCTCTTTGTAGAAATCCTCACTTTGTGGTTGCATCGCATTTTCCTTGATAAAATTCTGCATGGCTGCCGCCAGTTCGTTCAGATGGGCATACTGTTTCTCAATTTTTCTGTCCAGCTCTGTGCAGTCAGAAAGAAGAATGACGATCTCACGGCAGGACGCTATAAAATCAGCTTTGTCAGGGGCAATTCTATTACACACCTCGATGAATTTTTCCTTGATAGCATCTTCATACAAATGTGGCGTATCGCATTTTTCGCCATTCTGAAACTTGTGATTGCACTGCCAGATCACACGGCGGTACTTAGAAGTAGAATGCCATACCTTTGAACCGAAGAAACCTCCGCAGCAGGAGCATACGATTTTTGCCGAGAAAATATTACTGCTGCTGTAGACCCGACCGATGGCTTTTCTACGTGCAATTTCAGCCTGCACCAACTCAAATTCCTCCGGATCAATGATCGGGGGATGACTTCGCTCCACGAAATATTGCGGAACCTCGCCCTCGTTAATTTTTACCTTTTTCGTCAGAAAATCGACTGTGAATTTCTTTTGCAGGAGTGCTGAGCCTTTGTATTTTTCGTTTGTCAGAATGCTTTCAATCGTGCTGCTGTGCCATTTTTCTTTGCCGCCCGGTGCAGGAGTATTCTGTTTCATGAGTAGCTGTGCAATTTTGCCAGAAGTCAGTCCCTCCATAAAACTGCGGTAGATCAGGCGGACAACTTCCGCCTCTTCCGGAACAACCTCAGGAAGCCCGTCATCGCCCTTACGATACCCCAAGAACCGTCCGTAAGGCATTGTGACTTTCCCGTCCGCCATGCGTTTCCGCTGTCCCCATGTGACATTTTCGGAGATGGAACGGCTTTCTTCCTGAGCTAAACTGGACATGATCGTGATGAACAATTCGCCCTTGGAATCCAGCGTATAAATCTGCTCTTTTTCAAAATAAACCTCAACGCCTTTTTCCTTCAGCTTTCTGACAGTTGTCAAGGAATCCACAGTATTTCGGGCAAAACGTGATACCGATTTGGTCACGATCAAATCGATTTTTCCGTCTAAAGCATCGGCTATCATCTGATTGAAGCCGCTTCTATGTTTTGTATTTGTTGCCGAAATTCCCTGATCCGTATACACATTGACAAATTCCCAGTCGGCACGCTTCTGAATGTATTGTGTGTAGTAAGAAACTTGTGCCGCATAGGAAGTCTGCTGTTCCTCGGAATCCGTGGATACTCTCGCATATCCGGCAACTTTCCGCTTAACCGGAGTATCCAGCGGTGTGAATGTTGCTCTGTCGAGCTTTGCCGGAATCATTGTTACTTTTGACATGATTTACCTCTCTTTCTGCTCTGCTCACCGACTTTTGCTCTCATCTCATCCGTCCAGCTTTCAGAGCGTGAACGGTCTTGCCAATGTGCTGAAATTTGCTGTCCGTCAGTAAAAATAAAGGTCAGTTTATTCGGCTCTGGAACAAGAATTTTTTCAATCTGACTTTCAAAAATCTCTGCATCAAATTCAGGGATTCCAAGTATTTCACAAGTCACAGAAATCAGCGTATTTTCAGGTATCATCTTTGATTTCGGACAATATTTTTTGCCTCTCGTGTTGTAAGTCGCACAGCACCACACAATGCCTGTCGGTGTTGTTTTCCTGCGATAATTTTTACCGCAGCACTGACATTGAATTTTACCCGTAAACGGATAAGCGACGGCAGTCGATTTGTCTGTTGTGAACTTTTCCTGATTCTCCTGCAAACGCTTCTGAACGGCATCAAACACAGTTTTTTCAATGATTGGTTCGTGAACTTCTTCCACATGGAATTTTCTGAGCTTACCGGTATTGACCATTTTTCGCTTTGTCAAATGATTTTCACTGTAGAATTTTTGCAGCATCAATTCACCGCAGTATTTCTCATTGGTAATGATTCGCTTGATTGCATCCCCTGACCATTTGTTTTCAAATTTTGTGGGAATATGCATCTCATTGAGCATATTTGCAATTGCCTGTTTCCCCATTCCCGACAAATAACTGTTGAAAATCAGCTTCACAATCTCCGCCTCTTCCGGAATAATTTCAAGCACTCCGTTACGATTCCTTTTGTAGCCAAGCATGGTGATACTGCTGACTTTTCCTTGCTCAAAATCCCTGCGTATCTGCCACTTTTTATTCTCACTTGCCGAGTAGCTCTCTTCCTGAGCATAGGACGCTAAAATGGTAAGCATCAATTCTCCGTCTGAAGAGAGACTGTGAACATTCTGCTCTTCAAACCACACATCAACGCCTAAGCCTTTCAGCTCACGGACGGTTTCAAGCAATGTGACCGTATTCCGTGCGAATCTGCTTATACTTTTCGTGATGATAAGATCGATATGTCCAGCCCGGCATTCAGATAGTAATTTCTGAAAATTCTCACGGTTATCCTTTGTTCCGGTCAGGGCTTCGTCAGCGTAAACGCCGCAGAACAGCCATTCCGGATTGCTTTGAATCAGGTTGTTGTAATAGCTTACCTGTGCCGACAGCGAGTGCAGCATGGTATCTTTTCCGCTTGAAACACGTGCATAAGCCGCCGTTCTCAGCAGCTTTACTTTTTGTGCATCGGGGAACTGAACTCTTTCTACAATTCGTTCCATAACATCGCCTCCTCGACTAACATTTTCGCTCTAAATCGGCGAAAAGTCAACGATTTTCAGCGAAATATGCTGCACGAAGATACGCCGTATTTCTTGGCCATCATTGTATCAATTTTAGCGTACTCTTTCCTTGTGATGAGGGACTGATTAAGGAGATTTCGTACCCACGCCATGACGGTCTGGTAGCGAAATAATTTATCGACAGTTTCATTTTTCATGCGATACCTCTCTGGATTTTCCGTAGCAGTCACGGGAGCAGAATGTTCGATGTTTACTTTCATAGGACTGGAATGTTCTACCGCAGACAGGGCAGGTGAGCTTGATTTGAGAACTACGCTGAATCATGTCGGAGTGTGCTGTCCACCACAGTTGGCGGCACTTATCAGAGCAGAATTTTTTCTCTTTGCGGTGCGGCGTTTGTGGAATTTCTGCATAGCATTGCAGGCAAAAACGGATATTTTTTCTTGGCTGATTGGACGATTGAATGTTATGTCGCTGGCAATAGGATTTTATCGTATTTGCCGAAATATCGAGCTGTTCTGCGATAGAAGAAATAGGTACACCGCATTCCCGCATTTCGGTTATAACTTGTTTTTGCTGTTTTGTCATTTTGCTCACATCCTTGTAAATAAAAAAAGAGGGCAGAGGATAGCCCCTGCCCAGAAAGAAGATCAGAGTTTGGAAAGTATGCCTATGAATTAAAAAGCACTAAATGATGACTTTGTGTCAAATAAGAAATCTTTGTGAAAATTAGCACTCTCCCCTTGACAGTGCTAATGCAGCGTGCTATAATATAATCAGAACAAAGGAACAGAGAAGCACCAAAGGATCCGGGTGCTGAACGCTCCGTCCCCTTGCTCATATTAATGGAAACATATGACGAGTAAAAGGAGGACTGACTTATGTTGTATCCTAGTATTTTGGGTGAAAACCTTTTCGATGATTTCTTCAGATTTCCTGACTTTAGCGGAGATGTGGAGAAGAAGCTGTACGGTAAACACGCTGCGCAGGTTATGAAGACGGATGTCCATGATCATGATGATCACTATGAGATTATTATCGACTTGCCGGGCTTCAAAAAGGATCAGATCAATCTTGAACTTCAGAACGGTTATCTGACTGTCAGTGCCGCAAAGGGACTTGATAAGGATGAGAAAACGGAAAATGGCAAGTTGATACGTCAGGAGCGTTATGCCGGTGCAATGCAGAGAAGCTTCTATGTTGGTGATTCGGTAACCGAAGCTGATGTGAAGGCGAAATTTGAAGATGGCGTTCTTGATATCTGCGTTCCGAAGCATGATCCTAAGAAGATCGAAAACAAAAAATATATCGCTATTGAAGGATAATTTTCTGCTGAAGAATGACTAAAATAAACGTGTTCCCCGGAACTGTTCGGTTTGAGCTGTTCCGGGGAATTTGTTTTCACACCTTTGCCAGGTTGCCTTTGTAGGTTTCATTGCCGATTTTTACAGTGACGTTGGCGGTCGTGCCGTCGGGTTCAGGTGTGGAAATTTGCTCATTACCGAAACCGTTCAGTTTTTTATTCTTGATAATTGTCGGAAAATCATTGTAACAGATATCCATATCCACATTTCCGCTGATACCATTAACTTTGCCCTCAGAGGAATACTGCCAGATACCGTAAGCTCCGCTGTAATTAGTCTGCTCAGTCCAGTGTGCCAGCCAGATGGTGTAGTGGGATTTGATATCATCAGCGGTATGCGTAGTGAGCGAAGATGCAGAACCGTACAATCCGACAAAATAACCAGCAGATTCAACCTTTTCAAGAAACGCTCTCATAATTGCAGAAACTTTTTCCTTGCCAAGGTCAAACTGCTTTTTCTCCTCTAAATCGAAGTAAACAGGCATTTCAAAATGCTTTCCCTCAATAATTTTGAGGAACACATCCGCTTCCAATCTTGCTTCATCCTCGGACATGGCATAACTGTACCAGTAAGCACCAATAGGCATATTCACAGCCTTTGCATTTTTGTAATTCTCCTCGAACTTTGCATCTTTCTGAGAGAGTTCACGCCCGTAGCCTGAACGGAGAATGGCAAACTGAATTCCTGCATTTTTCACTTTCTGCCAGTCAATATTGCTATTGTGAACACTCACATCAATACCCTTCATAAGCGGTTCGTTACTCTTTGAAATGCCGAAATACTGGTAAAAATCACTTGTGACTGTGCTATTACCTTTGATTTCATCGCCGTACCATTTTGAGCCTGTGCGGACATCCACATGAGTGTACTTGTATTCTGCTGTGATGTTTGCAATGCCGCCAAATCCAATGTCCTGTGCCTTACAGCAAACGGTCTTACTGGAAATCGGCTGCCCATCCTGACCGTAGCAGCAAATATCCGCCGCATTGCCCTTGGTATGCTGTCCGGAACCAGAACCTCCCACATTTTTATCATGAGCAGTACATCTATAACCAGAGGTCACAATAATTTTAGAGCAGTTCAAAGCAGAATAAAGCTTTTCCAGCTTATCCACAAGTTCCATACTGAGTAAAATTTCATGCTCCTTACCGCATTTACAGCGAAATTCCTGCACATTGAAATGCGGTGAAAGCTGCGATTTATCGCCTGATTCAAACTTTTTAATCATGCTGTTTGTCCTCCTTATTTTCCTTCTCATTTTCTTTCTCATCATTTTCCAAAGCATCAATCATCTGCTGAAAACTGCTGTCCATTTTATTTGTTTTCTTTTGCAGAACTTCGATGCCTTTTTTAATTGCATCAGGATAGGGAATTCCAATCAAACTGGTGTTCTCAATGATTGACAGCAACTCATTCATGCAAAAACCAATGCAGGTCGCATCACGAATATACGTTGTCCCGATCAGGATATCCATGCGGACTGCTACAACGATAATAAGCAGTGTACAGAACTTTTTCGCAAGTCCATACCATCCAGCCTTGGAACTGAGCCGTCCTGTCTTGCTGTGCTTGGATTTGCCCAGAGCCGCACTGATTACTCCGGTCGTAAAATCGACCGCCATAAAAATCACCAACGTGATCAGAGCAGTATCCCAACCGCCGAGCAGAGCCGCAAAAAGGCCGCCGATCATTCCGGCGGCAGTGCAAATATTTTCTTTCATATGATTCCTCCTTGACTGATTTTTCATTTACTTGACCTCCAAAATTTTAATACTTCGGATATACGGATGCGTGTTATTGCTTCTGCCAACCCATGCAAGGTAATATTCACCGTCAGAAACACCGCTGCATTCTGTAAGTGTTGTGATAAAATTCTCCGATTGCAGCCACTTGAAACTCAGCGATATTGCATTGTTTGCAGTGATTTGATTGTTTACATAAATCGTAACGGGAACATCGATTTTCTCCGGTTTTGGCACAAGGTACAGACTTCCATTCTCCGTTGCCCCTGAAAGATAGCTGATTATGATTTCAGACTTTTCTGTCAGCGAAATAGCCTTTGTACAGACTGTGAGAATCTGTGCATCCCACCCGAAATCGTCCTGCGAATAGGATAAAGCATATTCATTGTCAGCATGGCAAAACTGCGGATGCTCCGCAACAAAATCCGTCATTAAATGGTAACCGCCATTCAGAATAACGCCGATTTCCGGTGCATACACGCTCATTGCATCCTGCCCGGAGCAGAAGAGAATAACAGGCTCATTGCCATTTTTCAGAGCATCGATCTGCTTTTGCAAGCTCTCAATATTTTGTTCAGCCGTTCCAATTCGTGCTACACTGTTTTCCACCAAATCAGAGTAAACAGTAATTCTCGTGCTGAGTCCGTTTATCTGAGTGCCAAAGTTTTCAAAGCTGTCCCATTTAGCGATTTTGGCAGATGTGATGCTGTTCAGCGTTGTCAGGTTATGATGCCAATGTGCCTGCGAAATGATAGGTGAAACGGATTCCTGCAAGGTCTGAATATCGTACTGTGTGCTATCCTCAAACTGCTGTAAACCACCTAACAGAGCGACTTGTTCAGTCGTTAATGAATCAAGTATTTCCTTATTCTCATGTGTATGCCGCTGTGAATTCAGTGTAAAAAGCTCCTCATTAATCGTCTGAATCTCATACTTCGTACTGTCCTGAAATTGCTGTAAATCGCCAAACATAGCCACTTGTTCAGCAGTTAATGAGTCCAGCACAGCCATATTTTCGTGGGAGTGCAGTTCTCTTGTCAGCGGAATCATTGACTCACGGATTGCCAGAAGTTCATCATCGACATATGATTTTTTCGGATATTCCGACATATCCGGAGTGATTCCGTCTACACCATCTCTGCCGTCCTTTCCGTCTTTGCCATCTTTTCCATCAACACCATTTTTACCGTTCACACCATCCTTTCCGGGAAGTCCGTCCGCACCTTTGAGACTTTCCAGCCATTCCGCAACCGTCCCCACAAAGCCATTTTCTTTGGCAATCTCATATGCCGAGAGACCGTCTTTACCGTCAATGCCTGCCTGAATTTCGGAGATTTTCTTTAGCAACTGTGTGTAAAGATCGGGCGTTGGAGGAATGGGTGTATCGTCATCACCAACAAATCCAGATTCACGAATATTCAGCGTGACCGGAACTGTTGTTGCTCTTACTGTCGTATCGGATTCCGCGTCATATCCGAACACAGACATCTTTACCGCACCAACATGAAGCTCCGCAGGAAGGTAACAAGTTGTGCCGTCAAAGCCGAGAACGATAGAATATATCTCGTCACACTGTGAGAACTGCACCACCTTGTGAAACTTCTTCCAATCGCCATCAAAAGTAAACTTAAACTGCACATACTGGATCTGATGATCCGCCAGTACTTCACGCTCCAGAATCTCAATGCTCTGGTTTTTTACGAGAAATTTCCACATTAGCTTTCACCCCCATTTCCGTCTGCCGAGCTTTCACTTTTTGCATTGGCTGCTCTGTCCGCTAAAAACTGCTCCCAGCCGTTCTCGTCATTTGTATATTCCCCAACACCGCAAGATGAAGAAAATTGAAGCACTGTTGAAGCATCGGTGGCAGTGACCATGCCGTCACCGTTAGCATCGGGGTAATTAACACAGTTCGATTCAGTCGCAACACCATAGCTGTCAAACCAGTACCGCTTGCCGTCAATCGTGCGGTGCTGGTTGACCAGCTTACCCTCGGACAGCGTGACATAGTACATTTTATCCATATATTCAACCCAACCAAGCTGAATATTTCCGGTCTGCATATCGTAGTAATAACGCTTACTGAACACAGTTCTCCAACCGGTTCTAAGAGCACCGTTAGTGGCGAAAAGATAGGGAATACCGTTGATTTTGACCTCTCCGGTGACGTTATTTCCGTCAGCATCCTGATAGAAAAATCTGCCGTCCTCGTCCTTCGTAAACACAACCCTATCTGCCGTGTTAAATGCATGATGCTGCAATTCCTTGACCGCATCGGAGAGAGAACCGTCTTTCAGACCACTTAAATCCTCACGAATCTGGATCAGTTCAGCAAGCATTTCCGAGACCTTGCACTTGCCTAAAATGCACTTGACATAGCCACATCTGGTGGTGTTGTCCCGATAATCTGAGATATTCGACTGCTTGATTTCAGTCGTCCCGGCACGCAGATAAATAGAAGCAATTGTGAGATAAGTTCTTGTCTTGGTGTTGGTAAAAACCGGAGTTGTTGGTGATGTTGCCGCCGTTCCTGCTTTTACCTCCATATCGCACTTTCGCAGAGAATCGCTCGTATCACAATAGATGCCGATAACGAGATACTTGTTCAGGGACTCGTCCACATACTGTGACAAATCCAGCGTGTGAGAGGTGTCGTTGATGAAATAGTGACCGTTGATCCACGCCTTGCCTGAGCCGATTGTGACTGTCAAATCACCGTTTGCAGTGATAGCAAAACAGTCGCCGTAATTATCCTGAATGCCGTTGCAAATAATGCTTCCGAGATAGTCACAGAAATTTTCTGCGGTATAGGTGCGGTCAAGCCCTTTTGAATTAAAAAATCCGCTGTAAAATGCCATAAAAATCACGCTCCTTTGAAAGTTGGTGTGAGGTTTCTGCCGTTCTGGTCGAAACTTTCTATCATTCCGATTAACTGGATTTTCGGCTGTGTTAAGCCAAATCGCTGGTGTTCTACCGTCACATGATCACCTACAAAATAATCAATATTGTATGTGAACTGCATCGACTGCACAGCAATTTGAGACTCTGAAACAGTCAGCGGCAGGACGATTTTTTCCTTGCCACGCTCTTTCAGCAGTTCAATATATTCCTCTTCCGGAATTGCCTTTGTTTCGCCATTTTCCTGCTGCTCATCAGCCATGTCCTTGGAATCCGCATAGACCTCATAACGCATAAAAAAAGACGGCTCATCTCCGTCGAAATACACTGTTCTCTTGCGTTCTTCGCCCTCGCCTTTGCCAAGAATGTAGGCAAAATTCCGCTGGATGCTGTTATCCTCTGCATAGGAGAATGAAAGAAGGTTGCTGTATGCATCGGAGAAGATAATGTGAGGATTTTCTTCTTGTTCTATACTTCTGTCGATACCCTCAGATAAGTCCAGAACCATTTTGTATTTTTCGTCGCTGCTTTTTACAAGGCGGATATTTGCCGTACCGCCTATCTTCTCACAGATGGTATAAATCCAATCCATAAGATTATCATAGCTGACCTGCAAGGTTGCCGTTTTGCTCCAACAAGCACCGATTACAGTTCCGAGCAAAAGTCCCGGAATACTGCGGTTATCGTTCCTCAAAGCATTCTGAGAAACGACTGAACGGACAATATCCGAGTAGCTTGTCTGCTTGGTAAATGAACAAGTCGGGTATATGATACGCCGTTCCAACAGACACATAAGAAATCGACCTGTAACTGTCAGATAGTCGCCATTTTCTGTATCCGTTTCAATTTTAACGGATTCAATAATTCCAAAATGTTCATTATCATCATCTCTTCCGACAATTCTTCCGGTCTGAAAAACAGTGATATTCTGCGGATTTGCGGCGATATACACCTCAAAACTGCCGCACTGGTAATACTCAATATCCCACAGCAATGAAGAGAAACTGTCACAAATTGCCTCGAGAGAAATCGTCAGATTATCGCCCTCTGCCGTCATTTTGTACACTTCAATTTGCATCTTAGACCCCCAGATATGCGTTCGTGTGAATGATTTTTACCTTGAGATTATTCAATCCCGTGCCACGCAAATAAAAGCGGTTTTTGCCTTCACGGAGCGTCAGCCAAGTTGAACCTGACACAAGTCTGTTAATGATGTTGCTTTTTACACCGCCACGATTCAGCGTTACAGTTTTATTGCCTGTTTTGGTCGTCACAGTGATAATGTCTCCGGCTTGCAAATCGCCTGTAATTTGCAGATATTCGTCCGTATCTGCATTGTACAGCGTGGGAGAACGGACATCATCAAGGGCTTCAATTTCAAGCGTGAATCCCGTTTCATCGCCGTCGTTGGTGATCTCCATGATGTTATTCGTGTTGTAGCGTCCGAGGGTAAACGGCTCCGGATTTTCCTCTGTCGGGAACGGAAACGTGAATCCGCCAGTAACATGGCTATAATACGCCATTTGCGAAACCGTGGAGTACCAGTAAATATCCGGACAGAGAATGGAGATTTGCCCAGTGGTGAACTGCTCGAAATTCTGCACCTCGCAGGACTCAACATAGCCCTCTGCGAACACATCAATTCCTGCTGTTTTGTAGTAGATTTTGATATATCGTGAAGGCTTGACCACTTTGTAAAGCTGATGCCTTCGGATTTCTATTCCCATACCACGCATTTCAAAAGAGATCACCATATTTCGCTTTTCAATAAAAGCGTTGTTCAGGTAGCTGCCGTCCATGCCTGCATAGCCGGAAGTGCTGATCGTTCCGGGTGGCGGCGACAAGCCGTCTATTTTTGAGGTCATATATTGGTTTGTCGTGGCGGTCATGTTGATTTGGTCGCCAATTAGATTTTCTAAAATGAGTTTGAAAAACATGGTATTGCCTCCTTGCAATTTAGAAAATTTTGATGTATAATATGGATAGGATATACGTAAAGAACAGGAGGATTATTGTGGACAGATCATCAAAAATTGAACTTACCAATATGTGCTTGCTATATGATGACAAACGCGTACTTGTGCAGGAAAAGCAGGGATTAAAAGACAAGTACAAGGGCGGACTGGTATTTCCCGGCGGTCATGTCGAACCTGATGAATCTTTGTTGGATTCCGTCATTCGTGAGATTAGAGAAGAAACAGGGCTGACCATTCACAACCCACAGCCATGCGGATTTAAGGATTGGATACTGGAGGACGGTACACGCTATATCGTTCTGTTGTATAAAACAGATCAGTTTGAGGGGGAACTGAAAAGTTCCGAAGAAGGTAGGGTGTTCTGGCTTGACAGAAACGAGATCGACAGTGCAAATCTGATCTGGAATATGCGTGAACTGATGCAGATCTTTGAAACCGATCAATTCAGTGAATTCTTTTTCAGAATTCAAAATGGAACATATGAGGGCAGGCTGCTTGGATAGTTACAGCACCTGCTTTACGAAAGAGGTGCGAAATGAACTACTATATTGCTGATCTGCACACCGGACACGAAAATGTCATAAAGCATGACGGCAGACCATTTAAGGATGTTGCACAGATGGCACAGGAAATTGTCCGTCGATGGAATAACGCTGTGTCAAATAACGATGATGTCTATATCCTCGGTGATTTTGCATGGAAAAATCCTGCCGGATTGGAAGTACTCTCACAGCTTGCAGGCAGGAAATATCTGATCCTTGGCAATTATGATAAGCCGTCGCAGGAAATGACAGCATATTTTGAATGGATCAGGGATATAGCGGTAGTTGAAGATTCCGGTACAGAAGTAGTTCTCTGCCATTATCCGATCGCACATTGGCGAAACCAATACCGAGGAGCAGTCCACCTTTACGGTCATATTCACAATACAAAAGACCACACCGCATTTGAACGTTATCGGGAGATCTGCAGTGAACTTGAGATACCGTTTGCGTGTTATAACGTTGGGTGTATGATGCCATACATGGACTATACTCCAAGAACGCTTGATGAGATACGAAATGGGGAGTGTGAAACTCTCTGCTAAATCGAATTCTATAAAAGAGATAGTTTATACGGGTATAGAAAAGGAGAAGCTATGCGTAAACAATTGGAAATATTTCATAATCTGGTTTTAGTGTTTAAAAAAGATACCTCCATTGATGCTGTATTGTTAAGTGGTTCTGTTGCATATGGTACAGCAACCGATTCATCTGATTTGGATATTATCGTAATTGGAAAAAGGAATGACTTTATATCACAGTTAATTGATGGTGTTTTGGTTGAAATACATTATACCACTTTTGATAAGGCTATTGGTAAGTTGAAAAGCAATCCAATGGAAATATATAAATATCTTGATGCGAAGATTGAATACGATAATGGAAAGGCACAGGAAATCATTATATATTCTGAAACTGTACTGGAGCATTATTGTATTTCAAAAAAGGAGCAATCCGAAATTTGCTACTGGCTAAAAAGTACAAGATTGAAATTGGAATCTGCGTTTTCAAAACAAGATGTTTTACTAATTTCCTATCTTGTCACAACAAACACATGGAAAGTGTTGGAGGGGATCTGGGCGGTCAACAAAATACCAATTCCCCCGTCAAGCAGTTTATACCGTAGATATTCAAAATTAAGATTAATTCCATGTCAGGAGTGGTTTGAAAAACTACTGATTGGGAGTATAGAAAACAGAGGGAGTACAATGATTGAGATCATTGATTGGATATTAAAAAATCGAATGATATATTAAAATCTGATTTTCCACAGTAACTGAGTGAGCCGGAAGTCCACCCTTTTGATTTTCGGTAATTTGGTATTGATAGAGGTGATAAAGCAGGATGATTATTCTGATAACGGGAGCATCACATACTGGCAAGACTGCCCTTGCTCAGAAATTACTCGAAAAATATAAATATCCTTACTTATCAATAGATCATTTGAAGATGGGTTTGATCCGAAGTGGGAATACAGAACTTACTCCAACGAGCAAAGATGCCGATCTTACAGCATATTTGTGGCCCATTGTTTGTGAAATGATCAAAACGGTCATAGAAAACAGACAAAATCTGATTGTTGAAGGATGCTATATTCCTTTTGATTGGCAAAAATATTTTGAGAGAGAATACACTCGACACATCAAGTATATTTGTCTTGTTATGAGCGAGGATTATATAAGGAATCACTTTACGGACATAAGAAGATATGCAAGTGTAATCGAAAATCGCTTGGATGACAAAGACTGCACAATAGAGAATGTTCTCGCTGACAATGCACAAATGTTGGCGCTTGCCCAAAAATATGCAGTGAACTATGTGCTGATTGACAATCAATATGATATTAATCTGTAAAGGAGCGACTCAAAATCGCTCCTTTTCACACATTCAAAGCATTCCTCGTCTGCCGATAGATCTCCAGCCGTGGTGCTCTTGTACCATTAAAAGATATTTCACAACTCTACGGAACGTGGATTGACATTCTTTCTGTTCGGTCGTATAATAAAATTACACAAAAAAGAAAGGAATGTTAATCATGAAAATTACAGTATTTAACGGAAGTCCAAGCGGCAGAAACAGTGCAACAAATGTTATCGTAAATTCCTTTTTGGAGGGTGCAGAATCTGCCGGAGCCGAAACACATAATGTCTTTTTATGTGAAAAACATATAGAGCATTGCAGCGGTTGTTTTTCATGCTGGTTCAAAACACCCGGAAAATGTGTTCATAACGATGATATGCCGGAACTTTTAAATTTATATAATTCCTCCGATATCGTCTGTTTTGCCACTCCCGTTTACACATGGAACTACACAGCCTATTTGAAAAATTTTATCGACAGACTTGCTCCGCTGAAAAGTCCTCTTGTCAATGAGGATAATGGCAATTTTGATCTTGCCGATGCTAAACCTCGTGAGCAAAAGTTTATGGTGATCGCAAACTGTGGATTTCCCGGTGATAACAATTTTGAGGTTATGCGTAACTCTTTTGCTTGTTGTCATCCTTTTCTGGAGATCTACCGCAATTGCGGCAAACTTCTGAAATCCACAAATGAGGATATTAAACGGATCGTGAATGAATATCTTGAAGCAGTTCAGAATGCCGGATATGAAACAGTAACAGGTGAAATTTCAGAAGAAACGCAGAAAAGGCTGGATATGCCGCTTATGTCTGTAACAGACTACATAAAATATATTGGAATGGGCTGATAAAATGGATCAAATCAAAACAGGTGAGCTGATACGCTCACTGCGAATAAAAAACAAACTTACGCAAAAGCAGCTTGCAGAACAAATCAATGTCAGCGATAAGACTGTATCTAAATGGGAAACAGGAAAAGGCTGTCCTGATATTTCACTTCTTACAGAACTTGCGGAAGTATTTCAGGTTGATTTGCAGGCGATTTTGAAGGGAGAAATAAATCAGAAAGAAAGCGAGACTGGTAATATGAAAAAAATGAAATTCTATGTTTGTCCCGATTGCGGTAACGTAATTACTTCCACATCTGAAGCAAATATATCCTGCTGCGGAAAAAAGCTGACTGCTCTTGAAGCTCGAAAAGCAGAAGAAAATGAAAAACTGTCCATAGAAGATATGCATGGAGAATGGTATATTTCTTCAAATCATTCCATGACAAAGGAACATTACATCTCATTTGTTGCCTATGTCAATGAAAGCACTGCAATGATTTTCAAGCAGTACCCTGAGTGGAATTTGCAGCTTAGTCTGCCGCTTTACAGATCCGGACGTATCATCTGGTACTGTACCAAATGCGGACTGTTATATCAGGATATAAAACGTCCCAATAGCAGGAGGACTCAAAATGAAAATCACTAAAATCGAAAGGAACAATAACGTTTGTGCTGTCGTAAATAGCTCTGAAAAGATTATCACCAATGTACAGTCAGCACTTGACCTGCTTATGACTGTAAACTACGAAGCAGAAACAAAAAATATTGCAATCAGCAAAGAATTGATCACGGAAGATTTCTTTATATTAAGCACTTGTCTTGCAGGTGAAATTCTCCAAAAGTTCATCAATTACGGAGTACGAATCGCAATATATGGTGATTATTCAAAATATACAAGCAAAGCCCTGAAAGACTTTATCTATGAAAGTAACAATGGAAAAGATGTGTTCTTTGTCAGCACAGAGAATGAAGCTATTGAACGTCTGACGAAGTAGATTTTTGTTTCGATTAAAACCAAGCCGTGACAGCGATTTCGGGCTATTGTTGGTCTGATTCACTGTGAAAACGATTGAATTTTTCAGAATGTTGTGTTATACTCAGAATATAAATAAATTCTTGAAAAGGAAAAATACAATGTGGCTTTTATACGCAATTCTATCAGCAGTATTTGCTGCCTTAACATCTATACTTGCTAAAATTGGCATTGAAAACGTCAACTCCACACTTGCAACAGGCATCAGGACACTTGTTGTGTTAGTAATGGCTTGGGTTATGGTGTGGATATCAGGCGCACAAAGCGGTATAGCAAATATATCAAGAAAAAGTTGGGTATTCATAGTATTGTCAGGTCTTGCAACAGGTGCGTCATGGCTGTGTTATTATAAAGCACTGCAAATTGGGGAAGCATCAAAGGTTGTGCCGATTGATAAACTGAGTGTTGTTCTAACACTTATACTTGCGTTTGTATTCCTTCATGAGCAATTCACATGGAAATCTGCTGTTGGCTCAGCATTGATAACTACAGGAACATTGTTTATGGTTATATAGCGATTCACACATTCAAAGCATTCCTCGTCTGACGATAGATTTCCAGCCGTGACAGCGATTTCGGACTATTGTTCGTCTGATTCACTGTGCGGCTGTTGTCATTATTGTAGTTGTTAATGACCGTTCCTGCCGGACTGCTGTTTTGCATCGTAGACGAAATACCGCTCATATCCGTATCCAAAGTGAGATGCATCGCACTTGCCACACCGCCGATTGCCTTCGTGATGAGCTTTTTATTGCGGTTGATTCCGTCAGCAAGTCCACCCATAAAGTCCGGCATCCAAGATTCAAAATCGGTCAGAGGACCTTTTTCAGGAACAGAAAAGTGCAGATGCTCCCAGATCACATTTGCCACATCGCAGACGGAGTTGTACAGATCCGCCATCATATAGCGAATGCCGTTCACAAGGTTCTGCATCAAATCATAACCCCACTGCCACGAGGAATTGGCAATATTTCGGATAAAATCCGCTGCAGAATTCAGAGCTTCTGTCACCGTATCGCGGATGCTCCAGACCCTGTCCCATACGCCGTTTTTGATATTATCCCAGATATTCAGCACAGTATTTTGAACGTTGTTCATCGCTCCGTGAACTGCATCCGGCATAGCGTTCCAGACATCAGAAACTGTGCTTTTCACCGAATTTACGACGTTTCTAACGCTGTCAGAAATTGCTGTCCAAGTTGAAACAACTGTATTTTTAATGCCTGTCTGTTCCGTTGAAATAAGCATTTTCATGCCGTTCCAAACCGCAGAAATGACTTCTTTCAAGCCGTTTACCGATGTTGCCACAATATTTTTGATCGCATTCCAGCTGATTGTGATAGCGGTTTTAATGCTGTCAAGAGAGGCTTTAATTGCTGTAGTGATCGTATTCCATCCCGATTTTACGCCGTTTCCGATATTGGTAAGCACAGCGTTCATATTCGCCTGAATGCTGTTCCAGATGTTCGTGACTTCCGTCAGCGTGTCCTGCATAAACGTCCCGACCACAGAAACAATATTTGACATCGCCGTCTTGAAAGTATCCGTCAGAGCAGTTGTAATATTTGTGCCAAAGGTGCTGAGAGCATCGCCCACAAGTCCCGCATTTGCCGAAATACCGTCCGCTAAGCCCTGCATAAAGTCCGGCATCCAGCTTTCAAAGTCCGTCAAAGGTCCTTCATCAGGAACGGAAAAGTGCAGGAAACTTTTGATTTTATCTGCAACTCCCGTAACTGCATCTGCCACAGCCTGAATTTTGGATTTGATACCGTCAACGATGCCGTTGATGATGTCAGCACCCCAGCTCCATGCCTCACTTGCAAGGTTTTTCACGAAGTTCACAGCGTTATTAAAACCGTTCACAATCGTATCTTTGATACCCGTAATTGTGTTGAAAACTGCCGATTTTACGTTATTCCAGATGTTTGTGACAGTTGTTTTTATGCTGTTCATCACGTTTGAAATGGTCATTTTAATGCTGTTCCAGATGGTTGAAATTGTTGTGGAAATCGTATTTAAAACGCTTGAAACAGTACCGCTGATCGTATTCCAAACGGACGAGATGACCGACCATATTGAACTTAAAATCCCTGAAATGAAGCCATAAACAGTGTTCCACACAGTTGTGATTACATTGTGAATGGTATTAATTGCCGTTGAAACATCCGTAGAAATAGCGTTCCAGATCGTTTCAAAAAATGACTTAATGCCCTCTAAAATCGGCGTAATAAAGCCAACAATGGCATTCCAGACGGATTGAATTTTCTCATGGATCCAATCCATCACATTACTGATAATAATGTGAATCGCCTGAAAAATGGTCTCAAAAAGGTACTTAAACGCGTCTAAAAGCGGAGAAATGAACTCATAAATGGTATTCCAGACGGTAGAAATTACGTTATAAATCGTATTTAGAACAGTTGAAATTGCTGTAGAAATCGCATTCCAGACAGTTGTAATGGCAGTCTGAATTGCAGTGATTTTCTCCGAAATACTGGTGTAAATCGCCGTCCAGATACCGACGAAAAAGTCACGGATTCCTGTCCATATCGTTGTGAAAAAGTTGCTGATTGACGTGAAAATGCCTGTAAAAAAGGCTGAAATATTGTTCCAGATATTCACAAAAAAGTCCTTGATTGCCGTCCATACTTCATTCCATGAAGTTCCGAACCAGCCAAGGAACACATCTGCAATGCCTTTCAGCGTGTTGACAATATTCGTGAAACAGTTCTTGATGAAGTCCCATATGCCAATAAAAATGCCCTTTACACCGTTCCACATCTGTTCCCAGTCACCTGTGAAAAGTCCGATGAAAATATCCAGAATGCCGAGAATGGTATCGGCTACCACGTCAAAAACGTCAGCAATATATGTGAAAACGCCCTCGAACCAAGGTGCAAGAATATCGCATAATCCCTGCCATACCGTTTTTACAACATCGCCGAAATCCTCAAAATTAAAGCCTAAAGCGTTCAGGCGGTCAACAATTCCGGAGGTCAGATTTTCAAAAACAGATTTGATTTTGCCCCAGATCTCGGTCATTTTATTGCGGAAGTCCTCGTTGTTTTTCCATAGGTTCACGAATGCCGCGATCAGCACGCCAATTGCTGCAACAACCGCTACAACAGGTGCGGAAATGCCGCCGATCACGCCGCTTAAAGCAGCAAAAGCCGATTTCGCACCGGCAATCAGCGTAGGAATATTTGAAATGAACTGCATAAGCGTACCGACCGTTGAGATCGTTTTGCCAATCACAATCAAAAGAGGTCCGAGAGCCGCCGCAATCAGGGCGATTTTAATAATTGCCTGTTTCTGACTGTCATCGAGAGCGTTGAACTTCGTAACCCATTCCTGAATTTTGGCGATAATCGGGGTTAAATACTCCGCCAGAAGCTGTCCCAAAGAAGTCATAAGCACATCAATGGACGATTTCAACTGCTCGATTGAACCGCCGAAACCGCTCATCATCGCCTTTGCCATTTCATCGGTTGTACCTGCACAATTGTTGATAGAACTGCTCAAACTTTCAACGTCAGCAGGGGCTGTGTTGATCAAAGCAAGCCAAGGAGCCATCTGGTTTTTGCCGAAGATAGCGGATGCGGCGGCGATCTGCTCGGACTCAGAAAGTTTGGAAAATGCAGCATTGAGTTCCTTTTGAATGGTAATCGAATCCTTCATGGAACCGTCACTTTCCGTAACCGAAATACCGAGCTGATCCATCATCGTCGCACCCTCTTTGGCAGGCTTGACCAGTCTTGCAAGGCCTGTTTTCAGGGAGTTTGCGGCAACTTCGGCTTCGATGCCGTTATTCGCCATAACGCCCATATACAGGGCAGCGTCATTTACTTCGTAGCCTGCCGTTGAGAAAATCGGTGCAGCAACGGACATTGCTTCCGAGAGGCTGTCAATATCCAATGCGGAATTATTGCAGGCAGCGGCGAACACATCGGCATAATTTGCAGCATCGTCAAAAGAACCGTGAAATCCGTTGATCGTAGCAACAAGTCCTGCCGAAACCGTATCCAGACTTCCGCCTTCGCCTGCCGCCAAGTTCATGGCAGGAGCAAGGGCTGCTGCGGCTTCCTCTGCGTTCAATCCTGCACGGGCAAAGTTCAGGGTTGCTGTTGCCGCATCGTTCATGCCGAAGGTGGAGTTTGATGCGGCATCTTTCATCGCTTTATCCAGTAAATCTGCCTGTTCTTCGGTGTTTTTCATCGTGGCGTTGGTGAGCTGCATGATCTTGTCCACTTCGGCAAATTTGACGGATGCAGTTGTTCCCAACGCCGCTACGCCTGCGGTGATCGGCAGCAATTTTTCTCCTGCACCCGAAATTTTACCTCCGGTTTTTTCCAGCACCTCTCCGGCTTCACCGATTTTCACAAGGGCAGTTTTAGTCTTGGAGGCTTCTGTTTGCAACCGCTGCAAGTCTTGTTCAGTTTCGGTAATTTCACGTTGCAACGAGTCATATTGTTCAGGACTGATCGGGTTGCCGAATTCGTCAGAAACATCTTTTGCGGACTGTTTCAGAGATGCTAATTCATCGGAGGTGTCCTTGATTTCACGCTGCAAGGCATCATATTTTTCCTGCGATATTTCGCCCTTTGCAAGCTGTTCATCGGCGATTTTGGACTGCTCTTTGAGATCCTTCAGTTTGGCTTCTGTCTCACTGATTTTCTGCTTGATAGGTTCGTACTTTGCCCTCCACGCATCGTAGTTGTCCTTTGTTCCTGCCGCCTGTTCACTTGCTTTTTTGAGGGTTTCCAGCTTGCCGGTTGTTGAGGAAACAGCATCGGCTAACAGTTTCTGCTTCTGTGACAGAAGTTCCGTATTGGTCGGGTCGAGTTTCAGCAGCTTTTCTACGTCTTTTAGCTGTGACTGGGTGTTTTTGATGTTTTTATTGACACTTTCTAAAGCCTTAGACAGCTTGGTCGTATCACCGCCAATTTCAACGGTGATGCCTTTGATTCTGTTTGCCATGCGGTTCACCTCCCACGATTAAAATAAATCGAAATCCGTCTGAGTTGCTCGATAAGGATACTTAAAATCATCATTTTCCTTTTCCGTGAACATATCATTGACGATCCCAATCGTCAGCAAATCCAGCTCTGAAAGCGAAATACCCAATTCCACACATCTCAGCAGAAACAGCGGAGTTGTCATTTCTCGGTCAGTTTGGCGATGTTTTTTTTAGACTTGACCTGTGTCGCAGTATTCAGCCCCCAGAGTTCGATCAATTGAGGCAAAATTTCATAAATCGAAAACGTGTTGAACTGCTCCAAAAAGTCGTCGGGATTGTCCGGCACATTCTCCGGATCAGCGTGCTTTGCCATGATATATGCCACGTTTTCGAATACCTCAAGACTTTCAATGTCCAATGTCGATTCACCCTCATCGTTGTCCTTGACGTTTTTCTGCAAGGATGCAAAATCCTTGTAGATGTCACGGGAAAACTTCAAACGATAAAGGCGAGGCACTGCCGCACTCGCCTTGAAAGGGACTTCGATTCCGTCAATAGTAATATTTTTCTTGATAGCCATAGCGTTACTCCTTTACGATGCAGATTTGGTGGAAGCTGCGGACTTTGCAGCCACTGTAGTCACAGGGATATACACATTCTTGTACCAGTTGTTATAGGTCGTTTCGTCCGTATTTTCGCAGGTTTTGGACTTGACCAGACCATCGGGCAGTGCAGTTGCTGTCAGCGACAGTGTTTCTGTTTTGACTTCCGTTTCGTCCTCAGTGGTAGCACTTTCCGTTGCAGGACGGCTTGCAGAACAGCGATACAGCACATGGCGGATCTTATTCTTGTCTCCCTCAAATTCAAAGAGCAGAGCGAACTCTGCCAGTTCTGCATCATTTCTTTCAACGAGAACGCCGTTATTATCCAGCTTTTCACCGAGAATGTCGGTGGCAAAATCTGTGGTAACAAGGGCGATTTCCAATTCACCTGTATATCCGGCATTGTTGTTGATAACATAATACACGCCATTATCAGCAAAGAAATTTTCTGCTTCGCCCTCTGCATCAATCGACAGCGAAACCGCACCAGGGATTCTCACAGGCGTTGAAAATGTGGGAACACCGTCATCCGTCCACGACGTGATTTTTGCATAGTGGACTTTGTTCAGTCCGAATTTCACCTTGTTTTTCTTCAGAGCCATAACTATACCTCCATCTGATATAACACTTCATAGAATTTTTCGGACTCTATCCATGTTTCAGTTTTGTTGTAAAAAATGTGATGATGCCTGAGAACAGCCTCGATTTCCGCCTCTGTTTCGGGAGATTTTTCATCGGTATATAGCTCAATATCCAGCTTTTTGAAACTGTAATACATGAGGTTATCTGCTGAAAAAGTATTCTCACCGGGTGACAGAAAGATAAGGAAAGGCGGCTTCGGACTTTCGCCCTCAGAGAAGTGATGATAGGCGAAAGGCAGCCCCATTTCCAGCATCATTTCGTTGATTTCTTCATAACTCATTTCAGTTCCTTTCTGATTAAGGATTCCAATAAATCCGCACCGTTTTCTTCGGCAGGAGCAATATGCGGTTTTCCCTCAACTCGACCGCCGTTTCGCTTTGCGTGACCATGTTCCAATAAATGTGCGATCTGATAGCGGTCTTTGCTGTGGACGGTCATTTCCAGTGAGTGGCTGTTTTCTTTAGTTTTCTTTGCCGTCCAGCTTTTCGCATATCTGCCTGTGCGTTTTGGAGCATTTTCAGAGATTTCTTTTTTGACAGAAGCGGCAGTCTTGCGGACTGCCTTTTTCATTGCCGTATCTGCCAATTCAGAATACTCACGCAGACCATCCATGACAAGGTTTGCTAAATCGTCAACAGAAGCCATCGCAATCACCGGCTTTCCTTGTTCCAGCAGTAATTTTCATATAGTCGAATGATTTATAATTCGGCAGAATGCTGTCAATATTATAAGTCAGACCACGGAATGAAATCTTATGCGTGGTAGGATTTACACGCATGGTATCGGGAGTCTGCCTGACTGCAAATTCCAGCGACAAAACTTCTTTTGTCGTTCCGTTATCGCTGTTTTCAGCCGAACTTTTCACAGACACGGCAGCCCAGCAGGAAAATACCTCATCCCACTGGGTTTTGTGATTGCCGATGCTGTCAATTTTTGTGCGGTGTTCCAGAAAAGTGATCCGCTGATTGAGCTTACTAATTTCCATCACACAACACCCTCTCTCTGTGCAAAAAGAAGCGACCGGAGTGTCAACGTTAATGCATGATAATCCGCAGTATTACGGTTCTCATAGAGGTAAGAAACGGTATACAGCATAGCCTGCCGGGAAGTTTCCTCGTTTTCTGCTAACTGCTTTTCAGTCATGCGTCCCACGTCCATCACAAGCCGCTGTGCTGTGTCAATCAGCGTGAGGATGAGCTTGTCATCCTCACAATGGTCAACACGAAGATAATTTTTTGTTTCAGGCAGCGAAATTAAATTCATTGCAGACCTCCTATCTTAGAGCAATCAGCCCGTAGTTGTACCGCCAGTCGTTGCCTTATTTCCGGCCATTTTCAGCACCTTCACGGATTCAGGAAGGATCAGTCTGCCGTCCACACGCTGGGTGGTCATGAATCCCACCTGATCGGTGCGGGCATAGAGTTCGTTCAGGCGGCGGAAGGTGCGGTTCTGACGGTCGGCAACCCAGTAATTCTTCATGTCGCCGAACAGCAATACCTTTTCACCCTTGCTGATTCCGGGCATGAAAGAACTGGTGCGAATCGGTCTGCCAAGAAGTGTATCGGGCTTTGCGATATCCAGCGAGGGCTTCCATAAATATTGGTCGTTTTTGTCCTTCAGCTTCATAAGCTGGAGGAGAATTGTTTCATTGCAGACGAACTGTGCATTGCGGCGGTAGGGGGATTTCAGGCTGTAGTAAAGGTCGAAAATCTCGTCAAAGGTGATCGCTGTCTGGGATGCAGAAGTCACGCCGATTTCCGCACCGCCTGTATCCGCAAGGATGCCGAGGGGCTTTTTATCGCCATCCCCCGTGAAAAATGCACGCTCCTCCGCATTGCCCATTGCTACGCCGAAACGAGTGGCGATATACGATGCAAGGTCAAAAGCGGAGTCGTGCAGCAGTTCATTTGAAATCTTGATCATTGTGCCGAGCTTGTACGCTGAAAGAGTTGTCTGCCCGAAACGAGTATCAGTCTCCGGAATCTCCTCGCCCTCATCGATCCACTGTGCTTCCATGGTGTCAGTCGCAATCGGGATTTTTCTTGTGCCGGAATTTGTCTTGATGACTGTTGCCATCTGGCGGAAGATGTTATTTTCTTCCAGCGACTGCACAAGGCGGCGTTCAAACTCAGACGGCACTGTAAATCCGCCCTCGGTGTCCTCGCCGACAGAAAGGGCGTTGCGGACGGCGAACTGGTCGCCCTTGTTGCGGATCATGTCCCAGAATGCGGACTGGTACTCGTCCGTTGCAGTGGGGTTTGTGGGGGCAGCGTTTTTTGCTCCGGGTGCATTGGTGACGGGCTTGGAGGTCGGTGCGGAGAGTGCGGCATCAAAAGCCGCCTGCTGTTCCAGACGCTCGATTTCCGTGCCCAGTGCCTGCACCTCGGAAGCCATTTTGTTGTACTGCTCCACGGCGGAAGCCTCCACAAGTCCGTTTTCGCCGCGGTGCTTTTCAAGGAAGTTCTTTGTCTGCTCCCAGAGGGTATTTCTCTTTGTGCGAAGTTCCATAATTTTGCTCATATCTTTTCTCCATTTCTCCGGAAAATCCGGTGTCGCAAAAAAATACAGCCTGCTTATTTCAAGAAAGCAAGCTGCTGTTTAAGAATTTCATACGGCATTGCGCCGTCTTTGGTTTTGCCGTCCATGCCGATCACAGGGGCGGTATTCATCCCTTTCTCGGCAGGTTTCGGTGTGTCAGGTGATTTGCCGTCACTGCCGCTTTCGTCCGGATTTTTGCAGGACGCTGTGATTTTTCCCAAAATGGTCTGTCCCATGATACGGGTGCTGTAAGACCAGTCAGAATCCAGCTTGAACGGCTTCTCTTCGGGCTTTTTCTCCTCTTCATCGGGATCATCTTCACCGCCTTCCTCGTCCGGATTATCCTCTTTCGGCTCTTCTTCCTCCTTCTCCGGTTCAGGCTGTTCCGGTTTCTTTTCATCAAAGAGAATTTCGTCTGCAAAGCCCAATTCTACGGCTTTTTTGGCATTCATCCACGTTTCATCGCTCATAAGCTTTGAGATCTTGCTGCGTGACAGTCCCGTCTTTGCAGCGTATGCGTTGATGATGCTCTCCTTGACCTCGTTCAGCGTTGTGATGGCTTTTTCCATGTCCTTGGTGTTGCCCATTGCAATCGTAGACGGATCGTGGACAAAAAGTAAAGCTGTCGGCGACATCTGCACCACGTCACCAGCCATCGCAATGACGGTCGCAGCCGATGCCGCAATGCTTGCAATCCGTACTTTGACATTGTGCGGATAATCACGGATCATCGTATAAATTTCCGCAGCGGCGAACACATTGCCGCCCGGACTATTCAAATAAATTGTCACATCTCCGTCCTCCGCATACAGCTCATCACGGAAATTTTTAGGGGTAATTTCATCTCCCCAGTACGACTCCGAGTCGATAGGTCCTTCAAGGCGGAGAACTCTGCCGCCGCTGTCGTCATGAATCCAGTTCCAGAATTTCTGCATAAAATATCTCCTCCGTTATTCTTTATTTTCTGACGTGTTATCGCCGTTTTCCGGCTGATTGAGTCCATAGGCTGCACCCGCATTTTGCAGCTTATTGTAGCTGCCGTTAAGATAAAAATCATCACCGCCCAAATCGTGGGGAATGAGATCCATATTCTCCAGTCGGCGTACATCATTCGGCGAAAAGAAGCCATTTCCTACGCCAATTGCATAAGCATTCATACGGGATTGATAATCTCCTCGCATTAAGCCGTCTACATTAAATTTTGGAAAATACACGTCCTGTTCTTCCTCCAAAAGCAAGTCTTTGATGATGCCCTTTTCAATGCGGATGATCCACGGCATAAGGGAATACTGCACAAAGGCAATGCCCTGATGAGGTAGATATAGGTCGCCTTGCTGCCTTACGACAGCAGGTTTACCTATACCCCCTCCCGAACCGTACGTACACCTTTCAGCGTATACGGCTCTCCGTTTGTTATTAACATTCTACTACTCATTCTTTACACACCGCTATGAATCATTTCATAGCATTTATCACAGACTACAAGAGACTTACGCCTCATGGAAATCATCTGCTTTCCCCATTCTGTATTGGAGTTGAGCTGTTTCATACTGCCTGCATGATACACCTTGCAATGGTCGCTATGCGTTCTACAGAGTTCACATTGCTTAGTTTCCAGTCTGCTCCATATTGTGAGGTCATGTTTTTTGATAGGTCTATACACCCAAGGGTCACGGTCTATACATAGTTTGCCATTTTTACAGTCAGACAGCTTTGAGATTCGAGCGATTTTCTCGCCCTCTTTCGTGCTATACGGTATACCCCAACCCTCTTTCACCCTGTACTTGGTTCTTGTCTTTTTCAGAGTGCTGTCGTGTTTGGAAGCAAGCGTTTTCAAACAGCTATATTCCATTAGATACTGGAAATATATAAGCCTGCTGTAATTAGCCGCCATGCGGTAGTAATTGCATATTCCTCTAAACTGTGCATCAAATTTACGCACAATATCTACCTCCGAGAGATATCGAAGGTGAGAAACGGATATAGGCCATAGTGTACCATTATCTTTCTGTTTTACAATGCTATTCTCAAAGAGATACCGTGTTACTTTATCCTCAAGTGGTACTGTCAATTCAACAGTGTAATTCAGGGTTCTTTGTTTCACGCCATTGCTTTTACGTTTTACTTTCTGGCTTCTCCTGACTGCAACATCATATCCAAGAAACCTTACCTTTTCTGCACTGTGCGTGATATGTGTCTTTTCCTCACTAAGTTCCAATGAGTATTCCTTTTCCAGAAACATTTTCAGAACTGACTTTAATTTTTCGCAATCACTTTTGTCACCGCAGACTCCTATGAGAAAGTCATCAGCGTATCTGCAATAAACAATCTTTTTATCGTCTTCGCATTTCGCTGGTGTTTTGAGCATTTGCTTGTCGAGTTCTTTTAAGTCCTCTAAAAGCTTTTCTCTTTCTTCTCCCTCCGTTGCTTCAATTTTCTTTTTAAGTCTAATTTTCTTGTTATGAAGTCTGCAATATTCAGGTGTCTGACTTCTTGATTGTGGTTGGTCAAACTGCTCTTTTAGTTCCATAATTTTCCTGTCCAGCCCATGAAGATAGATGTTAGCAAGAACCGGCGAAATAACACCACCTTGCGGAGTTCCTGATATTGTGCCATGATATGTGAAATCTTCTACATAACCAGCCTTAAGAAACATCCTGATGATGTTTATGAATTTACTGTCTTTTATCTTGCTTTCCAATTCACTGAGCAGTACGCTATGGTTGATGTTGTCAAAGCATCCTTTGATGTCTCCCTCGATAAACCACTTTACTCCTACGAAATCCCTTTTTATCTGTGTTAACGCAGTGTGACAGCTCCGTTCTGGACGGAATCCATGTGACTGGTCGTAGAAAAGTGGTTCATATATAACTTCAAGAATCATCCGGATAGCTTCTTGGAGCAGTTTGTCTCTGAACGATGGAATCCCGAGCGGACGGAGTTTTTTATTTTTCTTTTGGATATACTTCCGTCTGACAGGCTTAGGACGATATATCCCATTCCTGAGTTCTTCTATCAGTTCATTGACATAGTCCTTGCCAAAGCCATCAGCTGTGTCATTATCAGTTCCTTTAGTAACTGAACCCTTGTTGGCATATAATTTTTGATATGCCATGAAATAAATATCTTCCCTTAAGAGATAACGGTATAGCCTTGTAAAGACACCGTTTGGGTGTTGTTTTGAATTTTGGTAGATACGCTCCAAAATGTTTGATGTTGGATTCATTGAGGTTTCTCCTCCCTTTCATCACCTTATTCTGGAATTAACAAACTGCTTTCCTTCGCCATGTAATGGTCATTATCCATCTCAGACTACTATGAAAGCTCTGTTACCGTACGGAATATTCAGACCTGCGTCATAGCTGAGAAAACTCAGCATTTCCGTTTAGGTAATCCCCAGTTAACGATACTGATAGGCGTGTTGGCTGTCGGGCAGCATTTCGGTTTTCAAGTACACGTTCTCGTGACTGTTTCACGGCTTGGTTAACAGATTTACAGTCGAACACCATTACTGTAAAGAACCGTGAGTACGGTTTCAGGATAATTTCCGTACCCTCAACATAAGAGGAACTAACCTTTGCGTTAGGCAATACCAGCTTTACCCTTGTGCCAACTTGTCATTGCGGACCTTTTTCGCTGAATATCCTTTTGCGTTATCCGCTTTCCCGTAGTGCTATGTTCCCTTGCCATCGGTTTCCCTGCAAGGTAAGACGGGTTGACTCCCACTCTGTCTTGTGGGGTAATGCCTTAGTTTACTGTCAATATCGCCCTATCTGGGCGCACATGTTCGATATTGTTAAATGTCGACCGTTTCAGATCCTGCACTAAGTGTGGCGGCACCTGAAACATACGGCAGATCTCCTCCACATCAAATTCGCGTGTAGACAAAAACTGCGAATCTTCGGGCGGAAGTGAGATTGGTTTGTAGGACATACCCTCTTCGAGTACGCAAATACGATGTGCGTTCCTTGCTCCGCCATAGACCTTTGTCCAGTTATCCCGTATCTTTTCAGGATTTTTCAGCACACCCGGATGCTCTAAAACGCCGGCAGGCTGTGCGCCATTTTTGAAAAAAGCGTTGCCGTATCGCTCCACCGCAATTGCTGCACCGAGGGCGTTTTTCATCATGGCAATGGGCGAAAATCCCACCAAACCATTAAATCCAAGCCCCGGAATGTGCAAAATTTCATCACGCTGAAAAATCACGTCTTTGTCATGCTCACCCGGCTTTTCATCGGTGTAGGCGTGGTAAGTGTAAAACAGATTTCCGCTTTGATCTCGGTCGATTTCCATGTTTTCGGGGAGCAGCGGATACAGCCCTAAAATCTTATTTTTGCCGTCACGAACGATCTGAGCATAAGCGTTGCCCCACAGCAAAAGATGTGTCATAAGTGCCTCCCAGAACGAGAAAGAACTCATTTCGGGATTTGGCTGACGATACAAGATTTTATAAAGCGGATGGTCAACCGCCAGTTCCTTGTCCTCGCCCTTGCCTGTGTATTTATATAGGTGCAAAGGCAGTCCTGCAATCGTGTTTGAAAGCAGCCGGACGCAGGCATAAACGGTCACGATCTGCATTGCCGTTCGCTCGTCCACACGCTCTCCGCTGTGTGTCATACCGAACACAAACAAATTTCCCGAATCACGGACATTGTCCTGAACATCGGGAATTTTCGGTGCATCTCTCGGCTTGTTAAAGCCAAATTTGCTCATAAAGCCCATAGTATCTACCTCCCATCAGATGACCACGAGATCGTGGTCAGGTTCATCATAAACACTGCCCTGCATCTCATGACGAATACATCGGTCAAGTGCCATGATCCAAGCAACGATACCGTCAATTTTCTCTGTACTTTTCTTTTTACTTGGTTTGATATTTTCCGCCGCATCAATTTCAGCTACCACATTTCCAGCCATCCAGCGAAGGACAGGATTGCCGCCGTGGATGAATTTTCCCTCAAGCAGCAGCTTGTATAACTCCTTCATCGGAGGACTTTGATCCTTAAAGCCCATGCCGATTGGCACGACTGTAAATTCATCACCGATCAGGTCAGTAATAAGCTGTGTGGCGTTCCAGCGGTCGGCAGCGATTTCCTTGATGTTATACATCGTGTGCAGCTCGTTGATCGTTTTTCGCACAAAATTATAGTCCACCACATTACCCTCAGTGACATGGAAAAGTCCCTGCCGTTCCCATACATCATAGGGAACATGGTCACGGCGGACACGGAGATCAAGGGTTTCTCTCGGCAGCCAGAAGTGCGGCACAACGATATATTTTTCGTTTTCGTTTCTCGGTGGAAACACCAGAACAAAAGCTGTAATGTCGCTTGTACTGGATAGGTCAAGTCCTGCGTAACACTCTCTGCCTTTTAGTGCATCATAATCAATCGGCAGATTGCCTTTGTCATAAATATGCTCCGGAATCCATGCCACTGCACTGCCTACCCATTGGTCTAATCTCAGCTGACGGAATACATTCTCTTCCGCGGGATTTGTAAGGGCTTCTCGGTGAGCATCCCGAACTCTGTCTATTGTAATGGTGTATCCCAGCGAGGGATTTGCCTTGTACCATGATTCTTCGGCGTTCCAGTCATCGCCGTCATTCAAGCCGTAAATCACGGGATAAAATGACGGATCAATTCTTCTGCCGTCAAGAATATCTTTTGCTTTGGTATGATATTCATAGCAGATGGAATTTCGGTCAGTTCCGGCTGTTGTGATAAGAAAGTACAGCGGCTGCGTTCTTGCATCACCGGAGCCTTTTGTGAGAACATCCACCAGATTTCTACTGGGTTGTACATGAAGCTCATCCAGCACCAGACCTGACACGTTCAGACCGTGCTTTGTGCCGACTTCCGCCGAAAGTACCTGATAAAATCCCACATTGCTGTAGTTGACCAGACGTTTGGTTGCCGCCATAATTTTGGAGCGTTTCATAAGTGCCGGAGTCATCTCTACCATTCGCTTTGCAACGTCAAAGACGATGGATGCCTGCTGACGGTCTGCCGCTGCACCGTATACCTCCGCTGACGGCTCGTTGTCGGCGTAGAGCAGATACAGGGCGATGGCGGCGGCAAGTTCACTGTTGTGCGTTGGTATCATGGATGTTCCTGCAAGATACTGATGACTTGGACTGTCTACCTGAATGCACTGCATTTTTACCGGATGATCCACAGGCTGAATATCTAATAGATAGTGAAAGCAGGAACGAGTTTCTTTTTTTCGAACCTGAGTGCGGGTATTTTTTCGTTTTAATCTTGATGTTGGTTGATCGTTAAAGGTAGTAAATCGGATGATATACAGAATTTCCCCAGTCGGCCAACCATTCCGTGTAGAAGGTTCACATTTTACTGCGTTTTTAATTCCAAGTGACCATAGCAGTTCTCTGACGGAAAGTGCCAGTTCACGCAAAGTTGTGACATATACGCTTTGACCTTTGCGTTCTCCGATACAGCCGTCTGAGTCCATCAGACCTTGCAACAATGCCCATCGCTGCTCTGGGGATGCTCTCAGATATTCCGTAAGAATTTTCTTTTCACGAAAATTGCCAAGCAGGATCGTTTTCAATTCATTGTACTTCACGATTTCACTTCCACCGCATTTCTGCGGATAACGGTTGTGTACTTGATACGGAATGAAAGAGATAATGTCCTCAACATCTTCTGTCCGAACAGTAATTTCCGGTTTTGTTGCATTGCCGTTTCCGAGCCAGTATCCATATAGATATGGATCAACAGGAAGATCAATTTCCGCAGTCTGAAGCACACCACACACGGGGATACGGATCAGTGAATCTCTTTTTGCCTGCGGCCTGTCAGAAAAACGCTGTCTGTATTCTGATGTTCTGCGATATATCTCACCGGATGTCCAGAGAACATCCTTGCGATTGCCGTAGATATATTGGCAATTCCAAAGATGCCGTTCTCCTGCAATAATTGAAGTGCCGTCCTTGAATATCAGCTTATATGCCTGTTCGGTGTCGTCTACAGGACTTTTTGCAACCACATGGCACGGATTACCGTTCTCATCAAATACGGTATCTCCAATTTTCAAATCACCCATATTGGTAAAGCCGTCAGGAGTTGGGATAGGTGTATCCAAGGCAAGCTGTTTTCCATTTTTCTTGGGTATTTCCACGTAAGCCGTCCGAAATTGCCTTGTGCCATCCTCCCGCACGACACCAAAAATATCCCTCACAATACGTTCCTGCCAAGGAAGCAGCCAGAATGGTTTTCCAGCCCATCTGCCTTTGGTATGGCAGAGATTTTCAATAAAGCGGACGGCTCTGTCTGCCTTTGCCGCATCGTAGTGCGATTCCGGCAACATAAAAGCAGTTGGCTGGTAGTCTGTGAGTTTCGGGTAATCCTGCGGTCTTTCCCTTGCTTTTGCTGTTCTTGCCATCATCCACCTCCCAGAAGTTCATCCATATCATCAACGGCAGCGTTTTTCATATCCGCACCTGCTGTGATACGGCTTCTTGCCGCCGGAGTCAATCCGAACTGTTCAGCAATTTTATTCATGATTTTCAAATATGTCTGTGCAATGGATACTTGGGGAACTTGCTGCCAGTATCCGGATTTGGTTTTTACAATTGTGCCGTGCTGTGTCATGAATTCCTCGGCTTCTTTCCATCTTGCATACGCCTGACAGTACGATGCGAATGCTGCCTGATCGACCTCGGTCAGCACGCCGATTTGCTCAAGCTGTTTTGACAGCCTGCGCCATTCCTTTTTCGCTTCAGGTTCAAGCCATTTCGGGCATGGCGGAGCTTTTCTCATGGGCTTGGGTTCTGCATCATTCAGCGGACGCTTGCCCGGATTGCCTTCCAGCTCTTTGATCGCTGTCGGCTTTGGTTTTCTGCCTCTCTGAGCCATCCGCATCATCTCCTTTCATGAGATTCTGGACAATAAAAAAGACCTGCAAAAAGCAAGTCTGAAACGGTTATTCTGAATGCCCCTTGGGGCGGTTTTTTTGGAGATTCCTCTTCCATTTTACTCAATATTACAATAAAAAAGCAAGTTAGTCAAGCAATTTTGAAATCATAATTTACACAAATATAAAGGGCTGGAATTGTACAGATTATAGCGGTTTACAAATCCTATACAACGAGCGAAAAGCCCCGGAGGGCTGTCGCTTTTGGGCTTGGCTCAGGCAATCTCGCCATCTTCTGCAAGGTCATCGTAGACTTCTTCAAGAATGCTTTCCAGTTCCTCCCATGAGTCGCAAATCCATCTTGGACCGCCGCAGGGATTGTCAGTCTCGCTGAGGAGGTAGCTCTCGTCGGTGACTATCAATCTTTCATCGTACTCGAAAATAGCTGCCGCATCTCTGAAGTATTCCCAGCAGGCTTTTGCCTTGTCGGAAAAGCTGGTCGGCAGTGCAAGCTCAACCGCTGATCTTTCTTTTTCGTGGTCATTCATGTCCGTTGGTCTGTAGCCTACGATCATATGCGTGTCAGGTCTTAAGAATCTCATGTATTTTCCTCCGTTTAGGTTTTATTCCGTTTGGCTGTTCGCCTTTCGGTAGTAACACTATACCGTCTTTTGCTGATTATATCAAGTGGCTAAATCTACAGAATAAAATCGGCGATTTTCCGCAGGAATTGTACATATTATGACTTCAAAAATAAGCTCCACAGTTGCCCCGTGTGCCGCCGTTTTCTCCTTGGGCAAACTATGCAAAGAAAAGGGCATCGGCAAACACAAGGGGGAAAGGGGCATATTTCAGCCCCTCTTTTTCTTAATCGTACTCTTTCAGGAGAATCGCCAGTGCCGTTTCAGCCTCGGTTGTCTGCGGCGGAACATCCAATCCTCTGTCGTAGTTGTAAACAATATTGCCATCCTGCTTAAGCATCAGCTTGCTGATCCTGCCCTCGCCAATTCCGTAAATGCTGCCCTCGTCAAAAGCCTTTGCCCAATAATGAACCGCCGTGTATTTGCCGCCCTTGTCTGGCACCCCGATTGTTCCTTCTTTCCACATAGTAAAAACCTCGTTCTTTCGTAGTTTCCGGAGCGTTCTTCGCTTCCGTTGTGAGTATATTACCATACCTTTGGAAGATTAGCAAGCGGCTAATAGTACAGAATAAAAACGCCTATTTTTCGCAGGAATTGTACATATTATGCCTTTGCAAAAAGCAGGAGCAGAGCCGTAACTCTGTCCCCATTTTATCAGTTTGAAATACGGAGTACCATCATGCCGTTAGGTGTCGGAATAAACATTTCAGGCTCCCAGAAAAGTATGATGTATTTTTCGATCTGCTCATCGGTCAGCCCGATGAAATCATTGTAGCCCAGACCGCAGACAAAGAATGTTCCCTTGATCGGGCCGTACTTTTCCACCATTCTGTTCCATGCAAGATCATCACGAAACAGCCCCTCCTCGTTTACGATCACTCCGACTTCTTCCTCGAATGGGTAAATCGCCTGAATGTAGCCGTCCACCTCATGTTGGAGGTTTTCAAGAGTGTGTTCAATGTCCTTGACATAGGGATGCTTTCCGGGTTCGCATACCAGAATTTTCATATGCATTCGCTCCTTTTGCTTTGATTTCGCATCTCTTGCGGTAGTGACATGATACCTCTTTTTCCGCAATAAGTCCACGCCTTTTTGCAAAATAAATGTACCAAACATGGGAAAGAATATCCGGCTGAATTGTACATCGCACAGAACACCCACAATTGCCCCGTGCGTGGCAGTTTTCCGCAAGGGCAAGTTTATCGTTCATTGTTGAGAAACCGCACACGGGGCAACGTGGAACACGACAGTCCCAAAGGGCTGAACTTGTCAGTCCTTGATCGGTGGAAGCCACTTTCCGTCTTCCTCATCAAAAAGGTAAATCCAGTCTATGCTCCAATCAGAATTCTTTAACTCCTTAATACTCCTGTGGAAAACAGACGGCTGCGGCGGTTCGCCCCTATCCCGATGATACGCAACGGTCACACCATCGGCAGGCTTTTGGAAACTGTGCGGCTCATCCGTATCGGGAACAAGCCGTTCGCCGAGGCTGCTGATATCTCCAAGGGCAAGCAGTGCCCTGACTTTTTCGGCGGTGTCATAATGCCCAGTGAGGATCGGCATCTGATGCTCCGGATATCCGTCCCAATGACAGCGGATCGTTTCGGGCGTGCCATCCCGATGCAGAATGCCGATTCTTGAATTTGTACTCATGTTCATCTTCCTCCATGTATTTTTGGCGGTCAGCCCTTCCCGTAGGAAGGGCATCCGCTGTGTTCTGTTCAGGCTCTTTTCACATCGATCAGCCATTCAGCTTCCTTGTGGGCAATGCCCGTTGCCTTTTCAATGATGCTGCTGTCCTCGTCGATGTAGTGCAGCCCTTTGCCGACCTTGACGAACCGCACATTCTCGTAGCCTTTGATCGTAGTGCGGTAAACGTAAGCGTTGCGGCTTTCTCCGCTATAGCTCTTGCCGTCCCAGCCGTTAAAAGTGAAGGTGATCCGTTCGGCAGTCTTGCAGAAGTTACTCTCGAAGTCCTCGCGGGTGATTGCCGTGTTGGCATCGATCAGGTTCAGGCTCATTTTCAGTGTGTAGGGATTCATGGTACGTTCCTCCGTTTTGGTTTGAATTTCGGTGGGCTTTCTGCCCTTCCGTTGTATCGTATATTACCATGATCTTCGCAATAAGTCCACGATTTTTCAAGAAATAAATGTAACAAACATAGGGCTGTGGAATGGGCAAAATTGTACATAGTATGCCTTGCCGCAGAACGCCCACAGTTGCCCCATGTGCCGCTGATTTTCCCAAGGGCAAACTTTACGGAAGAAGGGAAAACGGCGGCTGTTGGCAAACGTGGTGCTGATGTGAGCCGTTCCCCCTGTTCCGCTTGCAGGGCAGGCGGTTCAGCCTGCCCTTTGCGGTTTTGTTCAGTTCAGGATCATGCGGATTGCGGGGATTCTCTGGAATTCGCCCGTAGTAATGTCTGTGTAGGTTGCGTTTACCTCGGTGAGTCCGTTCATGGTGCATCCGTGCTTTTCAAAGGCGGCAAGGATGGTGATCAGGCTGCTGAAGCTGCTTGAAATCGTGAATTCCCTGATGCCCTCGTTTCTGAGGAGGGTTACCGCCGGCTCGATGTCCGCCTCCCAGATTGCATCGCTGAAATCGATCAGCTCGTTGCCAACCCTCTGGCTGTTGCGGTATGCCCAGAAAAGCGTAAGGTTGATGCCATGGTTTCTGAAGAACTCGTTTCCCTCGTTCTTTGCCGGTTCCAAAATCTTGATTTCCTTCATGGTAGTTTCCTCCGTTTTTGTTTTTCGCTTGGGTTTTCCCCCTTGCGTTGTACACATATTACCATACTGTTCGGCACTTATCAAGCAGCTAATAGTACAGAATAAAAACGGCGATTTTTCGCAGGAATTGTGTATATTATGACTCCCAAAATAAGCCCTGGATTCGCCCCACTGTGCCGCCAATTTCCTCAAGGGCAAACTTTACGGAGGAAGGAAAAACGGCAGCTGTGGGCAAACGTGGCGGCTCACGTTGGGCTATTCGTGGTAGTTGCGGTGGATGATGCTAATGATTTTTTCTTGCTCCTCAGCTGAAACACCGATGCTTTCCAGTGCCTCTCTTGTTCCGCAGTTCGGGCAGATTAGGATGCCGTCCACACGGGAGAAGGCAGGTCGCTCGGTGTAGATCTGCCCGCATTTCGGGCAGGTCTGCGGCACTCTTACTCGTTCTTTCATTTTCTGCACCCCCTCTCGCTGATGTCAAAGGCAAGCCGGAGATATTTCAGTTCAAAATCGAAATCCCGATACCCCTGAACGCAGGTTCGCACATAGGTGCTGCTGGGGATTGCAAGCTCACGCTCCTCATGCATGATGTACACAAAAGCCTTGATTTTTCGGCGTTCCACAGTGACTTCCATTTCAGTTTTGTAGTAGAAAGTCGGGAAACCCTCGTAAGCGTCCAGCCTGCGTTCATCGGTTTCCGAAACTTCCCAGACCGCAACCGGAACTTTGGAATTCTCGGCTTTTTCAATGGTGAGGTAAGAGCCTGTTTTGCTTCCCTTGAACATCAGCTGGTAGCCATGAATCCACGCTGTTCCGATCGGTTTGGCATCTGGGCAGCGGTATTTCATCTGCTGAACATTGAGATTTGAACCGTAGGCAAGGTAGTATTTTTTCATTGTAATCTTTCCTTTCTGAAGGGTGCGGGTGTCCGGTGGACACCTCTGCCGTAGGCAGAAGCACCGACCGAGCCGACAGGCGAGAAACACCCTTCTACCACCTTAAGACCGCCGAAGCGGTCGGTAAAGGTGGCAGGAGGCTGTCTCCTGCGTTAAGGTCTGCCGAATCTAAAAGCTGCATCTCCCTCAAGGTTTCTTGTAAGGAAATCCCTGGCTGTGGAGAACTCTTCACCAACAAGTCCCAGTCGAATCAGCCAAGTCCGCATTGCGAATTTCGGATTCTCTGTTTGCTGTGGCTTTGGGCTTGCTGTTCTGAGTTCCTTTGCCATCTCGGAAAGGGCGAGGCAAAGCTGAATCCAAGTTTTTAATTGCCCTGCGTGAAGTCCGTTTTTCTTTCCATCGGCGGGCTTGTCAAAATTAAAACACCGCATCTCGATAGTTCCTTTTGTGAACACTGCGTGGTAGTTCAACATATGGTATCGGCTTTCGTTGTAATGTTGATTTCTGCCGTAATTCGCATCGTTTGCCGTGTACCAGATGTCCGCAAGCTGTGCCATCGTGGTGGGCTTTTTCTTGTTGAGCTGGTCGATGAAGTTGGGGTTTACCGTTCGGCAGTAGCGGTTCATTCTTCCTTGGTCGATTTTCAAGGCATCCGCAATCAATCTTTCGTGGCTTGCCATCAGGTTGGCAAGGTTCCTGAGGGTCTGCGGTGTGTGGCCTTTTGCTCCAATGTGGATGTGAACCCCAGCCCCGACCCCTGCATGGCTAATTGCTCCTGCCTTGCGGAGTCTGCGAACAAGCTCCTGCAAGGTTTCAATATCCTCGTAGTGAAGAATCGGTGTTACCAGTTCGCATTTTTCGCTGTCGGGACCTGCGATGGAGACATCTCTTTGAAACTTCCATTCTCTGCCCTGTGCGTCCCAAGCACTCCAAGTCTGATAACCGTTGCGGCTTGCCGTGTTTTCAAATCTGCCTGTTCCGAAAAAGTCGGCGGCAATTTTTGCAGCCTTGTTTCTGGTGATGTTGTTCATCTCTACTTCGCAGCCTATCGTCTGATTTTTTAGGTTTTCAATCTGCTTTCTTGTCTTTTCGTTCATCGTGTTTTTCCTCCGTAATTTCGGTGTTTTTCAAGGGCGTGTCCCTTCCGTTGTATCACATATTACCGTCTTTCGGAGAATAATTCAATACCATTAGTACACGATCTTTTCGGCTGTATTTCTGCTAATCATTGTGTAATTTACAGTCTTGCTATACTTGATTTTGTATGGTAAAATGGTGTAAACTGAAGGAGCGTTTTCAATTAAAAATCGCCCCCAGTGGCTCAGGAATTTGAACCATG
>JAETSI010000110.1 GCA_021769725.1 Oscillospiraceae bacterium | reverse complement strand
TTAAATTCCTGCACATATCGTACTGCATGAAGTCTGGATGGTGTAACAACCATAGCCTTCGCTCTGCCACCTATCTTATGTCTTGTGACATTCATAAAATGTTCCAGCATAATGGCAGTCTTCTGAGAGATATTATGTGGATGCAGTGTCTCATAATTTATAATTGCCTTTGAACCAGCTGTTGTATCAAATTCCGGATTATCCTCAATAATCTTGGCAATCTTATAGTACATTTTGTAGGTCATATAGTTCTGCAAAACATCCAAGATGAAATGCTCCTCTATTGCCTGTCTCATAGAATAAATATGGAAAGGTCTGTAGATTCCTTCCGCATCCTTCTGACCAAACAGCTGCAATGTTTTTCCTTTTGGCGTTGCTGTAAATGCAAAGAATGATAAGTTCTTATGCATCCCCTGTGCTGCCAGTTCGTCTAATAGCTTGTCCTCATCATCCTTGCGGTTTCTCTCGTCCTCATCTTCCATCTCGGCATACTCTTTCAGAATTTCTTCAGTATCAGCTAATGCTCTTTTTAACTTTTTCGCTGCATCTCCGGTCTGCGAAGAATGTGCCTCATCAATAATAATCGCAAATCTTTTTTTTGCAGAATCCACTTCTTTATAGATTACCGGGAATTTCTGTAATGTAGTAATAATAATGCCTACACCATCATTGATTGCATCTCTAAGCTGTCCCGAATTTTTATCTACTTTCTTAACCACACCTTCCACATGGTCAAACTGATATACTGTAGACTGTAACTGACTGTCCAACACTCGTCTGTCAGTAACGATGATTACTGACTGGAAAATCTTATTGTCTTCATAATCATGGAGTCCGGTAAGTCTGTGTGCCAGCCATGCAATCGAATTGGACTTTCCTGAGCCTGCACTATGCTGGATCAGATAACTCTTACCTGAACCATTCTTTTTTACATCTTCCAACAGCTTTGTAACAACATCAAGCTGATGATACCTTGGGAAAATCATAGTCTCTTTCACAAGATTTCCATTTTTATCGTACTCCTGCTGCAAGTGCATATATTTCTGTAAAATTTCCATCAGACTGTCTTTGCAGAGTACTCTTTCCCAAAGATAAGCTGTATCATATCCATTTGGATTTACCGGATTACCTTTGCCACCTACTTTTCCGGCGCCATTACTTCCCTGATTAAATGGCAGGAAATAAGTGTGTGCGCCCTCAAGTCTTGTAGTCATATAAACATTGGTAAGGTCTACAGCGAAATGTACCAATACCCTTTCCTTAAAGGCAAAAATCGCATCCTTACCGGCACGATCAAACTTATACTGATTAATCGCATTTGTTGTATCCTGTCCTGTAAACTGACATTTCAATTCCATAGATACCACCGGAATGCCGTTTGCAAAAAGAACAATATCAATGCTGTTTTCATTATGTACAGAATAATGAAGCTGTCTGGTACAATGAAGGATATTCGCATCATACTGCATCTGTGTAGTCTCATTCAAAGAGGTCTCCGGCTTCCAGAAAATCGGATAAAACTTGATTCCTCTGTCCATAAATCCATGCCGCATCACATTCAAAAGATTCGTTGTCTTTACTTCTCTTTTAAAACGTTCGATGATCTGTTTCTCGGAATTCTCCGCATAAATTTTTACATATCTTTCCCATTTCTTAGGCTGACTTGTCTTAATAAACTCAACAAAAGTATCTTCTTCAAGTCCTGATTCACGATTAAATTTCTTTGGATCACCTTTGGTATATCCACCATGATGAGTCAGATAGTCTTCGATATCTTCCTCAAATCGTTTCTCTTTTACATCAAAATCAGACATGAGCTACACCTCCTTTTTGCCTGTGACAACTTCGTAAATGAGGGATTTTTTGTATTCTTGATATTTCTTAATAAGTTTATTTCTTTTATCAATCTCAACTTCAATATGATTTACCTTATCAGTTATGTAATCAGCTATTTTCTTCTGCTCATCATATGGTGGAATAGGAATATAAAAATTCAAAAACTTATCTGCTTGTAGTCTCCATCTTCCCATACCACTTACACCTTGTCCTAATCCATAAAAAATTCGTGCACTATAACACATTTGCATCATATACAAATAATACTTTGGACACATACCATTCTTATCATTTAATACAAAAACCCTATAATCAGGACTTGTAACTCCTTCGTACTTTGAAATATCTACCCAACCGGTCAGCAAATCCATATGATTCATTGCGAAATCACCTTTATGGACTAACTGATAATTTGCATAGCTATTTGCAAACTGTCCTTCATTGTTAGAAAAATCTTTAGGAATTATTCCTCTTTGTGTAATTGACAAAACAGTATGTCCTTCTTCTCCTGCAATATCTTTCTGAATATGGAATACATACTTTAATCTTTTCATTTCCCAATTTATAGGAATATTTCCAAACCATACACTTCCGCTATCCTTCATCTCTACATCTGGATTTATTCCACTGGTTACTGCTTCCGTAATAATTGATAATTTGTATTCCTCTAATTTTTCAATTATCATCTTCTGCTTTTCTACAATTTCATCAATCTTTGAACACTTGGCATCCAGATATTCAACTATTTTATTTTGTTGTTCTATATTTGGTCTAACCAACGGAAGTAAAAATAACTTGCTTGATTTTATTCCAGTTGCTGTTGAACCAGTAGATAATGAATGTAAAAACTGCTGGAATCCCTCGTTCAACATCCAATACTTCAAATAATAGTTATTAACAGTACTTAATGCTCTAAATTTTATAATACGTTGTGCTAAGGCAATATCAGTTCTATCTACATTAGCCACTTGCCCCAATGGAGCCTCTGTAGTAAATAGTATATCGCCAATTTGTGGTATTCCTCGATGCATTATCTCCTCATAATCGGCTTCACGAACGTATTCTTTTGATAACTCATAGCATATTTTCCCATCTTTTATATTCTTTGCAGTTACTAAAAAAGTTCCTTCTTCTGTTTTTTCTGGTGTTTTTCCCCTATAATCGACAATTGAATCTAATTGCTTTGTTAAGGGAACAATCTCCCAATCTTTTGGTATCTTCCCAATCCATTCCACTCCACTATCCTTCATCTCTCTCATAGGTCAAATACCTCCTCAAGACTTCCAGATAGTTCTGTCTCTAAATCCATAATCTCTGCCATAATTTCTGCTGATGGTCTTGGAGCTTCATACTTATAGAAATATCTCGTAAACGGAATCTCATATCCCACCTTTGACTTTTTCTCATCTACCCATGCATCCGGTGCAAATGGAAGTACTTCTCTTTCAAAGTACTCTTTGATATCCTCTTTTAACGGAACATTTTCTGTATCACGAAGACTGGTATCCGGCTGTTTCTTTCCCTTTTTCAATACCAGATTGCCTTCTTCATCACGAAGCGGTCTTTCTACTGTAATCTTGGTATAACCAAAATCCTCGTCATCATAAATCTGGCTGATTTCACTCTCTTTAAAATCACCATATATCTTTGTAATCTCTGCAATATCTTCCTTAGAGATATCATTTCGCTTATTTCCTAATGCCTTTCTTCTCTTCACGAACATCTCATTGGCATTGATCAGCTGCACTTTTCCTTCTCTGACTGTACCTGCCTTTTTATTTGACAATACCCAGATATAGGTTGCAATTCCTGTGTTATAGAAAATATCATTCGGTAAAGCAATGATTGCCTCAAGCAGATCATTTTCAAGAATATATCTTCTGATTTCAGAAGGTCCGCTTCCTGCATCTCCTGTAAAAAGTGGGGAACCATTATGAATGATTGCAATTCTGCTTCCACCTTTATCAATATCTTTCATCTTTGATATTGCTGTCATAAGAAAAAGCATCTGTCCGTCACTTGCAGCCGGAAGTCCTGCTCCAAATCTTCCTCCGAAGCCAAGCTTTGCCTCTTCCTCTACTTTTGCCTTTTCATTCTTCCACTCACGTCCAAACGGAGGATTTGAAAGGATATAGTCAAATGTACTGCCTGCAAACTGGTCATCCGATAATGTGTTGCCATCCTTAATGTAATCAGCATTGTTACCCTTAATCAGCATATCAGCCTTACAGATTGCAAATGTCTGGTCATTGATTTCCTGACCGAACGATACACATTATTGCCAGAAAGAATATCATTATCATCATAGAAGAGAATATTAACCATAAGCTGGATAACTTCTCTTGGAGTGTAATGCTGTCCGGCATCTTCATTATGAGACTCGGAAAATCTTCTTATAATCTCTTCAAAGATATAGCCCATTTCAAGGTTAGAGATTTCATTTGGGTGAAGATTTCCTCTATCTGTTGTATATTCCTTTAAAACAATATAAAGAATTCCCTTATTTGCCATAGTGGTGATGTGACCATCAAACTTGAACTTCTCAAGGATGTCCTGCACATTTGCTGAGAATCCATTCAGATAATCTCTGAAATTCTCTTCAATATGGTCCGGATCATCCATAAGTCTCTCAAATGTATATTTGCTGGTGTTATAAAAATCTTTTTCTGCTGCCTTACGAAGTAAAACATCCTTCATAGGAAGATTCTTTACTTCCTCATATTTCTGCAAAACCGCATCCTTGGTATCTGAAAGAATACAATCAAAACGTCTGATTACTGTAAGCGGTAATATAACATCTCCGTATTCATGTGGTTTATATACTCCGGTCAGCTTATCTGCTATTGCCCATATTAGGTCTGCTTTCTGATCTATTTTTGCACTTCTCGTAGCCATTTACATTTTCCTCCATAAGGTAATTTACTTTTCTTTGTTATCTGGTACATAGTCAATCAAATCTCCAAAGTTACAATCCAACTCTTTGCAGATTTTTTCCAAAACAGATAGTTTCACCGACTCGCAGTTTGTCATCTTTGCTATTGTACTGGAGCTAAGACCAGTCTTGGCACACAAATCTCCTTTTTTCATTCCGTGGTCAATTAACTGTTTCCATAATCCATTATAACTAATTGCCATCCTCTTTTCCTCCGTTTAATGTGCAATCAATATCAAAATTATTTTATCACACAAAAAACTCCTTGTACAATTCGCATTTACAAATATCACATATCTTTTTTCAAATATTGAATATCTTTTTTAATTTATTCACAAACCTTTTGAATTTATCTGCTACAGATACTCTTTTCCTAATTGGTGTGGTTAGAAGAAAAACATCTCCAATCTGCTTTCATTATAACGTTCAATCCATATTTACGCATTAAAAAAGGATGCAGGGATTGACTCCCTACATCCTTCATTAGAATTATAATATTATACTTATCTCACACCCCGATCAGCCCCTCTCTCCGGCTTATCTTTTCCCTGCTTTTCTTGAATAATCCTCTTATTAATCTCAAGCCGTTCATGAATGGATAATTTCTTATCTTTTCCAACTACCGCCTGCTTCTGTTGTACCTGTTTCCTATCTGCTTTTCCTGCATCCTTGACCACTGCATTCGCTTCGGTACTTGTTCCCCGCTCATCTGCTCTTCCTTCATTTCTTTCCGTTATCTGCTGTTCTCGTCTCTCTTTCACACCTTTTTCTTCCAGATTGCAAAAGCTCTGCAGATACGGAAGCACATGATTCTGCATGTCTGTCAGATCTTCCATATATTTTTGGAACTCTTCACTTCCTTTACCTTTCTGGTAATTGATCCAATACTCATCTGTAAGCTTCATTTCATTATCATACTTCAACTGACTCACAATACCGCCATGTCCATTTCCAATATCTATTGACTTCTTGAAATGATGCAGCATCTGTTCACCTTTTTCCGCATAATATACAGTCACATATATCTTTGTGATTTTTGTAGGTTCCTCTGTCTTCGAATCACGTTTTGCATACCATTCTTTATCCATTTCTGCTGTTTTTGCATCCAGCTCGGATAACTTCTGACATCTTGGATTCATGAGAGCACTTTCTTCACAATAGTTTACATACACCATTGGTTCCAGATTCTTTGGAAACTCCGGCTCATAGACTTTCAGTCTTTCAATCAATACACCTGCACGCACAGACTGGTCACATTCTTCGTCTACAATATCCTTCAGATAAGAAATATAAGAATGTGTATTGCCACTCTGCAAATCCAACATCACCTCTTGTACCGTATTTTCTCCCGTCTCCACATTATCTCGATACTCATACGGATCAAAAGCTTCTGCAATCTCATCCAATGCCTCTGCCAACTGTTCTGTGGTCATCTTCTCTGGATACATTGCTTCCCGAACATCCCGCATTGGTACATACTTATAGTCCGGCAATGCATCATGAATTTTCTCAATCCCTTCCCGTATCAGTGCAAGTTCTCCATAAAATCGAACATCGTCCATCAGATTTCCAAGTACTGTATTTCCTTTTACGATTGCAAATTCAGCATCATCATAGTAACTGTCTTCCGGATCACGATAGATAATCCCCATACTGCATACTCGATAGGCATTCTCAGGATTCTCCCTATATTTTTCATAAACCGCAGCAATCTGATTAACATCGGTACTTTTTTCATAAGCTCCCATATCATGGAACTCATCACATTCTGCGGCAAAGTATTCCAGATACGGTTCTTTCTTCGGTGGCATATTATTGAGGACATTATCAATCATGTTATAATTTGCCTCTTCCAGTTCTTCTACCTTTGCCAATGGCTTATATTCGCCCTGGCTTTTCTGAATCTCTGCCATTACAACCTCATCCATTTCTTCTACCTTTTCCATCAACTGATCATAATTCCCACGGATGCGTTCTCCAGTCCATCCTTCGTCTTCCAAAAGTTCCTCTGCCGCTTCTTCAATAGAAATTTCACCATTTTCATAGACGCCACCATCCATCAGGCGGAAATCTTCATCGTAAAAGGAATAATCATATCCTCCTTCTGTTCTCTGAATAGCAAAGTAACGTTCTCCTACCTCATATGCCAGTTCACTAAGAACCTGTTCTTCCAGATTCAGGAAAGAATCTAGCTGTTCAAAACTGATACTGTCTACAAAATGAGCGGTTACCTTTCCCCCCTCATTCAGAACTACGATATCACTGACAGACAGGGAATGTCCTCGAAAGTCTTCTGGTCTGTCGATGTTGAATCGTTCAAATATATCATCTAGCGACATATTTCCAAATAATTCTCCCACATAGACCAGTTCATAGTCTTCTTTTTTAATCTGCATCCCGTGACTTTCAATGAAGCTCATATTCATAAACGCATAGTTTTCACCTGGCAAACCATCTCTTATTTGATAAATACCGAATGTTCGTCTTGTCCCTAATAGCAGATTTGCCTCTTTCAAAGACTGAATCTGCGGATATTTCTGCATCTCCCATTCCAAATTGCGGAATCGTTCCAGTTCTTCTGTAGACATCTGATAATGCTCCGGACCTCGTTCAATCTCCATTCGCTCTGTAACATAGATTGGTGATGAAAAATTGGTAATCAGATAGATATCTGCTCCGGCATCATATAATTTCAGAGCTTCTTCCTGTCCAATCACATTCATCGGCTCCTGAAATGCTCCAAAATCTTCATCTGCATAATCCAGATCCTGATCCCTTATCCGTTCCCACATCTGTGATTCCATGCCAAACAGCCCTTCATGTGCCTGTATCATTTCTTTACTTGCATACTCTCCCTTGCTGCCATCACTACCCAGGCAATAGATTTTAGAACCCATTCTGTGATAATCCAGGGCTGCTGCTTTTCTAAGCGGCACCATATCCTCTGCTGTATATCCATAATCCCGAAGTTCCAGCTTGCCTATGGTTGGATCTGGTAAGTCCTGAATATCCATTTGGGCATCATCCAGAAGTTCCTCTACTCTATCTTCATCTGACCGATTGACTGCATCTGCCAGATTTCTTACCAGCGTCCTTACTTTCTCTTCTTCGCCAACCAGATTTGCATATTCAAAAATCTGTTCTTTTACGTCCGCTGGAATTGCTATTCCCATGTGTTCTGCACGGTCTATTTGTTCCTGTGTATATTCCTGCATTTTCTGCGTTTCTATTCCTGTTATCATGTTTCTCGCCATATAAGTTCCTCCTGTATTCCCAAAAGTGGCATAACCGGCAGAACATTCTTTCTACCAAATTATGCCATCTTTCCTGTTTTCTTATTCCAGACCGAAGTCCCTTTTTCTATCTTCCCTGCCATTCTCGCTTTCCCGCTGGCTTTTTTCTTTATAAATCTGCAATTTCTCATGGATAGAACCACGTGCCGGTCGTTCTTCTTTCTCTTTCGATTCTGACTGCTCTGCTTCTGTGTCTTCCCGTTCATCCATATTAAGAAGGGCATTTAGTTCTGACAGTCGCTCCAGTTTCTGGTTCAGTTCCTCTTCTTTTGTGAATGGCTTTCCAACTTCCTCTTTGGCATTTGTAAGCTGCTCCTGTACCGTTTCCAATCGTTGCTCCGCTTCTGCCAGTTTCTCCGGATAGCTTTCCAGAAGATTATTGATACGGGTGATATTTCCCAGGGCATCTGCTCCCAGATGAACTTTCGATACCGATTCATGCTTCACAGACAGGATAAACTCCTTACTCCAGCTGTCGAACTGGATTCTCATGTTGAATCCCTGATAGTTTCCGATATCCATTGCTGCATCGACTGCTTTCATGTCCTTGCAGACTGCCAGTAGTGCCGCTCCTGCTTCTTTCTTTTCTGTAAATACTTTGCCGCTGATCTCCATGGAAAACTGTTCTGGATCTGTGATTTTATGCTCCTGATAATGGGCAATATCCGCTTTGTAGCTATCAATAGTCTCGGTCAATTTTGCAATCTGCTGTGGAAAATTTCTAGGGCTTTGATCTCCGCATAGCTTAACGCCGTATCGTCCACGTCCTCGCAGGCCCGTACCGGGGATTTACTGGTCATGATCTGGCTGATGAACTTCTGCTTGTTCTCCAGGATCTGGTCGAGTAGGTCAGCGGTATTACTACCGCTTTCCCCTCTAAGAACCGTGCATGAGAGTTTCCCCTCACACGGCTCAAGCACTTATAAGCCCTGCGTTAGCAGAACCAGTTCATCAACATTTTTCGAGTAATGAAGCTCTCTATGACAATCAGCATGTAATAAGACTTTCTTTTCTTTAAAGTCGGCTCCCATTTCCGTATGGATTCGGAATCCCCGTTCCACTGTGATAGGTTCACCACAATGCGGACAAATGCCTTTCTGCATTTTGTACAGTGCATTTAATTTCCTTCTTCCATTGATTTCCCGAAACATTCTCTTTGTGTCTCTGTCCTCAAAATATTCTGTGAAACGCTCATCAAATGGTGTCGCTTCTGATTTTGTTTTCAGCCACCTTACTATTTTAGTATCAGTAGCGTATATCAGATGTAATTCAAACGAGTCTGCCATATTTACACTGAATGTCCAGTATCTTGTGCCAACTCTTCTGAAATATTTCTTAGCGATCCATTTGTGTCCTTTCTTCGGGTGCCTACGTTTGCACCATCTCCACAGACATCTCCATACATCAAAATCAAACCGTTCAAACGCCTGCGAGGAAACATTATACTTTTGGAAATTTACCCACCCTCTGATAACCGGATTTAACTTTCTTATCAAATCTTCCTGCTTCATAGATGGATTTTGCTTTATAATCTTCCGTACCTTGCTCACGATGGCTTTATAGTTCTTTTTGGATGGTTTTGTAAGAAGCTTGTCTTTATACCACCG
>JAETSI010000020.1 GCA_021769725.1 Oscillospiraceae bacterium | reverse complement strand
TTATCGCTTATCAGGCTTTCACCTCATCGTGAAGGTCTGCTTTGCTATGCCATTATCTCAATTGTGAACTTTCTGTAAACTCTTATCCTATCCTATTGACTTTTCTTAGCTGGACTTCTACAAAAAGACCGATGTTATTTTCAAGTTTATTGTACTTTTCCTGTGGTGTGAGTGATGTACATAATCCTTCAAAATCATACGCTTTTTGTCTTAATTCTTCTCTACGAATATAATCTCTTTCATCAAGACTATCCGCAATATCCTTCACAATATTAACTATTTCCTGCATCTTTACAGCCATATGCGGCGTGATGCCCTGATTATTATGCAAGGCACAATCCAGCATATATTCACTGAAATTCATATTCTTTTTTTCAGCCAGTTCTTTTATTTGCTGTTCCTGTAACGATGACATCTTAATGGATTTTGTTATGGACTTCTTTTCATTTTCGTTTTTCATAATGTACCTCCATATGATATTAGCTATATTTACCTGTATAACACTATAGTTATATATATTCACTATATTATCTATACATACTATTTATATCTATTATATAGTATATATACCTATACTAAATACTTTTATTTATATTATATACTTTGTATATTTAACATTATCTGCAAGACAGAGGTAATCGTAATACCTCTGTCTTTTTATGTTTATAAGCATTCATATTCATATAACAGGTATTAATTTTTCAAGTTTATCGGTAATACCTTTTATCTTTATGTTATATAGTGTTATAAAAAAGTAATACTGTTTTTCTTCGATTGTATATTATTGAAGTGCTACAGTAAGCTCTGCTGTTGATTACAGTAGGGTCATAGGAGCGTAACGAATCAGCAAAGGAGGCAAAACAATGTTCAACAATCAACGTTATCTGACAAAAGGAGTTCAGGTGAGAATACCGCTTGAACTCCAGCTTTTTATATGGAGCTGCATTGACGGATTACCAGAAGAATGTGATTACTTTCAAGTGTTCAGACTTGAAAATTTGGGTGGTATTCAGAAAATCATACACTTTTCAGAACATCCAGAGTACCACAGAGAATATCTTATTCCGACAGACAACCCAATCACAGCAAAGGTATACATCATAGACAGCGAAGAATACAGCACAATGCTTTTAGCAGAAGAATATTAACCTAACACAAAGCCCTCCCGATTGATTTCGGGAGGGCAATTTTTATTTTACGGAGGAAATCAAAATGGAAGAAAAAATCTACTGTTCCCACTGCGGGGAACTCATCGACACGGATGATTACGGCGAACTGGATGGTGAAATTTTGTGCTCCGATTGCCTGGACGATTACACAACAGTCTGTGACTGCTGCGGTGCAAGAATCTGGAGCGAAGATGCCGAAGGTGATGATTACACCAGTCTTTGCAGACAATGCTACGACTACCACTACACCCGCTGTGAAGAATGTGATGCACTCATTCACAATGATGATGCTTACGAGTATGATGACGGCTATTTTTGCCACGAGTGCTATCAGAGAATCCGAAAAAACGCAGCAATCCATGAATACGGTTACAAGCCTGAACCAATTTTCTACGGTGATTCAAACCGTTATTTTGGTGTGGAACTTGAAATCGACGGAGCAGGCAAAGATGATGATTATGCAACGGAAATTCTTGATATTGCAAACATGAGAGAAGACCATATCTATATCAAAACAGATGGTTCGCTTGATGATGGCATGGAAATTGTAACTCACCCGATGTCGCTTGAATATCACAAGGAATTCTGTTGGGAAGATATCATGCACCATGCTGTAAGACTTGGCTACCGTTCTCACCAGACTTCAACCTGCGGACTTCATGTTCATGTCAACAGAGATTCGCTCGGTGAAAATCGTGAGGAGCAGGACGAAGTTATTTCAAGAATTTTGTATTTCGTAGAACATCATTGGAATGAGATTCTTAAATTTTCAAGACGTTCCGAGTACGCTATGAACAGATGGGCGGCGAGATACGGCTATGAAAATTCACCGAAAGCTATCATGGACAAGGCTAAGAAAAATTATGGGCGATATGTTGCTGTGAACCTTTGCAACTATCATACAATCGAGTTTAGACTTTTCAGAGGTACATTGAAATATAATACCCTCATCGCAACACTGGAACTGGTGAATAAAATTTGTGAACTTGCCGTTCTTATGGACGATGACGGAATTTCAAAAATATCATGGTCTGAATTTGTGGCAGGAATAACCGAACCTGAACTCATTCAGTATCTCAAAGAAAGACAACTTTACATCAACGAAAAAATTACAACAGAGGAGGAAATATAATATGTGTGCATTATTCGGCTGGCTTGATTACAAGCATATCACACCTTATAAAATCCTGAAAAAACTCACTCAGGCACTTGCAAATGCCGCTGAGGAACGTGGCACTGATGCGGCAGGAATCTCATATATTCGTGATGGGCAAGTTGTTATTTACAAACGTCCTAAACCAGCTCACAAAATCCATTTCAACGCTCCCGATGGCACAACTGCTATTATGGGACACACACGCTTGACAACTCAGGGAAATCAAAAATTTAACCAGAACAATCACCCTTTTCCTGGTCATGCGGACAAGGAATTTGCGTTTGCTCACAACGGAGTTTTGTATAATGACGTTGAACTTCGCAAAACAAAAAATCTTCCTGCTACTCATATTGAAACAGACAGCTATGTTGCAGTTCAGCTCATAGAACAGCAGAAAAAACTGGACTTTAACAGTCTGAAAAGTATGGCTGAAGCAGTACAGGGTAACTTCACTTTTACAGTTCTTGATGAAGAAAATTCACTTTACATAGTCAAGGGAAGTAATCCTATGTGCCTGCTCCACTTTGAAGTTTTGGGAATATATATTTACGCATCAACGGAATCCATAATGAAGAACGCTCTCAAAAAAGTTGGTATGCTGAATTTTCCTTACACAAAAATAGAAACAGTTCACGGTGACATTATCAAAATTGACAATCAAGGTAATATATCACATTCTGAATTTGAGAACAAAGAAGATTTCAGATATGCTTCTTTCATAGGATATTATGATGACTGGGAGGACAATTATTACACACAGCATGAACAGCTACTCCTGGAGATGTGCAATTGTTACGGAGTTGACGAAGATGATGTTATGCTTCTTCTTGATTATGGCTATGACGCTAGCGAAATTGAGGATATGCTTATTGACTACAATCTGATACATGATACTGTCAAAGCGATTAAGAACGAAGGTTATGATGATTTTCTTATGGAAATGTAATAAACAAAGCTAAATGAAAATTAAAAAATAATGCCGCCTAACATATAAATAAAAAAATATATGAAAGACGGTATTTTTTTATGAATTTACCAAAATTTAATTCCAATGAGGAACTTCCTCTCGTGATGACGGCAAAGGATATTGCAGGTTATCTCAATATTTCGCTGACATCAGGCTACAATCTTATGAATTCAAAAGGATTTCCAGTCCTGAAACTCGGCAAGCAGTTACGTGTGACCCGTGATAATTTTCTGAACTGGCTCAACAACACAAACGAGGTGATTTACAAATGAAAAAAGGAAACAACGAAGGCTCAATCCGCAGACGTTCCAACGGCACATGGGAGGGACGTTATTCTGACGGTCGTGACAACAAAGGCAAACAAATACAGCGTTCAGTATATGGCAAAACACGCAAGGAAGTCTCTGAAAAACTCAACGCTGTACTCCACAATAAACAGACAGGCTCCTATGTTACTCCGAACAGACTTCTTTTAAAAGACTGGCTTGTACAGTGGCTTCAGAACTATGCTTCAGTAAGCATCAGACCTTCAACCTACATAAGCTATGAGGGATACGTTCACAACCATATTATCCCGATATTGGGCGATATTCCGATACAGCAGATTACTCCTGCCGTGATTCAGAATTTCTATAACCAAAAGTTTGAAAACGGCAGAACCGACGGCAAGGGAGGTCTGTCCGCTAAGACAATCCGCAATCTTCATAATATGCTCCACCAGGCAATGGAGCAGGCTTGTATCAATGGTATAATTATAAACAATCCTACTCACGGAACAGTAATTCCACGTCAGGAGAAAAAGGAAATGAGAGTGCTTTCTGTTGAAGAGCAGACAAAACTTCTAAGTGTTATACATACTCATCGACTTGGTTTTGCAATTCTTTTTGACCTTGCAACTGGCTTGCGTATCGGCGAACTCTGTGCCTTACGCTGGACTGATGTGAATTTCAACAAGGGTACTATAAAAATAAGCAGAACATTACAGCGTATCAAAAAAAATATGAATGAGCTTGAAGAAATCGACGAGGACGATGAAGATACCTGCTCCACCATACTTATCGAAGGTAATGTGAAAACTCCAAAAGGATATCGAGAGATTCCAGTTCCTCAGAATATCTGGACTATGCTTCTTGAACACAAGGAACATCAAAATCAGGAATATATGTCTTTAGGTGTTCCGATTATGCCAAACGGATTTGTATTCTCAATGCCGTTCGGAACATGCGTTGAACCTCATACAATGCGTGATGCACTTAATTACCTACTTGCAGTTGCAGGAATTGAACACGCTAATTTCCACGCACTCCGTCATACTTTCGCAACAAGAGCTATCGAAAATGGTGTGAATATCAAGGCTCTCAGCGACATCTTAGGTCATGCTACTGTACAAATAACAATGGATTTGTATTGTCATTCCTCACTTGACCTTATGCGTGACAGTATGAACAAAATTGCTGGACTTTTCTAAAAATATGGGCGGAGCTTAATTGCTCCGCCTTTTATTTTTTACAATATTAGCATATTTATGATAAATAATATTATTTAAAAATACTATCTGAAAACTGCGTATCCAGAACACCTTGCAGGTCACTCGCAAAACAATTTAATTTCTCAATCATTCTTTTATTAGGAAAATTTGAAATTTTTTGTACCGCTATAAAAATGCAATACACAGAAACAAAGCAAATTATAATAATCAGCGTATTTTTAAATATCACAGCTATATCAGAAACATTACTTATAGATGTTGTTATAATTGCAAGTACAATAGGAATTATCAAAGCCTGTAACCATTTATCGGTTCGTTCCAGGCTTTCTTTGTCCAAAGATTTTAATTGTTCAATATTTTCTATAACACGACTATGTAAAACTTCAACTACTTCTCTATCTATTATGCCACAGCTATTCAACCATATCCTTATCTTCTTGCAATATTCTTTGTAATCTTCAGCTTTTCTTTCGCTACAAGTAATTCTATAATTTTCTGTGTAAAAATACAAAACAGCACAACTTATAATCTCCAGAAGAATTGAACCTAATATAAAATAATAATTAATGTTAATAAAAGACAAAATTATCGATGATATTCCAGATATGATTATAATTACAAACAAAATAATTGCAACTGGAGGCTGCTTTAACAATTTAGACCAAAAAGTCAGCTTATTATCTTTTAAATATTTAAGATACATATAAAATAAATAATTATCCATAAAATAACTCCATTATACTACCGAATAAGTCTAATATATAATTATAATTTTCTAGTAAATATTTCTATAATAAACTATTATTATATATTATATCATATATTTTGATATTTTGCAATAAAAATAAAAATTTAAGTTTTATTATTTTTTTAAAGAATAATATTCAGATAAAAATCAAATGCAATAGGAACTTAGACTGCCTCTTTGTGTTAATCTCAGTTAACACAAAAATCATAAAAATAGCTCCATACCCATAAATTCAAAACTCCGTAAGGGTACGGTAAGGGTATGAAACCACGTTTTTATTCATACAGACAAAAATATATCCTCGCAAACAACGTGTTCACGAGGAATTTTGGTTGCGGCGGCTGGATTTGAACCAACGACCTTCGGGTTATGAGCCCGACGAGCTACCTAGCTGCTCCACACCGCGATATACTTTACATTTGCCTTACGACTATATCATTATATCACGATACGAAACCGTTGTCAATAGTTTTTAATATATTTTTTTGTTTTAACTTAAAAAACAACTAAAAACAGTATTATTTCAGCTCATATCCGCCTACCGGACGGATATTCAGTTTACGGCAAGCACCGTCTCCGAAGATATCATTCATTACACTGATATAAGATTCTGTCCGATAATTCGGCACAAACGCCATTATTGAACCTCCAAAGCCTCCTCCGTGAATCTTAACTGCTCCGCTTCCTTCCAAAAATCTTTTGCTCAGCATTATGGCTATAGGTATTTCCTGATGCATACCGCAGTTTTCGGGACAAAGATTTTGCAATAGTTCAGCCGACGAATTCCCCGATTCATTCACAAGATCAAAAAATTCCTCAGTATCACCATTTTCCAATGCTACCGCCTCCTGAATAACACGTTCTGTCTCGCCAAAGAAATGAGCAGCACGTAAAATTTCCCGATCGCTGCATCTTTCACGCAGGTTTTTAATATTTTCAAAAAAGTCCTTCTCGTCCGCTTCTCCAAGCACACCGTATCCCATTTCCTGTGCCACATGTTTCATCTCTGAACAAACAGCATCGTACTCAGTGTCAAGCCCGGCATGACTTCTTCCAATATTCGTAACACACAGTGAATACCCGGATCTGCCAAAATCAAAACCTATCTTTTTCATCACAGGAGCAGACGGATCAGCAAGATTGACCAGTAAAAATCCTCCGGAAGCACACACAGCCTGATCCATAATTCCACAGCTTTTACCGTAAAAATCATTTTCTGCCCTATGGCATATATCAGCAAATTCATAACACGAAAAATTTCCGCTGCCAAAAAAACTACTGAAAATTGTCGCAATCAGTATTTCAAAGGCTGATGACGAAGCCAATCCGCACCCCACAGGTATTTCGGAGGAAACAAATACATTAAGTCCACCTGTTTCTATCCCCTTTTCCCTCAGACCGCACATAATTCCCTTTACAAGAGACTCTGAAGTTCCACTCTCTGCAGCAGACATATCAGCAGTATCTACAGTAAACGAACCAAATCCCTCTGAAACGATGCGTATCTTATCACTGCCGTTTGTCTCGGCAATCGCTATCATATCCGCATCAATTGCAGCAGCAAGAACGTTTCCGTGCTGATGATCTGTGTGATTTCCACCTATCTCAGCTCTTCCGCAAGCTGAGAAAACACGTACATCAGTACATTCCGGATAAAGGCGTGAGAATCTTTCTGCTGCCGAAAGATATCGTGCTCTATGACGGAGAACACTCATGTCAGAAGAACCATACAGCATTTTTAGCTGACTGTCAAACATTCCCGAGGAAATCCTGCTGCTTAATTCATATATAGTCATATATTCTCTCCTTTTTTGTCTTTTACAAAAAGTCTTTGTATCATATCTATTCCCATAGTCAGATAACGCATGAATGGCTCTGCTATGATTGAAAAGGTGACGCAGAGAAGTACACATCTAGGGGACATTGCTGATATATCAAAGAAATCGCTTACAAATACCATGCTGAATACAAGTCCCAAGGCACATATTATCCACAGCCACATTTTGTATACGTCCATTGGTTTGCTGATCTGAAAAACTATCATAAGTCCGACAATGCCCAACAATATGGTAGAAGATGTTGCTATTTCTGCCTGAGTGACCTCAAAGACACTGCCAAAATACATCATAGCAGCTACTATAATAGTATCAGTAATACCGGCCGGAAGAGCCTTCAGCAGTATATTTTTTATAAATCTTCCACGGATAATTTCCTTGTTCGGCATTTGCGACAGCACAAGAGCCGGCAATCCAATAGTAAAAAGACTTATAAGTGAGATCTGCGACGGCTTGAGTGGATATGCAATACCGAAACATATTGTAAGAACAGAAAGAATGAGTGAAAAAATATTTTTAACAAGAAACAGACTTCCGGATCTTTCAAGATTGTTTACAACTTTGCGCCCTTCCAGAACAACACCCGGCATTTTTGAAAAATCCGATTCCAGCAGTACAAGCTGAGAAGCCTGACATGCAGCGTCGCTGCCCGATGCCATAGCAACTGAACAGTCGGCGTCTTTCAGGGCAAGAATATCATTTACGCCGTCTCCGGTCATAGCAACAGTCTTGCCGTTCTTTTTAAGAGCCTTTACAAATTTTCGCTTCTGATCGGGAGTAACACGTCCGAAAACTGAATAGCGCATAACAGCATCGTTTATTGACTCATCAGTCGTCAGTGTAGATGCATCAATATAATCAGAAGCATTTTTTATTCCAGCCTGCTTCGCCACCTCCGAAACCGTCACCGGATTATCACCCGAAATCACCTTGATATCGACACCCTGTTCAGCAAAATACCTGAAAGTATCCGGAGCATCCTTACGAATAGGATTTGACAGAATAATAAAACAGATCGGCATAACAGCACCGTTTAAAGCTTTTCCGTCCGGATAGCCGTTATACTTCACAAAGGCAAGAACTCTATAACCTTTTCTGCCGTTTGATTCGATAACATCACGATATTCCGCATAACGTTCGCCAAGAATAAAATCAGGAGCTCCCAGAATATATGCACCGTTTTCAAAAGTCACACTGCTGTATTTAAATTCTGAAGAAAATCCCGTATGAGCCACCGGCATCATTCCGCCCGGACGCCTGAAATAATTTTTCATAGCACGCATTGTTTCGTTATCTGCCGCCTGCGATGCAGCAAAATCACTCACGAGACTGTTTATCATCTCTTCGGAATACTGGCTTCCGGCAGGGATAACGCTTGTCACCGCCATGGAATTTTCCGTGATAGTTCCCGTTTTATCAACGCATAAAACATTTACTCTGGCAAGCGTTTCAATACACTTCATATCATGAACAAGAACTTTATCAAACGCCAGTCTCATAGCACTTACAGCCAAAGAAACGCTTGCGATAAGAAAGAGTCCCTCCGGTATCATTCCAATGACGGATGCAACCATCGACTGAACGCTGGTCTTGATATTTTCAGTAATATGGTACTGCTGCATAAACATGACCGAACCGAGAGGCACAATAATTATTCCGGCTGTGGTGACGATTCTGCTGAGGGAGCGTATCATCTCTGACTGCTCGCCTTTTTTAGCTTTCTTAGCCTGTAGTGTCAATTGTGATATATATGACTCGCTGCCCACTTTTTCGAGCTTTGCACGGCATGAACCAGAAACTATAAAGCTTCCGGACATGAGCCTGTCCCCCGGATTTTTAATAATCTCATCCGATTCTCCGGTAAGAAGCGACTCGTTGACCGAAACGCTGCCGCTTACAACGACGGCGTCTGCACTTATCTGATTTCCAGCACGGAACACGGCTATATCATCCAGCACAAGTTCCTTGGATGGAACACTTATCTCACATCCGTCACGTATAACTGTGGTAACAGGAGCGTTCAGCATGGTCAGCTTGTCAAGAACGGATTTTGAACGCAGCTCCTGAAAAATACCTATAAGCGTATTGGCAATAATAATAGGCATAAACGTAAGGTCACGATATGAACCAACTGCGATAAGAAGCACCGAAAGTGCAGCAAAAAGAAAGTTGAATCCGGTGAAAATATTACCTGCACAGATCTCCTTAACAGATTTTGAGGGTGATTCAACAGGTTTGTTATCATAACCATCGGCTTTCCGTCTTGCCGCTTGTTCAGATGTCAGTCCGGTTTCTATGTCTGTATCTATCCTCTCCGGCGAGGTTTTCACGGCAGGTTCGCTTTTTTCTTTTTTCATTTTAACACCTCGTATATTTTATTTATATCATAATTATTATATCACACTGATATTATTATTTCAACATGAATGGAAAAATAATCATGATATTATCACAAAAGTATACATATTCTTCCCTTTGGCAGGAAATATGGAAGACAACATTCTCCATAAAGTTGACGAAATAACTAATATTGTGATATAATATTTGTGAAAGGAGATGAATTTTATGCAGCTTATTGTCAATCAGAATGATGATGTACCCGTTTATTTGCAGATATACCGTGAGCTGCGCAATAAAATCATAAGCGGAGCATTTCCGGAGGGAACAAAACTTCCCTCAAAGCGCACCTTGGCAGCGGATTGTGGAGTCAGTGTTGCTACGATCGAGCACGCCTACTCGGTTCTCTGCGACGAGGACTACTGCCGCACTCGTGAGAGAAGTGGATGTTATGTTATCTACAGTCCCGAAAACAGTTTTCCCACAGCGGAAATTCAAACTCCAAAGATGAATTTTTCCAGTGAAACATCCGGCGATTCTGATACGCTTATCCCCTTTTCTGTTTATGCCGCCGGGATAAGAAGAGTTCTCTCCTCAATGGGAGAAAATATTCTCCGTAAATCACCCAGCAACGGCAGCACCTGGCTCAGAGAAGCAATTTCAAGATATCTGATCAGAAGCCGTAATATAACAGCTTCTCCAGATCAAATAATAATCGGATCTGGAGCTGAATATCTCTACGGCATATGCATTCAGATGCTTGGACGTGACCGTGTGATCGCTCTTGAAGACCCGTCATACGAAAAAATTCGTGCCGTATATACGGCAAATGGAGCACACTGCCATATGCTGAAAATGGACAACGAGGGAATCTGTCCCGACGAACTTGAAAGGACAAATGCGTCTGTGCTTCATGTAACACCATTTAACAGCTTTCCAAGTGGAATAACTGCTTCTGCGAACCGCCGCCGTGAGTACACAGCTTGGGCTGAACGGCGTGGTGCTGTTATCATAGAGGATGACTACGATTCTGAATTTGCCCTGACAGGAACAGCTCCCGAGACTCTTTTTTCAATGAGCGGAGGCAAAAACGTTATTTACGTAAACACGTTTTCCCAGACTGTTGCGCCGTCCATACGTGCAGGATATATGCTGCTTCCATTGGAATATCTGCCATTGTACAATGAAAAAGCAGGATTCTACACCTGTACAGTCCCTTTGCTTGAACAGTTCTTTCTGGCTGATCTTCTTGACAGCGGCGGCTTTGAACGAAACATCAACCGTCTCAGGCATCAGAAAAAATCTGTCAACCAAATTTCAAAAAATGGTTGACAAAATATCTCAGCTGTGATATAATAAAACCCGTACCAGGAAACTGTAATACATACTGGTACGAGTTTCAACTTTGAAAGGAGTTATTTATGTCAGAAGCTGTCAAAAAAAGTAAATTCACAACAAAGGAACTTGTTTTCACTGCCATGATGACCGCACTTATGGCAGTCTGCTCATGGATATCTATTCCGTCCACAGTTCCGTTTACACTTCAGACGTTCGCCGTTTTCTGCGCCGTTTCCCTCCTGGGCGGCAGGAACAGTCTGTTTGCAGTGCTTGCCTATCTGCTTATCGGAGCTGTCGGAGTCCCCGTATTCCAAGGTCCTTCCGGCGGTATAGGGATCATTCTCGGAACTACGGGAGGATATATGCTCGGTTTTATTTTTATAACCCTGATATGTTGGGGAACGGAAAAACTTCCTGTCAGACATATATCCGTACGTATCGCAGCCATGATAATCGGGATCGCCGTTATGTATGTTTTCGGAACAGCATGGTTCATTCTTGTTTACACCGACAAAACAGGGGCTGTAACTATCGGACAGGCGCTGAAATGGTGCGTTGTTCCATTTGTTATCCCCGATCTTGTCAAACTGGCTCTCGCCGCGGTAATCAGTGAAAGGATCAAAAAATATGCAGGGATATAGCCTCAGACCCCACCACGGACTATGCGTTGCTTTTTTTGTAGGAAAAGGATACAGTCCGGATTTCACTGAAAATATGACTGCTGTCATCAGACATCTTGAATCGGAAAATCCAATGATAACACTGGTGACCGGAGCAGACATAATCTGCCGGAGCTGTCCGCACTGCCATAACGGCATATGCGGTTCAGATGAAAAAGTTCTTGAATATGACAAATCAGTTTTAGCATTCTGCGGTCTGAACTCTGCCGATATTCTCCACTGGAAAGATTTCAGAAAGCAGGTGCATGATAAAATAATAAATGCCGGATATCGCAGAACAATATGTGGGAACTGCCAATGGGATCCGCTCTGCAGATTTTGTCAACCGCTTGAAAAATCACATTTGTAACTTCATATCAATTAATTGGGCTGCCTCACGAGAGGCAGCCCAAATCATACGACTTTAATATAAAGTGTTCTGTATTATTCTGTTCTCAATGCTTCAACAGGATCTTTCTTAGCCGCAACACTTGCAGGAATAAGTCCTGATATAAGAGTGAGAAGCATACTTATAACCACGAGAATAACAGCCCCGGCTACAGGAACATGCGCCCTGAGTGTGTCAAGATCTGTTACATGATGTATCACCATATTAATAGGTATCGTCAACAGAACGGATATCAGTATACCCATGATTCCGGCAGTAAGTCCGACAAGCATTGTTTCTGCGTTGAACACGGTCTTTACATCGTGCTTGGAAGCACCCATTGCACGGAGTATTCCGATTTCACGTGTACGTTCAAGAACGGAGATGTATGTGATAATTCCTATCATGATAGACGAAACCACCAGTGAAATTCCGACAAATGCAATGAGCAGATAAGAGATTCCACTGATTATGCCGGTGATAGAGGACATGAGCAGCGCAACCAGATCGGTATAATTGATCTGATCTTCTTCTGGCTTGCCCTCGTTATATCTTGAAATCTCTCCGGCAATTTCTTCCTTGTCCTCAAACGACTTTGCATAAATTCTGATAACAGACGGATCATTCACATTAGCATAACCAAGAATGAAAAGATTATCTTCATATGTGAAAGACGATGTCTGCTGGGAAGTATATCCGTCAAACAAAGCAATATAGGCGCCATCGGAGAATTTTGTCTTGTTATAAAGCTCAAGAATATCATTGTCGGAAATTCCGCTGTAGTACTTGCTTTTTTCGATATTTATATAAGTAGGAACGAACTTTTCAAGTATAAGCGGTGCAGCTCCTGCAAATTCTTCATCACTTAGCGGAGCAAGCATATCTATAGTTGACGTAACTTCACCCGTTTCATCAAGCTGTGCATATTCGTTAAGAGTTGACATGAGCTCCTGACGGTTAGCAGGGTCAAGATATTTTTCTTTTGTTTCTGCGATTTCTTCATCAGAAGGAATAGCGAGCAGGAAGCGTGCTGCTTCTGTTCTCTGCTTATCATCAATATTTTCAAGACTTGCTTTTGCTGCCATTATCTTTGCAGAATCAGTTGGTTCAACGTAGTCGCTGCTCTTGAACTTCTTTCCGGTAATAAGATCGATTTCCTTATCTGCGACCTGAGCTTTTACAAGCTCGCTGGAATTTGTTTTCTCAATAACGTAATCTGTAAGTCCCTTTGTATAGCCAAGGTAACCGTTTATCATCGTTACCGTCGCATTCGGATCAGGCTTGATAAATCCTACTATTTTCAGCTTTGTACCTTTGGTTTCATCATCAAAGAGAGTATTAAGACCAACAGAGCTTTTAGTAAGGTCGTTATATCCCTCGCCGTCGCTCTTCTTCTGATAATATTCACATGGAAGTATCATTTTGAATTCCTGAGACAAGATCTCGTCAAAAGACCACTGTGTTTCGCCGTAATTTGCAATTTCTTTTCCCTGCATAGCTGACAGAATAATATTTTTCATATATTCCGCCGGTTTAAGACCAAGCGCATAGGTAACGACATCAGGAATCTGATTATTTGAGTTAAGAACGACAACTATCTCATCATAGCTTTCAGGCCAGCGTCCGGAAACAACATCATACTGTTCTTCAAGAAGCGGATTGATATAACTTCCGTCGTCAGCCGGAAGGAGTTCCTCCCAAACCGGAATAGACATCATGCTGGTGGAGTTGCTTGCTCCCATCATGGACATCTGCTGCTCCTGGGTTTCCTCCGTTCCCATCTGCGAGTTGAACAATTTAGTGAGATCGGACTGAACGATATTTCCGTTCTGATCTTTGGTAAATATCGGCATCTGAATGTCATATCCATATGCAACAGCGTTTGAACGGTCCTTAATGTACTGACTATCATCAAGGAACTCCTTGAATTTTGCCATATTATTTACCTGGCGTGCAGTGCTGTTAAGTGTATTGAACATCTCATAGATATCTGTATTTGCATAGACCGTTTCCGGATCGTCCTGTCCTTTCTGCGCTTCCGGTTCGGACATCATAATTGACATAAGTTCCTGTGTATCGGCGCTTTCCTTATAGATTTGTATGGGATATGAGGACAGCGTTTCCTCCTGCACCTGACCGATATAATCGTTAATTCCGGTTGAAAGCGACAGAATAAGTGCAATTCCGATTATACCTATCGAACCGGCAAAAGCAGTAAGGATAGTACGTCCTTTTTTTGTCATTAAATTGTTGAGTGAAAGTGAAACAGCCGTAAGGAATGACATTGAAACACGGCATTTTTTTCCTTCTTCCGGTTCTTTGACCTCCTCAGGCTCAAAGGGATCACTGTCCCCTGTAAGACTGCCGTCTTTTATCCTGACAATTCTTGTAGCATACCGCTCAGCAAGCTCCGGGTTGTGAGTTACCATAATAACAAGCTTATCTTTTGCGATTTCTTTAAGCAGTTCCATTACCTGAATGCTAGTCTCGCTGTCAAGGGCGCCCGTAGGCTCATCGGCAAGCAAAATATCCGGATTATTAATGAGAGCACGTGCAATAGCTACACGCTGCATCTGACCGCCCGACATCTGATTTGGTTTTTTGTGGAGCTGATTGCCAAGTCCGACTTTTTCAAGAGCTTCTTTTGCACGCTTTCTGCGCTCGGATTTTGAAACGCCGGAGATCGTAAGAGCAAGTTCAACGTTTGAAAGGACGCTCTGATGGGGTATAAGATTATAGCTCTGGAAGATAAAGCCGATTGAATGGTTGCGGTATGCGTCCCAGTCCCTGTCTTTGTACTTTCGTGTGGATATGCCATTGATTATCAGATCGCCGGATGTATAGTGGTCAAGACCTCCGATAATATTGAGCATAGTCGTTTTTCCGCAGCCGGAATGACCGAGAATAGCAACAAATTCACTTTCACGAAAACTTATATTAACGCCGTTCAGAGCTGTAATCTTGTTTTCGCCGCCGCCATATTCCTTTACAATATCTTTAAGCTGAAGCATTGATCCAATCCTTTCTAAAAAATATAGTTAATGATAGTGTCTTTAAAAATAAATACAACTTATTATAGCACTTTGACGAATAATTGTCAATGGATTTGTAAATATTTCACAATGTTTTCACATAAAAGCAACACCGCACAAAACTCATGCGGTGTTGTTATAAATTTATTCTTACTTCATGCCGTAACTTTTAAGCAGATTTTCGATTTTTTCATGGGGATCAATGATCTTGCTGATAGAAACATCATGGTTGATTGCCTCTATAAAGTATGCGATATACTTGGAAACATCCACCTCATGGAACCACTCTCTACTGAGAAGTTCAGGAGTTCTATATGTAAGATTAGTACCAAACACGCCGTCAATGATGCCGTCTTTGTAAGCTTTATCGAACTTTTCAAGACCATTCGTGAAGATAGCATATGTGGCATAAGCAAAAATTCTTCCTGCCTTCTTTTTCTTCAATTCATAAGCAAGATCAAGCACTGATTCGCCTGATGAGATAATATCATCTGAAACAAATATATCCTTGCCCTCAACAGGATTGCCAAGGTACTCGTGAGCAACGATAGGATTTCTGCCGTTAACAATAGTTGAATAATCACGTCTCTTGTAGAACATACCCATTTCAACGCCAAGAACGGAAGCATAATACATATTTCTGTTAAGAGCTCCTTCGTCAGGGCTTACGACCATGAACTTGTCCTTGGAATAATTAATATCCTTGATTTCACGAAGCATGGTTTTGAGAACCTGATATGTGGGCATAACGTTGTCAAATCCCATAAGGGGAACAGCGTTCTGTACACGTGGATCATGAGCATCGAAAGTAACGAGGTTGGATACGCCCATAGCCTCAAGTTCCTGAAGTGCGAATGCACAGTCGAGAGATTCACGATAGCTTCTTCTGTGCTGTCTGCCGCCGTAAAGGATCGGCATTATAACGTTTATCCTGTGTGCCTTACCGCTGGCCGCCTGGATTATTCTCTTGAGATCCTGGAAATGATCGTCAGGAGACATTGCATTTTTCATGCCGAAATAGTCATATTTGACATTGTAGTTGCCAACGTCAATAATTATAAAAAGATCCATTCCTCTTACGGTTGACTTGATAAGCCCCTTTCCGTCACCAGAAGAAAAACGAGGGCATTCACTTTCCAAAAGGAAAGAATCAACATCGACTCCTCCGTTACGTGCCCATTCTACAAGATATTTATTGATCTTGCCGCCAAGCTCAGTAACGCTGTTCATGGCAATGATACCTATAGGGGCAACTGTTGATTCACGTCCAAATAAAATTTCACTTGAAGCTGTCATAAAATTATTTTCGCACATAGAAATTCTGTGCGATACTCCTTTCATTTACTTACAGAAATTCTGAATATAGGATTCAATATCCTGTGCTATGATCTGCTTTGCCACATCTGCATGGTCGATCTCATTTACCGCTGTAGTCTTGTTTTCAAGTTCCTTGTAAACGGTAAAGAAATGCGTCATTTCGTCAAAGATATGTTTGGGCAGCTCTGAAATGTCGGTATACATATTATAATTCGGGTCGTCAAAGGGAATAGCAATTATTTTGTCGTCCCTATGATCATTGTCCAGCATTCTGATAACGCCGATAGGATAACATCTGACCAGAGTAAGCGGAATGAGCTTTTCCGAGCAGAGCACAAGAACGTCAAGGGGATCGTTATCGTCAGAATAGGTACGTGGAATAAATCCGTAATTTGCCGGGTAGTGGGTAGATGTGTGCAGTATCCTGTCCATTTTTATAAGACCGGTCTCTTTATCCAGTTCATATTTGATCTTACTGCCCTTACCGATCTCAATGACCGCATAAAAATGATCCGGACTGATCCTTTTCGGACTTATCTTATGCCAGATATTCATATAAATTCCTCCGATTCTAATGGCAGCGCCGCAGTCGGAACTGTCTTGTTATTTATAAATAACTCCATTTTAATTATACCATTTTTTCTGAATTTGTCAATAAGCCTCTGAATTTTCGTCATTGTGATACATTTTATTACAGATTTCCGCATTTTTTCTTCCAAATCCCCTTATATATTTATTTTATAAATACATATTAACAAAATATTAATAACAATAAAGAAGTTTATTATAAAAAACTATTGATTTTTTTCTAAAATTATTGTATAATATATATAAGCAAATGTTACGGCCATTCTTCTAACCCACATGAAAACATTCCCTGAAATTACAGTTCAGTCGTAACAGCTATCTTATTTTACCGAAAAGGAATGACAGACCAGATGAAAAGCTATAAAATTGCTCTTATTATAGAAGAGATAAATCAAAGCTATCAAAGCGCTATCCTTGACGGTATTGCCGCATCTATAGGCGAATTTTCTTTTGAAGTTTCCGCTTTCGTTTCATTCAGCGGTGCAATGATAAATCCCAGACATGACTCCGGAGAATTCAATATTTTCAGCCTGCCTGACTTCAGAAATTTTGACGGTGCAATACTTCTTACGAATACCATCGCTCATCAACCTGTCATCAAAGATATACTGTCACGCATAAAAGATGCCGGTATCCCGGCTGTCAGCATCGACAATAATATTCCGGGGTTTTATCACATCGGAATCGACAACAAGACAGCTATGAGAAAAATCACCGAGCATCTTATCAAGGTACATAAATTTACACGATTCGGCTATATTTCCGGTCCCGCTGACAATCCGGAAAGCGCAGACCGTCTTAGCGCATTTCTTGAAGTGCTTGAAGAAAACGGTATTGCTATCGATGAAGACAGGATTTATTACGGCGACTTCAGAGCTCATTCCGGCAAGGCTGCCGTTGAAGAATTTCTGGCTCAGGGCAAAGATATGCCCGAAGCTATAATATGTGCCAACGATACCATGGCTTCTTCCGCTGTCGGAAGACTTATCGCTGATGGATATTTCGTACCGGACGATATAGCCGTAACGGGCTTTGACAATACCTACAACATAAGCAATTATCAGATAGAACTTACCTCTGTCGACAGACCTCTTGCACTCTCCGGTCATCTCGCCTGCAAAACGCTTTACAATCATTTTAATAAATTTCCACAGGAACAGAGCACGGTTCTCAGTATGTCCGCACACTTTACACAGAGCTGCGGCTGCTCCGGAAGAAACAGCATGACTATCAGCGATGTCAAAGAGCTCAATTACCGCAATTATACAAGATTTGAAAATGCACTTGAATTCGTTTCCGCTATCAACCGACTGTCTACAGATCTGCTCGGATGCAGTGATTTTGATGAGTATACAACACGGCTTAAAGGATTTGTCTGTGAACTTGGCATAGAAGAATTCTACTTTTGTCTCTGTGACAACTGGAAATCTCATTCGGCACACGCTCAAGGAATTGATCCGAAAAGTGAATCAATCAAAATACCCAAAAAATATACCGATGAAATACTCGTACCAATTGCATATAAATCCGGAATATTCTATGATTCCGACAGAATACGCAAGGCTGATATAATACCGGATATTGGAGAAAACAGCTGCGGCAATGGAAGACTATACTACATCATTCCGCTTCATTTCGGAGAACGATGTCTGGGATATATGGTCATAAGCAATTCGAGAATATCCCTGCACAACTCCATGTTTGAAACCCTTTGCATAGCTCTCAGCAATTCCCTTGAAAACATCAGAAAACTCAGCGTTCTGGAATACGCCGTTGACCGTCTTGGAAAGCTCTACGCTCAGGATACTTTTTCAGGTATTTACAACCGCAACGGCTTTGTCACAGCTACATCGCAGATCTACAGTGAATGCGTGAAAAACCGACGTAATATAATGCTTATGTTCATTGATCTTGACGGTCTCAAAAAGATAAATGACACCTATGGTCACAGCGTTGGTGATGCGGCTATCTGCAATATTGCCGATGTTCTTACGCAATCGTGCGTTTCCGGCGAGATATACTGCCGTTTCGGCGGAGATGAATTTATCGTATTTGCTGCGGATTACACTGAAAAAAATGCAAAGGATCTGACATGCACCATTGAAGATAATATTAAAAAAATAAACAAGACAGGAGATCATCCATTCATTCTTAGTGCCAGCACCGGCTATGTTATTGATATTCCGGAAGAGGGCGAAGATATTTTCCGATTTGTTACTGCTGCTGATAATATCATGTATACACAAAAACGAAAGAAAAAGCTTTCACACTACATCAAAAAATGACTTATATAATTAAGGCAGCACCGCACAAAGATTCTGCGGTGCTGCCTTTACTTATTTTACTGAGAATTCTACTGTTATGGCAAACACTTTTCCGTCATGAGATGCACTTATTTTTCCTCCCAGCATTTCCGTGAACTGTTTTGCTATTGCAAGACCAAGTCCGGTATTTTCTCCCGTTCTTGAAATATCGGTTTTATAAAATTCATCGAATATCCTGTCGGTATTTATCCTGCTGCCAATAAACTCATTTTCAAAAATTATACGGATATTTTCTGCGTTTTCATTAACGGACACGATCAGATCTCCGCTGCCATGCCTACAGGCATTGCTGATAAGATTATCAAATATCCGGACGAGCATTTTTTCATCTGAACAGATATTGAGTTTTTCTCTGCGGCACTTAAAATGGATCTCCTGATTTCTGGCACAACAGTCGTCGTAATAATGAGCAATACACTCCTGGAGAATACCTATAATATCGATTTTTTCTCTTTCAGGCGACTTATCCCCCGATATTATCTTTGAAAACTCAAAAAATGAATTGATAAGCTCCTCCAGACGCAGCAATCTTTGCTGTACAATGACGATCTCACGGTCTTTCTCATCCTGTGGCAGATCTGAATTTATGATAATATCCATATACCCCATTGCTGATGTCAACGGCGTTCGGAGATCATGTGAGATATTTGCCATCATCTGCTCAATGTCGTTTCTTTTCTGCAAATAAATCGCTTTGCTTTTCCGCATTTCTTTCAGCAGACTATTTATGATATTTATAAGATTTGCTCCTCCGCAGTCAGAATGCAGCAGTTCATTGCTGTCGCTGGCTGATATTCTATCAAGCTGATTTTTTATACTCCTGATTTCAAACTTTTTTATGATGAGAAGAACCAACATAAAAACTGCTGCACATCCCGAAATTACTGCAAAAAGTATCATTTATTTTATCTCCGACTTTCTGAATGAAGTGAATCCAACACCTAAAAATACCGCTGATATCACTGCACAGTAAATAAAACTTCGAGTGATATAGCTTCCGGACGGTTCGTCAGAAAGCTTGCTTATCATGATCTGAAACTCAAAATCAGCAATTTTCGGATCAATGCTGAAAATCTTAACAGCAGCTGCCAGTATCAGCTGAAATACCATTATAAAGGGGATGGAAACGACATTGAAAACCGAAGTTTTTCTGAATGTGAAAGCAATACCGATAAGCAAAGATGCAAGCGCAATCATTGCCGGAAGCTGCATCAGGCTGATTTTTGTCAGCGTCCACAGATCAGAGGAAACCTTTCCCTGATTGATAATGTAATTGCCAAAATAGCAAATAAATGTGTTCATGAAAAATATTAGCATACATATTCCCATTACAAGCAATGTCTTTGAAGCAAAATATCTGTTTCTGTTAATTGCCGATGTCAAAGTATTTTTTACGCTTCCGTATGAGAAATCAACGGTTATTACGATAGCTGCAATAAAAATGAAGACATAATAAAGATTCATATTTGAAGCAAGAATGTCTTTATCAAGCGCATATCCGTCGATATTCAGCATCTCCCTGCGTAGATCCCCGAGTGAAAGTCCGGATATTTCCTCATAGGACATATTGTCGATTATTGTGTCCTGCATATAATCAGTCGTGCTTACATCTCCGACACTGATCTGTCCCACTGAACCGGGCTGGACAATGTAAATGCTTGATGCAAGCATAATCAGCGCAATTCCTATGGCAATATAGAACGCAATGCTTTTTGTTATACGGTATATATCCGCTCTTATCATATTAAACATTTTACTTTTCCTCCCCAACAAGCGACTTGAAATAATCTTCCAGTGAAATCCCCGTCTCATAGACAGATGAGACTCCTATATCGTTCTTTATAAGCGTTTTGTTGATCTCCTGCGCAGAAATTTCTGTCTGATAGATACGCAGTTCTTCTTTGTCGATAATCTTGTACCTGCTGATCCCAAATTCCTTTTCCAGAACGACGGAAGCACCTTTGATATCATTTGTTTTAACGGCGATACAGCGCATACATTCAAGATCTAGCTCTTCCTTTGAGATTTCCTTCAGCACCACCCCACGATCTATAAAAACAAAACGGTTTGCCACAAGATAAAGCTCTGAAAGAATATGGCTGGAAATAATAAAAGTAATTCCCATCTCTGTATTAAGCTTTCTGAATGTTTCCCTCAATTCGCTTATGCCTATTGGATCAAGTCCGTTGATCGGCTCATCAAGAATGATAAGATCAGGATTATCAAGCATGGCAAAAGCAATTCCGAGCCTTTGTTTCATTCCCAGCGAGAACTTGCGGAATTTCTTGTTTTTCACATCAGTAAGTCCTACAAGATCAAGTGCCCTGCCGATCTGTTCCTTATCGGTGATCCCCTTTTGCAAAGCATAATATTTCAAATTCTGATAAGCGGTAAGTCCACCGAAAAAAGACGGATTTTCAATCAGACAACCTATAAGACGCTTTTCACGGTCAGCTTCCTTACCTTTCTTTGAAAATATCTCAAACTCACCCTGCGTCTTGTCCGCAAGACCCGTTACGATCTTCATAACAGTTGTCTTTCCGGCTCCATTGCGTCCGATAAGTCCATAAATATCCTCACGATATACCGTCATATCCACACGGTCAAGAGCTGTAAAATTTTTATATCGCTTGGTAAGCTGTTTTGTTTGAAATATGATCTCCTTCATAATTATACCTCCTGTTTTTTCATTTGATATTTAAATTATATCATGAAGGTCTGAAAAAAAACTTAATTAAAATCTTAAAAAAGTCTTAAAAATCGTAAAGACAATACCGTACAAAAATCGTGCGTCATCGCCTAAATAACCTTATTTTAAATTATGCTTGCATTTTTTTATAAATGGTGATATAATAAAATATATCGTTCCGGACAGCGCAGGACTGGAAATCCTTCCCCTGAAATTCCGGATAGACACAGTGAATGGAGGAAACTGACTATGTTATCTGATATTGAAATAGCTCAGAACGCACAGATGAAGAAAATTACCGAAATTGCCGCTGATCTTGGCATCGGTGAAAGCGATATTGAGCCTTACGGTCATTATAAGGCTAAGCTTTCGGAAAATCTCTTCTCAAAGCTTGCCTGCAAAAAGGACGGCAAGCTCATTCTCGTGACTGCTATTAATCCTACACCTGCCGGTGAGGGAAAAACCACAGTCAGCGTTGGTCTTGCAGAAGCAATGGGAAAAATCGGAAAAAATGCCGTTCTTGCTCTCAGAGAACCATCCCTTGGTCCGGTTTTCGGAATGAAGGGAGGAGCTGCCGGCGGAGGTTATGCACAGGTTGTCCCAATGGAGGATATCAATCTCCACTTTACAGGTGATATGCACGCAATCACAGCCGCAAACAATCTTCTCTGCGCAATGATCGACAACCATATCCAGCAGGGGAACGAGCTTGGCATTGACCAGAGACGCATCATGTTCAAGAGATGCCTCGATATGAATGACCGTGCCCTGAGAAACATTGTTATCGGTCTCGGCGGAAAGGCAAACGGCGTTCCTCGTGAGGACGGATTCAATATCACCGTTGCCTCTGAAATAATGGCTATTCTCTGCCTTGCCACAGATATTTCCGATCTTAAAGAACGTCTTGAAAACATCCTTGTTGCCTACAATTACAGCGGCGAACCTGTTTTTGCACGTCAGATAGGTGCGTGCGGCGCTATGACAGCTCTCCTCAAGGATGCACTCAAGCCTAATCTGGTGCAAACTCTTGAAAACAATCCTGCCCTTATACACGGCGGCCCTTTTGCCAATATCGCTCACGGATGCAATTCTGTCAGAGCAACCAAGCTTGCTCTTAAACTGGGTGACTACTGCATCACTGAAGCCGGATTCGGCTCTGACCTCGGCGCTGAAAAATTCTTTGATATCAAATGCCGGTTCGGCGGACTATCCCCTGCCTGCGTCGTTCTCGTTGCTACTATCAAGGCTCTTAAATATAATGGCGGCGTACTCAAAAATGACCTTGCCAAAGAAAATATGTGGGCACTTGAAAAAGGTATTGTAAATCTTAAAATTCATATTGAAAATATGCATAAGTATCATGTTCCGGTTATTGTCGCCATTAACAAATTCCACACAGATACCAATGAAGAAATCGAGTTTGTTCAGAAATTCTGCGCCGAAATGGGCGTTGAAGTCTCCATATGCGAAGTCTTTGCAAGGGGCGGCGAAGGCGGCGTTGATCTTGCAGAAAAGGTCTGCGAAACCATTAAATTCTGCTCGGAAGACGGTTCGGGCTTCAAGCCGCTTTACAACACAGAAATGTCCATAAAGGACAAGATTGAAACCATTGCAAAAGAAATTTACCGTGCAGACGGAGTTGTGTTTACCGCTCAGGCTGAAAAGGCTATCAAAGAAATTGAGGGAATAGGATTCCGTGATCTTCCTGTCTGCATAGCAAAAACTCAGTATTCACTGTCTGACAATCCGACTATGCTTGGAAAACCAAAGAATTTCAAGATTACAATCCGTGACGCACGCCTCTCATCCGGAGCCGGATTTGTCGTTATCTACACCGGCGATATACTCACTATGCCCGGACTTCCAAAAAAACCTGCCGCTATAAATATCGACTGCGACAACGAAGGCAATATTTCGGGACTTTTCTGATATGATAAAAATTATTACCCATTCCCCCGAGGAAACAATAAAGACAGCAGAAAAGCTCGGCAGACTGATTGGCGCAGGCGATATAATTGCTTTCAACGGCGGTCTCGGTGCGGGAAAAACGACGTTCACACGTGGTCTGGTCATAGGTATGGGAATGAAAGATGTAGTCTCCTCCCCTACCTTTGCACTTGTCAACGACTACCGTGGTGACAATATAACGCTATATCATTTTGATATGTACCGGATAAATTCGGAGGAAGATCTTGAATCAACAGGTTTTTACGACTATCCCTTTGAGGAAAACGCCGCAGTTATCGAATGGTCGGAAAATATCCGTGAGTCTCTCCCCGAAAATACTATTTATATTACAATAAATTCTCCCGGCGGAAACGAACGTGAAATTATTATAGAGGACGGTGGCAGATTTGCTGATTCTTGGAATTGATACCTCCGGAAAAACAGCTTCGGCAGCTCTTTTTGATACGAAAACGGAAATTTTTACGGCTCAGAGTACAATTTACACCCAGAAAACTCACTCTCAGGTCATCATGCCGCTAGTAAAGGATATTATGGCTCAATCCGGCATAATCCCCGGAGATCTGAATGCTGTTGCCGTAGCAGCCGGTCCTGGTTCGTATACCGGTCTGAGAATCGGTGTTGCTGCCGTAAAAGCCCTGTGCTTTGGTCTGGGAATTAAATGCTGCGGAGTTTCCACTCTGGAGGGACTCGCCTGCAATAATATTTCTCACAAAGGCAATATCTGCGCCGTAATGAAAGCAAGGAATGATCTGGTCTACTGCTGCAATTACAGGAGTGACGGTTACTGCATCGAACAGACAGGCAAAGAAGAGATCATTACACGTGATGCTCTGGCAGAATTTCTTGCTCTCAGAGGTAAAGAAACACTGCTGTGCGGCGACGACAGTGCAGACTTCTTCACGGATTACCGTTCACCTATGCTTATTATTGCTCCGCCACAGGGAAGACTGCAAAATGCAGCAGGAATATGCCTTGCAGGAGCATCAAAGCAGCTTATTGATCCTGAAAAGTTGGAGGTATCATATCTGCAAAAAGTAAAGGCTGAAAAAGATATGGAAGAAAAACAGAAATCGGAGGAATTAAAATGATAGCAATAGGATGCGATCATGCAGGAGTTGAAATGAAAAAAGCAATCATCGAGGCTCTTACTGAAAAAAAATATGAAATAGAGGATCTCGGAACTGACGGCGCTCCATGCGATTATCCTATTATCGCTGAAGCTGTCTGCGAACTTATCGTATCAGGCAAATGCGAAAGGGGAATACTTATCTGCGGTACGGGTATTGGTATGTCAATGGCTGCAAATAAGATAAAAGGAATCAGGGCTGCGCTCTGCTCCGATTCATTTTCGGCACGCTTCACACGTCTGCATAATGATGCAAACGTTATGTGTCTCGGAGCAAGAGTTCTGGGAACAGGTCTTGCCTGCGAACTTGCCGAAATATTCTTGTCTACAGACTTTGAGGGCGGACGTCACCAGAGACGTATTGATCTCATAGCCGATCTTGAAGAAAAAAACCGAAAGGATTGATATTATGTCAAACTTACATATAATCGCACACCCCCTTGTACAGCACAAGATCTCTCTGCTGAGAGATAAAAACACCGGTACAAAGGAATTTCGTGAACTTGTATCAGAAATAGCAATGTTTATCTGCTATGAGGCTACAAGAGATCTTCCGCTTAAAGAGATCGAGCTTGAAACTCCTTTATGCGTTGCAAAAACAAAAATAATCTCTGGCAGAAAGCTGGCTTTCATTCCTATTCTCCGTGCCGGACTTGGTATGGTCGAGGGTGTGACAAAGCTTGTTCCCGCTGCAAAAATCGGTCATATCGGACTTTTCCGTGACCCTGGCACAAAAGAACCGGTCAAATATTACTCCAAGATGCCGGATGACATTCACGAAAGGGACGCTATTATCGTTGATCCTATGCTTGCAACGGGAAATTCCGCTGTTGCTGCCATTGATGAACTGAAAACTCTCGGAGTAAAAAATATCAAGTTCATGTGCATTATATGTTCTCCGGAGGGAGTTGAAAAGGTTCAGACAGCTCACCCCGATGTTGAAATTTACACAGGTGCTCTTGACGAAAAACTTAATGAAGATAAATTTATCGTTCCCGGCGTTGGAGACGCAGGAGATAGAATCTTCGGCACAAAATAAAAATATCCGGCATAGAAATTACAATCTGTGCCGGATTTTGCTTTTGCATATACCCTTTAACACAAAACACACGGCTGGCTTTGTGCAATGTTACTATAAAAAATCACTATGAACATCATATAAAATTCTTGAAAAAAAAACTGTGATATGATATAATATATTCAGTAAAAAATTCACGGGAAATCAGCTTATGAAAAAAATAACAAAAGAAAAAATAAAAAAATGGATAGGCTTTTTTGCCAATCCACGGTTGCTTCTATGTATCGCTATTGCCTGGATCATAACCAACGGCTGGTCGTATATTGCTTTTGCTCTGGGATCTTATTTTGGAATAAAATGGCTGACAGCAGTTGCAGGAGCGTACCTTGCCTTTCTCTGGCTGCCTGTTTCACCGGAAAAAATAGTTACGCTTGCTATAGCTATTTTTCTCCTGAAACGTCTTTTTCCAAACGATACGAAAACTCTTTCAATTCTTCATGAACTCCACGAAAAAGCAAAAAAAATCGTTTCAGACAGGAAATCAAAGAAAAAATAAGAACCGCATAAGCGGTTCCGAAGAAGAATCAGTTCAGCACAAGTACGCCTATATCAAGATATGCGGCAAAGATCGTCCACAGCAGATAAGGAATATTAAGATATGCCGCCGCTTTGCTTACACGACGAAAACGCAGAATCATTGCAGCAATCAATATCAGCAGCAATAAAATGACTCCAACCGAAAGTCCGATCGATCTTAGCCTGAAAAATGCTATTGTCCAGAAAAAATTTACTGCTAACTGCGCACCGTAAATTATAAATGCACTGCGTTTTTCGTCGTCCTCTGCATCAGAAGTATGGATGATATACGCCGATATTCCCATAAGTGCATACAGCACAGCCCATGTCAGCGGAAAAAACCAGCCTGGCGGAGACAGCGGCGGCTTGACAAGTTCTTTATAAAATGAGAACGAATTACCGGCAAGAATACCTGCCAGTGCCCCTACAAGTTCCGCCGATACTACAAATATTATCAGGTCTGACCATTTAATTTTTTTCATATTTTCTCACCTCGTCTACTATATTATATGCAGCTTATCCGCAAAAATCACACTGGGAGGAATAAATTTGAATAAAACGATTCTTATTATCGAGGACGATCCCGATATCAACGCTATGCTCCAGATTCTTCTGCGTCACAGCGGTTATGAGGTAGTTGGTGCGTATTCCGGCACAGAAGGTCTCCTGGCTCACAGCAACAATATCGACCTTATCCTGCTTGATCTCATGCTGCCAGGAAAAAGCGGTGAGGAAATAATCAGGGAACTGAAAAAGCACCATAACGTTCCGGTAATAGTAATCAGCGCCGTACATGATATAAATAAAAAGGTTCAGCTTTTTGATCTCGGGGCTGATGACTACGTCACAAAACCTTTTCACAACGATGAGCTTCTTGCAAGAATCTCTGCTCGATTTCGTTCCGGAAACAATACTGCAAATAATTTACAGAATAAGCTGAATTTCCGGGATATAGAAATCGACCGCAGCGATTTTTCTGTTAAATGCTGCGGCAATCCGGTAGACCTTTCATACCATGAATTTGCTCTGCTCTGCCTGCTTATGGAAAATCCAAAACGTACCTGCACAAAAAGCATGATTTACGACAACGTATGGGATAATGAAAATTCTGCCGATGACAATACTCTCAATGTCCATATAAGCAAAATACGCAAAAAACTCAAGCAATGCAATCCGAAATGCGAGTATATTGAAACCGTCTGGGGTATAGGCTATCGCATGAAACAGCAAATTCCGCCCCGCATCCCATCTGCCAAAGATATTGAATAAGGCTCCGTTAACGTTCAAACTATTGAGAGTTCCTTTTAAAATACATTATTACGAAAAGAGATGATACTATGACAGAACTACAGAAAATACAGCGTGCAAAAATGTATATTGATAATCTTGCAAACGGCATTAATCCTATAACCGGTTTTAGAATAAGTGACGACGAAACCGTCAGAGATGACAGAGTGATAGCCTGTTTTGAGTATATTTCTGAAATTCTTGATATAAATATTAAAAAATGGGATGAGGAAACAGCAATACGCAGTCACGAAGAACAAATAGTGTTTATCACCGAAGAACAAAAATCTCAGCTCAGAATAAACTATGGTCCATGTACTATGGTAAGTATGGTTAATGAGATAAACAGAGTACTTCAGCAGAATGAATTTGCAAGAATTAGCGGTATATGGATAAATGACTGGCTTGAAAGCATTGGTCTGCTTGCAAGAAACGGATTTGGAAACCGCATAGCTTCTCCATCCGGACATGAAATTGGTATTACTTCAGAACTGAGGAACGGCCCTAATTACGGAGAATATTATGTAAATATGTTCTCTGTCGGCGCACAGGGATTTATATATGAAAATCTTGATACGATAATTGACTATCACTATAACGGCAGATAAAAGGAGCTTTTTAATGACAAAACCTAAATTTCCACGTATCGGGCAAAGGATAATGAGATCCGCTGCCGGAGTGCTTTTATGCTATCTGATTTTTTTTCTGAGAGGGAAAACCGGAATTCCGTTCTACTCCATGATTGCCGCCGTGTGGTGCATTCAGCCATATACAGGCAAAACTATGAAAATGGCAGGTCAGCGTGCAACGGGAACGCTTATCGGAGCTTTCTTCGGTCTTGTTGCTATACTTCTTGAAATCTATGTATTCAATATATACAACAGTCTGCCCGGATATCTCCTTAACGTTCTGTTCATTATTCCGGTTCTCTACTCGACGGTTCTGCTGAAAAAACAACCTACATCGTTCTTTTCATGCGTAGTTTTTCTAAGTATCGCAGTAAATCATCTCACTGACCCCAACCCCTTTGTTTTCGTATTTAACCGTGTAACGGATACCCTAACAGGCATTCTTGTCGGCGTTGCTGTCAATTCGGCAAGACTGCCACGGAAAAGAATAAAAGACTGTCTTTTCGCTGTTTCCCTTGATGATATGATTATCCCGGTACAGGGCGGTTTATCACCTTTTTCCAAGGTTGAGACAAACAGAATGATTGAAAGCGGCATGAAATTTACAATCGTTACTGCCAGAACTCCGGCAAGCGTGATGAAACCTCTGGAGGGAATAGAGCTTGATCTTCCGGTCATCGTCATGGGAGGCGCTGCATTGTACGATGTAAATGAAAATACTTTCATTAATGCTTATGTGTTCTCAAATGAATCATGCAGCGAAATTGTCGGCATCATTCGTGACGAAGGAATGAACTGCTTTATCAGCGCTTTGTGTGATGATACTATGATAATTTATTACAGAGATCTTGTCAATCCTGCGGAAACAGCGATCTTCAAAAAACTCAAACGCTCACCTTACAGAAACTATATAAAAAGAGATCCCTACGAAAGCGACCGCCCTATCTACATAATGCTCATTGACTACACAGAGCGTGTGGAAAAACTCTATCAGAAAATGCTTAAAAGAAACTTTGGGCAGCGTTTCCGCATACTTTGCTTTCCAGCCGATGAATATGAGGGATTCAGCTATATTAAAATCTATAACAAAAACTCCTGTCCGGAAAATATGATACGCTATCTTATGGATTTTTATAACATCAATCGCAAGCTCCATATCGGCGCAGGCAAAGAATGCGATGTCCTGGCTGACAGTTCTGATCTTGACAGCATTATCAGAACACTAAGAAAAAAATATGAACCAGTCTCTTTCCGAAATAAATAAAAAAGATTCCATTCCTGATTCCGGTAAAAAAATAATGAGGGAGAAAATCTCCCTCATTATTTTTGTATAAACGAATTTATTATTGTCCGGAAATTACTGTTCCGCCGGAAAGAGTTCCGCCATATGCTGCAAGCTGATCGCTGTAATATTCCTGGAAGTAAGTAGAATTGCTGAGAGTGCCGCCGGTATAGAAAGCTGCTCCTGAAGGAACTCCGGAACCTCCAGCCTTAAAATTGCTGACATTCTTTCCGGCAACGAACGATACGATCACCTGATTATTACTGCCTACAAGGGAAATTCTCGTTCCCTTTGAAACCGATCCTGTAACAGAAACGGTAGCATTGAGAGAGCCGCCTCCCATTCCGCCGCCCATGCCGCCTGAACCGGTGTTTTCGATAAAGATACCGCCGGTGCAGCTCTTTGTTCCGTCGCTGTCGAAAGCTTCGTTTCCATTGGAGATGACGATTCCTCCTGATATCGTAAGACTGCCGTTTGAATCGAAACCGTCATGGTCGCCATCAGTTACGTTTACAAGTGCCAATCCGCCCTTTATATCAAGTGAATAATTTCCGCCTGAAGTCATGCCGCCTCCCCATGTGCCTTGATTCCAACCCGGGGTATTTCCCATACCTGAGCCATCTGCGCCGCCGGCTGCGTTATATCCGTCGTCCGTTACACTGCAAATTACAGTACCGCTGTTCTGAACGATATTCATGCCCTCGATTCCCTCGTAGCCCTTGGAAACAATTATTGTAACATCGTCGTATGTATCAGCAGTTCCTTTTCCGATCGTCAGATTATGGTCGGAATGAACGCCGTCATCAGCTGTGGCAAGCTGCATAACACCGCCGTATAAATTCATGTTACCGGCGCAGTGGAGCGAATCATCAGAGGAATCAACAGTGATATTTCCGCCGTTGACAGTAATATTTCCGCCGCTCTGCCATGTAGTCCCTGCCGCATCATAGAGACCAACTGCCTTGATGCCTTTTGCGGAAATGTCAGTCTTATTGGAATTTCCATCCTGCATGCCTCCGCCGCCCCAGGGATTCCAAGGATTTGATGAGGAAGATCCGCTTCCTGTGAATGACGAGCCTTCATATGTGTAGATTTTAATGTCTCCTCCGTTGATGACAACATCCTGTTCGCCTTGGATTCCGTCGGCGTAGGAATTAATATTCACAGTTCCGCCATTGATCGTTACCACGCCATATGACTTGTCTGCCGTTGCCGTATCTACTGCCGTTGATTTTATTCCGTCACCGCTTTTTGTATTAACTGTCAGATTAAGCGTACTGAAATCCATATCAGCAGCATTACCTACCGTCACGCTGTCCTTGCCCCTCAGTCCGTCGTCTGCGGCGTTTATGGTAATGTTTCCGTTGTAGATCTTCAGATCATTTTTGCAGACAACTGCGTCGTCCGTATTTCCGTTTATTGTGAGGCTTCCTGTGCCCTTGAATTTCAAGTCGTCACGTGAAAAAACTGTACCCTCAACAGTATTCACATTTCCGTCTGAATCGGTGTATGTCTGATTATGGGATGTACCGTCCGAAATAACATTCTCAGTGCCGCTCTTGGCAACGATCTGTACTTCATCACCAATAGAATTTACATATATAGGCGAAGTACTGCTGTTTGTCAACTCTGCTCCCATGAGATCAAGTTCCACAACGCCGGTGGGATAGGCTGTTTTGTCAACGTCTACAACGATTTGTCCCTCAGCGCATTTGCCTGATACGGCAAAAACGCCTGGTTGTGTTATCGTGAGTACATTTCCGTCAGATTTTGCCGTTTCAGCCGGAGCATTCGACGTTACGCCGCTGTCGGCAAGAGTGATGGTATATCCCGTTGCAGGATCAACAACAGGACCTGTAGCATAACCCGGATTTACATCTTCAAACACATTTATGCTGACTGTCGGAACAAAAGCTGTAGAATTATCTGCACCATGTACAACACTGCTGCCTGTAGACGTATTCTTTATCGTCAATGAATCGCCTTGTGTCAGCTCCGGAGAGCTTACAAGAACATATTTATATTTCTTTACAAAATTGCATTTAAAGCCATTTGACAGCTCAAAGGAATTGGCTTTTTTCCACATGAGATCGGTATTATCAGGGCAGTCCACGCAATTGAAGAGCATTGTTGTCTGTGACAAAGAAAGCAGGGAAGAATCAGCCTGATTATCGGTAGCAGTAGCGACAACAATTCCTCCGCTGATATTGATTCCCGTAACAGCAGTCAATCCTCTGTCGCCGCCTGCCGTGACATTTCCGCCCAGTATATTGATAGCTGCTTCTGCCTGTATTGCGTCATTTCCAGCCTTGATTACCACTGTTCCTCCCTCAATAGAAACATCGCCCTTGGATGATTTCAAACCGTCGCCCTCGGCATCAATGTTTACTACAGCCGTATCCTTTACGGTTGCCGATATCTTGCCGTTTACGCCATTGGTTTTATCGGTTGCATTCAATGTGGTGATATTTGTCGTTCCGCCGGTAAACTTAATATCATTGTTGCAGACAATAGCATCCTGGGTGTTGGCAGTGATATTAAGCACGCCTGTTCCGAGATCTCCGCCCTTGATAGTAATATCGTCTTTTGCTTCAATTACTCCGGTGCCGAGCCAGTTGCCCGAATAAGCCGTATCGCCGTCCGTCACTGTATTTTCCGTGCCGTCAACAATGTTCAGAGAAGTATTTTCCGCATTGGATATGAAAATTGCCGGAGCATTCTTTCCCGTGATATTCACACCGTTCAGGAAGATCTTGACTGTTTCCGGGTCAGCCGTTTCGTCAGGAATTGCAACAGCGATCTGACCGTCGTCAAGAGTTCCGTCAACAGTAAAAATACCGGAATGAGTAATCGTTACAGTCGTGCCGTTTACTTCTGCGTTCTCACCCTCTACCTCAATGGACGTTCCTTTAAGATGAATAAGAGTTTCAGTTGTTATAGGATCTGTCCCCTCTTTCCATGATTCCGGAAGCTCGTCTACAAGCCCGAGAAGTTTCTTCTGAACGGCAAGAGCATCGAGATTTGTAAGTCCGTCACCTCTGTTTGATACATCAGCATTGTCTATACCCTTTTTTGTGATATGCTTAGGATCCGTTCCATTTTCTCCGTAAGCGTCAGGATTTCCAATTGCCTGCATAATAAGTACGGCATCGTTGAGATAAACCTTACCGTCGCAATCGGCATCACCGTAAATTATGTCTGACGAAGTCTCACCGGCTGCCATAACCGGAACACTGCTCAGAGGCATAGCAGATGCCATGACAAGTGCGGATGAAAGTCCTGCTGCCATTTTTTTCATTGTCATTCTTTTCATAATATATCGTTCTCCTTGCTATAAATCTTCTGAAAGATTTCATATTATGTTCAGATTATACTCCACCATTCTTAAAATAGTCTTAAAGACAACGAGATAAGAAAAATATTCGGAAAACTATTGCATTTTTATGTTAAATATGCTATAATGTTTGCTAAGGAGGAATGCCGATGAAAAATATATTTTCGGTCATCTTCATGAACTTCTGGGGATACGACCTCATTATATTCATTGCCGCCGTTATGACAGGTGCAGTATATTTCTTCCTGCGTCAATCTGCGGACAATCTTTATAATAAGATGCATCTGACCGTATTTGTTCCCGACGGCGACCTTTCCAGGAAAGAAGCTGATAAAGATATCTCTGGTCTGCGTGAAACAGACGTTGTAACAATGAGAAACAACATGGGCAGACTTTATTCAATATATGTAAATCTTACGGGTATATTTCCTCTGCTTGGCATCCTTGGAACTGTGGTATCACTTCTCGGCTTGGTATCTGATAGCGGAAATATTACAGGAAATTTCTACGGTGCACTTACCTCCACGTTCTGGGGACTTATCTTCGCCATAATCTTCAAATTCCTTGACGGCGTGACAAGCGCAAAAATAGAAGATAACGAAAAAAATGTTGCCCTCTACCTTGAACGCAACAACTCTGCCGCAAAAAATCCCATCCCCCGTGAAACCAGTCTCAATCAGTCCGATAATGATAATCCACATGACATTCAGTACGATCTGCTTTCCGTCAGAAGCCATGATAAGGTGATCTCTCACGAATCTGCTTCAAATCATTTCAACACAGATCAGGATATTATTAATATCCTCGATTCCATAAATAAACGGCTATGAACGGATATTATAAAAATAAAGGCATTGTTATAGAACTGACTGCCCTTCTTGATGTTATACTGATAATGCTTTTCTGGGTAATGATGAATGTTCAGAACGGAGACAAAACGACTGCCGAAAATGCAGCAAAAAAAGCTGCGGCTGCCGAACAGCAGCTTGAAATTGTCAGGGAAGAACTTGACACAAAAACAAATCAACTTGAACGGCTTACTTCTATGCTTGAAAATATCGACAAGAATGCCGCTGACAATCAACAGGCTCTGACAGACTATGAAAACGGAATGCTCATAACTCTTGATATATGCTATGATTTAAGCGGAAAGCTCATTATCTACAATTCGAACGGCAAGCTTGGCGAAACAAAAATTTATTCTGAAACGGAAATATGCGACTGCATCATGCAGGCGCTTGAAAATGCAGATCTTAAAAGAAACGACGTAATACTGTGCACACTTATCTACGATGGAAGTACTTCTCTTTACAGAGATGTCAAATCTGTGAACACTGCTGTAGATATGGTGAGAGAGGAATATATGAATTTTTACTGTGCTTATATAAATACAGCACAGAAAAATAAATGACATTTTTTGTATATCTTATGCCGTAATGAAAGGATGATTTATATGGCAAAATCCGGAAAAAATAATCAAAAAAAGAAAGCTGCTCCGACCTCGCCTGTGCAGGAAAAAGTCGTTGTAAAAAAGAAAAGCGGATGCTTACTTCCGCTTTTGATTCTTGTTGTTTTAATCGCACTTGTTATCTGGATGCTGAGCCATTTCAATATCGGTTTTTTTGGCAAAGACGACAGCAGCGGCAAAAACAGCAGTAATACATCATCTGATTCTGTCAGCGGCAACAATAATGACGAAAAGAAAACAGAAGATGAAACCGGCACCATTCCGGAAATCAGTGACAGAGGTGAGAAAATCGTTGATATCACTGTGACAGGAACACAGTATCGCTATGATAACGGTTACATTGACATTGAAGACTTTATAAGCGAACTCAAATCAATGTCAGGCAGCATCTGCGTCCGCATCACTGACGAAAATGCATATAACGATGTTATGCATGAACTTAAAGAAGCACTGGTACAAGAGGGCATACCCTTTACGGAATCTTCTGCCAACTAATACAATTTACTAAAAATCTCCACTGACATTCAAAAAATTATTCTCATTAAATGACTTTGGAGAGTATTGAATCTCAGGCGGACGTATTTTGTACAGTGTCGCCTTAAAAGAAATAACTACTTTTTTTGAGAACGAAATATTCTGGAGGCTTTATGAAAACAATCCATGTAAATACCAGTCATCCCTACGATGTTATAATCGAACGGGACGGAATTAAAAAAAGCGGCAAATACATCAGAAAAATTACCGGAGCCTCAAAAGCTGCGGTAATAACGGATGATATTGTGGGCGCTCTTTACGGAAAAATCGTAACAGATTCCCTTGAAAAAAATGGATTTGAATGTAGTACATTCACATTCCCGAACGGAGAACAGTCTAAGAATCTCTCCGTTTTTGGAGAAATTCTTGACTTTTTGTGTGAAAACTCTATCACACGAAGCGATATAATAATTGCTCTCGGAGGAGGTGTTGTGGGTGATATAACTGGATTTGCATCTGCCTCTTATCTAAGAGGAGTTGATTTTGTACAGATCCCGACTACACTTCTCGCCCAAATAGATTCGTCTGTTGGCGGAAAAACAGCAATTGACATAAAAGGCGGAAAAAATCTGGCGGGAGCTTTCAAACAGCCTGCACTGGTTATCTGCGACAGCAACACTCTTAAAACGCTGACTCCGGAAATCCTTTCTGACGGTATGGCTGAAGCAGTCAAATATGGCATGATACGTGACAAAAATCTCTTTGAGCTTATCAATAATCATACCTCTGCCACAATTCATGAAGCAATGGATGATCTTATCTACACCTGTATTGATATCAAGCGTGACGTCGTTGAACATGATGAGTTTGACAAAGGCGAACGCATGATCCTCAATTTTGGGCATACACTTGGTCACGCACTGGAGGGCTGGCACGAATACACCAATTTCACTCATGGTATGGGCGTATCTGCGGGAATGTGCATGATAACAGAAAAACTCTGCTCCCCTGAGATCCATGAAAAGCTAAAAAATTGCCTGGAAAAATATTCTCTTCCAACCGGAACGGACATTCCTATAAACGAGCTGCTCCCCTTTTGCTATAGGGACAAAAAGCGTACCTCAGGCAGTCTTAGCTATATCGTCTGCAAAACAATCGGCAGCGCTGAAATTGTAAAAGTCACGATAGAAGAATTTTGCAGACTTATGGAGGAATAAAAATGGATATACGCATTACCCCGTCCTTTCTTTCCGGAAAAGTCGAAGTTCCGGCGTCGAAAAGCTGCGCTCATCGTGCGCTGATATGCGCGTCCCTTGCTCATGGAACTTCCGTTATAAGCGGCGTGAATATGTCAAAGGACATCGAGGCAACTATCAATGCAATGACTGCTCTGGGTGCTCACTTCAAAGTTGATGGCAGCATGCTCACTGTTACCGGCATTGAATCATGCCCGCAAAAAGCAGAAATAGACTGCTGTGAAAGCGGTTCTACTCTGAGATTCGTTATTCCTGTTGCCGCAGCCCTCGGTGTTGAATCAACATTTGCAGGTAAAGGACGTCTGCCGCAGCGGCCAATAGATATATTTAAACGTGAACTTTCAAAAAATGGTGTCAGATTTATCTCAAGTGAGATGCCATATGTTATAAGCGGAAAATTAATCGGCGGCAGATATGAGATCGAAGGTGATATTTCGTCCCAGTTTGTTACAGGTCTCATTTTCGCTCTTCCGCTTCTTGAAGAAAATTCGGAAATAGTGCTTACATCACACCTTGAATCACGTCCCTACGTTGATATCACTATCGATATTCTCAGGCGTTATGGAATCAGTATCAATGAGAACAAAAACGGATTTCTGATTAAAGGAGGTCAAAGATATACTCCCCACGATGAAAAAATCGAAGGAGACTTCTCTCAGGCTGCATTTTTCTATGTTGCTAACGCTTTGGGAGCTGACATTGATCTGAGAAATCTTAATGAAAACAGCGTACAGGGTGACAGAAAGATTCTCGAAATTCTCGGTCATGTGTGCCATGACGGGCATATCGGATCATTCAGAGCAGACTGTTCGGATATCCCTGATCTTGTGCCCATACTTACAGTTCTGGGAGCCTTTGGCAGCGGCGAATCAGTCATTTATAACGCAAAAAGGCTTAAAATAAAAGAAAGCAACAGACTTGAAACATCAGCAGCACTTGTTAATTCACTCGGCGGAAATGCAGAAATCACCGACGACGGACTGATAATACATCCGACCGGAAAAATGCATGGCGGAGAAGTGAACAGCTTCGGAGATCACAGGATAGTTATGGCTGCCGCTGTTGCCGCAGCTGCCGTTGACGGCGATGTGACGATACGAGGAGCTGAAGCAGCCGAAAAATCATATCCTGATTTCTTTAAAGACTATATTCAGCTCGGAGGTAAAGTTAATGTCATCAATCTGGAATAACAGGATCTCGTTTTCGATTTTTGGAGATTCAGAAGGAGCGGCTGTCGGTATAACTGTCAGCGGTCTGCCAGCAGGAGAATATATCAACACCGAAGAGCTTACCGAATTTATGGCACGAAGAAATTCGAGCATCATGGGAGATAATCCTCATCGTGACAGATCTGTTCCACATATAATGTCCGGAATCGTCAACGAAAGAACTACCGGTACATCTCTCTGTGCTTTTCTGCCAAACCCCAGGGTAACAATAAAATCACCTGATCCCCTCATGCGTGCAGGTCATGCCGATTATACAGGCGCAGGCAAACGTATGAGCTTCTGTGATATTCTGAATAACAATCGCTTTGTCGATCAGATCACGCTCCCGATTTGCTTTGCCGGAGCGATCTGCGGACAAATTCTTCAGCGTCGTGGAATATACACCGGTGCACATATCTTCAGCATACATAAAGTTAAGGACAATCCGTTCGATCCTGTAAATGTGAATAGGGACGCTGTTCTAAGTATCAGGAAAAAGGATTTCCCTGTAATAAACGACTTCAAAGGTTGGCTTATGACTGAAGACATTAGACGAGCTGCTAAATCCGGTGAGTCACTTGGCGGCGTTATAGAATGCACTGCCGTAAATGTTCCTGCCGGTATAGGTGCTCCTGTGTTTGACGGACTGCAAAATAATATCGCACAACTGATCTTTGGGATTCCCGGCATTTCAGGATTGGAATTCGGTGCTGGATTTACTGCGGCAAAAATGATAGGAAGTCAGAGCAGTGACGACTACTATGTGAATGAACGTGGTTATGTCCTTACAAAGACGAATCATCATGGCGGCGTTATGGGCGGCATCTCATCCGGAATGCCTATAACCCTCAATGCAGCCGTGTCACCATCAATTCTTCCGGCTGGTGCAAACAGTGATCCGCTAAAAATCAGCGAAGCATGCAGCGTTCCGAAACTTGTACCTTGTGTCGAAGCGGCAGTAAATATTGCTTTGCTTTCACATATGATAGATTATCCCGATTTTTGTTAAGGTGATATTATGCAGGAAGAAAATATTTTTAAAATGGCAGAACTGGCAGATACAGAGATAAAAGATGTTCCAACTATCAACATTCTGCTATGTTATCTGCTGTATAAAATCAACCGTCCGATTGAAACCGAACAGCTTTATGAAATTGCTATCGGCACAGAAACAATTAATTATTTTTATTATCAGGATTCTATTGACTATCTGACACGAAACTCGCTTATCTCAATGATTAATGAGGACGGAAAAAATTTTTTTAAACTTGAAACAAAAGGGTATGAATGTGCTCGGCGGCTGAAAAGCTACGCTCCAAAATCTTACAGGGACAGGCTCGTTCTTGCAGCAATGCGCTATTTTGCCCGAATCAAGGCTGAACACGAAGTTCAGATTGAATACATTCCCGTTGAAAACGGCTGTTATGCCAGAATCCGCTGCCTCGATAAGGACTGTGATCTTATGGATCTCAGGTTATATGCGCCCGATATAACTCAGGCTAAGCTTATCGGAGAGAAAATTATGCTTAACCCAGCTGGATTTTATGGAAAGATAGTGGATATTGCACTGTCAAACAAAGAATCGCCTTATGATCTTAGCGATAATTGATCAAGAGTTGAAAAGCATTGAAAGATATGATATAATACAACCATTGTACCTCTAAGTACTTTCAAATCACTCTGAGTACCTTTACGGTATTTTTCATGGTAGAAATCAGTGAAACTGCGCAGTTTCGGGAAATCGTAAAAATCGCAAATTTAAAGATTTTTGGTAGAAACTTGGTAGTAACCGAAAAAGCAGCAAAAAGGACGGTAGAAAGCCTGTTGACAAACTGAATAATGGACAATAGCGGATGGTGTTTCATAGAAGTGAAGCGCTGTCCGCTATTTTTATGCCCAAAATTAAATATTGTACTGCGTTTCTCAGAAATGAAGAACGTTTTTCTTTTTCAGAATGAAAGTCAGGGAGGAATTTCTATGTCAAATCCAAAAGCAATTGATGTGCCGAATTTAGGCTTTACCGAAATGCAGACTACTATTCTGCAAATCATGATGAACAAAGAAGAAATCGACTACTCTACAGTAGATGTACTGACAAAAGTGAATGAGCTGTCAGCTTATCATTATGATAAGCTCTGTGATGCCGTATACGGACTGAAAAAACGAGGTTTCCTCCTTGAAGTCAGGAAGCCTTACGGCTGTGTTTATGCAGTAAACAAGCTGCGAATCCCAAATATGATGTTCCAATATAGCTAACGGGGTAAATGAAAATGGACAATAAGGAAAAAATCCAAAAGACGGTTTGCCGTGTATATAAATTTGGCGGTTATGCCGTTCTGAGCAACTGCTTTGTCAGATCAACGAATTTAGGCTGTCCTGCTATCGGTCTGCTCGACAGGGTGATGGATTTGCCGCCTGAGTGGAATTTCTCGAAAGCTGGACTGATCGCTGTCTGTCCCGACGGTGAAACCGCCGTTGAAAGCGCCCTTGCAAACTTGGAAGAATGGGGCTATCTCAAAAAAAATCGTACAGATGCCGAACGAATCCCCTACGGGCTGGATACGCACTGTTGACAATTTTTACGAATATTCCGAAAAGGATCACTCTATCCCTCGGTATGACTATGAACTTGAAACTCACACGGTCGATAACGCTACCCTGAACCGTGTCAAAAAAGATGGAAATTACTCAATGATCAGCAGCAAGCTCCTGCGGAACAGGGAGATCAGGAATAAGCTCCTCGGCTTTCTTCTCAAGGTGCTGTCCCTGCCGAACTATTGGAATTTTTCCATGTCAGGTTTGACCTTTATCTCCAAAGAAGGCAGGACGGCAGTTCACAATGCTGTGGGCAAGCTCATGGATATGGGCTATCTCGTCCGCACAAAGCTCCTGCCAAACGAGAGCATTCACAATTGCTTTGAGTATGTGTACAGCTTTTTCGATAAGCCAATCGGCAAAGAAGAAGCTGATGAAATTGAAGCGTAAACAAGGCGCAAGGCTATCACGATCCGTGAGGGTGGACGTGCGAAAATAGCCGATTTATCATCGGTTGAAAAACAAGGGGTAGAAAACCTGTACCTTGATTCTCCACCGTCTGAAATTCACCGACTGAAAATCAGGGACAATATAATACAAAAGATTCAATACAAAAAAATTCATTACAGAGTAATAAATCCTCCATCATTACTTCTGCGGCAAAGCGGAAAATTTTCAGAAACGCCGCTGTTGAAAAATCAAGCGATGGAATGAATGACGAAAGCAGAAAGGAAGAAATTGAAGCAGCCTCCTGATTTGCACTCAGGAGGCTCTTTTTTTACTCAAAGTAAATTTTTTTGTATTTTGCTTGTCACTTTTTTGTGTTTTGCGTGGCAGGCAACAATTGCAGCTGTACGCAGGACATTTATATTATGTACGACAAAGATATAAATATTTGCTATAATATCCATGTTGTATATAGGCACAAACTTATTCATGAAATAATTTGAATAATGAATACGATATTGACAAATACTATTTTTGAATGATATATCTTCTTATTCAAGATAACACCGTAAGTGAAAGGAATTATAACTATGAATTATTCAAAAATCGAAAAGGTAACAGCAAGAGAAATTATCGACTCCAGAGGCAACCCTACTCTCGAAGCAGAAGTCGTTCTGGCTGACGGAACAACAGGCAGAGGAGCAGCTCCAAGCGGCGCATCTACCGGTGAATATGAGGCAGTCGAGCTTCGTGACGGTGACAAGTCACGTTACTCCGGCAAGGGTGTTTCCAATGCAGTACAAAACGTAAATACAACTATAAATGACATACTTTGCGGTATAGATGCAACCGATATTTACACCGTTGACAAAGCAATGATTAACGCTGACGGCACAAAAGATAAATCAAATCTGGGTGCAAATTCGATTCTAGCAGTTTCAATTGCCTGTGCGAGATCAGCTGCAGCATCTATGGATATGCCGCTTTACAGATTTATTGGCGGCATTCAGGGAACAAATCTTCCTGTTCCGATGATGAATATTCTGAACGGAGGCGCTCATGCTGCAAACACAGTCGATACACAGGAATTCATGATTATGCCTGTTGGCGCACCTACTTTCAAGGAAGCACTGCGGTGGTGTGCAGAAGTTTTTCATAACCTTAAAACAATTCTGAATAAGAGAGGTCTTGCTACATCTGTCGGTGATGAGGGAGGCTTTGCACCAAATCTTTCCGGTGATGATGAAACAATTGAAACAATTCTTGAAGCTGTCAATGCAGCAGGATATGTGGCGGGAAAGGATTTCATGATCGCTGTTGATGCAGCTTCCTCTGAATGGAAAGACAAAGAAAATGGAATTGGATTTTATAAGCAGCCAAAGTCGGGAAGAACATTTACATCAGAAGAACTGATCGAACATTGGTCAGTACTTTGTGAAAAGTATCCCATTATTTCCATTGAAGATGCTCTTGATGAGGAGGACTGGGAAGGCTGGAAAAAACTAACGGAAAAACTTGGAGAAAAAATTCAGCTTGTCGGCGATGACCTCTTTGTGACAAACACGAAACGTCTTTCGTATGGCATTAAAAAAGGCTGTGGTAACTCAATTTTAATAAAACTCAACCAAATAGGTTCTGTTTCTGAAACTATTGAAGCAATCAAAATGGCACATAAGGCAGGATATACAGCAATTGCTTCGCATCGTTCCGGCGAAACGGAAGATACAACGATTGCAGATCTTGCTATTGCTCTGAACACCTGTCAGATCAAGACAGGCGCTCCAAGCAGAGGCGAACGTGTCGCAAAGTATAATCGTCTCTTGAGAATCGAGGAAGAACTCGGTGCAAAAGCTGTATATCCCCAGATGAACGCATTTAATTTTTAGAAGACATTTTTCTAATGGTAAAACGTCCCTTTAAGACAACACTGCACAAAAGACACTGAACAGCTTTGTGCAGTGTTGCTTTAATAAAACGTTGGGGTTGATTTTTTTATGCACCTGTGCTATAATGTATATAATAGTATAGATGGGAGGTAGAAACTTGCTGCATGACAAAAGACCCGCTATAGGTATAATTACATCCAGAGCTTCGGAATCGGAACAAAAACAAATACTCAGCGGTATTCTCTCTCAGGCTGAAAAAGTCGGTTCCGATGCCGTTATTATCACCAATATCTATAACTTCTACCAATATGTAACCGAAATTGAAATAGAAAATAAAATATATGAACTTATAGATTCCGAACGCATTGACGGACTTATTTTTACGGCAGAATCCATTAACAATGATTCCCTGACATCTATTATCCTACAGCACATCAGAAAACGATCTGATATTCCTGTTGTTGTTACCGGAGCGCAGATTCCGGGATTTGACTGTATTGACAACGATGTTCGAGCTGATTTTGCCGATATTGCCCGGCACCTGACAGAAGTTCATGGCTTTACAAAAATAGATATGCTTGCTGGCTATGAATGGCATGATTCCAATCAGGAACGTATCTGCGGTCTGAAGTCGGTGCTCCGGGAAAAGGGAATTCCTTTTGACAATGAAAACATCATCTACGGCAACTACTGGATCGATTCCGGTGAAAAGCTCGCTTTGGAATACATAAACGGCATACGTCAGTTCCCACAGGCTGTGGTTTGCGCCAACGATTACATGGCTTTCGGAATGACAGATACTTTTTTCTCCCATAATGTTTCACTCCCTTGTGATATAACCGTAGTCGGATATGAACATATCGGCGACAGAATATATCACTCCCCTATTCTCACTACCTATCAACGCAACCGCTTTGCTCTCGGTCAGAGAGCTGTAAATATGGTGTACGGCAGAATTACAGGAATAAAAATGGAGGATATTCCCGTTAACGGATGTATGGTCTGCGGCGAGACTTGCAGCTGCGGTACAGATCACGAATTCCTTGGCAAAGAACTTGATCTTGTAAGGAAAGATCAGTTCTACAGCAACATGAATTTCAGCGGATGCTTTGAACACCGCTCAGCTTTGTGCCATTCTCTCACCGACTATATTACTGCACTCCGTGAATATTCATATCTGATTAGGGACACCGCCGGAATATATCTCTGCCTGTACGAAAATTGGTGCTCACGTGAACATGATATCCCATCTGACGAAGATACCAACTCCAAAACTATGGTATGCTATCGTATAACCAGTCCGGAAGATGCAGACGACAAGCCAATGTTCTTTACACGCAAGTCGCTTTTTCCTCCAGACCTTGCAGGCAGCGGTGAAAAGGGGTTCTATTATCTGCTTCCCTTTTTTTCGGCAGGAAAGGATCTTGGACATCTCGTGCTCCAGTATAACCATCCCGATTCCTACGACAGTACCTTTATAAGCTGGCATCAGACGGCGGTAAACGCTCTGTGCAGCCTGCAAATGAGAAACGATATCAATACACTGCTGGAATGCCGCAATCTCTCTGAATTTCATGATTCCGCAACCTGGCTCTACAACAGTGCCGGTCTGCTCAATGAGCTTGATATAGCTCAGAAACAATGCTCCGAGAACGATACCATGCTTATTGTCCTTATCCGTACCGGACTTTTTTATGACAATATCAGAATAGATGAACTGCATACATCAGTGAGGATTGATACCGAACTTTCTGCTGACTTCCGCCGGATTGCATACAATTCAAATGAATTTCTTGCCCGGATAACCGACAAGCTGTATGCCTTTGCCGCCGTTGGCAATTACAGCGAACAAAATGCCGCTTTGATAATGGACAAAATGAACGCAATAGTAAGTCATTCTCCCCTATATATCAACAACTGTGGTATAGATTCAGCTGTATGCGCATCGGCTGTAGTACCCAATGACAAAGCAGATGCAGTTTCGGTTATAGACTGTCTCAGCAGAGAAATTGCGGAAAAAATACGCATTCTTTCGAAGAAGCGGGAAAGCACCCAGTATTGCACATTTCTCAATATGCGCAGCATGATGTATGCTTCTCCTGAAAAAGACTGGGACGCACAGCAGTTATGCCGTGATTTTCACCTAAGCTACGGTCATTTCCGAGCAGTGTACAAAAATCTTTTTGACATAAGCTTCCACAAGGACGTTATCGAAAGCCGTATTTCCTATGCTAAATATCTGCTTATAACTACGTCTGTCAGTTTGTCTGCGATAGCTTATAAATGCGGATATGATGACGAAAAATATTTCATGAGGCAGTTCCGGCAGCTTACGGGAACCACTCCCAATAAATACAGAGATATTAAAAATTTAGAACAGGAGTAAAATAATGATAATTAATGACAAGACATTTGATGAAGAAAGAGCACTTTACGGAAGTCACGGTCTTACTCTTGAAAACTGTGCGTTTGACGGTCCTTCTGACGGTGAAAGCGCATTGAAAGAAAGCTCCGATGTTACAGTCAGGAACTGCTTCTGCAATCTTCGCTATCCGTTCTGGCATGACAGCGGTCTTGATATTGAAGACTGCACCATGACCGAGTTATGCCGTGCAGCTATATGGTATTCAAATAAGATAAATATTAAAAATTCCACTCTCCACGGCATAAAGGCACTGAGGGAATGCTCGGATGTCCGTATTGAAAATTGCAGCATCATTTCGCCTGAATTCGGCTGGTCGGTAAATGGTATTATAATGACTGATTCAACTGCCGAAAGCGAATACTTTATGATGAGGAGCAGCGGAATAACATTCCGGAACGTCCGCTTCAAGGGAAAATATTCTTTCCAGTACATAGAAAACGCCCTGTTTGAAAACTGCGTTTTTGATACGAAAGACGCTTTCTGGCACGGCAGGAATATCACTGTCCGCAGCAGTGTAATAAACGGAGAATACCTGGCTTGGTATTCCGACGGTCTGACACTTGAGAACTGTACTATCACCGGAACTCAGCCGTTTTGCTATTGCCGTGGCCTCAGACTGATAAACTGCAAAATGAATGACGCCGACCTTAGTTTTGAGAAATCAGAAGTTGAAGCTGAGATCACAACTCATGTGGATAGTATAAAAAATCCACTCAGCGGAACCATACGTACACTTTCCGTCGGAGAGATTATCATGACCGATCCATGTGCCAATGGGAAAATAATTACCGGAAAATAAAATGAAAACACCGCACAAAGCTTTATTTTACACTCTGTGCGGTATTTTTCATGCTATTTTTTTCATTGAGGCCGGACGTTCAGAGGCAAGTACAAAAGCTCCATCCGGAATACCTTCTCCGTCCCTGTTAAGGTAAAAACTGTAAATATCACCGATTTCCGGCGATTTGGATATGCCGGCACAGTCATAGACAGTGTAATCCCCCTGATACGGTTTTCTGTTTGGATATATTGCAAAATACTCATCCGACGGCATATAACCTCCGGGAATATACACAGAGATCATACAGCCTACGCTTAACTTTCCTGTATCTGTCATTACATTTGTCACAAGTATATTAAGCTGCGTGTACGGTCTGTTTTTTGCCTTTGTATATATAATATCCATGACATAGCCATTAATGCTCAGATCACAGTCCACGCCCATGGAATCCGTGGTAGAATCGTTTGGCATATCATCATATCCTATATAATAAATATTACCCGTTTTTGTATATACAATATCAGGCGTTATTGTCATATCTTCTTCACCATCTGTTGACGGATGTTGATTATTTATATCATCATTATCAGGATTGGATGGTGGAACAGTTGTTACTGATACCCTATTTGCCGTTGACGTTGCGGCGGTATTTGTTCGTCTGACAGTAGTCACTGAAGATACGGCAGCGGCAGATGTCGTTTTTTTCGCTGTTGTTTCTGTAACCGCCGGAGAAGTCCTTTCTGTGGAGGGTGACGGAACAGATACTATCTCCGTTGTCTCAGGGGATTCCTGCTGATCAGGTGCGTTGACCGGCTGCGTGACATTCTCCGGAATATGCGCTGCTCCCTTTGAAACTGTCGATGTAGTAATCGGTTTCTTGTCGGTTTGCACGGCTGAGGATACCAAAGATGTCTGTGGAACAGCGGATGTTGTAACATTAGTCGGAATTTCATTCGTACTCTCAACTACTATGTTGTTTTTTCCAGGATTTTCCCTGAGACTTCCGTCCGGCTTTATGACTCCCCACAAGCCTATAAGCACCGCTGCCAATGCTAAAACAGGTGCATACCGGAATATCCTCTTTCTGGGCACGTCATTGATCGGCTCTGCAAATTTCTCTCCGTGAATCCTTATGAATTCCGACTTGCGTTCCGGTTCGGGGATATCAAAAGCGTCTTTGAGTTTTTCTATATCACGCTTCTTCATGTATATTCTCCTTTCCCATATTGTTTTGCAGATCATTTAATATCCGCTTTATTCGCCTGTTCACTGCGAATCTTGACATATTGTAGAGACTGCCTATAACAGCGGGTGAAACATCGTTTATGTACCGCAGAAGAATCATTTCCCTGTCCTGCTCCGTAAGTGATGCAAGAGCCTGTTTAAGAGCAAGCTGCGATATCAGTTCTTCTTCAATATCCTCAGACGACGCTGCGTCATCCGGGATAGGCTGGGATTTCTCCTTGCGGAATTCGTCTATACAAAGATTTCCGGCAATAGTGTAGAGGAGATTAAGGGCTTTTTCAGTATTATGATACTGTGGACGCTCAATAAACCGGAGAAAAGTTTCCTGCGTTATATCTTCTGCCGTTTCCCTGCTGTGAACACGCAGATAGCAATATCTGTATATCTTATCATACTGATCGTCAATATCAAACAGCACAAGTCCCCTCCTCTCCCTGAAATAATCCGTTATAAATACTTTAACGGAAATTCGCCGTGTTTGTGCGCAGAAATTTGTAAACTTTCTGTGAATATTATAGCACAATTCCGGAAACTTGTAAAGGAAAAACCGCATCGGTATGACACGGTTTTCCGGGAGAGATGTCCTCTTACAAGGAAATTGCATATATATGTCATCCGGCAGCCGGTACGTCAGTGCTTCCGTACAGACTGCGACGCATCTATATCATTATATAATTTCTTTTATTCAACACTTCCGACAGTACCGAGAAATACAGGAAGATGTGTCTCGGTATCGACAATAGCATATATAAACGGTCTGTTGAGGATAATTTCTTTATCCGGAACAGGTTTAATGCTGTCAGTTGACATTTCCACACCGGTAACGGCGGCAGCTCTTGTTCCAGCTTCGGTCACTTCGATGTGCGTCTTGTGAATGACGGAGCTGATAAATAAATGTGCGTTTATAGCAGCCATTTTAGTGAAATCAGCTTCTTCAGGATCAAATGCAGCAGGCATTCCCATATCTTTCAGCGTTTCATTAAGTTGGGTATCAAAATCATATTCAAACTTTGGAAGTCCTGCGCTGACATCAGTGATCTGCGGTTCAGAGAGAATACGATTAAGTTCATCGGAAGTGAGACTGTTTATATAATCCGAAAGAGCAATACCTTCATCAGGAAGAATTGCCGCAAACGCATAGCGCTTGCCGCTGTAATATTTCATAAAGCCCTCTGCATTCTCGCCCTCAAGATAGCAAGGCTCAGTTGAATACATCATTCGGGCAGTCTGTACATCACCTTTGTAATCGGTAAAGTATGAATCGGCGACATCGTTCTCCATGTATGGTTCGAGCCATTTGGCGTCAAAAGCGACTGCATTTATCAGATACATCAGCGTATAAGGAGAAATGTCCTTTACCAGTTCCGTTATCATTTTATCGGTTTTTTCACTTACCCAGTTATTGATATCCGTTACAGTTGTAGCATCAAAAGGAGCGGTAAAAAAGTCAGCGCCATAATAGTCGGCATTTTTCTGCAAGAAATCAGGGTTTACCGTGAACAGACCTTCAGCATCTCTCGACCAGATCGAATTTGCCGTAGAAAGTTTACAGCTTTCGCCGTCAGGCTGAGAAACTCTCTGTGTATACAGGTATTCGTTGAGCCTGTCAATGGACATTCCACCCAGAACCTTTTCCATTTCAGCTTTGGTCTCACCATCAGCGCCGTTAGCGGTCATAGCAAGAGCCTGCATAACGGAATATGGCGATACAAGAGTATTGGTATTGTCATGTATCTCACGCTTCATCAGTTCAAGAGCAAATTCAGTTTGTCCGAGAATGAATTCACTGTCGGCTTCTGCTCCGGAGACTTCCGCCGATTTTATTCCGTCCGACAGATTTTTTGCAAAAAACTCTGGCGGAATCACTACTCCCTGTTTCACAAGTTCCTTGCACATAATATTGAGATCAAAACTGTCAATTACATTGTCTTTGCAGAAATCAACATTTTCCCAGTTGTCAAGTTCTCCTGAGCCTATTATCCACTTCTTTGTCATAACTGCGTCGGCAATAGTAAATTTTCCGTCATTGTTTGCATCACCCATGAGAGTTACGTCTGCTGATACGTCAGCAGGAGACTGTATTGCCAGCATCGGCGCAGCCATACACAGACTCATTGCAGCTGCAAATATTCTTTTAAATTTCATAAAAAATCCTCCTGTCATTATTTTATAATACCTGAACCGTTCGTTTTTCCTTATCGGCTCATTTATAAAGTATAACGAGAAAAAGCAGAAGATGTGCGGTGTTAAATGTAAACATTTTGTGAATGCTTTCTTAAACTATATATAATAAAAGCGCTATGGAATAGAATCATCCACAGCGCTGATTTTTATTTTTTTGTTCGTTGCTCTTTAGCAATATTTTCGAGTTCTTCTGCTCTGATAAGCGCACCGTCGATATGACTGCAAAAATTCTCACGACCTATCCGCTCTACAAATCCAGCCTTTTCCATAGCCTGCATCGGCTGTTCATTTACATGAGAGAAAATAACGGAAATATTGTGCTTTCTGCATCTTTTTGTGATCTTATCCAGCATTTCTACACCTGCTGCGTCAATTGCCGGAACGTTTCTCATACGTATGCAGAGAACATCAATATTCGTATCATCCAGCATATACCTGAACTTATCGGACGCACCGAAAAACATCGGGCCGTTTATTTCATAAACACGTGTGTTATCAGGAACTTTCTTTAATGTGATATTATCAGGATCAGTATCTTCATCATCCACATATACCCAGCCATGAACTTCTGTAACGTCTGCCATTCTCTTCATGAACAGGAAGGCTGCCAGTACCATTCCTGCACCGATAGCAACAACCAGATCAAATACGACGGTGAGTATGAGTGTTACAAAAAGTACTGCAATATCGCTTACCGGAGCATGCTGACAGGTATTTACTATTCCCCTCCAGCCGCACATATTATAAGCAACTACAAAAAGAATAGCAGCGATTGCAGGCATAGGAAAGCTCTTTGCATATGGCATAAGCAAAACAAGTATGATAAGTACTACAACGGCATGAACCATTCCGGCAATAGGAGTTCTTCCGCCATTTTTAATATTTGCTGCGGTCCTTGCAATAGCTCCTGTGGCAGGTATTCCTCCGAAAACAGCAGATGTGATATTTCCTGCCCCCTGGGCAACAAGCTCCATATTTGAACGATGCTTTGATCCTATCATCCCGTCTGCGACAACACAAGACAACAGTGATTCAATCGCTGCAAGTATAGCAATCGTAAAAGCATTCGGTATGAGTGCCCTGATCTTTGAAAAGCTTATTTCAGGAATATTGAACGTCGGCGGCTTTGAAGAAATATCATACAGATCGCCTATTGTATTTACATTCATACCGGAATATTTAACCACAAGAGATGCCGCTATAACTGCCACAAGTGATGGTGGTATTTTATTCAACTTTTTAGGCCAAATAATGAGAATAATAAGCGACATCAGTCCGATAAGAAATGCCTGATAATTAAAGGTTTCCGAATGTCTGATAAGTGCAGCTATTTTCTCAGTAGTCTCTATCGGCGAGTCTCCTTTGAAATCCATACCACAGAAATCCTTTATCTGACCTATGAGTATGGTTATGGCAATACCGAACGTAAAGCCTGACGTTATCGTATTTGGTATGTATTTTATGAGACTGCCGAACCGGCACAGTCCCATTATAATAAGGAAAATTCCTGCCATAACAGTGGAGATCATCAGACCGTCCATACCGTCAGCAGCAACGATACCGGCAACAATAGTTGCAAATGCAGCAGTAGGTCCTGCAATTTGCACACGGCTTCCTCCAAGCAATGAAACTACAAAACCTGCTGTAACAGCAGTATACAGACCTTGTTCAGGTCTTACACCAGATGCAAGAGCCAAAGCAATTGAAAGCGGTAGTGCAATTATAGCAACAATAATTCCAGAAACTATGTCCTTAAACAGCTGCTGACCGGAATAATTTTTCATTACCGAAAAAAGTTTTGGTTTGAGCTTTTCTTCTGTTGGTTTTTTTGAAACTGATTCCATATTTTACCTTCTTTGATTTAATTCTTAACGAATCATTATTATAGCACCATTACATTTCGTTTACAAGGTATTTTCGTGATTTATGTCATATTTCCACGTTTTAAATAATATAAACAAATTTCAACAAAAAGTATTGTTGAATACGTGAAAGAAATTTTCTTGACTTTTCGCAAATTGCATGGTATAATATATATGTTGATATGCCGCTGTGGTGGAATAGGCAGACACAAGGGACTTTGATGTTTGTACGCATTGCAATGTGCGTCTGAGTTTTTTCTCAGAGAGTGCCCACAGAGAAATCCGTGGAGTAGAAGTCGGCTAAAACGGCGAAGGCACAAACAGAACGCCGTGCTAACCCGTCAGGGTGAGTGTAGAGACCTTACACCGACTACCTAAGTCCGAAAGGGTATGGTAAAGACCAAGTCCAGACTACAACACACGCTTTGTGTGGCTATGGTAACATAGAGTAGTACGAAAATCCCTCGCTGGCAACAGCGTACCGGTTCAAGTCCGGTCAGCGGCACCAACAAAAAATCTCTCAAACAGCTATAATGCGTTGTTTGAGAGATTTTTCTTTATATTCTATAGATATTGCCAAGTATGCAAAATTACATAAAAATACATCAAAATATCAACAGTATGGGTGTCAAATAGGGTGTCAAAAAATCAGATATAAAACAAAACCGCCGTCCCACAAAACGAGGGCGGCGGTAATGCTTTGTTGTCTGATCTTTCTTTATAACGATCATATCTAAATTATAACCGATATTTCCACAGAAGTCAACTGAATA
>JAETSI010000019.1 GCA_021769725.1 Oscillospiraceae bacterium | reverse complement strand
TTTAAGCGTCTTCCATTCGCCCAGTTCTTCCTTACTTACTTCGTCTCTCGCTTGTCCTCTCGTCCGACAGCTTTATTATTATATCACCTTTTTTATTTATTGTCAAGTAGAAGATTTTAAACATAATGCGATTGATTATGTTAGCTTTCAACATTATTCGACATAAAAGCATCCCTGTTGACACAGGGATGCTTTTAATATCACTTTAATTTTATTACGCCTCTTCGGAGTTATAGTTCTTTTCTGCCTTGCTCATATCAAAATTCTTTATTCCACCGCTGGTTCTTTTTTCACGAATAACAGGGTAAGTTCCTATAGAATTATCACCCGTAGTTTTAGCCGTAACCACAGATACTACCTTATAATCTTTAATATGAAGTCTGTACAGAACATCGCTGGATGTGGAAATATTTCTCTTGATTGCATCAGAAAATTCCTTGTTCATTTCAGCAGATGCAGAAATATCGTTACAGTTTTCATCACAGGCATAGCCGTTCTTTCCGTCAAAATAATAATAAAAATCATTTGTCATGTACTGCTTTGCAAGAGCTTCTTTCAGGTTTTCATTCGCCTGATTCTTAGCCGTATCATCCTGAGTGGGAGAATTTATAATTTCCTGCTGACGTCTAATTTCATTACGGAGAGTTCTGTCCCTGCGTTTCAGGTCAATACATTCTTTCTGTGCGGCATCAAAAACTATCTTCGCATTATTATTCTGCGACTTTACCCGTGCCTTTGAAATATAAGTATTCCATGTTGGAATTAAAACAGCAGCCAGTATTCCAATAATAGCTATAACTATAATAAGTTCGATAAGCGTAAAGCCTTTTCGTTTTTTCATAACAACGCCTCCAACAGCTACATTTATGTAAGTATATTATACCAGAATATTAATAAAATGTCAACAAAAAATTTATGTTTTATCTCACAAATTTTGCAAGCTATTATTGTGCATTCAGCTAAGAATTTCAATTGCTTTTTCAAGCTGAATATCATCCGGAGTCAATATTTTAGATTCGTCCATAATCACTTCAATATCCGGGTACACTCCAACCTCATCATAATTCGGCATATCGTTGACATATAAATACCCCGCAGTATAGGTATACGTCAGCATACTTTCCAGCATATTCTGCACCTGAAAAATGCCTTTTCCATATGTCTTTTCACCTATCAGCGTGCCCCTGCCTGTATCCTTGAAGAAAGCCGCCAGTATCTCGCCGGAGCTGATCGTTTTTTCGTTTACCAGAACAGCAACGCCGCAGTCAATCTCGTTTCCGTCCGTTGAGGTTGAATAGATCTCCTCCTTGCCGCTTCTCTCGTGTTTTAACGTTACTTTGCTTCCTGCTTCCGCAAAATAGTCAAAAATCTCTGCGGTGTAGGGAACTTCTCCGCCGTGATTATTTCTCAGATCCAGAATAACCGACTTGAACTCGTTTTCATTCAGAGCTTCTTCAAAACTAATAGTTGAATTCTGGTCGAAGTGAAGAAAATGAATGTACAGGATATCGCCCTCCATTATCTCGGAGTAAAAACTTTTTTCCGAATCGGATATGACATTGTACCGTGTGAAATCAATGTCAAGCTCCTCCGTGCCACGGCGGATATGCAGCTTCATGGTTGTGCTGTCCTTGCCCATAAGTTTGCGGATAGCCTTGTAATAACCGCCCTTTTCCGCTATCGTTTCACCGTCTATCATTGTGATAACATCATTTACTTTCAATCCCATTTCATCGGCACGTGAATCCGGCTCGACAGAAGTGACAACAATTTCATCGTGACGGTTTTTGTCAACGCCGAAACCACTCCTTGAAACCGAACTTGCCCCGTTCACACGGTTTTCATCCATCATGTTGGATGTTTTAAAGTAACAATATTCCTCATCGCAGGCATCAAGCACTCCCTTTATCATATACTCACACAGCGTTTCATCATCTACGATTTTGTAAAAATTATTTTTTATATCCTCATAAGCAGTCAAAAGATCGGCATTCTTTTTACCGAATTCTATTTCACGTTTATACTTGCTGTAAGTCAGTCCGTAGGTAAGACCGGCACTAAGCACAACAGACACACTGACAGCCAGAACCATTACTCTTTTTTTCATTGCTATTTCCTTTACAGTATTAAATAAAGAAAGCTCCCACATAGTGGGAGTTTTCTCTGAATTTTTATCATGTACCTGATGCTTCCTCAACGTCAGCCTTTTTAAATGCATCTGTAAGAGCATCGTCAAGCTTGTTAGAATACTTCTTATAGTTCTTCTTTGTTACAACAGTAGGCTTTGTACCTGTGTATGTTGAATCCTGCTTAACAGCAACTGCTGCGCAAGTACCGCCAGCAATCTTAGATTTGAATTCAACCTTCTTAACTTCATTGAAGTACTCTTTGATTGACTTGTAAACTTCTCCGCCGTCCGGCTTACCGGAAGGTTCAGCATCCTCTGCAACAGTAACAGTCACAGCATTTTTAGCATGATCAATGGTCTTGATTGAACCAGTATCATAACCCTCTTCATCAAGCTCTGTAAGAACAGTATTGATAGCATCGTAGAGAGATGCTGCAGATGAGTTTGCAGATGTGATCTTGGACTTCTTTACATAGCCAAGCATAGCGGGAACGAGGATAGCTGCGAGAACACCGATGATAGCAATAACAACGATGAGCTCAATGAGTGTAAAACCTTTCTTCTTTGTGTTTTTCATGGTGAAAAACCTCCTTAATAATAATTTTGTGCAGTCGTTCATGCACACTGTTTTCTGGTTCAAGGGATTCTCTATGCACCGTGATGATTCAATCTTAATAACTGTTAGTAAATTTGCCTATATTGAAACACCAACTAATGCGATTTTTTATTTTCCCTTTACCCTTGCTGTAATTATAGTATAGCATTTTATTCATAAACTGTCAATACTTTTCTGAAAAAAATTTCATTTAAAATGCATTTTTTACATCCAAACGGTAAATAGCCACCTTTTTTTTGGCGTTTTCGTCATATTGCACAATATTTTGAAAATTAATTAAATGTTAATTCTAATATATGTAATATTAACAGTTTATAATACAATTTGTATAGTTCTTGTCAAGCGATTTGCCAGCCGTGATTACATCTGTGAGAGGAAACGATAGAATTCCTGCTTATCCTGACACTTATCAAGTGCATCAACTTCGCTGATAACGTTATTCTTGACATAGCGTGCAAGTTCCTGGTCAAGGCTCATCATGCCCTGCTGCTTACCGGTCTGAATAGCCGACTGAATGAGATGTATCTTGTTATCACGTATCATTGCCGAAATAGCATCGGTAACGTTAAGTATCTCCATGCAGGCAACACGTCCGGTATTGTCTTTCTTGGGGATAAGCGTCTGCGAAATAACGCCTACCAGATTGTTGGCAAGCTGTGTTCTGATCTGCTGCTGCTGATGCTCCGGGTATACGTCGATGATACGGTTGATCGTATCGGCGGCAGATGTTGTATGAAGCGTTGAAAGTACGAGATGTCCCGTTTCGGCAGCGGTTACAGCAGCCTGGATGGTCTCAAAGTCACGCATTTCTCCTACGAGGATTACATCGGGGTCTTCACGGAGAGCGGCACGAAGTGCAAGAGAAAACGATGGAACGTCGTCGCCGATCTCTCTCTGATTTACCATGCAGCGCTTATGCTCGTGTACATACTCAATAGGATCTTCAACAGTGATTACGTGAGCGCTCTTGTTAAGATTTACAAAGTCGATCATTCCGGCAAGAGTTGTGGATTTTCCTGAACCGGTAGGACCCGTTACAAGCACCAGTCCACGGGGACGCATTGAAAAATCTGCAAGAATAGGCGGAAGTCCGAGGTCCTCCAGCGTCGGGATATCGTTTCTCAGAAGTCGGATAGCGATAGCCGGCTTGCCTTTCTGAAAATATACGTTTACACGGTGACGATAACCGCTTCTGGTTGTGAACGAGAAATCGGTGTCATGGTGATTGTTTACGCTTGTCTGCTGAGCGTCGTTGGTCATCTGATGAACAATGTCCAGGATCTCCTCCTCATCCATTTCAGGGTACTGGGAACGCATTGTCCTGAGAGTACCGTTAAGACGTACAACCGGAGCGATCCTGTCAGTAAAATGAAGATCCGAGCAGCCGAGGAGACGAACCTCGTCAAGGATTCTGTGAATTTCGATAATAGCCATTTTATTATTTCCTCCCTGGTAAGATTATACGGAGAATGTAGCCCTGACAAGCTCATCTATTGATGTCTGACCTGCCTGAACAAGTTCAGAAGCATTGTCACGAAGAAGTTTGGTGCCGATCTCCTTTGCAGCAGCCTCAATTTCTTCTTTTGTACCGCCTGCTGCGATAATAGATGATACCTTTGAATTACAGTGAATGATCTCGTGAATAGCAGTTCTGCCCCTGTAGCCTGTATTATTGCACACCTGGCAGCCGCATGGTTCATAGATCTCGATAGAATGCGGAATACCCATAAGTTCATTTTCTTCTTCTGTGGACATTCTGGGCTTTTTGCACTCCGGGCATAAAACTTTTATGAGTCGCTGAGCAATAACGCCGATAAGTGATGTAGCAACCATGTAAGGAGCTACGCCCATATCAACGAGACGGACAACCGTCGAAGCAGCGTCGTTGGTATGTAATGTTGAAAGTACAAGGTGTCCGGTGATAGCGGCACGGATACCGATGTCGGCAGTCTCGGCGTCACGCATTTCTCCGACCATTACGATATCAGGATCCTGACGGAGAATTGAACGGAGAGCAGCGGCAAAAGTCATTCCTGCCTTTGTGTTTACCTGACACTGATTGATTCCGTCGATAGCTTTTTCGACAGGGTCCTCAACCGTAATTACGTTTACGTTAGGCTTTGCAAGCTCTCCGAGAGCGGCGTAAAGGGTAGTAGTTTTACCGGAACCGGTAGGACCTGTTACGAGGATAACGCCGTGGGGAACACGGAGCATATGCTCGAACATCGCATAGTTGTAGTCCGACATACCAAGGTCTGTGATCTTACGAAGAGCAATCTGTCCTGTTGAAAGAATTCGGATAACGATCTTTTCACCATGTACCGTAGGAAGCGAGGAGACACGGACGTCAAGTGTAGTTCCGTCAACGACCTGTGTGAAACGGCCGTCCTGCGGGATTCTCTTTTCAGCGATATTCATGCCGCTGATAAGCTTGAGACGTGTGGTAAGAGCGCTGTGTACGGCGCTGGAGATGTTCATCAGTTCAACAAGGTCGCCGTTTACACGGATACGAATACGAGTGTAAGTCTTGAAAGGCTCGATATGAATATCGGTAGCGTCGGCTCTGTAAGAGTTTTCAATAATTGTCGTTGCAAGCTTAACGATAGGAGCGCTTTCAACTCTGTCTTTTGATTCGGCGTCGTCTGCCGACATTTCGCCAAGGTCGCCGCCCATTGCGTTTACGCTGTCGATAACGCTGTCAACGTTCTGCATTGAGTAACACTTGCCGATAGCCTTGTTGATAGCCGAAGTCGTTGCAAGAACAGGAACAGTATCCATACCTGTGGATACCTTGATATCCTCAAGTACGATAAAGTTTACAGGGTCGTTGGTTGCAACAGTAAGTCTTTTTCCCTGAACATTGATTGCGATTACCGTGTGCTTTCTTGCAAGAGCTTCGGGAACAAGCTGAACGGCTTCTGTGTTGATCTCAATATTGTCAAGATCGACATACTGAACTCTCAGATTTCCTGCAAGAGCCTTGGCAAAATTCAGCTCGGTCATAAATCCGAGTTCGACAACAACGTCGCCGAATTTCTTTGTTCCGTTGGACTCCTTCTGTGCTGCAAGAACCTGAGAAAGCTGATCGCTCGTGATAAGTCCCTGGTTGACAAGGTAGTCGCCAATTCTTTCGTTTCTCATAATAAACCTCCGCTTATTAAAAATTTACTTAAATTGCTTGAATTTTATATATAATGTGATATAATAGTAATATACATTATTAACATTTTAAAGGAGAGTAAAATCATGTTTGAATTCAAAAATATGCTTCATGATGAATTTACCGGTTTAACATTCCAGCTAACCTTTCTCGGAATGATTTTTCTGCTTGGGATCTGCATAGGAAGCTTTCTTAACGTCGTAATAATCAGGCTGCCCAGAGGCGAATCGCTCATAAAGCGTTCCTCCCACTGCATGACCTGCGGAACAAGAATCAGACCTATTGACATGATCCCGGTTTTCAGCTGGCTTTTCCTTCGTGGAAAGTGTCACAGCTGCGGAGAAAAGATCTCACCCAGATATCCTATTGTCGAAGCTCTAAACGGCATTCTCTATGTATTGACTTTCTGGGTAATTGATATTAATGCTGAAGCCATAATAACCTGTATTATCATGTCTCTCCTTATAGTAATAGGATTTATGGACTGGGATACTATGGAAATCAGTGAAATCATCCTTACAGTAATCCTGATGCTTTCCGTTCCGCTTGCTCTGTTCACCGACGAGGTAACGATCCTCAATCGGGTTATCGGAGCTTTTGTGATTAGCATTCCGTTTTTCCTCATCGGCGAAATCAGCCGCCCGATTATCAGAAAAAAATTCGGGGAGGATTTTCGTGCCATCGAACTGGGCGATACGCTTCTTATGCTGACAGCCGGAGCTGTTCTCGGAACTAAGGCTGTTATCGTTTCAACATTAATCGGAATAGTTGCTGCCGCTCTTGGCGGCATAATAAATAAAATGGTTTCCGGAGAATCCAAATTTGCTTTCGGACCTTTTCTTGCAATAGGAATTGCGGTAGGTCTGCTCTGGGGAAATGAGATTGCCGACTGGTACATAGGATTTCTGAAAAATCCGTTGCACTAAACAAATAAATTACAGGCAGCAGCATTAAAACTGCTGCCTGTTTTTTACCTGTTCTGTAATTTTATCACTTCAATTATTCCATATCAGGAAGTGTATAAATGAAGTAAATGCAGTCACCGTCTTTTTCCGGATAGCTGAAGAATCTCTTATTGATAAGAGCTGCCTGTCTTGTGTTTATCTCTTCATAATCCCATATTCCGTCCTTTGGCGACGATACGTCAACCTTATCGGTAGGATCGAAGCTGTTGGGGTATCCGCCCGGCTTTCCCTTCCATCTGACGGGACCGTACTTATCGCTCGGTCTTTCGCTGCTGAACGATGAATTAATATTTACAAGAGACATATTGATATTGGAAACTGCAAACGGCGATCTGAATATCAGCTGTGATTCGTCCTCCGGTGTGCTAACATCATCGGCTGTCTGACCAAATGAACCGTCTTTCTTGTAGGTCATTACTGTAAGAGAGAACAGTTCAGGACTGAAACTCGGCGATTTAGCGCCGTTTGGCATATCCACAGGAACGATTGAACTGTAGTATATGTCAGGCTTGTCGTCAGCTGTATTAAAACCGGATATGCTGTTTATCATCGACTCATCAGTAATTACTGACGTTGTATTGTAGCCGGGTTGAAAGTAGAATGAATAATTTTCATAATAAACCGGATTGATTACGCTGTTGTCAACAGTCATATTACTGAGTTCAGCGTGCTCTATGCCGTAATCATCAACCATTATTGCTTTTCCATCTGCGTCGTACATGAGATTTCCGTCTGAATCTTTATCTTGTACCTGCACTTTCTTGCCTTTGTTATCAAATTGTACATAAGTGTATCCAGTTTCAAAATCCCACTCATACTCTGTAATCCTGCCAGCATCTCCATTGTCGATCTTCAGCATTCTTACCTTTCCTGTAAGCGGATCTTCAGTACCGGGATTCGTTCTGTTCATATAATGATTTTCTATAAAGTTTCTTGCCGCATAGGTTTCATCATCAAGCCCCATAGGAGGTATAAGGTCATTGCCATTAAAATCTGTCAGATCACCAACATATACCTCAATACAGTCCGCATATCTGACGGATCCCTCCATGTAACGCTTCATATTGTCTACCGCTGCGGTGTTAGCCTCCTGTATGGAGGCTTTTTTCACAACCTTTGACAACGGATTGACTATACTCATGACAGCTACCATCAAAATACTGAAAACTGCCATGACTATAATGAGTTCTATGAGGGTAAAGCCCTTTTGGGTTCGCTTTTTTTCCATAGATACTCCTCCCTTACGGTGTTGGCTTCTGAATCTCAATATACTTGAGATTAGCCTTTTCAGCATCGGGATCTGCTACCTTATTGCCATCCTCGTCAATGATATAGCCCTGAGCACTGTAAAGTTTTCCTTTTACTACTGAGCTTGTGCTGTCTGAACCTTTCTTCTTGACGACGATCTCGTATTCATCATTCATCAGCAGGGAATTTTCATCATTCTGAGCCTCGGCAATCGGACCTTGAAATGCCACCTTATCATTTACCTTTTTTGCAGATCTCCGCTGCGCATTGACTGATGAACCGAGCATTACAAGGATAAGTGAAATCATTGCGAAAACAGCAATAGATACGATTATCTCGATCAGGGTCATTCCCTTAAGCTTTTTCTTTTTCTTCATGTTTCACTCCTCCTTAATAATCCATATAGCTTACAGCGGCATAAGTATGCTGCTTGTTTGCGTCCAGTGTAATTCCACCGTTGGCAGAATCCTTTACGTATACAAGGAGCCAGTCGTTCTGCGCATCGTGAGACGCAACGTTAAGACATCCGAGAACACCAAAACGAGCCGGACCCTGACCATTTCTGTTTCCTGCCCTATCCATACGGATTCCATCGTAGTAAATTCTGCTTAGGCAGCCATCATAAGCTGATGAGAGAGTAGGAACATCAAAATCCATGTAAGGAGCACGAACGAATGCCGTAATGAAGAATCCGTTGCTTCCCTTGAACTTAGCGCCTTTTTCCGAATACATATTTACCTTCGGCGCTGTCATGAACGGATAATCTTTACCTTCGGCATCCTTTACCCTGAGAGTAGGATTGTCGAAATCTGTAACGATCTGAACCGTTTCATTTGAATGTGCAAACTTAAGGAACGATTCTGTAACAATCTCGCCATTTGTCATGTGATTATTAGTACCGGTAACATAGAAATTAACCTGACCGCCGATCTGACTTCCGTCAGCACCAATATCTTTAATAACGATTTTTGCACCGTTCTGTGCATAGAAATTATCAAGCTGAATCCATATGGAATCTGCTGCGGGAGGTACAATATTGATCGTAACTCCGTCAAACATACCGGTAAGCTTTGCGTCAACACCATTTATAGTAATTGTTCTTCCGGATGCATTTGCGGAAGTAATAACGTTTGTTATTGCTCCCTGCGGTGCCTGAACGTTTTTCTCAATGCCCCACTTATCCATTACTTCAAATACAGTCTGGATAACCTGTGATTCTTCCTTTTCAGCAGGATTGTCGTAAAAACATTCAACTTCTCCGGCAAATGTAAAGTATACCTTGCCGCCGTTTAATTCATTTACATAGATCCTTGCCTCGGAAGGATTGTCATCATTCTGGAATTTTGCGTTCTTGATAAGAACGTGTACATCAGAACCGTTTGCATCAATCGTAACTGCCTTGGTAAAGAGACCTGTCAGCGTACAGCTCTCGGTAACATGACCTACAAGCTGTGCTGTACCATTATATGTACGATTATTTACTTCCTGGGGTGTTTCTTTTCCGAAATGTCCTTCCGTTCCCTTTACAGGACCTGAAAGTCCAAGAATTGTTTCCTTTTCTGCGTATACAGGGAAAATTGCGCTTTCACCTGTATCTGTATAATACTGTTTCAGGGGAAGAAGCTCAATAGTATCCTGATTTCCGTTATAGAACGGTGTGGTTGGCTTCTTGGCTTCTGCTTCTGTAACTTCTTTGCCTGTAGGATCAAAATAACCCTCTCTGAAATTCTTTACCTGATTGAGATCAGGAACAAACTCTTCAACAGTTCCGGGTGATTCGGGGTCAGGACCAGGAGTAAATCCGGGTCCTCCGGGCTGTCCCCAGTTCGGAGGCGGTTCAAGACCCTCAAATGACTTATCCCAGTCTTCAATGATGAGATATTCGATCGGTATTGTTGCACCGCCGAAATCATACGCATTTGTAGGAGTTCCGTCCTCATTTGTAAGCTGTGTATAACCGGCAAAAGCGTCAAGAACTTCCGGTTTGAGCCACATATATTCAACAGGCTGAAGAATTGTAGTTCCGTCACCTGCGTCAGCTTCATATGCAACATCCTTAGCGATAATATAGCTTACAGGCTTCTTTGTGTAGCCGTCCTTAAGCTGGTCGCCGCCGGGGGTCTGGATCCTTCCGCCTTCGTAAGTATTTGCATATACCTTTCCGTTGACTTTAATGTTATCGTTGTTCATTGAGAGCTTTCCGCCTACTACGAGATCTCCGTCGATAGTGATCTGTCTGTCAAGCTTCACATCACCGTCTACCTTAACGTCGCCGGCAATATAATAAGTTCCGTTGTTGCCGGTAAATTCAACATTTCCCTTAGAGAAAATTCCGCCGCCGGAACTTGAATAGCCGTCTCCGCCCTCAATAAGCGACTCAGACCAACCGTAAAGCGCTGTATCGTTTGTTCTTATCGTTGTTGTTTTGTCCTTATCATAGCAATAAATATCTGCATAGGAATTCAACTTGCCTGCGTCAAGATTAAGACTGCCGCAGAAGATATTAAAAGGATATGTTCCGTCTCCGTAGCTGAAATCCTGATTGGACATACTAATTTTTCCGTCAACATAAAGATACGGAATCTCATTGAATTTAAGCGATCTGGATGCCATTTCATTACGGAGCGGACCAGACATATTGACAGTCATACCGCCATTTACCATTTCCAGATCACCCCAGATCTGCACGCCCTTGCCGAGCTGGGTATAGTGAACCGTCAGATATGTAGGCAGTCTGAAGTTGCCGTTTACTACCATGAACGCTTCTACTCTGTTTACATCCTTAAGCTCATACTGCTCATTTGTCAGATATTGCTTGTCATCAAGTGTTGTAAGCTTGCCGTCGTACGGATTCCACTCAATATAAGTAAGATTTCCGTTCCACGTTCCGCCGTCATGGCCATGACCCATACCGTAATATGCGCCGCCGAAAATAGAACCGTTGTTGCCGTTTGCCGCACCGGCGCCGCCCATGGTAAGGAATCCAGGACCATCATCGCTCTTGACTACAGGATCCTGAATAACATGAGATACGAGCTTTGTGGTCTCGCCGCCCATTGTTACTTCTGCTGTTATCTTTATAAGATTCTTTTCTGTCCACGCCTTTGTATTGGGATCAAAAATCGTTGTTTTACCTGCATATTCAACAGTTGCACTGTCGATTTTTCCCAATGACGGTGAATTGATTCCTATTTCAACTTCAAACTTGCCGTTCTGCGGCAGACTTTCAACTGCATTTGCAAATTCATTATTTGTGCCTACAGCGGCAAGAACACTGTCGATGGCTGCTCTTGCCGTATAGGATGCCTGCGATGCCGAATACGTTTTGTGAGCCCGTTTGTTTGCAGCTGCCGCCAGAGCTAACGCACTGGTCATGAATATTGTCATGAGAGCCAGCACTGAGACTACTGTAAACAGTATGGAGCCTTTTAGGGTTCTTTTCTTCTCAGTTTCCATTTTTTTACCACCTTTCCGGTAAATTTCTTCTCAATAACGGGTACGTATGATTATGTCTTTTCTCACTTTACTACAGCTTCCTGAGACGTATCAGGCTCTTCCATTCCATATACTGAATAAAGCTGAATTACAATGCTTGCTTCAAGTACTGTGTCATCATCCCAGTTTTCAGGCTGATCGCTGCTGGTTGAAGTGTTCGGCTGCGGAGTCTGTCCCTCAGGTGTTGCAGGAGTTGCTTTCTTATCTTCATCCTGAACCTCTGCCTTTGAAAGTGATACGGATGTTATAAGAACTGCACTGTCGATATCCTCAATTCTTGAAAGGTAATCCCAGATTTCCTTCTTCTTTCCTTCGATGGTAACACCATATCTTGTAGACATGATATTCTCAACGCCTCTTGAAGCAATATAGTTGCTGTCTTCGCTTTCCTTTGCGATTTCCTGCTGAAGGTTGCCGTTGATATCTGCGCTTTCACGGAGTGCTCCGGCTACTTCAACATAGGGTTTATAATAGTAATTGAGCGCAGATGCTGTGGTGGGATCTGCTTTAAGTTCTGTGATCTTTACATGTGCCTTTTCTGCATAGTCATACATGTATTCGTCAAGTTTCTTTGTTCCGCCTGTAAGGCTGTTTGTAGATCCGATCAAGTCAACATCTACGAAAACGGCTCTGTTTTCTTCACCTTTCAGATACGATTTATCAATGTTGTTTGAAACTGTTTTGATCCTTTTGATCTTTCTTTCAATTTCGGTCTTTTCTTTTTCGAGATTTTCAAGAGTTGCCTCATTGTCTTTTATTGCGGTACTCTTTGGTTTGATAAGTCCGAAGAATCCTGCCACGAAGATCGCAATTGCCAGTACTATGGCAAGAATAACTTTATCTCTGTAAGTTAATTTCATCTTAATCTTCCTCCTCATTTTCTACCAGCGAATTGTCAACAAGGAGGTCATTCTCCTCCTGATGTAAATCAGCTGCTGCGCTGCGCTCGCCTTCGAGTTCAACAGTAATTGTAAACTTTACTCTGTCCGGTTCTTTTTCCTTGCTCGTCACGGTTGTTTCACCGGCAGTCTGACTTACTTCTTCAGTCGCACCCTTTTCATATGTATATCCACTGTATTCTACATATCTAAAATAACATTTCTCGGGATCATCGTCCTTTGTAATATCTTTTTTGATATCTTTTACCTTAAGCCCTTCCAGTGCTTTTACATATTCACGGGGGAAGTCCTGAGTCATCTTTTTATCGAGAATTTCGCTGTCTTTAAGCGGAATATCAAATTCAACGGAAAGAGTTCCTTCATTGTAGTCGCCCCAGCCGATGGTAGGAACTATCTTGATTTTCTTTGCATCAGCTCCTTCGCCTTCGGTCTTTTCGCCGTCCCAAAGCACATAATCCTTATATTTATTCTGCTTAAGTATTTTCTCCATGGTTGATTTGAGGATATCATACTTTTCGCCGTTGATAACCGGCTGTGAATAGAATGCATCGTTGGCGTTCTTCATTTTCTGTGCATATGCGTCAACAGACTCTTTCGTAAGTTCGAGATATTCAAGATGTTTGAGTTTATTATTTGTTTCATCACTGTCAATATAATCCTGAACTTCCTGTATTTCATTTTCTATACCCTTGTTTTTGAAGAAGTTGTAAGCAAAAAGTCCGCCTGTAACTATCAGTGAAAGGCATACTGCTCCGAGGAGGATAATATTTCCGGAACTGTCATCCTTGATCTTATTCTTAACGGCTGTACCAAGATCCGTTTCAAGCAAATTGATCTTTTCGATTTCTTTGCTTCTCTTGAACATAGCACCGATAGCGTTTGCGTACAGTGAAAATTCAAGATTTTCATGACCGTGGATCTGCGGCGGAACATTAATAAGGCTGGTTTTAAGATCAAGCTTTTCAAGCTCGTCAGTAAGTCTTACATATTCATGAGTATCTCCGTAGAAGATTACGTTCTCGATTGACTCGCCTGTCTGACGGCTTCTGTGGAACTGAAGCATACGGAAGATATTTTCGTTTACTGCCTCAAATACGTAGTCATCCGAATATCCGTAGTCTGCGGCATCAATAGAAGCAAAACGCGAGAATGAAAGCGATCCCTGCTCATAGAGGTTGAGTGAGATGAAGTTATTGTCGATCTGAACGGCAAGGAGGGGCATCTTCGATCTGATCTTTGTATCAGCAAGAAGAACCTTTGTAATACAGTTGCATCCGATCATAACGGATTTAAGGGAAATGCCAAGGAGCTTGAATACTTCTCTGTAGCTGTTTACGATCTCGTAAGGACAGGCAGTAGCAAGAATTCTGTATGCAGCCTCACCGCCCTCGCCCGACGCCTCTGTCTCTCCTACTATAATATAGGATACGCTGTAGGAATCATCGAGGTTCAGTTCAGCCTGCATCTGTTGCTTTACAACTTTCTGAAGATCCTGGTTCTTTGCTTTGGCAACGTTCATTTCCTTAAAGATAGTCAAGTTGGAAGAAATTGAAACGATAGCCTCCTTATCGGGCATTTTATGTTTTTTCAGGACGCCGTTAATAAGTGTAGCCACATTAGGCACATCCTTAACGTGACCGTTTACGATTAGGTTCTCCTCAACATCAAGGGTAGCAGCGGAACTGATCTTAATTTTTCCGTTGCTTTCTGTACCCTTAACAACACGTACATTTCTGTCAGTAATATCAAATGAAAGCATTTATCTTTCCACCTTTCCGTTTTATTCGTTTTCGATTGACTCGAATGAACCATAGAGTGCGGGGTAAATACCACATACTACAAGTCCGATAATCAAACCCATGAAGATAAGAAGCAGAGGCTCTACCATGCTTACCAGACGCTGTACAGCTGCGTCTGATTCATCCTCGTAATATTCAGATGTCTTTTCAAGGATAGAGTCAAGGGCGCCGGCTTCCTCACCGACATAAATTACCGAACAGAACATCGGCTCGAATATTTCTGTTCTTGTAATGGCAGCCGAAAGCGATTCACCCTGTTTTACTTCGTCAACAACATCTACAAACTTCTCGTCTATGTATGAATTTCCGAGGATTGCCGAAGCTCTTTCAAGACATTCCACCATAGGAATACCGCTGGAGTAAAGCGAAGAAAGCGTACGTGCGAAACGACCGGTGTAAATCTTTGTGATAAGCGGACCGACAGCCGGACCTTTTACAAGCATACGATCGAATTTAAGCCTGAACTTAGGAGTCTTGAGTGCATATTTGATGCCGAATACAATTGCGAGTGCAATAGCAATAAGTATGTACCATCTTTTTCTGATGAAGTCACTGATAGCAGCCAGGCACTTGGTCAGGAAGGGCATCGTCGAAGGATCCTCGTACATTTCGATGAACGTAGGCATGATGAATGTGAAAAGGAAAATAACTATTACGATACAGAGCACAAGAAGAATGATAGGGTATGTCATAGCGCCCTTTATGGTATTTTTCAGCTTGTTTTCCTTGGCGTAATGATCGGACATACGCTGCATGATTACATCAAGAGAACCGCTGGACTCTCCGGCGGCGACCATTGAGATCAGGAATTCCGGGAATGAGCCTTCATGCATTTCAAGAGCAGAAGAGAAAGATTCACCTTTCTGAACATTCTCGTAAATGTCCTGCCAGATAGCTCTTGGCTTTTCATCTTCCTGCTCTTTGCAAAGAATGTCGATTGACTTTACAAGCGTTAGACCGGAAGTAAGCATGGCGCTGAGCTGTCTGCAGCAGAATGCCAGTTCCTTGGTGTTAAACTTGTACAATGATTTTGAATCTGTTGAATCGCTTTCCTTGTAATCTTTAACGTACAGACCTTTTTCCTTAATTTTCTTTAAGAATTCCTGTTCGTTCTCCGCATGGATTATGCCCTTTACCTGCTTGTTTTTAGCGTCCTGGGCAACATAGGAAAAACTCTTCATAAAACCACCTCCATAAATTATTGCTTGGACTGCTGTCTTTAAGAATCGTTCTTATAGATCCTGACAGAACAATTATATCATTTTAGCAAAAATTTTTCAATCGCTTTTTTGACATAAATAATCGCTCCCTTTTTATTAATATTCACCAACTTTTATACTTAGTGTAATATTTTCTGCTCTAAAAAGGGGATTTTCTACAAAATACAAATTTTCAGACAGCACAGCCGCAGCATTCCTGTACTAATGCCGCAGATTGTTAAACTTATACAAATATTATATCACACTCTTCACATAATTGCAACATAAAAACGCAATTTTTTTCTATTTTTTATAAAACTGTAAACTTTGGCAAATTGCTTAACTATATTTTAGGCATTTTGACTGTTGACAAGCTTTTTATTCTGCGGCAGAAAATAAAAAGGCTTCCGAAGCTAAACGGAAGCCTTTAACATTTATACAATCTTTTCCCTTATCAAATATGTGTCAAACACTTTTCTGCCACCGCAGTAAGCCGTTTTTACCGCTTTCCCCTCATAATACAGTCTTTCTGCGTGCTTGTCTCCGAAATACAGATACGAATACGATGTGCTTAAAGCAGTTTTCAGATTGCTTATCCATGGATAGCCTCCATTTACCTGCTCTCCGAAACACATCATTATATATTCAGGCAGCTCACCCGTAAATCCTTTCTCCGCTTCCGGCAGCTGGGCGATTACAGGATATCCTCTTTCCCCCGGCGTGAACATAAACTCACATACCGGATTTATCAATCCTGTATTATCGCATTCTCTCAGCTCGGGTATGCAGGGATATCCATCATTTCTTCCATCAATTATCTCAAAGCCCACTGTTTGTACCTCCGCAGATAAAACCTATGGATGTAAGGTAATCCGGATCTTTGCACTGTGCAGTTGTAAGTCCATGAAAATAACTGCTGCTTCCCTGTGTGCTGTAGCACGTTTTGTTTCCCATAAGCTCCTTATCATAAAAACAAGTGCTTAAAAACGTACTGCTGAAATAAACTCTGCTGATATTGCTTACCGAAATAGCCTGATAACAGTTTGAAAATGAACTCCTGTTGTCCACTACGTGAAACATATTCGATGAATTTGAGGAATCACACTTAACAGTACCAGTAATCCATGAATCACTGGCAGTCACCTTCCGGAAAAGCGAGCATTCTGTTGAATCGTAGTTGCTTGAATCGTGCGTCAGCAGATCAACAATAACCTGCGTTCTTTTTACATTACCTCCGCAGAATATTGCATATCCCGTCTTTACCGTTCCGGATACCGAAATGACACAAAGGTCAGAGGAAACAGTCAATCCCTCGCCGTGCAGCATACTTATATTTTCAGCATATGAATCTGAACTGTTATGAGAAATTTCAAGCATCAGCATACAATCATAAAGCTCTATGGACGCCGTTACTCCCGAACCGGACGAAAAAAGTGTGATGACATTGCCGTTCATTACCGTATTTTCAAGCATCAGCCCTGATATATTGATCGTTCCGTCAACCATGACGTCAAAGGCAGAAACACGGTTCTTCGGGTCTGAAATTAAAATATTCCTTATCTTATGACCGTTTCCGTCAAGCGATGACCAGTTGACCGGAATGGGCGTAAAATGCTCCGCATACGAAGTACCGTTCAGTTCTATGTCTGCTTCAAGCCGACAGCAGATATCCGCTCCCCCCAGCTCATTCATTGAATAAAGATCATCAGCCGTCAGTATAATAAACGGATCATTTTTTGTTCCTGTACCTGTCATGTTAGTCCTCCTTTATAATAATGTATAATGAATTGCTTTTGTGCTCCGATGAATCATATTCTTCCTGGGTAACGGGGATTACTTCAGGTCTGGCGAGAAATGCATCGCACTCCGCATCCATATTATCCAGACGCTGATTGACAGAATCAAGGTCGAAAGCATCAATTTCTGCCTGTATCTCCGCAAGACCATCTGCCGCTGCTTCGTTGATCTCTGCAATTATCTGTTCGGATGTATCGGGCAGCACCTCGTTTGTTCCCTCCAAAGCAGGCTTTACAAATACTGGCGGCATATCATACTTTACAACGCATTTAACCGTTCCGTTCACCACATTTGAAGCTTTCAGTTCAAGCATCAGCCTGCCGGCATTCTGAACAAAAAGATTTGAGACCTGCCAAATAATACGAAGCTTTGTTTCCATGGGCTTAAAAAGCAGCGCCGAAGTAATAACTTCACCGGATTCTGTCTCGCCTTTTATTGAAAAAGTGCATTCTGAAAGATCCCACCTGTCGTAATAACGATCTACCGTAATATAAATCGTATCGGCAAAACATTCTCCCTGGATAAAAAGATTGCCTATGGGATAAGTGGGGATATTTTTCCCCTGAGCGGTCAGTTCCATTTATTTCCTCCCTTTCCGAAGAGCTCCGCAGTACTCTTCTGTAATAGGACAGAAAAAAAGGCTTATACAACGAAAAAACATTGTATAAGCCTGAATATTTTTAAATCTGTTTTATATTTTACATTCCGGAAACTGTAAAATTCACTTTTACCTCAGTCCATGATGTAAAAGCGTCTTTGGAAACGATAACAGCCGAATAATCAGTATTATCTTCCGCAACTGCACCCTCTGCCGATACTGCTCCGGCTGGTATCATACTTGCCCACTCGTTATAGATATTGGACTTAATGTCGGTTTCCATTTCGATAAATGTATAGTTCTTTGCCTCCAGCGGCAGAACTTTGCCGTCAACTTCTACCGAATCAATAGTAAGAACCGCATTTGGACATTCCTTTACCCCGTCTTTTACTTTAAGAGCAGCGTACATCAAGCCTTCCGGCTTTGTGTCGGCTCCTGCTTTCGCACGAAATCCGGCAGAATCAGCAGTGACGCTTACCGTATAACTGCCATTTCCTTTAATATCTGCAACCACGGCATTATAGCAGAGATTCTCCTCAGTACCGCCAAGATACTGATGTATTCCGCTGGCATCTCTTATCTCAAGGTACGCCTGACCGGAAGTTACCGCTGCTGCTGTCTCTCCGTCATCAGTTACATAACTTTTATCTGGTGTATCTGCCGGAACTTTTGTCTCATCCTCTACAATATTTTTGTTTGTATATTCTGAACTTTTTTTTGCTTTTTTATCACCGCATGAAGTACATATCATACAAAATGCAAGAGATGCTGCAGCGGCAGCTGATATTTTTCTTATATCCATAGTAATAGACCTCCGTTTAGTATATAATTATGATACCACATTTTTTTATGTGGATTCAATACGCTTATTTCACAAACTTTGTGAAAAGGATTTAGATAAAGCGTACAATCATCTCAGCTCAAACATTCCCGTATAAAGCCGAAAGTATTTTCCACGCTACACTATAAGTTTACATTGAAGAAGGATAATGCGGAAAAAGGGACGCCATCGGCGTCCTTTTCTCATAATACATTTATTTTGTCAGCATCCGATCTGATCTGCTTTGTTCCGGCAAGAGCAGACGAAAGCTTCTGCTTCACCATTTTGATATTCTGAAGGTTTCTCGCATAATGACTTTCCGTATCATTCAGCATTTTTGTTACTGACACTGCTGCATTCTGCTGCAAATTCTTGGCAGCTGCCTGAGCCTTTGTCAACATATCCACAGCTTTTTTCTTTGCCTCCATCATAATAGCCTCACGTGAAACGATCTGGGCTGCTCTTTCTTCTGCCTTGCGGATAATTCCTTCTGCGTTGAGCTTTGCCTCATTGAGGATTCTCTGGCAGTCAAACTCTATTTTCTTTGCCTCTTTCAGTTCATGAGGCATATTCAAGCGGACGTCATTTATAAGTTCCCTCATTCGTTCACCATCGATAACCTTTTTATGTGCGACAAAAGGCATGGAAGACGCTTTGTCAAGAAGCTCGTCCATTTCTTCCAGGATCTCATCAATACTCATAAATTTTACCTCTCTTTAATAAGTCTTTGTTTTATATCATCAAGTATCATTTCGGGTACAAAGTGGCTTATATCACCGCCGAAATAAGCTATCTGCTTCACAACGCTTGAACTGAGATACATATTTTCTGCCGCAGTAGTGAGAAATACAGTCTCTGCCCCGGAATAAAGCTTTTTATTTGCAAGAGCCATCTGAAACTCATATTCAAAGTCGCTGACAGCACGAAGCCCCTTAACAATAGCTATAGCTCCGACGTTGCACACGTAATCCGCAAGAAGTCCGTCCAGAATGTCGATAACCACATTGTCCAGATCTCTTGTTACACGCTCTATCATCAGCATTCTTTCAGTAGCCGTAAAACTCGGATGTGATTTTCCTGCATTTCTCGAAATAAGAACTATCACTTTATCAAAAAGCTTTGACGCCCTCGTGATTATATCAAGATGTCCAAGCGTCACCGGATCGAAGCTTCCGGGACAAACCGCTATTCTTCTCATTCCGTCTCTGCCTCCCCGTTATTTTCTTCGGAAAGGGGGCTTTCAAAAATAGTCACATTAATCTTTCCATAACGGTATGTCTTTCTAAGCGTAAGTCCCTCCGGAGTTTGCGGGATTTCCGCCTCCGACTCATATTCGCAAATTATACAGCCGCCCTCTTCAAGTTTCCTGGCTGCTATGGGAAGAACCTCGGCAATATGTCCGTGTCTGTAGGGCGGATCAAGAATAATGATACCGAATTTCTGCCTGGTCAGTCTGATATAATCGTAGCTGTCACGAAAAATAACTTCTGATTTCCGCTCGAATCCTGCTGCGTGCAGATTATCATTTATGCAGTTTATTGCGGCACGGGAACTGTCAACAAATACTGCTCTCCCTGCTCCTCTGCTCAGAGCCTCAATGCCCATCTGACCGCTTCCAGCGAAGAGATCAAGCACATATGTATCCTCCAGCTGAAACTGCACAGCTGAAAAAACAGCCTCCTTAACTTTGTCGGTGGTAGGACGGACGTCAAGCCCATCCGGTGCCTTAAGACGACGGCCTCTTGCAATACCGGTAATAACTCTCATCGCAACGATCTCCTAAACTTTAGCATTACTTCTATTATAGCTTGTTTCTGCCGATTTGTCTATATTCTTTTTTAAAGATAGTTGGATTTTCACAAAATCAGCGTATAAAATTTGTTATATTTGATGATAAATACCATGTTTTATCCTGATTTTTCAGCTTAAACACGCATTTATTGCCGAATCATACACAGAAGTATAGTGCAAATCAGTTATTAACCTTTACAGTGTATTTTTGACAAAAAAATCAATAACAATTTGTTATTTTCTCCAAAAAAATTAATTTCAGTATAATTTCACTGGAATTTTTCTAAAAAGCTGTTGATTTTTTTTGAAGGATATTGTATAATATATATGTATTTATGTGCCGTGCGACTTTCCGGAAACATTCACAGATTCATTCCGCTCAGCCACGGACTTTGGGAAATCGGCAGGCCGCAGCCGTAAAGCGGCAGCCAGCGTGAAAGTTTACGCCGGCGGATGGAGATCATTATGGATATTTTACTCGTAACATCTTCGTTTAACGATGAGATACACGGCAGCGACGACAAGAAAAAGACCGGCTGCGGAATTTCTCTTATCAAGCCTGAAAACATTTCAAAATACCGTATAGGCAACGTTATGACCGACCTTAAAGAGATCTCATGTGACAAGTGCAAGGAAAGACTTGCAAAGAAGATAATCAGATCCGACAAGAAAGAAATGGCGAGAATTCTCAAAGAAGAACGTGCCAAAGCTAAAAAAGGAATTGAGGACGAAGGTATTGTTCCCCTTGGCAATACCACCGCAAAAATAACAAAAACTCCCGAACAGAAGCGTCAGGAGGAAGAAGAAAAAGCAGCAGCCGAAAGAAAAGAAGCCGAGGCTAAAAGAGCAGCAGAAGAAGCTGCAAGAAAAGCTGAAGAAGAAGCAAGACTGGCTGCCGAAGAAGAATCAAGAAAAACTGCCGAAAAAGAAGCTGCCCTCGCCGCTCAGAAAAATATTCCCGGAACAGGCATCGCTATCGACGACAGCCTTGCACAGTTTGCAATAAATGTTCCAAAGGAAGAACCCGAACCTGAGCCGCCTGTTCAGGACGATTTCCTCGCTCAGTTCGCTATCCGGAAACCGGCAGACGAAGAAGTTCAGGAAAAGCCGGATACTCCGATCGTGCAGGACGACTTTCTGGCACAGTTTGCTATTCCGACGCCAGAACCGGAATATCTTCCTGCTGACGACGGAAACGACAATGAAGAACTTTCAGCTGCGTATGAAAACGACGATTCTGTTATCAACGTCTCCGAAGACGAACTGAAAACCGCACATGTGGAAACTATTTCACAACCAGAAGAAGAACCAGAAATCAGCCTTGAGGGTAATTCAGACTGGGATTTCGTTGCCAATCAGATATTCGGTTTCGACGGCGTGGATATTCCAGAACCCGAACCGCAGCCCACAGAAATGGATGAACTTTCTTTTCCTGAACAAACAGTTGCCGAACAGCTCGTTCAAAACAAAGCTGATAATACTAAACCGGAAGTTCCGGCTCTTGAGGATATCGTTCCTCCTGTGCTTGAAGATATAGTTCCGCCTGCACTTGATGATATTACTCCGCCTGTGCTTGAAGATCTTTCCGCTCCCGTCATTGAAAAATCGTCAGCTCCTACCATTGATGAGATATCCATTCCGGAACTTCCCGTTCTTGACGATCTTTCTGAATTCATTAATGATGTTCCGCAGGTTCCGGCTTACGAAGAAGCTAATGATACAGCTAACGAGCTTGCGGATGACGACTTTGCGGATTTTGAGATTCCAGAAGTACCCGTACTCAATAAAATCTCTGACGTCGCAGAAGTTGCAGAAACATCTGCTGAAGAATACATGGAAGAATCTGTTCAGGAATACGTTGAAGAAGCTGTCGAGGACAACACTCAGGAGTACGCAGAAGAAGCTGCCGAAGACGACGCTCCGGAGCATGCAGAAGAAGCTGCCGAAGACGACGCTCAGGAGTATGCAGAAGAAGTTGCCGAAGATGACTCTCAGGAGTATGCAGCAGAAGCTGTCGAAAACGATGCTCAGGAAGTGGCTGCTATACAAATTCCGGAAACATCTGCTGATCCGGTTCAGACTGCAATACCTCAGCCTGTTCCCGTTCAGAACATTCCCACGGTACAGCCAATTCCAGTTCAAGCAGTTCCTCCAGTTCAGTCAACTCCGATTCAGGCAGTTCCTCCAGTTCAGCCAACTCCGATTCAGGCAGTTCCTCCAGTTCAGCCAACTCCGATTCAGGCAGTTCCTCCAGTTCAGCCACAGATCATTAATGTACCGCAGCTTGCCGGATATGATGCAGCCGGTCAGCCAATATATACATATATGCAAATGCAGATGACAGGTTACGATCAGAATGGTCAGCCTATTTATATCCCCGTCGGAGGTCAGCAGCCGCCTGTTCCTCCACAGCCGTCTGCCGTACAGCACAGACCTATGATGGGAATGAGCAATACTATGGGCGGACAAATGGGCGCAAATATCCAGAAACCTTACGTGAAACTGGATGCTCCTACTCAGACACCTGCATATATAAAGGCCAAACTTGGCAATCAGGGTTCTGACGGTCGGTATGTGCAGCCATCTGCAAATATCTCTAAGATTGCTGTTAATCCCCATACAAAAGAAACTTCCAAAGCATTTGTAAACGCCATTTCCAGCTCAAAGGACTATGCAAACAAGAATCTTATCGAAACACAGGGACTGCGTGCAAATACACCTGTTCTTTCCTCGATTGAAGATGTTCTCTCTCAAATGGGTGACAATTCTCTGAAAAACAAGAAGCAGGCAGCTCAGACAGAAGTAAATCTCGGCAGTGAATATAAAGGCTCTGCACCCAAAACTTCTGCTCCTGCACGCCCTGCCGCTGCACAAAAAACTGAAAACGATATAAGAAATATGTCCAAGAGCGAACTCAAGGACAAGAAAAAGCAGGATAAATACGCTGCAAAATTTAAAAAGGATCTGGCAAAAAGAGGCTTCTGATCCACGAAAATCTTACCGTACAAAGCCATTAAACGTGCTTTGTACGGTATACAAGAATATATCGGCGGCAAAGCAATCCCCATACCGCTGCCGTAAACGAAATGAGGTATATACTTTTGGCATACGATGAAATTTATAACGAACTGAAAAGCAAAATGGGAGACGATCCAGCAGATAACGAGGCCTTGCTGCGCAAAGAAGCTGAACGTTTTATCCGTGAAAAAAATACTGACGGCATCTCTGCTGCCGGAAACCTTATAATGGAAAATATGCCCGAAGAAAAACGTGAAGAAGTGATCCGTATCACTCACATTGACGGTATACGTCTCGACCATTACTACAACAACATTGACAAGCTTATTGAAGAACGCAACATCCCGGAGGCAAAGGTGCTGGCGGAAAAGCTTTACAAGAAGATCACGGTCGAATTCAAGGAAACCGAAAAGCAGCGTTATGTTTCTTTCCGTAACCCTTTTGAGGACAATCTTTATCAAATGTTCTTCAAGCCGGAAAAGATTCTTATACGCACCCCATACGATTTTGCCGGATATATTACTACATATGCCTATATACTGACAGAGGCTGGTTCTCCGCTGGATGCTATACCAGTACTGCAAAAGGCTATTGAGTTCAACCCTGTTGACTGCGGCCCGAAATTTGAGCTTGCAGAAGTTTACAAGAGACTGAAAAACAAGCAGCGTCTCATTGAGATAACTGCCGAAACGCTTAAAGTTGCTTCTACCCCTGCCGCTATCGCCAGATGCTACGCTAATATGGGGTATATACTTACTGATTTTCAGGAATTTGACGATGCCGTTGCTTTTTATACTGCCAGCATAATGTCTTATCCCAATCCCGCTATTCCTATGGAAATGCAGCATCTTGCCGACCTTAAAGGCTCTCCCGTACAATATGTCGGTCTTGAAAAGATCAAGGATGTTCTCGGAAAATACGGCATGGAATTTGGTCCGAATCAGGATGTAATCAGCGTTGCTGCTCAGCTTGCTTCTTATTATCTCGGCAAAAAAGATCTCTACAATGCTCTTAATGCAATGAAGCTTACCTACGGTCTTACAAGGGATGAAAAGCTTAAGGAAATTATCCTTAAATACGAACCGCCTAAAGAGAACAGCAGTAATGACAAGCCTGATATAACCCAGACCGTCAATGAAAAACCGGAAAAATAAAAAAACGGACAGCTTTTTGGCTGTCCGTTTTTATTCTTATTTTTCCAGAGTTCCATGAGACAGTGATTTAAGATATGCATTGATAAATCCATCAATATCACCGTCCATAACCGCCTGTATGTTGCCGTTTTCAAAACCTGTTCTATGATCTTTCGCAAGCGTATAGGGCATGAAAACATAAGACCTTATCTGTGAACCCCAGGCTATCTCACGCTGTACGCCCTTGATGTCCTCGATCTTTTCCAGGTGCTCTCTTTCCTTGATCTCAACCAGTTTGGAACGGAGCATTTTCATGGCATAATCCTTATTCTGATACTGGCTTCGCTGCGTCTGGCATGATACAACTATTCCCGTGGGTTTATGGATAAGACGAACTGCCGAGCTGGTCTTATTTACTTTCTGACCTCCTGCACCGCTGGAACGGTACACTTCCATTTCTATATCCTCCGGACGGATATCAACTTCAATAGAATCGTCGATCTCAGGCATTACTTCCAGAGCTGCAAACGAAGTGTGACGTCTGCCGGAAGAATCAAAAGGAGATATTCTTACAAGACGGTGAACACCTGATTCCGACTTCATATAGCCGTAAGCGTTTTCACCCTCTATCAGAATAGAAGCCGATTTAACGCCAGCGTCATCTCCGTCGAGGTAATCCATAAGAGTCACCTTGTAATTATGACGCTCTGCCCACATATTGTACATTCTATAGAGCATTTCTGTCCAGTCCTGAGCCTCTGTTCCACCTGCTCCGGCATGGAAAGTAAGAATAGCATTTGCATTGTCGTATTCTCCGGTAAGAAGCGTTGACAGTTTTTCTTCCTCCAGCTTGCTCTTGAACGCCTCAGACTCTGACTTTATCTCCTCAACGGAGCTGTCGTCATCCTCCTCGATAGAAAGTTCGATAAGTGTAATAAGATCCTCCAGCCTTTCGTTAAGCTGATTGAATCTTTCTATCTTTCTTTCAAGCGACTTTTGTTCTTTAAGCACACTCTGGGAATTTTCCAGATCATCCCAGAAACCGTCCTTTGCCGTTTCTTCACTTAAAGCAGCTACTCTTTCCTGCGCAGCCTTTATATTCAGCACATCGGCAAGCTCCTCCATTTCTTTCCGAAAACCTGTCATTTCAATTTTCAGATCATCAAGAATAATCATAATTTCAAATCCTTTCAAAAATATACACATTTATTATACCACATTTTACCGCCGTCTGCAACTTTTTTTTTCATTTTCATAGTAAAAAAATGCACAAAAATCAACACACTTTTTCTATTAGAACGGTTTCTATGAGAAAATTTATAAAATCAGCTATTTTACTCTTGCAAATTCCCTGATTTTGTAGTATTATTAATAGTGTATTGGTAGCGATTGCTTTGCTGCCGTAAATTTCGCAGAAAAATACTTCGGAAAGTAAGGAGGAATTCCGTGAAACTCGTTTCGATTGTCGTACCCTGCTATAACGAACAAGAGGTTCTTCCCATGTTCTACGACGAAATAACCAAAACCGCTGCTCAGATGTCAGAGCAGTATCCGGAACTGGAATTTGAATTTGTTTTCATCAACGACGGCTCAAAGGACAAGACCCTTGAGATACTCCGCTCTCTTGCCGATAAGGACAAGCGTGTAAGATATATTTCATTTTCAAGAAATTTCGGTAAAGAATCCGGAATGTATGCCGGACTTCAGAATGCAAAAGGAGACTTCATTGTCGTTATGGACGCCGATCTCCAGCACCCGCCGTCATTTCTGCCGCAGATGTACAGCTATGTACGTGACGGCGAATACGACTGCGCTACCACACGCCGTGTCAGCCGTAAAGGCGAATCCAAGATCCGCTCATGGTTCGCAAGAAAATTCTATAAGATCATGAACAAGATCTCCCAGACGGAAATAGTTGACGGCGCTCAGGACTTCCGCTTCATGACAAGGCAGATGGTTGATGCCATCCTTGACATGAGCGAATACAACCGCTTTTCAAAAGGAATTTTCAGTTGGGTAGGATTCAACACAAGATATATTGAATATGAAAATGTTGAACGCCCTGCCGGTACAAGCTCGTGGTCGTTCTGGGGACTGTTCAAATACTCCCTTGAGGGTATCATGGCATTCTCTACCGCCCCGCTGGCAATCTCTTCACTTCTCGGTATAGTCAGCTGTATCATCGCTTTTATCCTGATGCTTATAACAGTCATCAAAACACTGGCATTCGGAGAATCCGTTGCCGGATATCCCACCACAATCTGCGTTATTTTCCTTCTCAGCGGTTTGCAGCTCTTCTGCACCGGTATACTGGGGCAGTATCTTTCAAAAACATATCTTGAAACAAAACGCAGACCGATATACATTGCCAAGGAAACTGATGAATCCTACCGCCGCAAAAAGAATGAATCTCCTGCTCCCGGCGCTGACGCTCCTGCAAAGAATGACAATCATTCAACCGGCAATGAATAAATTCCAGAGGTGCAGCCGCCTTGAATAAACATATGCGATTTATTGTGACGGTTCTTTTTGCAGTTATCCTGCTGCTTACCGCTGCAATAACAAAGTTTTATTCCGACACCGGACAAAGTATGGGAAAAGAATCGGACAAGATTGACATGGACAAAAAGCTTGACAGCGATCCGATGGGAAACAGGATATTTGAGGACATCAACGGTCTTTACGGCGTTATAGACAGCAATGAACGTGTTGTCATCGCCCCGGAATGGCTTGAACTTGAATTCGTCGGAGAAAATATGTGTATGGTTTCCAAACGCTTTAACGGAAAACTTCTGACAGGCTGCATAGATTTTGAAGGCAATGTGACCGTCCCTATGATATACCGTGATATTACTAAGCATAGCTATGGAAACTTTACATTCTATACAGCATACCCGGCTGCGGACGATTCCTGCGTTCTTTATGATGAGAATTTTGCACTGCTCTTTACACGTTCATGGGACAGATGCTATCTCAGTAAAAACGAAATTCAGCTTACAGGAAGTCACGGAACATACACCTACTCCGCTGATAATTCCGGACTCACTCTCGTGAGCGCCGACATTGAGGGAATGGCTTTTGACTGCCCCTACAAGCTTAAAATAAACAGCAGTCTTATTACCTCTCTTGACCCGGATATACTGGACGAGATTTGTACCGCATCCGGAAAATATATCGAGTATGCATTTTCAGGCAGCCGTGAATATCTTTCGGATGTAAGAGCCGGCGAAAAATCAGTCTTTGTAACTATCTTCCCCGATGAAAAAAAGATACTTTCCAAAAAACTTACGGAAATTACAAACATATTTCTTTATCCGACGGAATCAGGCGACGGCAAGCCTCATTATGCCGTATCCATAACTGCCGGTGCGGAGATAGTCTACACCGACGATGAAGACAAGCCGCAAACACTTGACGACTATTACAGGGCAGTCATAGAATTCTGCGGAACCTCGAACAATGACCTGACAATGATTTCAGGAAACTTCATCCAGAACGCCCCCGACTATCCAGAGCCTCCGACGCAGAAAAATAATCCGGAATTTCCGGAACAAACAGAATAATAAATAGATTGGAGTTATTAATATGTCAAAAAAAGTTGCAGTTATAATGGGAAGCGACAGCGACTTCCCTATAGTAAAATCGGCTGTTGAAGAGCTGAAAAAATACGGCGTTGAATGCGAATGCCGTGTAATGTCCGCACACCGCACACCCGTTGAAGCGTGCGAATTCGCAGACAAGGCAAAGGAAAACGGTTTCGGCGTTATAATCTGTGCGGCAGGAATGGCAGCTCACCTTGCCGGGGTAATCGCCGGTCATACAACACTGCCCATTATCGGTATTCCCATGAAGTCGTCTGTTTTAGAGGGAATGGATGCTCTCCTTGCAACTGTTATGATGCCCCCCGGAGTTCCCGTTGCAACAGTAGGAATAAACGGTGCTAAAAATGCGGCTATTCTCGCCGTGCAGATACTTGCCGTATCAGACAATTCACTTGCGCAAAAACTGGCAGACGAAAAAGTCAGAATGGCTGAAGGCGTTCGTCAGAAAGATGCTGCATTACAAAATAAAATCAACGAAATCACAGCAGAATAAATCTGCAAAAAAGTCTACCTGTCCGGCAAAACGGACTTGTATATATTTGATTCTCAGGAGGAATTTAAAAATGGAAAACATTGTTAAGCAGGAACAGCTCTATGAGGGCAAGGCTAAGAAAGTATATGCCACAAACGACCCCGATCTTGTAATCGTTGATTACAAGGACGACGCAACCGCTTTCAACGGCGAAAAGAAAGGAACAATCTCCGGTAAGGGCGTTATCAATAACAGAATGACAAACTATATGTTCGGTATGCTTGAAAAGGAAGGCGTTCCCACACATCTCGTAGAGGAAATCAGCGAAAGAGAAACTATTGTAAAAAAAGTATCTATCGTTCCTCTTGAGGTAATCATCAGAAATGTCGCAGCAGGAAGCTTCTCAAAGAGAATGGGCGTTGAGGAAGGCAGACAGCTCCTTACTCCTATCCTTGAATTCAGCTACAAGAACGACGATCTCGGCGACCCCTTTATCAACGACTACTATGCTCTTGCCCTTGGTCTTGCAACAAAGGAAGAAATCGAAACTATCACAAAATACGCTTTCAAGGTAAACGAATTTATGGTAAACTTCTTCAAGAAGCTCAATATAGATCTCATCGACTTCAAGATCGAGTTCGGAAAGACCTCTGACGGCACTATTATTCTTGCTGACGAAATTTCACCTGATACCTGCCGCTTCTGGGACAGCACAACTCACGAGAAACTTGACAAGGATCGTTTCCGCCGTGATATGGGCGGCGTTGAAGAAGCCTACCAGGAAATCATGAAGAGACTTATGGGAGAATAATCTATGGGCGGTTTTTTTGGAGCAGCCTCTAAAAACGACTGCGTCAACGATGTTTTCTTCGGCACAGACTATCATTCTCATCTGGGTACAAGACGAGGAGGAATGACCTCCTACAGTGAAACCCATGGATTCCAGCGTAATATCCATAGCATTGAGAATTCGCCGTTCAGAACAAAGTTTGAAAATGATATCGAAAAAATGGAAGGCAAACTCTGCATCGGCTGTATCAGCGATACAGATCCGCAGCCTATCCTCGTCCGTTCAAAACTGGGTCTCTACGCCATCTGCTCGGTCGGCATCATACGCAATGCGGACAAACTGGTACAGGAACTTCTTGAAACCGGATGCGCAAACTTTGAGACAATGAGCAGCGGAAACATCAATTCCGGCGACCTCATAGGCGCATTGATAGCTCAGAAAAATTCCTTTGTGGAAGGCATCCGCTATGCACAGGAAAAAATTGAGGGTACAATGTCCCTTATCATCCTGACTAAAAACAGCATTATCGCCGCAAGAGACGCATACGGCAGACTTCCTATAATACTTGGCAGGCGTGACGACGGCTTCTGCATTTCAACGGAATCCTTTGCTTTCCAGAAGCTCGGATATGATACTTACCGTGAACTGGAGGCTGGAGAGATCACAGAAATCACTGCTGACGAATGTAAGATCCTCAGCAAAGGCGATCCCGCAAAGATGAAAATATGCACTTTCCTCTGGACTTATTACGGCTACCCTACCGCTTCATACGAGGGCGTTAATGTCGAGGTCATGAGAACACGCAACGGCGAGATCATGGCAGAAAATGACATAAAGGCAGGCCGTCTCCCCGACGTTGACTACGTATGCGGCATTCCCGATTCCGGAACTCCACACGCAATCGGTTACGCCAACAGAAGCGGCATCCCCTTTGCACGTCCGTTTATCAAATATACCCCCACCTGGCCGAGAAGCTTTATGCCGACCAATCAGAATATACGCAATCAGGTGGCAAAAATGAAGCTTATACCTGTCCATGAACTTATCGCAGGCAAAAAACTCCTTTTCGTTGACGACAGTATCGTAAGAGGAACTCAGATGAGAGAAACCGTTGAATTTCTTTATGAAAACGGCGCTAAGGAGATTCACATGAGATCTGCCTGTCCGCCCATAATGTACGGCTGCAAATATCTGAACTTCTCACGCAGCACCTCGGAAATGGAGCTTATTGCACGCCAGATAATCAATGAGTTCGAGGGCGCTGACGGAGTAAAATATATTTCCGAATACAGCAGCTCCGATACCGAAAGAGGAAGAAAACTCCGGGATGAGATCTGTAAGCGTCTTAAACTTACATCCCTTGAATTCCAGACGCTGGAGGGAACCGAAAAGGCAGTCGGACTCCCTGAATGCAGCCTTTGCTCATACTGCTGGAGCGGACGTGAATAATTCGCTTTTATCCGGATTAAATATTTATATAAGGAGAATTTTAAATGAACAACAGTTTTTCTGAGAGCTATAAAAAGGCAGGCGTTGACGTTACTGCCGGATATAAGGCTGTTGAGCTTATGAAGCAGCACATCGCAAGAACTGTCCTGCCCGGCTGTGTGTCCGGCATCGGCGGATTCGGCGGTCTTTTTGAGCTTGACATGACAGGAATCACAAAGCCCGTTCTTGTTTCCGGAACAGACGGCGTCGGCACAAAGATAAAGATTGCTTTTATCCTTGACAAGCACGATACCGTTGGCATCGACTGCGTCGCCATGTGTGTGAACGATATTATCTGCTGCGGAGCAAAGCCCCAGTTCTTCCTGGACTACATAGCCTGCGGAAGGAATATTCCCGAAAAAATTGCCGAGATAGTTTCCGGTGTGGCAGAGGGCTGTGTGCAGGCAGGATGCGCTCTTATCGGCGGTGAAACAGCCGAGCATCCCGGTCTTATGCCGGAAGATGAATACGACCTTGCCGGTTTCTCCGTAGGCGTTGTAGATAAGTCAAAGATACTCCGCCCAGATACGCAGAAAGCAGGAGATGTGCTTATCGCAATTAAGTCCAGCGGAGTTCATTCCAACGGATTCTCGCTTGTGAGAAAGGTTTTCGACGTAAACGAAAAGAACCTTGCAATGCACTTTGACGATCTGGGAGCTACCCTGGGCGAAACTCTCCTTACTCCTACAAGGATCTACGTCAAGGCTGTCATGAATCTTATTGATACAGTTACGGTAAAATCCGTTTCACACATTACCGGCGGCGGTTTCTATGAGAACATTCCACGCTCACTTCCCGATAATCTTGCCGCAAAGATCGAGAGAAACGCTGTACAGGTGCTTCCCGTTTTTGATCTCATTGCACGCACTGGAAATATTCCTGAAAGAGATATGTTCAACACGTTCAATATGGGCGTAGGAATGATCGTTTCTGTTGACAAGAATGACGCAGACAAGGCAATAGAAGCTATAAACGCTTCCGGAGAAAGCGCTTATGTTCTCGGAGAACTTGTTGAATCAGAAGAAGGCGTTATCATCTGCTGATCGTCAGATGTCCGTATATAATTATGAAAGCTGAAAAAATTGATCTCGCATGGGCTGCCGTGTCCATGTTCATTGTAGGTTTCTCCTACAAACATCGCCGTCTGACTGAAGGACTGCTTCTCATCTACGCACTGATGGTTTTAGTCTTTATTTTCCATATCTTTCGCATCAGAAAAAGAATGTCCGGATGTATGGATTCTTTCGGCACGATAACGGGCTATCATACAGCAAAGGGCAGAAAAAAATGCTGCTTTCCCATAGTGAAATATGATACACAAACGGGCAGGGAGATCACTTCGGTCTACCCTGTTGCCGACAGCGGAATGAGGTATGAAACAGGCGATGTGGAAATCGTCTGCTACGATCCTGATGACCCGACTTTCTTCTACTTCAACAGCCGGAAAGATGAACTTACACGTGACTATTATCGGTTTATAATATTCGGCGGAGTAATTGCCGCAGCTCTGTTATGCTATCTCCTGATTAAGAAATGAGGTGCTTTTATGGGATTCTTCATTTTCGGACTCCTTGCTGTCATAGCCGGACTTATCGTCTGCCGCTGTCACCGTGAAACTATCGAATCTGCCGAAAGCTTCAGTGCAGAAGTGGTTTCCGTCAAGGAAAAAATCGCAGTGAGAGGTCACACAATCGTCAAAAAATATTGCCCTGTAGTGAAGTTCAGTATCAACGGCAGAACTCAGTTTGCCGATCACCGCAGCTACAGTCAGATCATACACCACAGCAAAGGCGAAACCGTTATTATCTGTGCAGATCCAAAATTGCCGAAATATTTCTACTTTGCTGATGAGGAACATCAGCACTCGCTGGCAGGCATCATCCTTATCGCCAGCGGAACTTTTATCTGCGTGCTGAGCCTGATATTCAGTTTTATATAAGGAGCTTGATATGAAAAATATTATTGTTCTTGTCTCCGGAGGAGGCACAAATCTACAGGCGCTTATCGACGCCGAAAAGTCCGGAATGATACGGGGCGGAAAGATCACCTGCGTAATATCTTCCAAAGCCGGAGTATACGCTCTTGAAAGAGCAGAAAAAAACGGCATTCCGACCAGAGTTATCCCCCGTAAGGAATATCCCGACAGCAAGACTTACAGCATGGCTGTTCTCGACGCTCTTAATGAGGAAAAGGCAGATCTTGTTGTTCTTGCAGGATTTATGACTATCCTCGACGAATGCGTTACCAAAGCGTATGCATATAAAATAATCAACGTACATCCAGCACTTATCCCGTCGTTCTGCGGAGATGGATTCTATGGTCTTAAAGTTCATGAAAAGGCTCTTGAATACGGCGTTAAAGTCTCCGGAGCAACTATCCACTTCGTAAATGAAAAAGCCGATGCCGGCGCAATTATCCTACAGGGAACCGTTGAAGTAAAGCGTGACGATACGCCCGAAATACTCCAGAAGCGCATTATGGAAAATGTTGAGTGGAAGCTTCTTCCAAAAGCTGTTTCCCTTTTCTGCCAGGACAGGATCGAGATAGTCGGCGGAAAAGCTTACATTAAAGATTGACTTATGAATATATATGTTATCAAAGAAAAACAATATATACAGAAGTTGTTTTTATGCTTTATGATGTACGCCGTTCTCGGATGGTGCTACGAGGTAATTCTCGAAACGTTTATCTACCGCTGGGGATTTTCAAACAGGGGCGTCCTGTTTGGCCCGTACTGTCCCGTTTATGGGGGCGGCGCTCTCACCTTTCTCGGCTGCTTCGGCTGGCTTATGAATAAAAAGGACATAAAATGGCTGAATATCATAAAACCTGTACTGATTTTTATAGGATGTACGGCTGTTGCAACTGTCATTGAGCTTGCCGCAAGCTACATACTTGAAGCGGCGACCGGAGCATGGCCGTGGCAGACATATGAACGCTATAAATACAATTTTCAGGCAAGAATAGCGTTATCTACCTCGCTGCGCTTTGGCATAGGAGGAACAATTTTCATGTATGTCGTTCAGCCGTTTTTCAACTGGATTCTGTCTAAACCAGGAAGAAAAACACTGAATATTATCACAGCAGTCACAGCTGTTATTGTAATCGCAGACTGCATATGCACTTTCTTAATTTTCTGAAAAGGAGTAATTTACCATGATAAAACTTGATATTGCAAAGGAACTCAATTCAAACGCCTACCCCGGACGAGGAATCGTTATCGGTAAATCAGACTGCGGAAAGTACGCTGTTACTGCTTACTTCATTATGGGAAGAAGCGAAAACAGCCGCAATCGTGTATTTGTCGAGGAGGGAAAGGGCATCCGCACTGAGGCTTTCGATCCCTCAAAGCTCACCGACCCGCATCTTATCATCTACGCTCCCGTAAGAGTTCTTGGAAACAAGCTTATCGTTACAAACGGCGACCAGACAGATACTATCTATGATCTTATGGATAAGCAGTTCACCTTCGAGCAGTCCCTGCGCACAAGGGAATTTGAGGATGACGCTCCCAACTATACCCCCAGAATATCCGGTATTCTCCGCTTTGAAGAAGACGGATTCAACTACGCAATGTCCATTCTCAAAAGCGCAAACGGAAATCCCGACTCATGCCAGAGATATACTTTCTCCTACAACAATCCCGTAAATGGCGAGGGTCACTTCATCCACACATACATGGGCGACGGAAATCCGCTGCCAAGCTTTGAGGGCGAACCTAAGCTTGTCGGAATTTCCGGCAGTATCGACCAGTTTACAGATGTGCTCTGGACAAATCTCAACGAGGATAACAAGGTATCGCTTTTTGTACGCTATGTGAACCTTGAGGACGGCTCGGAGGAGACAAGGATCGTAAACAAGAATAAGTAATAGCATGAATATATGAAAACAGAAACAAATAAACCTCTTCTATGCTTTTGCAGAATATGCTGGTTATCGCTGACATTATTCTTCTTTGTCATGAACTTTATGACAATCTCATGGTTTATTGAAGAAAAAAATCTTAATGGCAAATTCTATCTTTTTGACTATATGGTAGAACACATGGAACGTGGAAAAGCTGTTGACCTATATTATTCTATGTGTGATATGTCTTTTCACGGTATTAATCCATTTTTTGTAAAGCCTATAGCAATTATTATTTCATTGATTCTATTATTCATATCATATAATGAAAAAAAAATAAATAAGAAATTCATTTTCAAATGTGGTTTATATATACTAATATCATGTTTGCTCTTATTCATCGCTTTTATTGCCTACCCATTTGCTCAGCAGGCATATTTTGATGATTTAGCCAGTATATAAACATTATTTATGCGGCTGAATAATCACGCATTACGCATTAAGAATTATTTTTAAGGAGGACATTATTATGTCAAATGAAATGCAGTTAAAATACGGATGCAACCCCAACCAGAAGCCCTCAAGGGTTTACATGGCTGACGGCAGTGAGCTTCCTATCGAGGTTCTCTGCGGCAAGCCCGGATATATCAATCTTCTTGACGCCCTCAACGGCTGGCAGCTTGTAAAGGAGCTTAAAGCAGCTACAGGTATGTGTGCGGCTACGTCTTTCAAGCACGTTTCTCCTGCCGGTGCAGCTATCGGACGTCCGCTTTCTGATGATCTTAAAAAGATCTACTGGGTGGACGATCTTGGTGAGCTTTCTCCCCTCGCAAGCGCTTACGCAAGAGCAAGAGGCGCTGACAGAATGTCGTCCTACGGCGATTTTATCGCTCTTTCCGACAAGGTTGACGTATGCACGGCAAAGATGATTCAGCGTGAGGTTTCTGACGGCGTTATCGCTCCCGATTACGACGACGAGGCTCTGGAGATACTCAAGTCCAAGAGAAAGGGAACTTACTGCATCCTGAAAATGAACGAGGGCTACAAGCCCGCTCCTATCGAAACAAAGCAGGTTTACGGCGTTTCTTTCGAGCAGGGCAGAAACGAGCTTGATATCAATCGTGAGCTTCTTGCAAATGTTGTTACCGACAACAAAGATATACCGGATGACAAAAAAGACGATCTGCTTATCTCTCTTATTACGCTGAAATACACACAGTCCAACTCCGTTTGCTACGTCAAGGACGGTCAGGCTATCGGAATCGGCGCAGGTCAGCAGTCAAGGATCCACTGTACACGTCTTGCAGGTCAGAAAGCCGATAACTGGTGGCTTAGACAGTCTCCACAGGTTATGGGGCTTCAGTTTGTCGACGATATCCGCCGTGCAGACCGTGACAACGCTATCGACGTTTATATCGGCGACGAGTACGAAGATGTTCTCCGTGAGGGCGAGTGGCAGAGAATTTTCAAGGTAAAGCCCGAAGTGTTCACCAGAGAGGAAAAGAAAGAATGGCTTGCAAAGAACACAGGAGTTTGTCTCGGTTCTGACGCATTCTTCCCATTCGGTGACAATATCGAACGTGCAAAAAAATCAGGAGTTGAGTATATCGCAGAACCCGGCGGCTCTATCCGTGACGATAACGTTATCGAAACCTGCAACAAGTACAATATCGCTATGGCATTTACGGGAATTCGTCTTTTCCATCATTGATATGTAGGGACTATTTCCCCCCTTCCAAAGGGGTTACTCCCTACAGTGTTGGGAGATGTCAGCAATGTTGACAGCGGTGACTCGCTCCCGTTGGGAGAATATCCCCTTTGGAAACCCGTTATTAACCTTACAGGAGGAATTTTCCATGAAGAATATATTAGTAGTCGGCGGCGGCGGACGTGAACACGCCATTATTATGAAGCTTTCCGAAAGCAAGCACGTCGGAAAGATATACTGCACCCCCGGAAACGGCGGTATTTCAAAGTATGCAGAGTGCTTCAATGTAGGAGCAACGGATATCCCCGGCGTGGTAGCTCTCGCAAAGGAACTAAAACCTGATATGGTTGTTGTAGCTCCTGACGATCCGCTGGTAATGGGAATGGCTGACGCTCTCCGTGCAGAAGGCTTTATGGTATTCGGGCCAAATGCCAATGCAGCGATAATCGAAGGCTCGAAAGTTTTTTCAAAGGAACTTATGAAAAAGTATGACATTCCTACGGCTTTCTATGAAGTTTTCACCGAAAGCGACAAGGCTATCGCTTATCTCAAAGAACAGAACAGCTATCCTGCCGTTATCAAGGCTGACGGTCTTGCCCTTGGAAAAGGCGTTATTATCGCCCAGAATGAGAAAGAAGCCGTGCAGGCGGTACATGATATGATCGACGAACTGAAATTCGGCAAAAGCTCTGCACGCATCGTTATTGAGGAATTCCTCACAGGCCCTGAAGTATCTGTTCTCAGCTTTACCGACGGAAAGACTGTTGTTCCTATGATATCATCAATGGATCACAAACGTGCGCTTGACGGAGACAAGGGACTTAATACCGGCGGAATGGGAACTCTTTCCCCGAATCCGTACTACACGGAAGATATTGCAAAGGAATGCATGGAGACTATCTTCCTGCCTACGATCAATGCCATGAATGCCGAGGGACGCACATTTGAGGGATGCCTTTACTTCGGACTTATGATTACCCCCAAGGGACCGAAAGTCATTGAGTACAACTGCCGATTCGGTGATCCTGAAACACAGGTAGTTCTCCCTATGCTTAACGCCGATCTCTACGAGGTTTTTGAAGCCGTATGCAAACATGAACTTGACAAGCTTGATATAAAGTGGCACGATGGAAGCTGCGCCTGCGTTGTTATGGCAAGCGGCGGATATCCCGAAAGCTACCCAAAAGGTATTGAAATAAACGGTATGAACGATAAAGGACAGGTTGACGGATGCTTTGTTTACCATGCCGGCACAAAGCTCTCGGAGGACGGAAAGTTCCTCACCAACGGCGGACGTGTTATCGGCGTTACCGCAAAGGGAACAGATCTTCAGTCGGCTCTTGACAAAGCCTATGAAGGAGTTGAAAAAATCAGCTTTGACGGCGCTCATTACAGAAAAGACATCGGTCAGAGAGCTTTGAAAGCACTCAGTTAAGGAGCACATCATGCAGGCAAAGCTGTCAAGGGCTATTACCCTTGGAATTATCGGAAACGGTCTTTTCATACTGTTTCTCCTGGTATCGCTCCTATATAATCGACTTTTCACATCAGACATAAACAGCGGATTGCTTAAACTCATCGAAGTGACAGCATACATCATTGAGGTGTCTGGATTCGCTGTATTGGTTATGGCAGATTATTTCATCTGTTCTGCCGTAAAAATGTGCAAATTGCCTAAAGTAACTTTTTCTCTGTACCTGGCAATGGAAGCGTTCTTTATGTTCTGCGAACTTAACGGTTATCTTGTCAGAAATTTCTACGCTCCTTATTCTCTGGGTCTTTATATTATCCACGTTCTGGCATCAGCCGCCGTATGCTTTACGTTTGTATATTTTGATCCGTATAAATCTAAGTTTGAACTTCTGATCATAGGAAGTATCGTTATCATACTGGCAGGTCTTTTCGGAAATTATATGGGCGTCAGGATCTATTTCAGCATAATTGCCAACGCACTTGCATATATCGTACTGTTCACAGGAATGAAGATCATGCTGAAAAGAGAGATCATCGAAATCGAATGCCACGGAGACCGCACAAACGAAGTGAAATATAAAAGTGGATTTTTTGAAGAATAAATTACTGAAACTGCCTCGTACAGGGGCAGTTTTATTTGTTTACAAACTAAAGAGACTTTGTTTTCCATACTCATATCAAAGAGAAATTTCCCTATAGATATTCACTCTAATTCTTATGATTACCCCTTTGGCAGGGGTGTGGGGACGGAGTCCCCACTAAGATTGTTAGCATATGCACATCACACATTTGGCTTGTTTTTCATATAATAAAATGGTATTTCAAAAAAAAATCGCCGCATGGCGGCAGAATGGAGATCATTATGAAAAGCAAGCTAAAAATACTTATTGCCGGCGGCGATATGCGACAGGTCTACTGTGCCCGCCGCCTTTCAGACACATACGATACTGGAATCACAGGCTTTGATGAAGAGCTTCTCCCGGCAGGAAGTCCGCCGTTTGTACAGACGACAGACAACGCCTCCTTTGACTGCGCAGTTCTGCCTGTTCCTCCGCTGGACGAAACAGAAATGATAAGCACCCCATGCTTCGGCGGAAAACTCTCTCCCGAGGATGTAAAAAGCCTCATTAAACCAAACGGAATTATTTTCGCGGGCCGCACTGACAGACATGTGCGTGAAGCCTTCAAAGGATATGAGATCTGCGATTATATGGAATGTGAAGATCTCAACCTTAAAAATTCTGTTCCCACCGCCGAGGGAGCAGTTCAAATCGCCCTTGATGAACTTCCTGTGACACTCAGCGGTCTCCGTGTTCTTATTGTAGGCATGGGCAGAATCGGCAGGGCTCTTTCAGAGATACTCAAAGGATTTGGCGCTGACGTAACCGCGGCAGTACACAACGCAAAGGGAGCTGCAAATGCACGCATCCACGGCATAAAATCAATCTGCACCGACAACATGGAAAACAACTATGCTCTGGTTTTCAATACGGTTCCGCATATTATCTTTGACAGTGAACTCCTCAGCCGATTTGATGAAAAAACACTTTTCATTGATCTGGCATCCAAACCGGGGGGCATCGACTTTGACGCTGCCGCAGAACTTGGCATAAAAGCAATCTGGGCGCTTGGACTTCCGGGAAAAACAGCTCCCATAACCTCCGGAGAGATCATTGCCGAAACAGTAAGCGGTATTCTCTCGGGAAAGGAGATTGCAAATGGCTGAGATATTAAAGGGTCTTAAAATAGGATACGCATTGACCGCCTCATTCTGCACCTTTGAACGCAGCTTTGAACAGGCTCGCATACTTGTGGATATGGGGGCGGAACTTCTGCCGGTGATGTCGGAGAATTCTGCTTCTATCGACACACGCTTCGGAACAGCAGAAAATAATATTCAACGGCTCCGTGATATATGCGGCACTGAAGTCATAACCGACATTAATGGTGCAGAACCTATCGGACCAAAAGGAATGACCGATCTGATGATCGTCGCTCCCTGTACTTCAAATACAGCGGCAAAGCTGGCTAATGGAATCACGGATACTGTTGTAACAATGGCGGTAAAATCCCACCTACGCAGCGGAAAACCCGTACTGCTTGCTATTGCATCAAACGATTCTCTTCTTGGATCGGCGAAAAATCTGGGAGAACTTTTCAACAGAAAAAATTACTACTTCGTGCCCATGCTCCAGGATGACTGGATAAATAAGCCTGCTTCCCTGGTAGCTGAATTCGGCATGATTCCGCAGGCGGCAGAAGCAGCCATGAACGGTATACAGCTTCGCCCTCTTATATATCATTCAAAAAATTAAAAAATAGTGTATCAAATCAGATTATCCGTACATAATATAAATATCAAACATTAATGGAGGTATTATTATGTACGGACTTACACCATTTTCACGCAGTAATTACGATATTTTCAATCTGTTCAATGATTTTGACAGAAACTTTTTCGGAGACCGCTCCTCTGTCTGCTCATGCCGCACGGATATAAGGGACGAGGGTGACAAATATGTGCTTGAATCAGAACTTCCGGGTTTTGAAAAAAGCGATATTAATCTGGATATAAACGGTTCTTATCTGGTTATATCCGCCGAACGCCGCAGCAGCAGCGAAGATAAGGACGAAAAGAACAGCTATATCCGTCGTGAACGCAGTTTTGGAACTTACAAGAGAAGTTTCGATATTTCTGACGTAAACACTGAGCAGATCAATGCAGAATACAAAAACGGCATCCTGACCGTTGATCTTCCCAAGAAAAAGCAGGAAGAACCAGTCTCAAAACGTCTTGAAATAAATTGATGAGAAAACGGCAATACCGTCAGCTCAGATAAAGCTGACGGTATTTACTGTTCTATTCCATAACTATGTCGCAGAATTTTGCACCGATTACCTTTGACAGATCAACTGGTGAAAGATGAAGCTGAAGTCCTATTCTTCCTCCGCTTATATAGAAAAGTGGAAGCTCCTCCGCAGAACTGTGAATAACAGTCACAAACTGTTTTTTCATACCGATAGGCGTACATCCGCCTCTTACATAGCCTGTGACCTTCGTAATATCTTTCACATGAAGCAGCGAAACTGATTTTTCTCCAACGCTGACTGCTGCCTTTTTAAAATCAAGCTCCTGTGCAACCGGAACGAGAAAACAATAATATGCTCCTGTTTTTCCCTGAGCTATCAGCGTCTTAAACGTTTCCTCAACTGGCTGTCCAAGGGTTTCAGCAGTTGTTACTCCGTCAATAAATTCGTCGCAGCAATATGTACTGAATTCATATTTTACTCCGGATCTGTCCAGAAAACGCATTGCGTTCGTTTTTACTTCCTTAGCCATTTTCAGCCTCCTGACGGTTTGTTTTGCTATATATACATCCGCAGTAATTCTGACGATACAGGCTGTACTGCCTTGAAAGCTCTATGGAATGTTTATATCCGTCATGCTTCTTGAAATCGGAAAAAAGGTATGACACGCCGCACATCTCAGCGATTTCTCCGCCCCTGTTGTTTATGTAGCCGCAGTCTTTATGAGGACTTATAGTCAGCGTTGTGGTGAAATAATCGCATCCCAGTTCATGAGCTTTTGCACCTGCTGCTTCAAGGCGGTACGATATGCATTTCTGACAGCGTTCTCCTCTCTCCGGAAGTTTTTCCAATCCCTTTGACAACGCATAGAACGGCGCAGGATTGTATTTTTCTTCAATTATCCGGATATTCAGATTCATTTCCCTGACAAGTCTTTTAAGTTCGCTGCACCGGAAATCGTACTCCTCCTCCGGAGCAATATTCGGATTGAAAAAATACAGAGTGATATCAAAAAATTTCTCCAAAACGGTCAGCGTATGGCTGCTGCATGGAGCGCAGCAGGCATGAAGCAACAGCGACGGACGCTCACCGCTTTTTTCAAGGACGGCAATGGTTTCGTCCAGCATCCTGCCGTAGTTTATCTTATTCATTACTTATCCTCAAGATTTTTCAAAGCCCTCAATTCGTCACGGTTGACTCTGATTTCCGCATCACGGAGAAGCTTTACCTCACTTCTGTCCAGAGTTACGGGAACTTCTGATTTATCGGTCTTTATCCGCAGTTTACCCGTAATAAGATTGGCATCCTCAACTCTGCCTTTGTCTCCGTCCGGAGTCACAACAATTGCGCCTACTTTCGGAGTTATTTTCAGAAGTTCCTCATAGACATTCTGCTCATTTTTCAGACAACACATAAGTCTGCCGCAAGTTCCTGAGATCTTTGTCGGATTAAGAGAAAGTCCCTGCTCCTTAGCCATTTTTATGGATACAGGCTGAAAATCGCCCATATACCCCTTACAGCAAAACTCCCTGCCGCATATGCCCATTCCGCCCAGTATCTTTGCCTCGTCCCGGACACCGATCTGTCTCAGTTCGATACGTGTCCTGAATACGGCTGCCAGATCCTTTACCAGTTCACGGAAATCCACACGATTCTCCGCTGTAAAATAGAAAAGTATCTTATTATTGTCAAAAGTGCATTCCACGTCAACAAGATTCATTTTCAATTTACGGAAAGCGATTTTTTCCTGGCATACGGCAAAAGCTTCTTTCTCACGCTGCTTGTTTTGGGCGACGATCTTCATATCCGCCTCTGTTGCTATCCGGATGATCGGCTTCAGCGGTGAAGATATCTGATCGTCCTCGATTTGTCTGTTTGCAATAACTACCTCTCCACATTCAACACCACGCACTGTTTCAACGATTGCATGATCGCCGACCTTTGCATCTATGCCGTCCGGTGAAAAGTAATATATTTTTCCTACGCTCTTAAAGCGTACTCCTACTATTTCTTTCATATAATTCTCCTTTTTGCCGCTGACTTTATACCGTACTAATTATTTCAGCGCACAAAGATGCTATTACAAGAGGAATATTCACATTGCTTTCTACGGCGCTGCGTGCCTTCTCAATGTACCTGTGAAGTCTGGCTGCCTGATATACTCCAAGCTTCTCTGAAAGCGACCTGGCAGCGTCACCGAAACAGCTTATAGCCCTGGCTTCAGGATCTTTCTGAAATACCGCCGAATCACGTATAAGCTTGTCAAGCATGGAAAATACCTCTCCCACGTCATTTCTGTCCTTTGCCACCGTATAGAACGCTGCATTCATTGCATATTCGTCTCTTCTTATTATACTATCCGCAAGCGATTTTGTCAAATCCACTTTTCGGCGGAGAGAATCATCAAGAAGATACTCCCTGCACATTCCTATATTGCCATGAAAACATTTTACAGCGTTCCGGATCTCCTCATGGCTGTATCCGTCCTCCGCCAAAGCCTGTTCCGCCTGTTCTTCAGTACAAATCGATGTTCCGAAGCAGACGCAGCGGGAAATTATAGTAGGCAGAAAAACCGACTTCGACTCCGCCGTAAATATAAAATAAGCGTAGTCCGGCGGTTCTTCGATCAGTTTCAGCAGCTTATTCTGGGGACGACTGTCAAAATTCCGGCAATCGGTAAAGACGTAGACCTTTTTGCCGCTTTTATTATTTGGCTTCACAAAAGCGTCGCTTGACACTGCTCCGGCTGTTTCCACGGAATATCCGCCAAGCTTTCCGCTTTTTGCAGGGTATATAACGTCAGGATGATATCCCGATTCAACATTTTTGCAGGCAGTGCATCTGCCGCAGGGACGCCCGTCAATGAGAGATTCACACAGCAGAAGCTTTATATAATATTTTGCAATCAGTTTTTTTCCGCTGCCCTTTTCTCCATAAAACAGTACTGCATGAGCCGCCTTATCCCTGCGAATCATATTTTCCAGAGTTGAAATCAGATATTCATTTCCATAAATTTTTTTCATATCGTACCTCTCACTTCGAACAGCCTGTATAAATACATAAAACCACTGTCTTAACTCTATTTTACCACATTTACAGTTGAAATTCCATAGCTTTTGAAAATATTTATGCATTCCAGGTCAATTATTTCTCCGCTTGCCGCTATAGGAACAGCAGGTGGACACGGTACTCTCACGGCAGCGCAGATTCTGCCCTCAGAGTTTTCAACATTTATTTCCTCGCTTGTGGAAAAAAACGCCTCACGAATGCTCATTGCTTTTTCAGGAAGCTTCATTGAAAATCTGCATGAACTTTTTTCATAACGTCCGGCATCGGCAAGTGCTCTCTCCATAGCCTGTGAAAGTCTGCTGTAATCCTCCTGCCGGCATACGGCAGACATCAACAGAATAAGCAATTCCCTGTCTGCATACTCACATTCTGCGCCGTTTTTTCGCAGTAGATCTGCAAGCTCCCTGCCGTCATAACCGCTTTCAGAGGCTTTCACGGTTATATGAAACGGCTCAGAATCAGCAAACTCCAATTTTCCGGCAAACCTGTTCCGGAAATCTTCCAGATACGCAAGATTTTCTGCAATATCCTTCCGTATGCTCTCGGCGATGTACTTATTGCACAGGTCAAGAGACATCATGATCGGGTATGACGGACTTGTGGATGCAAAGAGACTCATGGCTGGTTTCAGCAACGAAGCATATTCCCGTCGTGCGGTATGGAGCATGGCAGCTCCCGTTAGTGCCGGCAGCATTTTATGCGCAGAATCACAGCACATATCTGCCCCCAGTGCAATGGGGTGAATACTTTTTTTAAAAAAATGCAGATGAGCGCCGTGAGCATTATCGACGATCAGTCGTGCTCCGCAGCGGCGGCATATGGCTGAAAGTCCCTGTATATCAGCAAGTCTGCCGGTGTAGTCGGGGGATGTGACATAAAGACAGGCAGGTCTGCCGCAGGATGCAAGCCGTTTCTCAACTTCATCCGGGCAAATCATACCGGAGAGGATTCCGCCCGGATAATATGGCATTATCCATTCCACGTCCAGGTCAAGAAGCGCTGCAGCATTTAGAAAACTGCGGTGAACGTTCCTTACTGCAAATATCTTACGGTTTTCCTGCTTCATAACCGCAAGCATAGCCTGAATACACAGTGTCGATCCTCCGGCAGAATATACCGTAGCCGCCGTTCCGTAAAGCGACGCCATATTTTTTTCGCTTGCGGCGATGATGTCCTCTGCCTCAAAAAGACTATCCGCACCGGATATTTCAGTGATATCCCCACTGAACAGAGCCTCAAACCATTTTTCGGGAGCAATTCCTTTATGTCCCGGCATATGGCATCTGAGTGTTCCGGAGGAAGCATATTTCTTTATAAAATCATATATCGGAGTTTTCATTTTATCACCCGTTAGATATAATATTTCAGGATACGGAATATCCTCATTTTTGCCCTTGACATAGACGCCGAGACAGCCTGCTGGGAAATACCCAGCCGTTTTCCTATCTGGACGGAATCAAGGTTCTTAAAATAGTATAGCATAATTATTTCATTTTGTCTCGGAGTAAGCTCGTTTTTTATAACATTTAATAATATTTTCTTTAACTTCTGTCTTGACTCTGATTCATTATTGTCAGCAATTATCGCACGCAGTCCGCTATCCGACTCGCCGGTAAAATTATCTGAATAGCTTTCACGTTTCGGCACGCTGCTCAACCCTCCTCAAATAATTTGTGAGGTATACCACAATTTCTTTCATCTGGCTATGTTCCACATAAAGTAGACGTATCCGGCGTTCCAGGTCAAGTTTCTCTATAGTATCTTCCTTGCCTTCTCTTTTAAGGTCGTTTTTCTGTTTTGTAAGCTGATCTATTCTTTTCTTTACAAGAACGCAGCTTTCTTCATAAGCTTTTATCATCTGTTTCATGTTTTCCTCCTCAGATTTTCATTTGTCAATCTGCGAACATTCTTTCTTTATACTTTTATTATAGAACAAAAGTTTCTGAATGTCAAGATAAAACGAACATATATTTTAGATTTAACAAATAAAAACATACATTTCGTCACTGTGCATAATAATTCCTGCTAAATATGTAATTTTTCACAAAATTTAAAATACAACAGAGAGAAACTTAAAATCCTGACGACTAATTATGTAAAATGAATATGTGAATAAGCTATGAAGTTTATCATGTAATGGTTTGGATTTTTTGTTTTTTTTGCCAAAACACTTGTAAAATGCCCGACTATGTGGTATAATATTAATTATAATCTTTGAGATCATATAAATGATCTAAAAATAAAATCAAAGGAGAAATCCATGAAAAAAATAGTTATAATAGGCGCAGGTCCTGCCGGTCTGACTGCTGCATACGAACTTCTTAAAGATAATTCCGGCGAATATGACGTTACTATTCTTGAAGAAACAGATGCCATCGGCGGTATCTCAAAAACAGTTAACTACAAAGGAAACCGGATGGATATGGGCGGTCACCGCTTTTTCTCAAAAATACCGGAAGTAAACAGCTGGTGGAGCAATATGCTTCCTATGCAGGGATCTCCCTCCTACGACGATCTCCTTCTGAGAAGAAAAGTCGCCGTAAGCAAAGATGGTCCAGACCCTCAGAAGAAAAACCGTGTAATGCTCTCCAGACGCCGTGTTTCCCGTATACTTTTCAATGATAAATTCTACGACTACCCCGTCTCCCTCAAACCTGAAACTATCAAGAATTTCGGATTCTTTACCACAATGAAGGTGGGATTCAGCTATCTTGCAGCCGTTATCCACAAGCGTCCAGAAAATAATCTTGAAAACTTCTACATCAATTGCTTCGGAAAGCAGCTTTACTCCATGTTCTTTGAATATTACACAGAAAATCTCTGGGGCAGACACCCAAGTGAGATCGACGCATCATGGGGCGCTCAGCGTACAAAGGGCCTGTCGATCGTGGGTATCATCAAAGACTTTTTCGGCAAGCTTTTCAAAGTAAAAAACCGTAAGGTCAACACTTCTCTTATTGAAGAATTCAAATACCCTAAGCTTGGCCCCGGACAGCTCTGGGAAGTAACCGCTGACGAGATCAAAAAACTCGGCGGAAATATCATCATGAACGCCGCTGTAAAAAAGATACACAAAAACGATGAAAACCTCCTTACCGGCGTGACCTACGTAAAGGACGGCGAGGAACTCACACTGAACGGCGACTGCATCATATCCTCAATGCCGGTAAAGGATCTTGTCGCTGGTATGAACGATGTTCCGGCAGAACCTGCAAGGATCGCCGCCGGACTTCCTTACCGTGATTATATGACACTGGGCGTGCTCGTTCCGAAGCTGAATCTTAAAAATAAGACAACTATGAAAACTGTCGGAAATATCGTTCCGGACTGTTGGGTATACGTTCAGGACAGACGTGTCAAAATGGGACGTTTTCAGATATACAACAACTGGTCTCCCTATATGGTAAAGGATCTTAAAAATACCGTATGGCTTGGTCTTGAATATTTCGTTACCGAGGGTGATAAGTTCTGGAACATGACAGAAAAGCAGTTCTCTGAATTCTGTGTAAAAGAAATGATAAAGCTCGGTCTTATCGACAGCGCCGATCAGGTTCTTGATACACATATGGAAAAGGTAAAGAAAGCTTATCCTGCATATTTCGATACCTACGACGAAATGGATACTCTTATTGATTATCTCAGCTCTATCGACAATCTCTACTGCGTAGGACGCAACGGTCAGCACCGCTATAACAACATCGACCACTCTATGTGTACTTCATTTGAGGCTGTAAAGAACATTAAATCCGGAACTAAGGACAAGTCTAACATCTGGAACGTTAATACAGAAAAAGAATATCACGAGGAGAAGAAGTAATGGACAATTCCAATCTCCAGGAAATAAAGGATATTCTTCGCTCAAAAAAGTTTTCAAAGCTGTTTTCAGGAGATACTGAAAATACCTTTATCCAGTTTTTCCGCTATCTTTTTGTAGGCGGACTGGCAGCCATAGTAGACTGGGGCGTATCTTATTTATTGTTCAGATTCGCCTTTCACGAAAAAAGCAGTCTGGCAACTGCCGCTAATGGAATTTCATTCGTGGCAGGGCTGGCAGTCAATTATCTGATAAGTACATTCTGGATATTCAAAAACTCAAATGTCAAGTCACGGCTGAAAGAATTTCTTGTCTTTGCAGCTATAGGTCTGGTAGGACTTCTTCTGACCATTGGAATAACAGAACTTTTTGAATTATGGCTTTCAGATGCAACAAGCGCTTTTCAGATAATTGCCAAAATAGTTTCTACAGGAGTCGCTTTCTTCTGGAACTTCTTTGCACGAAAAATAATTCTTTATTCTAAAAAGAACACAAATTAAAGAGGGCTACTTATGGAAAAAAATACAAAACAAGTAAAACGATCTCCGGATCAGCCAAAAAAAGCCAGTGATACTCCGGCAGCTGTTCCATCCTCATTTCCGGAAAAGCTTAAATATTACGGCGGCAAAGGCATCGCTGCCTTTAACAAATACAAAGGACCAGTCGGCAAGATCATATCCTACATCATCCCAATAGCAATATTCCTCTACGTAGCATCCGTGGTGATCTACTTCATTACCTCCGCATACAGAGCTGAGTTCCACTCCGACTGTACAGATACTATCCTCTGGGCAAACGCTTCTATTGAGGGAGGAGCAGTCTATGACGAAAATTTCGGATACGCTTGCTTCCTGCCTTTCGGCATAAACGTCATAATGCAGCCCCTTATAAATATGTTCGGTCTTACAATGAAAGCACATATCTGGGGCATGATGAGCTATTTCATACTGCTTACGCTTTTCTTCTGCCTTATGCTTAAAGAAATGCATTGGAATATACGAAGTATTCTCATTGCCTGCTCCGTTTTCCTCTCAATGACAATTTCATCGCAGAAACTGAGAGAAATATTCTGGCAGCATACTATTTATTACACGCTGGGAATACTCTTCATCGTGATAGGTCTTTACCTTTACTTCCATATGCTTAATCTCTCAGAAAAAATAAAAAGCCTGAATCCGAAAGATACAAAGGGGAAAATCACATTCCTGCGCTTTATGATAGTTTTCGTGTGCCTTGCAGTATTCATTATGTTTACAGCAACGGACGGAATATCTGCACTTTCGATTTTCGCCATTCCCTTTATAGCCGCTCTGTTCGCTGAATTTTTTGTAAATACGGACAACAATATCGTCAGCAAAAAAGCATTAAAAACCATTGCTATGGTAGGATGCTTCGGCATAATGATAATCCTTGGCATGAAGCTCAATGCAAGATGGACAGGAGATCTTAAAGCCGGATATCAGGATGCATACTCCGTTTTCTCGCCAATCAGTGAGTGGACTAACAACACGCATAATTTCCCGCTTGCCTGGATGAAACTCAACGGCGTACAGGATGTTGTTTACCAGACAAAGGATGACGGTACAGCTATAAAAATCTCTGATATGGAGGGCATCCAAAACCTTATTTATATACTGGCATCGCTTATCCTTCTTGTTATGCCGATTATCGCCACTTGCTTCTACCCTAAGTACAAAAAGGCTAAAGACGGTCATATGATCCGCATTTTCGTATGGATGCACTGGGCTTGCACGGCGATCGTCCTTATGGGATATTTCTTCGGAGTTCTTTCCGGCGCAGACTGGAGACTTACCCCTATTCTCGGAACTTCACTTATACTTTCAATATTCTTTGTTCACTGGGCAATCTCCACAAATACACCGGTTCAGAGAATCGCAGCATTCCTTTCAATACCAGTGCTGATGGTTTCTATGCTCAATCTCAAAGCAGTTAAGGAGATCGAAAAGGATTACCATAAGGCAAACAATCTTTATGGCATCGCTGATTTTCTGGAGGACGAGGGACTTACCTACGGATATTCTACTTTCTGGCAGGCAAACGCTATTACGCTTATTACCGATTCCAAGGTAAAGGTCCGTGACGTTAATATCGACGACTACGGCGTTACTGCTCGTATTTACCAGTCATCCAAGGAATGGTACAAGGATCAGCCCGGACAAAAGGAATACTTCCTTCTGGTAAATCCGAATGAATATCAGACTCTTATCAATATACAGAGCCCGCTGCTTATGGAAAAGACGAAGGAACTTTCTGTTAATATAAACAATACGGAATATCGTGTTCTTGTATTTGACCACAATTTTATTCCTGAGGTTGTTTAAAAAATCCCCTATGCTGTAAGAGAATACGCATAAAGAATAATGCCCGAAAGCAGTTTTTCAACTGCTTTCGGGTTTATTTTATGCAGCCTTCAATTATTGGCTTATTCACATAAATCAGAATTTAACCTATAGCTTATTATTTTTTTCGCTGCTTTGTTTTTGGTTCTTCTTCTTAATAATTCAAGCCGTCTTTTACCAAATCGCTTGTCAGCCGCCTTTAAGATATTGATTAATCCCCAGACATCATTATCAAAGTGCTTTGAAAAAATTTCTTCTTTAGGTGTATCTCTACGGAAATTAAGGAAGCACTGATTAAATCCAGTGCTTCCTTAATTATCAGCTTATAAACCGCCATTCCACAAATCTTTCTTTCATGAACTGACTGTCATAATGCTTGTCTATAAATTCCTCTATTCCGTTGGATGGCAACTTTCCCTCATGACGCTCTTTCCAGCGCAAAAAACATGCACCGGTAACAATAAAATCTATAGCCAGAAATATAGAAAAAATAATGCATCCTATATTCCACACCTTGCTTTCCATATGGCTCAGCAAACCGTCAAACAGGGGCAGCATCAATTGAAATATCAAGCCTACCAGTCCCCATATTATTGTCATTTTAACACAGATAAGTCCCATAAAATTAAGAGGATAATGACTATATGTCCACGCCTTCATGTTAAGGCAGTATTTCAGCAACAAACCACAGACAAGCTCAACTCCCGAACCCAAGCAGGCATATATAAGAAAACGAATAAATATATTCATACTGCCGAATGCATGACAGGCTGTATAATATCCCGCAAGACCGAATCCATAGATAATACAGAAAGGTCCCCATATAGTTACAACATGAGTTTCCCAGTGATCGTGCATGAAGTAATACCACACACCCTCGATAATCACGCCCATGATGCTGCCTATTATAAACAGCCAGAACAATCTTGGATATGTTACTGCTGATTTTTTCTTCTTGTTTATCTCCGATGATCTGTCACTCAATTATTTGCCCTCCTGTTTATCAAATGTAAATCTTTTAAGAAATGGTATCAACATTCCGCCAATTGCATTTCCAACCACCACTGTACCAAGATATATAATCCCCTCGCCAGTGGGATATGCGGCAAAATAGTAGAAGCAATCAGCAACAGAATGATTGAATCCGCTGAGAATGAATATCATAACGGGAACTGCCGTACCAAATACAAAGGAAGTATCTGCCCCTGTCTCACGGCAGTTACGGGCATTATGCACGGCAAGATACATAAGCAGACCACAGAATACTCCCAGAATAAAACGGCTTTCTATTGAATCCCCGAGTTTCGCATCCATGATAGCCGAAGCACTCTGATGTACTTTGTCACCTATTCTGGTAAGCAGAACCAGTCCGGCTGCCAGCGCCGTTCCGCAGATGTTTCCGGCAAGAGTCGTTAATACCTCGGCTATGTAACCGGGTCTGTTTTCCGGGATATATCCCACTTTGCCGGTATACAGTGCAAAGCCATAGCGAATTATGGTGAACAGTCCGAAACTGAACAGGAATGATCCGACCACCTTATTTTCCGCCATAAGATAAATTATTCCGCCGATTCCGATCATTATACCAGCCGCAATGCCCTTAAAAAAAATACTTCTGAAGGATTCGTGTTTCATATATAACCTCCTAGTATAATAAAGATATAGTCCAAAGACGGCTCAGAGATAGACAACCGGACGAAAAAAAGGTAAAATAAAGAGGATAGGACAAAAAATGGTGACCTCCTTGGGAAGT
>JAETSI010000018.1 GCA_021769725.1 Oscillospiraceae bacterium | reverse complement strand
CCCTCCGCTTTCAGGCTCTGTTCTTTTAAGCGTCTTCCATTCGCCCAGTTCTTCCTTACTTACTTCGTCTCTCGCTTGTCCTCTCGTCCGACAGCTTTATTATTATATCACCTTTTCGGTGAGTTGTCAAGTTTTTCCGGTGTATAATTTACCGCACATTTTTTGCTATAATTTATCAAATCTGCACATATCATCCCCAGAACACAGTAATGCATCGTTCTTTTGCATTTTCACGCACTGAAACAGTTATTTTCTTACCGTAGTTCCAGCCGTTTTCATTAAGAATCAAAAAAATATCCTGTTCATCTATATACTTATCCATAAACATATCATATAGCTCATTGTTTGCAAAGCGCAGTTCTGCCTGCGTTGCCCCGCTCATTATCTCTCTCCGCAGAATTTCTTCCGCCGCCTGTTCCGAATCAACATACAGTCCGTTCTTTATATAAAAATTTTCCTGCACATCTCCGCAGTCATACGTGCTAGCGTATTCCAAATCAGGGAAATGAGTTTCTCCAAAGAACTCATCATCGCAGAGAAAATACGCCCTGCGCATATCTCCATCCACATCGGTATCATCCCACGTTACGTCAATATTATACCAGCTTCCATCTACTTTCACTTGATTCCACGCATGATTTTCACCATCGTCAGTCGTTCCCGTCACCAGAACGCTTTCCAGCCCCATTCTTGAAGCAAGCAAATCAAACGCTTTTGCATAGCCCTCGCAGTTTGCTTCGTTCTGTACAAGACATCCGTACGCAGTTGCGCAGTAACCACCTTCATTTTCCTCTATATACCGGCATTTATTAATGATATAGTCATGAATTTTCATAACCGTATCATATTCGTTTGACGAACCTCCGGCATTTTCCACTCCTTCATCCGCCGCTGCTTCCAGTTCAAGGCGCATTTTTTTGATCTTATTTTTATCCTCTCGGTATATTATTTTTGCTGTTCTGATCTTTTTCGCCGTATAGTACGTAGAATCTATAAAAAACAGTTCCCCCTCCTGTTTTTCAAGCAAACAATATATTTTAGAGTAAGTTTTTCCGGAAATCTCACATGGAAGACTGATATCCTTTTCATAGTCATTCATGCCTCTGTACAGAGCGGTATATACTGATTTTTCCGTTTTTGAAAGCTGCCCATATATAGGCCGTACTATCTTTTCATCATCGCTAAGATACTGGGGATCAGGATATTTCATTAATATTCCGGAACGTATAATTTTTCTTACGCCAACAACCGTCATAACTACGGATGCAAGTGCCAGAATCACGGAAAAAAATCTTTTCATATTGCCTCCTGACTGCAATAGTGCTATTTTTCCTCAATCATGACTGTATTGTTTTTTATTTTAAGAGACGGCAGATTTTCCACAAATCTGCTGAATTTTGAATATCCGTATTTTTTTACGCTGAAATCCGAAAATTTTGCGCAAAGCTGTTTTTTCAGCTCGCCAAGGTTATATCCCTTGCTTCCATTGCTTCTGACGATTGAAACAAGCGCGCTCTCAATACGCTGTAAATCGGTCTTGTCAGACTTCTGAGATACCAGGATACTGCTTCCGACCTGCCGGAAACTCAGACTGTCAAAGTCCTTGATAAACTGTGAGAACTTAGAATAGCCGTAATTTCTCACGTCAAAATCCGGATAGCGTCCCTGGAGACGACTGCCCAGCTCGCCGATATTTATTTCCTCTTGCAAATTTGCATTTTCTGAAATAATGCGTATTATAGCCGATTCAAGCACCTTCATCTCCACCGGTTCATTATCGCCGGCACTTTGTACAACATCTTCCTCCGCCAAAACTTCAAGATATTTGAAAGCGTTGCACGCCGTACTGAACGGCTTCGGAGTTTTCCGCTCTCCCATACCGATAACTTGCATTCCCGATTCCCTGAGCCTGATAGCCAAACGTGTAAAATCGCTGTCACTGGACACAATGCAGAAACCGTCCACGTTCTGGGAATAGAGAATATCCATTGCGTCAATAATCATTGCCGAATCCGTGGCGTTTTTGCCCGTGGTGTAGCTGTACTGCTGAACAGGCGTGATAGCGTTATCAAGCGCCATATTTTTCCAGCCGGCAAGATTTACTCTCGTCCAGTCTCCGTATACTCTTTTATATGTAACTATGCCATAATTCGATACTTCGTCAAGTATATACTTTGTATATTTTGCTGCAACGTTATCCGCATCGATCAGAACGGCATATCGTTTTTCCTTTTCCATAAGCCACCTCTATAATTTTGTTTTTCAGAAATATCTTTATTATTCCGCAACTTTTTTCTTTTTCTTCTTTTTCGGCAGCGGCAGTTCATCGTACATTTCATTGAGAAGTTTTTCCAGGAAGTCACGGTCGTCAAGATTATCCACCAGCAGCATCTTTTTCGCACCCTCGTATGGCAGCTCCCACGAAGCGTCCGGCATCAGTACAAGCGCAGAATCCACCGGCTTCACAAGAAAACGGTTGTCGTATATGCCGCCTACAATCCTCTCCCTATAGTATATGATGTATTCGCCCATCATGGCACGGCTGGAGACCTGTTCCAGACCGGAAAGCTGTTCAAGTACAAAGTTCACAAATTCTTTTGAAGAAGCCATATTTTTACCCCTATCAGAAAATATAAGAAAAAAATCCCGAAACTATTGCTTCGGGATTCATACAATACCAAGGATATTTCCCCAGTACACTGGAGCGGATTACGAGGCTCGAACTCGCTACCTCCACCTTGGCAAGGTGGCGCTCTACCAGATGAGCTAAATCCGCATTTATAAAGAACTGCACCTGATTGAAAATACTATTGTACTAACAAATCTCATCGTACCAGCTCTTTATGGTGCCTCCGGTCGGAATCGAACCAACGACACGGGGATTTTCAGTCCCCTGCTCTACCGACTGAGCTACAGAGGCAAATGGCGACCCGGATGAGGCTCGAACTCACGACCTCTAGCGTGACAGGCTAGCGTTCTAACCAACTGAACTACCGGGCCAATGGTGGGGACTACAGGGCTCGAACCTGTGACCCTCTGCTTGTAAGGCAGATGCTCTCCCAGCTGAGCTAAACCCCCACGCCGTTTCATCAGTGCTTTTTGTGTTGTGCCCTGACGACGATATTAATTATATCACAAGTATTTCCATTTGTCAAGCGTTTTTTGAAAAAAATTTCAGATTTTTTTTGTTTTCCTGAAATTGGCTATATTTCGGCTAAAAATCGTGTCTGCTATTGCATGAAATCCCGTTTTTTTCAAAGATTCCGACAATTTCTTCTACACAACCGAAGTCATCAAGTCCGTCGTCGCAGACTGCTTTGTGAATTTCTTCAAGCATTGACTGCTCCATTTCTTTTATTAATTTGTTTACTGCTTTTTTCATTTCATCTTTATACATAAATACATCTCCTATTCGCAACTTGTGTTTACATTATATATCATTTTTATCTCTATGTCAAGAGTAGATGTATAATAAAATATATACTGTATACATTATATATTCAAGAGGTGAGATAATATGATAAAATTCAACATTATGCAATTACTCTATGATAAAGGAAAAACCAAATATTGGCTTAATAAGCAGCTCGGCATGAGCTATGGAAATTTTATAAAAATGGTCAACAACGAAACCAAAATGATAAAGCTTGAAAATATTGAAGCGCTTTGTCAGATACTTGAATGCACGCCAAACGACCTTTTCATCATTACAGACGATTGATACGAAACAATTCGCTTGAATTGCTTCCCCCCCTGGACGCTGTCCCAGAACCTGCAAGGGCTGCAATGTCAACAACTTAAGTGACCACGTTTCTTATGCCTATGTCAAGAGGAAATTTTCTCTATGAATATTCACTCTAATTATTTTCATTACCCCTTTACGGGGTAATGAAAATAATTAATAATGGGTTTCCAAAGGGGGAATTCCCCCTTTGGCAGGGGTGTGGGGACGGCGTCCCCACTTAAGTTGCCGGTATTGTTTCCCTTATCCCGTTATTCCCTTGTCGAACAGCCGAAGCACATCCATTTTCAGCGCTCTGTGCTCCGGGTCTGTAAGCTCCGGGTCAGTCTCTAAAAGTTCCTTTGCGCAGTCCTGCGCCATGCTCATAAGCTCCATATTGCACGCAATATCGGCAATTTTCAGCGGCGGAAGTCCATGCTGCGCACTGCCGAAGAAATCTCCCGGCCCTCTCATTTTCAAATCCTCCTCTGAAATCTTAAAGCCGTCGGTGGTTGAGGACATTATCTTCATCCTCCTGACGCACTCCTCCGTGGTATTGTCCGTAATAAGTATACAGGAGCTTTCAAACTGACCTCTGCCGACACGTCCTCTGAGCTGATGAAGCTGAGAAAGTCCGAAACGTTCGGCATTTTCGATCACCATTACCGCAGCATTCGGCACATCGACCCCGACCTCCACAACAGTTGTGCAGATAAGTACCTGGATCTCCCCCTCCCGGAATTTTTTCATAGTGCGATCTTTTTCAGACGCACTCATTTTTCCGTGAAGCAGAGCGGTGGAATACCCTTTCAAATCTCCCTGCGACGCTCTTTCCGCATAGGACTTCACCGCAAAAAGCTCGCTTTCACTATCCTCTATCATGGGACAGATAACGTAAGCCTGCCTGCCCTCGTCCAGCTTTTTACGCACAAACCCGAAAGCACGGCTGCGCAGTTTCCCCGTCACCGCATATGTCTGCACCGGACTTCTGCCCTTCGGCAGCTGAGTTATTGCTGATATATCGAGATCTCCGTAAATAATAAGCGCCAGCGTCCTCGGAATTGGAGTTGCGGACATAACCAGCTTATGAGGTGAGTTCCCCTTTTCTGCCAGCGCAGCACGCTGAGCAACGCCGAAACGATGCTGTTCATCTGTGATAACCAGTGCCAGCGACCTGTAAGTCACATCTTTCTGAATAATAGCGTGAGTACCGACAATAACGTCGATCTCACCGGATTCGATTTTTTCTCTTACAGAAGCCTTTTTCTTTGCGGTCATAGAGCCTGTCAGCAAGCATACTCTGACGCCGAACGGTTCGAGAAAGCCGTTGAGCGTCCGGAAATGCTGCGATGCCAGTATTTCGGTAGGAGCCATAAGCGCCGCCTGAACTCCATTTTTTGCCGCAAAATAACAGGCTGCCGCTGCAACAGCAGTCTTTCCGCTGCCGACATCCCCCTGCAAAAGACGATTCATGGGCACGTCACGGCACATATCGCCTATGATTTCCCGGACTGCCTTTTTCTGATCTTCCGTCATCTCAAACGGAAGATTTTTTTTAAATTCCCGGTAATCAACAGAACTGTTCATTTTAAAGGCTGTTTTCCTGCGGCTTCCTGTTTTCAGCATAGACATTCCAAGCTGTAGTTTCAGCAGTTCATCAAAGGCAAGCCGACGTCTTGCCGTTTCCGATGCCGCCTCACTTTCGGGGAAGTGGATATTCTCCAGCGCCCATTCAAGAGAGCATAGCTGATATCGGCTGCGCAGATTTTCCGGCAGCGTTTCGATGTGTTCGCTGCGCAGAAGATCAAGAGCCTGTCTCATATTTGTTCTGACCATGCTTACGGAAAGTCCCTGCGTCAGGTGATATACCGGCTGTATCAGAACATTTTCGTCTGCCTTGATGTACACGGGGGCAGAAATTTCCCTGCGAAGAAAATTCCCTGTGACCTTACCGTACATATAATAGGTCTCTCCCTCTTTCATAGCCTGAAAGCCGTATACATTGTTGTATATCACCACAAGTATATCGTCAATACCGTCGCTGGCAGCCGCCTTGCATATCACAAGACCGCCCCTCACACGCTGCGGAGGAAGTTTCCGCATAATCGTCAGTTTCAGCACGCTGTATTCGTTCAGAGAAGCCTGACATATCGGTACATGAGTACGGAAATCAAGATATGCCCTTGGTATGTGATATATCAGCTCATAGGGCGAATTTATACCGAGCCTGCGGTATTTTTCGCCCCTTGCGCCGCCTACCCCTTTTAGATATTCTATCTGCCCGAAAAGTTTTGACGGCACAGTATATTCCCTCCCTCAAAATCAAAGGACGGACTTGTCGTCCGTCCCCGAAAATCAGATACAATTCAAAGCGTATCACAAAAAAGTGTACTGCCCTTGTGCAAAGTGCCTTATCTCTGCTCGCAAATAAGTTTGATAGCTGTTCTTTCCTCACCGTCTATCTGGATATTGGCAAAAGCAGGGATGCAGATAAGATCAATTCCGATAGGAGCGAGATAACCTCTTGCGATAGCAATAGCCTTAATAGCCTGATTTGCAGCTCCGGCACCTACAGCCTGAACCTCAACGGCTCTGCGTTCTCTGATAACGCCTGCAACAGCACCGGCAACTTTGTTTGGTGATGAATTTGATTTTACTTTTAAAACTTCCATGGTAATAACCCTCCTGTGATTATGCATTTTGCTGTAATAGCCGATATGGAAAATTTTCCCGGTAAAATACGGCTATCATTATTATAATATCACATATTTTCTAAAAATGCAAGTGGTTGAAGAAATTTTGTGTATTATCTTATATTTAACCTCTCAATTTTGTGCGATTTGCCGCTTTTTTCATCAAATGTCACCACTACTCCGCACAAAAAGCATTTTTCCTCTGATTCCCTGAATCTGACGGGCATACGAAAACGCAGTCTGTCCAGAGCCGGTTTTATCTCAACGCCAAGACAGGAATATTCCGGTCCTGTCATTCCTGCGTCAGTGATATATGCAGTTCCGTTCCTCAGAATGCACTCGTCGGCAGTCTGAACGTGAGTATGCGTTCCGAAAACACCCGTAACCTTTCCGTCAAGGAAAAATCCCATTGCCTTCTTCTCCGAAGTAGCTTCGGCGTGAAAATCGAGGAAGATATTTTTGATGTCAATTTCATCCAGAATCTGTTCTATTTTCGTAAAAGGATTATCCAGGGGATCGAGTCCAACAGTTCCCATAAGATTTATCACCGCCACAGAATATGCGCCCATATCCAGGATACAAACACCTTTTCCCACGCAGCCGCCCTCGGGATAATTGGCAGGTCTTATAATATAGTCCTCATTGTACATCTCAAGAGACTCACGGCGGCGGAATGCGTGATTTCCGGTGGTTATCACATCTGCTCCCGCTTTTATTATCATATCGGCAGACCGTGGCGTTATACCGTTTCCCTGTGCGGAATTTTCCCCGTTGACCACAGTTATATCAATATCGTACTTCCTTTTGATATCCCGAAGCTTCGACTGTAAAAAGCCGCATCCTGCTTCTCCCACCACATCGCCTATAAACAATAATTTCTTCACTCTGCTGCCCCCTCTGTTCCAATAAGATTTTCCGCATTTTTATGGAAAATCAGCTCTCTTTCGTGTTCTGTCAAAGACAGACGGTTAATAAGAGTTATTTCATTTACCGGGTCATCCCACGGACAGTCGCTGCCGAAAAGTATTCTTTCAGTTCCGTGACGTCTGATTAAATCAAGCATCTTCTCATCGTCAATATATTTTGATACCACTCCGGTATCGAACCAGAGATTGTCATATTTTCCGGCAAGATATTTCCCGACATCGTCCCACAGCTTTATACCGCCCATATGAGCCGCCACTATTTTCAGATCCGGGAATTCTCCGGCTATAACAGAAAAGCTTTCCGGAGTTGCTTTTATTTCTTCCTGCCCATAGGGATCCCAGCCGCCGTGAAAGACGGCTATAAGTCCCAGCCGTTCCATTTCCTCATAAACCGGGAACATCCGCTCCTCGTCAGGGCAGAAGAACTGATATTCCGAGTGGAATTTCACTCCGCACAGTCCAAGTTCTTTTATTCGCCTGATTTCCTGTATTTTGTCCTCAGCATCGGGATGAACAGAGCCGCAGCAAAATATTCCGTCCCCCATTATTTCAGCCGCCCAGTTATTAATAGTATGCTGCTGGGCAGGCTTTGTAGCTATGGGCAGAATCATTGCGCCGCCTATGGCGTTCTTTTCAAGTATATTTTTCAGACCACGCAAGGTTCCGTCGGTAGCCGGAATTATGCTGCTTGTTTCGCTCAAACCTTTCATTGCACGTTCTGCAAGAAAATCTGTAAAGGCGTGAGTGTGAAAATCAAAATATTTCATGATATTTATAGACCTTTCGTTTTCAGAAAACATATTTTATAAAATAGAACACAAAAACCAAAATGGATAATGACCATATCACATAGGTTATCAATGCATATTTATCGTAAACCTTACCCCTTGCTTGGCTGAAAAGCACTTTATGGCTCTTATCATTTTTATACATACATTCCGGATTCGCCGGAAATGCGCATTCATATTCTTTCCCATCTATCTGATATATGACGGTTTTGCGCTTCTGACCTTCCTTTTTCTCAAATCCTGTCAGCGACGCTTCTTTCCACTTTGATTTAAAAATGAAAAATCCTTCAAGAATAACTGTCAATGCGGATAAAACTATTCCAATCCCCATAATTATTGCTGTTCCGACTGCAATTATACTCATATCTACCTGCAATATCACGCATAGTACAACTACAACCATCGTTCCAAGAATAAATTCCATCCCACTCCTCCTCGAAAAAACCTGCCCAGGATAAATCCGGACAGGTTTATTATATCATATATCATGATACCAGTCAATTTATTTTTTTGAAACGGCCTCTTTTGCCATTCTGATGATCTGGGTAAGGGCAAAGGGGATAACTGCGAATCCTGCCACCTGAAGCAGATTCACAGCGGTAAATGAATTGCTTACATTCATAAATCCGTGCACGGGAGTTATCATAAGAGCGCATACAAGGAATAAAGCTCCGGCAAGAAAAGCGCCGACGGAGAACATATTCTTTGTAAATCCGAGCTTTGCAAGAGAGTATTTTCCACGGCTGTCAAATCCCTCAAACAGACGTGCAAGGCAAAGCGTTCCAAATGCCATTGTGCTCGCCATAGCGGCTGAATCAGAACAGCTTCTTCCAACCATGAACGCTGCCATTACGCAGGCGGCAATAACAACGCTGTGGAAAAGAATATAAAGACCCGTTTCCTTGTTGAGTATAGATTCCTTTGAGGAACGCGGCTTTTCTTTCATGACGCCGGGCTGCATCGGTTCCATACAAAGAGCGAGAGCCGGCAGGGAATCGGTCAACAGGTTTATGAAAAGAAGATGAACAGGACTGAAAGGCAGCGGCAGATTCAGTATCGTTGTAAGCAGAACAACCAGGATAGCTGCGGCGTTTCCCGCAAGCAGGAACTTGATCGCATTCTTGATATTACCGTAAATACAACGTCCGTTGGCAACTGCCTTGACGATAGTCGCAAAGTTGTCGTCTGCAAGGATCATAGAAGCGGCATCCTTTGATACCTCTGTTCCGGTTATTCCCATTGCAACGCCGACATCCGCCTTTTTCAGGGCAGGAGCGTCGTTTACTCCGTCGCCGGTCATAGCGACTACCATATCCTTAGCCTGCCACAGTCCTACTATCCGTATCTTATGAACAGGTGAAACTCTTGCATAAACCGAAACTTTCTCCAGCTTTTCGGAAAGTTCCTCGTCGGAGATATTGTCAAGCTCCGTACCGTCCATAGCGATATCCCCGTCCTTGTATATGCCTATCTCTTTTGCGATAGCTACGGCGGTAAGCTTGTGATCTCCGGTTATCATGATAGGCTTTATTCCGGCTGATATACACTCGGCAACGGCTGCCTTGCTCTCCTCACGAGGCGGATCTGTCATAGCCGTAAGACCAATAAAGATGTAGTCGCATTCGTCGCTGAGAGTCACTGCGGCATCGTTTTTCAGTATTTTCTTTGCAAAGGCAAGAACTCTCATTCCGTTTTCGGAGTAGTCGAGGTTCGCCCTGCGGATGTTTTCAAAGTCCTCCTCTGTCACGGGACGCACGCCGTTTCCGTCGAGAACAAATTTCAGTCTGGGGATAAGCACGTCAACAGCGCCTTTAGTGTAGGCTATGCGTTCACCGCCGAAGATGTGGACAGTCGTCATAAGTTTTCTGTCGCTGTCGAAAGGTATCTCGTCGATACGTGGATTTTCATTCCTTATCCTGAGATACTCGTCGTTGCCGATATACTCCGATAAAGCCGTTTCGGTAGGATCGCCCAGCCATGCTCCGCCTGATTTTGCAGCGTCGTTGCAAAGAGCCATTGCCAGAAGCAGATCTTTCATTGCCGCCTCGCAGGAAGCGTTTATGTCACGAACCGTCATTTTATTCTGCGTAAGAGTGCCCGTCTTATCTGAGCAGATGATCGAAACGCATCCAAGACCCTCAACAGCCTTGAGATCCTTTATTATAGCCTTCTGCTTAGACATTTTCTGCGTTCCTATCGCAAGCGAGATAGTGATAATGGAGCTGAGCGCCTCGGGGATAGCGGCAACGGCAAGAGCCACTGCAAACATCATAGCGTCAACCACCGGCTTATCGTTGAGGAAATATGTCATAAGAAAAACAACGATGCAGATAGCGATAACGGCGGCAGAAAGTATCTTGCTGAATTTGTCAAGACTCACCTGGAGAGGCGTCTTTTTCTTCTTGGCATTCTGCATAAGCGAAGCGATTTTTCCGATCTCTGTATTCATGCCGACGGCTGTCACAACTGCGGTTCCACGTCCGTTTGAGATATTCGAGCCGCTGTAGAGCATATTTACACGGTCGCCAAGCGGAAGCTCGTCCCTGTCTATTCTTTCCGTAGATTTAGTAACATTCAGGGATTCTCCCGTAAGTGCGCTTTCATTCACCTGGAGCGAAGCGGCTTCAAGCAGACGTCCGTCAGCAGCCGCAACATTTCCTACCTCAATAAGGAGAATATCTCCGACTACTACTTCAGATGCGGGAATCTCAGCCTGAGCGCCGTTTCTGATAACCCTGGCATTCGGGGAACTCATGGCCTTAAGACTGTTCAGAGACTTCTGAGCCTTGACATTCTGCACCGTACCGAGAACTGCATTCATAACAAGAACCACCAGAATAACAATGGTACTTCCGACTTCGCCGCTTATCATGGAAACGATCGAAGCTATGATGAGAATAACTACAAGAAGATCGGCAAACTGCTCCAGGAAGATCATGAGCAGACTTTTCTGCTTTTGCTCGGTGATCGAATTCTCACCATTTTTCAGACGGCTTTCCTTTACCTGTGCATCTGTCAATCCCTGCACTATGTCCGAACCAAGCTGACTGACAACCTTTTCTTTGTCCTGATTGAAATAATTCATGCCTTTTCTCCGTTTCTGTATAATAATCAGGGAACAAAAAAGACTTTTATTGCAGCCTGATACGTATAATCATATCAGAGTGCAATAAAAGTCTTGCTAAAGCTTACACTGCTCTGTCCGCCCGACAGCCGAAGCCGTGGTTATGGCGATGCGGACACCCGGTATTTCCTCCGGGAAGCTACTCCCTTTTACTTTTATATGATATCATCTATTTCGGATGTTGTCAAGGATTATCAATCCCGGATTTTGTAGAATTATGGCTTAAAAAACCTTATTTTTATGTATATTTTTCCTATTGGCATTCGTTTTGCCGTCATAATAAACAAATTAGGAGTACATTCATCAACAAAACACTGCATTTCGGAAAGTTTTTTTAATACCTCTTGAAAAAGGCTGTAATTGGTGATATAATTAAACACAAAGAAAGGTGAAATTTATGAAAAAAAAGATCGCAGCTTTTATCGCTGTCTGTTTTGCAGCGACGGAAATCCTTGCATCATGCAGTAAGGATAATAAAAAGAAAAGTTCCGCCGGGAAGAAGGATATGTCATCCGAAAGCATAGACTATCAGGAAACTTCCCCTTCTGAAAAAGAAAGCGGCAGCGGAAAAAACAAGCATGACGACAGCAGCATTAATGATACATCCGGGGATGCACCCGAAGATATCCCTGAAAATCCGATAGGCGGCGACGTGACCGGCAACTGGGAGATCACCGACGAAGGCACGGGAGAGGTCATAACCTTGATGCTTGAAGATGACGGCAGCGGTTCAGTATATATTGATACAACAAAATATCTCTTCCTGAACAAAAAAGGAAACCTGTGCATTTACGGCATGGATATAGGAGATAACAGCGTCGATTTTGACGGTACGACACTGACAGTTACCCTCAATACCGATCTGCTCGGCAGCGAAATAGAAGAACTTACCAGAAATTCCACCCTTATGGTTCTTGAAAAAACAGAACCGGGCAGCAGCTCTGAATTTGACGGAGAATACAGATTCACTAGCGGCGCTCTGGGAACTGTCTTTTCCGATAAACTGACCGGAAAGCTTCTGGGAAATGAAGAACTTCCCATCTATATCCGCATAAGCGGTGAGGATTTCGGTATTAAAATTGACCGTCTTTTCACCTACAAAACCGACGGAAATGTTCTTACAGTCTCCGGAACGGAAAAATTCGCAGAGGGCGCTGAAAGCGATATAAAATATTCTGTTTCCGGTGACAAGCTTATTATTTATTTTCTTACCGGAAACAAAACAATCCTTACACGTTCAAAATTGAGGTGAAAAATCCAACACCGAACAGGAGGTGAATTATTTAATGGACGCTGGCCCTGACGGCAGTAATAATAAAAACATCAGATGCCCCGTTATGTTCAGAAACAAGCACTACAGATTGTGTTAGTCTTGTGAGTTTATCAATAAGCAGACTATATCTATTATTATAATGTAACGGAGGATTTGAAATGGCTGCGGAAATTATTCTGCAAATTATTTTTATAGTACTTTATGCCGTTTTTACTTTTGCTGAAACGGCGGTTATTCTGGTCAATGACAACAACCTTGAAAAACTGGCGGCAAGCGGCGGAAAAAAAGCATTCCGCCTGAAAAAACTGCTGGAAAGCCCTTCCCGGTTTATGGCTTCTCTTCATGCTGCCACACTCTTTACTGGGCTTCTCGGAGCAGCTTTTGCCGCTCTCGGATTCTCGGAACAGCTGACTTCACTCATACTTAAAACCGGACTTAATCTCTCCGGCAAAACTGTTCTGTATGTGTCCGCCGTTCTGATAACAACTGCCGTACTCCTTTTTACAGTGGTCATAGGAGAACTTATTCCGAAAAGACTGGCAAGAAAAAATCCCGAAAAACTTGCACTGGCAATGAGCCGTTTCATAGTTCTGACAGCAGGACTTTTCACACCGTTCGTTTGCCTTTGCAAATTGCTTTCAGGCGGCGTACTCCGGCTTATGAACATTTCCCCCGACAATGGTGAAAACACCGTTACCGAAGAGGAGATTCTCATGATGTCCGATGCCGGAGCAGAAAACGGCACTATTGACGAGGACGAAAACAGAATCATAAAGAACGTGTTTGCCTTTGACGATCTGACGGCAGACCAGGTATGCACTCACAGAACGGACGTGGACGTTCTCTGGAGCAATGATCCTATCGAAGCCTGGGAAGAAACCATACATCGTACACGGCACTCGGTATTTCCGGTATGCGGCGAGAATGTTGACAATGTTATCGGTATTCTTGACGCCAAGGATTACTTCCGTCTCGAGAATAAAAGCCGTGAAAACATTATGGAAAATGCCGTACATGAGCCTTTTTTTGTTCACGAAAATATGAAGGCAGACAGGCTTTTTCAAGCCATGAAACAGTCAGGCGCCGACCATTTTGCTGTTGTGGTGGACGAATATGGCGGAATGAGCGGAATTATAACTATTACTGATCTCGTTGAAGAACTGGTCGGAGATTTTGCCGACGATGAATCGGATTTCCCCACTGCAAAGCTTGAAAAGAACTCCGACGGTTCATGGACTGTTCCGGGCATAACTTCTCTCAGCGAAGTTTGCGAGGAACTTGACGTAGTTCTTCCTGCGGACAAATACGATACTTTCAGCGGCTATGTAATAGCTGCTCTGGGCAAAATCCCTGCCAACGGCACTCAGGTTTCGCTTGAATCCGACGGGCTCGGCATTGATGTTATCAAAGTAGAACATCATCGCATTGAACTTTGCCGGGTAAAAAAAATCCCGGCTGACATACCGGATGAAGATTAAAGCCACATTGATTTGTAATAGCGTTCAGTATATATGCACCTCGGAAGCCAAACTTCCGAGGTGCATTTTTATGGATATAGTAATCCTGCTTGAAAATTGAATAAAAGGAACTGAATAAAATTTTTTCATAGCAAGGCGAAGGAGGAAAGCGTGCTGTCGCACGGTGACGACGACAACGCAGCTATGGGAAATTTTTATCAGTGAACTTGTTTGATTTTCAAGTAGGATTACTATAAAAGCAATTCAGGAATTCAGCAAGTCTGATCTGCTGCTGCGTATTTAATTTCATAATGGACGTTTTTAATATAGGATTGATCGCCGGCGTATCTTCGCTGAAAAATTCGCTTAAAGAAATTTCCAGTGCATCGCAGAAATAAGATAATGTTTCAACAGTTGGAACTTTATTGCCAAGTTCTATCTCTCTTAAAAAACTCTGGGATAATCCAGCCATATTTGCCAGCTTATTAACAGTAACCCCCCGCATTTCACGAAGCTGCCTGATTCTTTTTCCAACTTCCATAACATCATACCTTTCAATATAAATTTTTTGATATGAATATATTATAAACTCTAAAGAATCATATTATTACAACTATAGAGTTGACAAATTATATTTTTAGTGTTATAATATTATCACTAAAAATATAATGGAGGGTTTTTTATGAAAAAAAAATCTAAATTTCTTATTCACTCAATAATTACCGTTACGGCAGCAGTAAATCTCTTTACTTTTACAGGGTGCGGTACGGAAAGTTCAAAAGCTAAAATAGGGGATGTCGGTTCGGCATCGGGCAATGCCGGTAAAACGAATGAGGTCGAATATGCCGGAATAGGGCAATACATAGAAAAAGGAAACTGGAAAATCTCTTTGCTTGACGCTAAAACGTACACCAGCATTCCAAATGAAAATGAGTTCTTAAAACAAGAATCGGCACCGGGCAAGGAATATTTGATTTTATTTTTTGAAGCAGATAACATTTCAGATGAAGATGATTACTTTAATTATTTGTATTTCAGAGCATATGCCGATGATACTTCTGTAGATATTGCTACATTAATGGGCGATGTTGATGGATTCGGCTCTGTTTCGGGAGATGTTGCTGCCGGAAAGAAAATCAAGGGATACGCTGCATGGGAAGTTGACGCCGGATGGGACAGCTTTGAAGTATCTTATAATGACGATTTCTGGTCAGATAAAACAACTGCTTGTTTTAAGGTCTCATCCGGAGATATAAAATAAAAGTAGCCCCCGGAAGTCAAATACTTCCGGGGGCTATTCTTTACATTATTAATAAACTGCCTGATCCTGTGCAGCGGTCGTTTCAGGCGCTCCGTCTGTACTGCCTGAAGCGACTGTTACCTTAATCTGTACTTCCTGCGTTTCATCCGCAGCAGATTTCAGTGTCACATAACACTCTCCGGCTGCTACCGCCGTGATATTTCCCCACTCGTTAACTGTTGCCACGCTTGTATCGCTTGACGACCAGCGTTCGTCGGCTTCAGTCGAACCGGCAGGATATTCTTTTACAAGTGGCATCTCCGACTCGCCAATATTCAGATATACGCTGTATCTGTCAAGCTTGAAACCGCTTGTATTCTGATTAACTGCCGATGTTGGCTGAGTGCTCGGTGCAGTTGTCATTTCACTGAGCGGCGGAGTTGTAGTCACCATTGTAGTCTGAGGTTTCGTATCAGATTTCTTCTTGTCTCCGCTGTCCTTTGATTTATCTTTTGAGCATCCCTTAGCTATAAGTATAACGATCATCAGCACAAGAAACGCTATGACGCAAAGCGCCGCAAGCTGCCTTTTCCGTGCAGTTTCCGGTGTGATTCTTTTTCTTGGCCGCTGTGAATTATTGCTGTTGTTATCCATGACTTTTAATTCCTTTCCTCATTTTTGATATTTTACTGTGCAGCAGACAGTTTTCTGAATATGTACACAGTATTTATGTAATACCGTTTCAAATCTGTTCACAATAATTATATCACAAGCTTCGTGAAATGTCACGCCTTTTTGCACTGTTTTTTCAAATTTCTTACACTTTAACATATATGGGGATATTTTTTCGTCATTTCCTACAAAATCCGCCAAAAGACCGCTGCGTATTTGCTCCACGAAAATTACAAAAATTAATGACAAATCCTTTCAGATGTGTTATAATAATATAGACATAAGCTTACTAAAATACCTAAATTATATCAGGATGTGATAAATAAAAATGGACAAATACAAAAAGCTTGCATTCAACACCTTTATCTTCGCTATTGGAAACTTTGGTTCAAAATTTCTTGTAATTCTTCTTACCCGGCTGTACACAAACAATATCAGTCCGGCGGACAGCAGTACCAAAGAACTTCTTGAAATAACTGCGAATTTCCTGCTGCCTATATTTACCTTTTCCATGACCGAAGCGATCATCCGATACGGACTTGATAACAAATATGATAAGGGACAGGTATTTACCACTGCCAGCGTTCTCAACAGCGTAGGACTCCTGCTGATGCTTGTTTTTGCGCCGCTGCTGAAATTCGTCAGCTTCCTTGACTTCATAGACGGCTACACCATACTTCTCCTCATCTACGTCTGTACTTCTGCATTCCGGTCGCTGTGTTCCCAGTTTGTACGGGCAAAGGGAATGGTCAAGCTCTTTTCTCTTGACGGCATTCTGGCAACACTCACACTTTTCATCTTCAACATAGTTTTCATCTCACATCTGCACTGGGGAGTCAAAGGCTTCATGCTCGCCGTTATTCTCTCCGACCTCTGCTCTGCGGTCTTCCTGTTCATCGTAGCAAAGCTGCACGTAAACCTCAATATACGCTATTACAACAAAAAACTTGCTTCAAGCATGATGAAATTCGCCGTTCCGCTTATTCCGACCGTAGTTATGTGGGTTATAACCGGATTTTCCGACCGTCTTTTCATCCGCTATATGAAAAGCGACAGAGTAACACTTGGCGAGAATGCGGCTGGAATTTACGGATATGCGACAAAAGTTCCTAACCTTATTTCTATGATTTCCTCGATCTTCTTCCAGGCGTGGAATATGTCGGCTATCATGGAAAATGACTCAAAGGACAGAAGCCGTTTTTATGAAAAGGTCTACAGAGCGTATGAAGCACTGCTGTTTATCGCCTCTGCTTTTCTGATTGCCGGCGTACAGATCATTACGCCGTTCTTTGTAAGCACAAAGAACTTTGGGGAGTACAGTAGTGTGTATATATATACTCCCGTTCTGATTATTGCTTCGCTGTTCATGTGCCTTGACCAGTTCCTCAGCAGTATCTATACTGCCACCAAGCATACAAAAAATTCTTTCTGGACGAGTTTCGCCGCAAGCATGGTAAACATTGTTCTTAATTTCTGCCTTATTCCCGAATGGGGCATACAGGGAGCTGCCATTGCCACGTTCCTAAGCTACTATCTCTGCTTCTGGGCAAGGATAATCGACGCAAGATATTATGTACCGTTCCGCTTCAACGGACTTAATTCAATGCTTAATACCATCGCACTTATTTTAATGTGCTGGATAATAATTTCAAAGCCGGCACTATATATCCTCTGGATACTTGCGTTATTTGCCTTCGTCATCTGGAGCAACTACAATGCTCTGCTGGAAACAGCAAAAAAGCTCTTTAACAGAAGATAATATCAGAGTGCGTTGACACACCCTAATCCATAACCAAACCCATAAACAGACTTAGGGGCGGTATAAAAACAACTCCTCCGGTTCAGTTCCGGAGGAGCATTTTTATTTATTTGAGTGCCTTTTCAAGCCATACGTTAGCTATATCAAGCGCTTCGTAAAGACCGCATTCCTTTTCTGTATTCTTTACAAAAGCTTTCATAGGGTCGGATGTCTCGGTCGACATCTGAATTACCCTTACCTTTGAGGCTGTCTTTGTATTTTCCACATCCCTGACGGCGAGGATCTGGATCCAGATCACATATGGGTCAGCCATATAGCCATAGTAGATCTCGTTCCCCTTTCTCACCAGTGGGTATCCCTTATACATTAAAAATTTTTCGTTCATTATATACCTCCGTCAAAATATTATCTCCATGTTGTGATGAATTCTTCTCCTGTCTCAAGTCTTCCGATATTCTCGAGGAGAGTGTCAATATACGCTCTGCTTCCGAAGAACCTGCATTCTCCGTTTACAGCCACAAGAACTGTCATCGGCGAATATTCGTAAAACTCAAACTTATAAGTCCTGTCAAGATAGCCGTCGGTATACTCCAGTGTCACAAGAGGCTCTTCATTGGGAACGGTCTCTTCAAACGCCATGTCCTCCGCATTAGCCGATATAAGGAACTTATAGAAGAGTCTGAAACGCTCATATTGTATATCTTTTCCGTTAAGCTTGGCTGTAAAGTCCTCTGAAGAATCGTTCTTCTCCTTAGCCGGGTCTTTGGGAGCAAGACTGAATTCTGCCTTTTTGCCCGTACCGGTTGAAATTGAAAGATCAGTGATGTTCCATACCGTATTGCCTATCATGATCCTTGAAGCAATATCAATAGGCATTACCGTCACCCACGGAGCTTTCTCCGCTGACAGCTTATAGATAACGCTGCCGTTCTCAAACGTAGCATAGCAAAACTGTCCGCTTTCTTCATCCGACTGCATCTTGCTTAACAAAAGAACATAATCGTTACCGTCACTGCATTTCATTTCAGTGCGGCAGAAAGGAACATCAAGACCGGCGCTTTTAATGTCAGCATCCGTACAATGATAAGCGTAGATACCGCTTGCAGTAAGTCCGAACATACCGTGAGTTATCTTTGATGAGTTCTCAACGGCAAGATATGAGCTGACCGGCTCAACCATTTCATGAGTAGCAGACGTACCTCCTGCATTGCTGTCCGTACTTGTTTCACTCGGCTCAAGAACGATCCTGTAATCAAGATCTTCCCTCTCTACAATAAGACTTTCAACTATCGGCATATCATCTTCAGCCGGCGATGCAAGCATCGTCTTGCTGATAAAATCTTCAACCTTCTTATAATAATTTGCAACACGGCTGTTGTCAATCAAATAAACAGAATTGTTGCCCTCTACCGTAAAATAGGATGTAGAAGTATCCACCGGATTTTTTATTCCCACGGAATACTTCACGGTCTTTCCCGATTCAAAGGTCATTTCTGCCGATATTTCCGGATCCTCAAGACCGTACTTTGCAAAATCAGTACAGTTTTCAGTTATTATTCCTGACGACTGAATACCGTTGACATTATTTACAATGGTAGCTATAAGACCTGTATCCATATCAAGATCTTCGCAGCCACTGATATTGTATTTCGCAGCGATCTGCTCTGTCGGCGGATCCGTCATGAAAATATCGTATTCGTCGTCCCGGTTCTTTACATGAACGGATACGACAGTACCCTCATTCTGTCCGTCAGAATCACTTACAAGAATTTCTCCGCTTCCCTCCGGAGCAGTCGTTGTCTCCACGGACGGCTTATCGTCACTGCCGGAGCTTTCGCTGTCAGACTTGTCAGTTAGCTTCATAACAGCCAGACCTCCGCCGAGAACAGCAAGCACTCCGCCGAGAGCAATTATTCCTTTGACCTCTTTTTTCATCGGTTTCTTCTCCTTATGAGTACAGCCAGACCTGCAAGCGCTACTCCTGCGGCAACAGCAACAATTATAACCTTGATTACCGCTGACTCTTTGGATGTAGGCGCAATATAATTCTGCTGAAGAGCCTTTTCAGGGATAACAGCACTTACTTCTTTGCCGTTTGCAATATTCAGCATATTGAGTATAACATTGGCATTGTTGTAATTATTGTTTTGTACTATATATTCATTGTAAAACATCATGCTGCTTCCGAAAGCTATAACACGGCTCTTGTAAACGTCGAGATCTACAGCGTGCTCTCTTGTTGAGATAACAGCAACATTTCTGGATCCTGCCTGTTCGCTGTATTCTGCGTCCTCAGCAAGCAGCTGAAGAATACCGGACGTCTGTGATGACTTAAGCACCTCAGTCACCTTATTCTGATTGTTCTTTCCAAGTACAGTGATCTCCCTTGAGAAAGGAGCGATAAGAGGCAGCGATTTATTTGGAACTTCGCCCACCGACTCTGAATCGTTAATGTTAAGAAGAATATTCTGGTATCCTCCCTGACCCATGTAATTCTTTGAATCGCCGATAAGTGTCTTATCTATCCTGATGCTCCAGTCGGCAAGGAATTCGTCAAGATTGGGGGAATTGATATTCGTATAGCAGGGAATGAACACCAGGTTTTTTCCGTATTTCTCGTCATTGTAGAGAAAATCCTGGAGTTTGTTGATACCATCCTCAGTAAAGTCGTTCTGAGGCAAAGGAATAACTACCATATCATACTTTTCAGTGTCCAACTCATCTGTTACGATATCAACATCGGTGCAGCTGTAGCCGTTTTTACTGAGAAGTTCATTTTCAATGGAATCAACCAGTTCAGCATCATCTGTTCTGAAAATATTCTGTCCGTTTGCCGTTTTTATTATGGCAACGTCAATGATATTTGAATCCACAACGTTCATGATATGTGACGTAAGCTTGCTCTCGCCTGCAAAAATCAGCGAAAAGGTATTATTCTGCATTGCCGCTTCATCAACAGCAAGCATTCCGGTAATTTCGTCAGATGTGATAACTCTGACGTTTTTTCCGGAAGCTACAACTATACTGTATGACGGTATCTCTCCGCCGCTGTAGTTTGCCTGATACTCTGCTGCTGCATCGGGATCGACTTTCAGATCAGCGTATTTTACATTAACGCTTCCCTTTCCTTCTCCCTGCTTTGAATACATCTCATATTTTTCAAGGATAACAGGGATCATATCATAAGGGACTTCAACCTTGTCATTATAATTTGTGCCGTAATACTGATTCATCATCTGAAGCTGATAGCTCATGGCAGCAGACTGATTTTCAGCAAGAGTATCAAAGCTGCTCTTTGGCATAGTCACAAGAATATCAACATCCTTGTCCAGTTTTTTAAGAACATCAATAGTCTCTTCGCTGAGATCGTATCTCTTGTCACCGGTAAGGTCAATTTTCATGGGACTGCGTTTTTCCATTTCAGCAGCCATAAAATTGATTACTATAACGATAGCAGTTACAATAATAATTGTGATAACGGACATAGAACCGTATTTTATCTTTTTTATGCCGCCAGTGTTTTTGCCAGAACCATCAGCGGCAGACTGTACTGCTTTTTTAGCGTCGGTTTCGTTTTTCTTCATGTTATATCATACCTTCCTTTCATTTATAATCAGCTCCAGCGTCTCTTCTCAAGAACTCTTACGGTAAAGAAGTTGAAGAGAAATGCTGTGCTCAGGAAGAAAAGAATGCTGGACAAACTGAAAACACCCTTGGTAAACTCATAGTACCGTGTGCGGAATGAAAGCGCCGTGAGTACTTCACGGACAGTGTCGTTGGAGACTCTGATAAGCAGCGTCTCGTCAAAAAGATAAAATATAAGCATTACCACAAAGCTTACAACGGCGGCTGCCATCTGGTTTTCGGTAAGAGATGATACAAAAATACCTATTGCTATGAATGCTGCTCCAAGGAAGAGCATTGCGGTAAAGTTGCCGATAAGCGAAGCCCATACCACGCTGCCCAGATATCTGAGCACAAGCGCATAAACGAAAACAATACATTCTGCGATTACAAAAAGAGTAAATGCAGCCATATATTTTCCCATAACGATCTCCCAGAGATTTATAGGAGCCGTGAGCAGTCCCTGATCTGTTCTGTTTTTCTTCTCCTCGCTCAGCAGCCTCATTGTGAGCACCGGGATAAGGAAAATAAACATAATGAACATTCTGGCAAACATGGGCGATGTATCGGAAATTCCGGACTCAATTACCTCGGTATAGAAGAAATAACCCGAAAAAGCATAGAATACGGTAAGAAAAACATATCCCAGTCCGGATGTAAAAAACGAACCCATTTCACGTCTGTATATAGCACCCATTATTTGTCACCTCCTGCTGAGTCTGACTTGTCTGTCTTTTTATCTGCTTTTTTCTCCGATTCATTTTTATCACCGTCATCATTGGCTCCACTGTCGCTTTCGCTGACAAGATTTATCCTCGGACGGGGCTTACTTTCCTTCTTTTCACTATTCATATCAAAGTTCTCGCCCATGGTTATCTTGAGGAAGATATCTTCAAGTGTAAGATCAGAGAGCTGAAGCATCATGATATTCCAGCCGTTATCCCGGCAGACTTTGTTTATTTCACGGCGAACATCCGTCTTGCCGTCTGTTTCAATATCGTAGTCGTAAATGCCTTTCTCACGTTCCATATCAGCCCGGACGTATTTTACACCGCTTATGCTGCGGAGTGCGGAAACTATCTTCTCCTTGTCGGACGCCGTATGTGTTCCGCCCTCGATACGCATGGTCATCTTATGCTCATTGGTGATGTTCTTTGCTATCTCGTCAGCCGTACCGTCGGCAGCCACCGTTCCTTTGTTGATTATGATTATTCTGTCACATACAGCCTGTATCTCCGGAAGAATGTGAGATGAAAGAATAACGGTATGTTTCTTTCCGAGTTTTTTGATAAGCGATCTTATCTCAATGATCTGATTCGGGTCAAGTCCGACAGTAGGCTCGTCAAGAATGAGCACAGGCGGATTGTTTATCAGCGCCTGTGCAAGACCTACTCTCTGTTTGTATCCCTTTGAAAGGTTCTTGATGACCCTCTTTCTTACGTCGGTTATCTTGCAGAGCCCGCATACGTCATCAAGATGAGCTCTTCTGGGGAGCTTGCACTTTTTCAGATCGAACATAAAGTTAAGGTAAGCGTCAACGGTCATATCCAGATAAAGAGGCGGTATTTCCGGCAGATAGCCAATATTTGCCTTTGCCTCCTTCGGCTGTTCGAGAATATCTTTTCCGTTTATGAGAATATGTCCCGAAGTTGACGAGATATATCCCGTAAGCATATTCATTGTCGTTGATTTTCCGGCGCCGTTAGGTCCGAGAAAACCGAGGATCTCTCCCTTTTCGACTTTAAAGCTTATATCGTTTACAGCAAGCTTGTCGCCATATTTCTTTGTAAGGTTTTTAACCTCTATCATCAGGTTTCCTCCTTATTTATCATCTGTAGGCAGCTTTGTAAGTCTGCCTTTATAATGTTATCGCCGCATTGTGAAAGTACGGTGAAAATGCTCTGAATATTTATGAATATTTCACTTATTGCTTAAAACACTATTGGAAACATCCTTTGAGATCTGCTCCCTTAGTTCCTCCAACGAATTAAATTTCACTTCCGGGCGCAGGAATCTGCGGAGTTCCACATTGATATCCCTGCCGTACAGATCGCCGTTGAAACCGATAATATGCGTCTCCGCCAGAGGCTTATTTTCTCCGCCCACAGTCGGCTTTACTCCGATATTCGTGACAGAATCATAATTATATCTGCCTATGACCGTCTCCGAAGCGTACACTCCACAGCGCGGTATCAGCTGACCTTCGGCAAAAAGCTGATTTATCGTAGGAAAATCAAGAGTTCTGCCTATCTGCCTGCCGTGAACTATCCTACCGGAGATCATGTATGATCTGTCCAGAAGCTCCGCAGCTGTCGTGACATCTCCCTGACGAAGCAAACTGCGTATCCTGCCAGAAGAAACCGGCTCGCCGCCGCACAGCACATCCTCAGCCACCATGACCTCGAATCCGTATCTGCGTCCCAGGGCGGAAAGCTCATTGATGCCGCAGGATGCATCCCTGCCGAAGCGAAAGTCCCTGCCGCAGGCTACAGAAGCAGCGCCCAGCTTCCGGACAATAATATTTTCTGCAAATTCACTGCCGCTCATATTCCGTATATCGAAAAAATTCTCGCTGAATATCTCTCTGATTCTCAGAGATCTTATAAGAGTCTCCTTCTGTGCATCAGTGTATATATATTCGATCATTCTCCCCTGCTTTGTGGGGAGAGACGTATTATTAAAGGTAAAAACGGCAGGTATACCGCTGTTTTCCGTCATTTTCATAACTGCTCTGTGACCGAGGTGAACACCGTCGAATATGCCCAGAGCAACGGATCTTTTTCTTATCCGCATCTCCTCACCTCAGATAAAATTCTTTTCCACACGGAGAATGCCGCCGTCACGGTCGGTATTGGCAGTGCCGACAAAGCATCCGTCAGCGCCGTAAACGCTGTACCTGTCCGCACCGGGAAGTATATTGTTTATCCTGCTTATATCAAGCTTTACGCCGTTGCAGTACATCCTCGTCTGCACCTGATTAAGATGCAGCTTCGGCAGCGAATCAAATACCCTTTCAATTGGAATAATCAGTTCTTCAATTCTCCCTTTATCGGCAGCGTTCTGTATCTCCTCCAGAGTGCAGCATTCGTTAAGAGTAAAGCCGCCGGAGGATGTACGGACAAGCTCCGTCATAATGCCTCCGCAACCGAGCCTTTCGCCGATATCATGTATTATGGTGCGGATATAAGTTCCCTTTCCGCAGTCGATCTCAATTGATCCTTCACGGGCAGTCTCATCATATTCAAAGATATGCAGACTTTTTACCTCTATTTCTCTTGGCGTGCGCTCGACCTCTATGCCCTGTCTTGCGAGATCGTAAAGACGCTTTCCGTTTACCTGAACAGCGGAATACATAGGCGGAAGCTGCATGATCCTGCCTGTAAATTCCGGAAGAACGGCTTCAAGTTCCTCAAAACTCACGGGCTTGTCCGAAGTCGTCAGAATCTTTCCCGTAATATCCTGCGTATCCGTAGTTACACCCAGCCGAAAACCCGCAATATAGCTTTTATCCGTATCAGGCATGATATCGCAGGCTTTTGTGGCGCTCCCCACGAAAACAGGAAGAACGCCCGTTGCCATAGGATCAAGGGTTCCGCCGTGACCGAGACGCCTGATCTGCAATATCCCACGCAGCTTTGCAATAACGTCAAAAGACGTGAAATCACGGGGCTTGTTTACACACAGGACGCCTTTCATGGCAGAGCCTTTCTTACGGCTTCAACAAGTATCTTCTTGACGTCCTCCAGACTTCCCTCCAGAGCGCATCCTGCCGCCTTTGCGTGACCGCCTCCGCCGATAGTCTGGCAGATAGCTGAAACGTTCACGTCTCCCGTTGAGCGCATAGAAACCTTGTACTCTCCGGTCGCCTTTTCCTTTAAGGTAATGCCAACCTCGACTCCTTCAACCCTGAGCGGAAGCGAAGCGCAGCCGTCCAGCTCGTTGAAGTCAACACCGAGCCTGTCAAGCATCGTCTTGGTGATACACACCATAGTAAGTCTGTTATCGAGATAATACTCCATAGCGTCAATGACCGAACTTTCTATTTTAAGCATACCCTTTGTCTTTATATCGAACATTTCACGGTTTATCCACGCATGGTTGATCTTATGACGGCGCATAAGTTCAGAGGCGATCTCATGAGTCTCCGCAGTTGTATTCTCAAACTTGAAGCATCCGGTATCCGTAGCAATTCCGGTATATATACATATAGCAGCATAATCCGAAAGTTCTTCCCCCATAGTGCAAGCAAGACGGTAAAGCACCTCACACGCTGCTGCACTATCCGCTCCGAGAAGTGTTCTTTCCGCATACTCCGTATTGGAGATATGATGATCTATGCACAGGTCTATCCTGCCGCTGAAGATCTCCTCATATTTTCCCAGCAGCCTGGTATCTGCAACGTCAACGGCTATGACGGTATCAGGTTCAAAGGCACTGTCGTTTTCAACATCGGTTATGAAACCGAACTTTTCCGGAAAAGGATCGGAACAGAGCACCGCACTTCTCTTTCCCATACGACCGAGTATGTCATGAAGAGCAAATCCGGTTCCGATACAGTCGCCGTCCGGACTCTGATGCGTAAGAATATACACATTATCACAATTTCTCAAAAACTTTTCCGTCTCCTTATAACCAATCTGCATAGTATCACCTCCGCATTAAAGATTACTCAGCTTTCTGCTGATCTCCGCACTTCGCTCAATAGAATTATCGGCTATGAAAGTAAGCTCCGGCGATTTCCGCATTTTAAGTCTGTGAAAAAGTTCTCTGCGGATAAATCCCGAAGCGCTTTTCAGTCCCTTTACGGATTCCTGCGCCTTTTCTATGCCTGCAAAACTTGAAACATAAATCTTGCAGCTTGACATATCCCCGGACAGATCCGTCCGCACAATCGTCAGCATACTGTCGATCCTTGGGTCCTTAAGTTCCCGCAGGATCGCCGTCATTTCTCTTTTTATATCCTCAGCCATTCGGCTTCCTTTAAAATTCGGCATAATTTCCTTTCTATACCGGCAGCGCTGCACAAACGCCGCCTCAGATATTCACAGTGAAGCTCTGACCGATGACCGGCTTATCGCTTTCATCAGCGTTCTTGTCATCAATCAGGGTATGTTCCGGCTTATCTCCTTCGGGAGACGCCTCAAAGAAACCCTCTCCGAACATCTCGTCGGAAAAAGCCTCCTCCTCTTCACTCATACTGTAATCGGGGATATCGTCGTCCCCTTCCTCATTGTAGTAAATATCGGCATATTTATGATATTCGGGTTCAAGTTCCTTATCGCTGACAGGGCGCTCCACGCCCATAAGATCAAAATCAGCATCATCCTGCTCCTCAACAGCGCTGCACTGCCCCAGAAGAATTCTTTTTACCGATTCAAAAAAGTAAATATCAACAGGACCAAAGTCCTCCCAAGCCAACGCTTCTTCGCAGTACTGAAGCATATCGGCTGTGCTCATTCTGTTATATTTCAATACTATGCCCCCTTGCGACGGATCACCGGTGTTTATACTTCACGATATTCCTCAACAAAATATGTCTCAAAAATATCTCCTTCTTTAACGTCGCTGAACTTTTCAAGGCTGATTCCGCACTCGTATCCTTCTGCAACTTCTTTTACGTCGTCTTTGAAACGCTTAAGCCCTGCGATCTTGTCATCAGCAATGATGATACCGTCACGGACAACTCTCACCTGACAGCCTCTCTGAGCCTTTCCACTGAGAACGTAGCTTCCTGCGACCATTCCCACGTTGGAAATCTTGTATACCTGGCGCACTTCAACACGTCCCAGTTCAACATCTCTGTACTTTGGAGCAAGCATTCCTTTCATGGCGGTGGAGATCTCCTCGATAGCGTCGTAAATTATTCTGTAAAGGCGGATATCAACGCCGTCTCTTACGGCATTTTCAGCTGCAACGGGGTCGGGTCTTACATTGAATCCGACAATAATTGCGTTTGAAGCGCTGGCAAGCATTACGTCGCTTTCCTTTACTGCGCCTACTGCTCCGTGAATAACACGTACTCTTACTTCATCGTTGGAGAGCTTTTCAAGCGACTGCTTTACAGCCTCGACAGAACCCTGCACATCTGCTTTGACGACAACGGGCAGTTCCTTGATCTCACCCTCTGCAATCTGGCTGAACAGATTGTCAAGAGTAACTTTTCTGTAAGCGTTGAACTGCTCCTGCTTAGCCTCATGCTTTCTCTTTTCAACAAGTTCTCTTGCAAGCCTTTCATCTTCAACGGCATTGAAAATATCTCCTGCGCTGGGTACATCGGCAAGACCGGTAATTTCAACAGGAACCGAAGGTCCTGCCGACTTTACAGTTCTGCCCTTATCATTTGTCATAACACGCACTCTTCCCACAGAAGTTCCTGCGATAAGCACATCACCCTGTCTGAGAGTACCGTTCTGAACGAGAAGCGTTGCAATAGGTCCTCTGCCCTTGTCAAGACGGGCTTCGATAACCGTTCCCTTTGCAAGTCGGTCGGGATTTGCCTTAAGTTCCTTGATTTCAGCAATAAGAAGAACATTCTCCAGAAGTTCGTCAATACCCTCTCCGGTTTTTGCCGAAACAGGAACACAGATAACATCGCCGCCCCAATCTTCGCAGAGGATATCGTACTTGGTAAGCTCCTCCTTGATCCTGTCAGGATTAGCTCCCTCCTTATCCATCTTGTTGATGGCAACGATGATTGAAACTCCGGCAGCCTTTGCATGATTGATAGATTCTACGGTCTGCGGCATGATTCCGTCGTCTGCGGCAACTACAAGGATAGCAATATCTGTGATATTCGCACCTCTTGCACGCATAGAAGTGAAAGCTTCATGACCGGGAGTATCAAGGAAAGTTATGTCCTGTCCGTTTATATTCACCTGATATGCACCGATATGCTGAGTAATTCCGCCTGCCTCGCCGGCAGCAACGTGAGCATCTCTGATGCGGTCAAGTATGGATGTCTTTCCGTGGTCAACGTGACCCATTACCACAACTACAGGGCATCTTGATTCAAGATTTGTATCATCATCGTCACTGTCGTCAATAAGACGCTCCTCAATGGTTACTATAACTTCCTTTTCGACCTTTGCGCCAAGTTCCTCGGCAACAAGAGAAGCAGTATCAAAGTCGATTTCCTGATTGATAGACGCCATAACGCCCAGACCCATGAGCTTCTTGATGACGTCCGTAGCCGTCACTTTAAGACGTGCGGCAAGTTCTCCGACTGTAATAGAATCGGGAATAAGAACTTTAAGCTGCTGCTTTCTTGCACGTTCAAGCTCCAGTCTCTTGAGCTTCTCCGCCTCTGTTTCTTTTCTGGAAAACTGCTGGCGGTTTCTCTGTGAAGATTTCTGATTGATCTTCTGCTTTTTAGAAGAATAATTGTCTCCTCCGTGCTTTTTATTGTTTCCGGAAGCCATCTGGTCATAGCGTTCGTTGTACTTGTCAAGATCAACGTAGCTTCCCCTTGTGTCAACAGTTCTTCTCTGAGTAGAGGTCTGTGCCGTCTCCGAACTGAACGATGCATTGAACTTAGTTCTCTCGCCCCTGTCCTGAGCCTTTGCCTGCGGCTTATCCTTCTTGTCATTCTTCTTTTTATGTTCTGATTTTGTTTCCGGCTTCTTAATTTCGCTTTTGGCAGGAGCTGCTTTAACCTCGGGCTTTTTCTCTTCGGTCTTTACGATAGCTTCCTTAATTTCCGGCTTTTTCTCCACATTCTTTACGGGTGCAGCCTTGACTTCCGGTTTCTTCTCCACGTTCTTTACGGCATCTGCCTTGACTTCCGGTTTCTTCTCCACGTTCTTTACGGCATCTGCCTTGACTTCCGGCTTTTTCTCCACATTCTTTACGGGTGCAGCCTTGACTTCCGGCTTTTTCTCTGCATTCTTTACAGGAACTGCCTTAACTTCCTGCTTTTTCTCTGCATTCTTTGCAGGTGCAGTCTTAGTTTCCGACTTTTTCTCCGCTGTCTTTGCAGATGCAGCATTGACTTCGGAATTTTTCTTAACTTTTTTAGGCTGCGCCGTCTTTTTCTCTTCTGCCACGGATTCTGTCTTTTTTACAGGTCTTGGATCATTGCGTGAAGCAAAATATCCGTCAAAAGAACTTACTTCATGAAGCTTTGTGTAATGCTCCAGGAGCATATTCATTTCATCCTCTGTAAGAGCAGAACCGGACTTCTTTTTAGTATCTCCTTTTTCTGCAAAATAATTAATGATTTCCTGTGAGGAAACGCTGAGATCTTTCGCAGCGTCGCTTAACTTTATTTTTTTTGCCATAGGCTATAGTACCTCCATTTGTTTCGCCGCAGTATCAGCGGCATTAAGGATATTCAATTGTATATGTCAACACAGCGCAGACAGATTCTCTGTCATGACCGTGATTATCTGAGGATTTTGGCGAATCCATCGGAAAAGCCCTTGTCGCAGACTGCAATAACAGCAGCCGACTTTCCCGAAAGACTTTTTATATCATCCTTTGAAAGTCCGGAGTGAAGATGTACCGCTCCGTATCTGCCGCAGTAGAATTCTGCCTCCTTTACGGTCTTTTCCGATGCATCGGAAGCAGTGATAACGCAGAACGCCGATCCTTTTTTCAGTGCCTCGACTGCCGGATCAAAGCCCTTTACAGCCTTACCTGCCTTGAAACATACAGTAAGCAGATCAGCCGTTTTCCTGTTCTTTTCCAAGTTCATCAAACATCGCCTCATAAATGACTTCCTCTATTTTGCATGAGAAAGACTTTTCAAATTTTCTTCCTTTTCTCGCCTTTTCAAAACAATCCTTACTACGGCATATATATGCGCCTCTGCCGGATTTTTTTCCGGTAAAATCGAGGCTTATATCGCCCTCCGGTGATTTTACCACACGGATAAGCTCTTTTTTAGGCTTCATTTCACTGCACCCAAGGCACATTCTCATAGTAATTTTTTTCGGTTTCATAAATTACTCCCCGACAATTTCAGACTCTTCATCTTCCAAGAGCTGTTCTGCCGTTTCTGCGGTCTGAGACATCTCTTCTGCGGAGTTTTCCTCAGCAGGAGATTTTTCTTCAGCCGTAGTTTCTTCCGGAAGAGCTCCATCCATTTCAAAGTATTCCTCCAGAATATCATTGGTCGGTTCTTCCTTTACGGGAACAACATAATCCGGTGAAAGCTCCGCAGCTTCCTGATTCGTTACGGTATCGAACTGCGGCTTGATGTCGATCTTGTATCCCGTAAGCTTAGCGGCAAGCTTGGCATTCTGTCCCTTATTTCCGATAGCCAGAGATAGCTGATTGTTAGGCACGATAACGGTACAGGTCTTTTCTTCTGCGGACGTTATGACCGTTTTAAGTACCTCTGCCGGCGCAAGTGCCTTGGCGATAAACTCCTCAGGGACCTCGCTCCACGGAATAATATCTATCTTCTCACCGCTGAGTTCGCTTACTACCGCCGTGATTCTCGAACGTTTCGCACCGATGCAGGCGCCTACGGCGTCAACGTTGGGGTCCTTCGACCATACTGCGATCTTCGTTCTGGAACCTGCCTCACGTGAGATGGACTTGACTTCAACCGTACCGTCGTAGATCTCCGGAACTTCAAGTTCAAATATGCGCTTTACAAGATCTTTGTGTGTACGTGAGATCTTGATGATAGGTTTTTTTGTCTTTCCGACAATTCCGGTGATATATACCTTTACAGATTTGCCTTCTTCAAGCACCTCTCCGGGTATCTGCTCGTTTCTGAACAGATAGAGTTCCGTACCCTGATAATCAACAGTAACTGTTCCCCTGCCCGGTTCAATCTGCGATACCTTAACGGTAATGCACTCGTGCTCCTTTGATTCAAAACGGCTGAGCATCTGCTCACGGTTAATTTCCCTGAGATCGCCCTTTATAGACTGTTTTGCGGAGAGGGCCGCCATTCTTCCCAGTTTTGAAATATCGATCTCCTTCAGGATAGTTCCTCCGACATAGGCGTTGGGGTCTATAGTTCTGGCAACGTCGATGTTCACTTCGTTCTCGTCGATAGGGTAATCGTCTATAACTTCCTGAACGATATACATTTCAAATCTTTTTGACGCCGGGTCAATTTCCACCCTGATATTCTCCTCGCTGTGCGGATATGCCTTTCGTGCAGCCTTCAGCATTGCAGACTTGACTTTTTCGATAAGAAGTTCTGTCTCAACGCTGTTTTCCTCGCCAAGGGATTCGAGAGCCTTGAAAAAGTCGGTATTCTTGTTCATTTCTGTTAATTCCTCCAATATATGTTTTTATTATTATTCAAATTCCATGTACAGCTTTACATATGCGATGTCTGTAAGTGGATATTTTTTTTCTTCGCCGCTTTCGGTTTCTACGGTTATCCCATCTTTGTCAGCTCTCCTGAGAATGGCGCTTAACTCTTTTTCACCGTTTTCTCCTCTGATAAACCGTATTCTGACCATATCGCCGCAGCACGCCTCAAAGTGTTCTTCTTTTACCAGTTCACGTTCAAGTCCTGCCGAACCAACCTCCAGCACGTAGCTCTGTGAAATAGGGTCAGTCTCATCAAGAAGCTTATTTATGGGTGCCGTTGCTCTTTCGCAATCCTCGATTGAAATACCCTCATCCTGGTCAATAAAGATCCGCAGATACCACATTGCACCCTCTTTTTCGTAGCAGACATCCCATAGATAATAGCCCAGTTCATCCGTTATCGGCTTAATAAGGCTGTATATCTTCTGTTCGGTTCCGCCGAATTTCTTGAATTTCATTTGCTCAGAATTTCTCCTTTCTGCATGATCCCACCAAAAAACGGGGGTAATCATATATAAGCAAAAGACCGGAAATTTCCGGTCTTTTGCTTAATAGTATCATCATTTAGTATTATAACACACTTTTCCGGAAAAATCAAGTACTTTTTCAATTTTTTTCAAAATTTTTCCGCACTTGAAATTTGCACGGATCTGTGTTATAATTTTGAGTGAATAAATCTGGAAAGGAATAATGTATATGAGTATTTTTGACGTATTCGACAGAATTTCACATAATTCTCCTGCCGCAGGAGGTAAAATAGAATATATAATAGTCGGTCTGGGCAACCCCGGAATGGAATATGACAACACACGCCACAATGCAGGTTTTGCCGTTCTTGACAGACTTGCAGAACAGCTCGGAATAAGCATAGAACGTATGCGTTTCAAGGGCAAGACGGCAGAAGCCGTTATCGGCGGCAGACGCTGTCTTCTGCTTAAACCTTCTACCTATATGAACAACAGCGGCGAAAGCATCGTTCAGGCAATGAGTTTTTACAAGCTGGATATTTCGCAGCTTATCGTTGTCTGCGACGATATCTCCCTTGACCCCGGAAAACTCAGGATCAGAAGAAAAGGCAGTCACGGCGGTCATAACGGTCTCAGGAGCATCTGTGAGCTTACGGGCAGCGACGATTTTCAGCGCATAAAGATAGGCGTGGGCAAAAAGCCCCACCCTGACTACGATCTTGCAAAATGGGTTCTGGGCAAATTCGGAAAAGAAGCGGCAGCTGAAATGGAAAAATCCGCCGAAAACGCCTGCCGCTGCATAGAACTTATGGTACAGGATAAAACAGACGAGGCAATGAATAAATTCAACTCGTGATACAGGCAGCACTAAGGAGTCTGACAATGAACATTTTCAAGCAGCTATTCAGCGAGCTTTCCGGATTTAAAAGCGTCAGGGAAGCAATAGACAAAAAAATCTCACCCGTCTCCGTGACGGGTCTTTCCCATATACACAGGGCTCAGCTTATCGCCGCTCTGGACGGAGACGGCGTAAATCTGGTAATAACCGGCTCGGAGGCGGAAGCTAAAAAGCTCTGCGATGATATCAATATGATGACCGGCAGTGAAAGGGCGGCGCTTTTTCCCTCAAAGGAACTTGTTCTCACTCCTGTTGACAGTTCCAACCACGAATACGAGCATATGCGCATCTCTGCTCTTGACCGTTCTCTTCACGGCAGCTGCGGCGTTCTCTGCGCTTCGGCCGAAGCCGTCATGCAGCCGGTGATCCCTCCGGAGGTGCTGATATCCTCAGCCGTGGAACTGTCCGTCGGACAGGAGATCGACCTGCCAAAGCTCTGCGTCGATCTTTCACGCTTCGGCTATATGCGCTGTGAAAAGGTGGAGGGAGCTTCACAATTTTCCGTCCGTGGTTCTATCCTCGACATTTTCCCTGTTCAGTGCGGAAAGCCCGTGCGTATCGAACTTTTCGGCGATGAGATCGACACAATATCGGAGTTTGAGACTGATACGCAGCGAAGAACGGAATCCCTTGAGAAAATTGCTATATCTCCTGCCGGAGAAGTTATTTACAACAAACAGGAACTGGCAGACAGGATAGAAGCTCTCTGCAAAAAAGTACGTGGAAAACGTACAGAGCTTGTCCGTGAGCATCTCGGCGCAGATGTGAACAGACTGCGTGCCGGCGAGATACTTTCCCACAGTGTCAAGTACTATCCGCTTGTATACAGCGAACCGAAAACCGTTTTCGACTATATTGACGGAGTCGTACTTTTCAGCGATTTTTCCGCCGTTATGGACAGCGCCTCCGGTATATCCTCACGATACGGCGAGGATGTGAAGATACTTCTGGAGGACGGTCAGCTGTGCAGGGGGCTTGACGGATATATAGTCGACCTGCCCGAAATACAGCATATCGCAGAAAAACACGTCTGCCTCTACATGAGCAGTTTCATGCAGGGCGGTGAACGCATAGACTTCCGCCGTCTTGTAAGTTTTGAAGCAATGCAGACCGCCCCCTGGAGCGGCGAAATGAGTCAACTTTTCGATGATCTTGCCGCTTTCCGTGACCGTGGATACCGCATGATACTGGCTGCCGGCAGCGAAAAAACGCTGCCTATAATAAAGCAGGATCTTGAAGAACAGGGCATTCCCTGCGATATCCACGAAAAAGATACCTCCCCGGTCTGCGGCAGAACTTACCTTATGACGGGAAGTTTCGGAGGGGGCTTTGAATACCCCGAAAACAAGACTGTTCTTATCACACAGGGACGTGCAATGGATTCCTCACGGAGAAAGAGCCGGAAAAGGAAAAACAAAGCAGAAGAAATACGCAGTCTCTCCGATATCGCAGAAGGCGATCTTGTGGTACACTCCGGTCATGGAATAGGCAGATTCATGGGTATAAACAAGCTGGAATTCGACGGCGTTACAAAGGACTACATCACCATACAGTACGCCGGAACAGATAAGCTTTATATCCCTGTCACACAACTTGATCTTGTATCAAAATATATAGGACCACGTGACAATTCAGGCGTAAGGCTCAACAAGCTTTCCTCCGGAGACTGGCAGAAAACCAGAAACAGAGTAAAAAGCGCCGTAAAGGATATGGCGCACGAACTTATCGCACTGTACGCCAAGCGTGAAAAAAGTCCGGGATTCGCTTTCAGCCCCGACGACGAGATGCAGCGTGATTTTGAGGAACGCTTTCCATATGCCGAAACAGACGATCAGCTTCAATCCATTGCAGAAATAAAGGCGGATATGGAACGTGCCCGTCCGATGGAACGGCTGCTCTGCGGCGATGTTGGATTCGGAAAAACAGAGGTGGCTCTCCGTGCGGCAATGAAATGCGTGCTCTCAGGCAAGCAGTGCGCTATTCTCGCACCTACGACGGTTCTCGCTTATCAGCACTATCAGACAGCTCTGCGGCGGTTTGAGCATTTTCCCGTCAATATAGAACTCCTTTCACGCTACAGAAATCCTAAGCAGCAGGAGGAAATAATAAAAAAACTGAAGCAGGGCAGGATCGACATACTCATCGGCACTCACAAGATAATACAGAAAAGCGTTGTTTTCAAGGATCTCGGACTTGCAATAATCGACGAGGAACAGCGCTTCGGCGTGGCTCACAAGGAGAAATTCAAGGAAGCATTCACAGAAGTTGACGTGCTTATGCTGTCCGCTACGCCGATTCCACGCACACTGAACATGGCAATGAGCGGCATACGTGATATGTCCGTTATCGAAGAGCCGCCTCAGGACAGATACCCGGTTCAGACATATGTCATTGAGTACAATACCGGTTCTATTATACAAGCGATCGTCCGGGAACTCCGCCGTGGAGGTCAGGTCTATTATATCCACAACCGGGTGGAAACAATTATGGGATGCGCCGCACGGCTGCACGAATATCTGCCGGATGCAAGAATAGCCTGCGCACACGGCAAAATGAATGAGGAGGAAATGTCCGATATCTGGGAACAGCTGGTGGAACATGAGATTGACATTCTTGTCTGCACCACTATCATTGAGACCGGAGTGGATGTGCCCAACGTAAACACCCTTATAATCGAAGATTCCGACCGTTTCGGACTGTCTCAGCTCTATCAGCTCCGGGGACGTGTGGGACGCTCCAACCGACGTGGATATGCCTATTTTACGTATCAGCGTGATAAGGTGCTGACGGAGATCGCCTCAAAGCGTCTCAGCGCCATGAGAGAATTCACACAGTTCGGCAGCGGATTCCGCATTGCTCTGCGTGATCTTGAGATAAGAGGCGCAGGCAGTATCCTGAGCGGAAAACAGCATGGTCACATGGAAGCCGTAGGATATGATATGTATCTCCGCCTGCTGTCCGAGGCGATATCCGAAGAAAAAGGAGAACAGCCGGAGAAAGTTCCGGAATGCCTGGTGGATATACAGATCGAGGCGCATATTCCGGAAAAGTACATTTCAAGCCTGAATCAACGGCTTGACGTATACAGAAAGATCATGACCGTCACCGAGGACGCCGACAAGACCGATCTTCTCGACGAACTTATCGACCGCTACGGTGAACCGCCTAAATCGGTGGTGGGACTTATCGACGTTTCACTGCTGAGAAACAAGGCGGCTCATCTGGGTATCACCGAAATATCACAGAAAAACGGTTCTATGTATTTCTATACCGAATACGTTTCTACAGAACAGATCGCCGCTCTTACAGCCGCTTATAAGGGAAGAATAACTTTCAACGGCATGGGAAAATCCTATGTTTCGGTGAAGATCACACCAAAAGTACTCCCTTTTGATATGATGAGGGAAACAGTTGAGATCTTCTATAACGCTCGATCAGGTAATTCATGATTTTTTTACAATATCTGTATTTACTTTGACATACATTTGTGATAAAATAAGGGCAGCACCACACAAAGCACGCCTGACGGCTTTGTGTGGTGCTGCCTAAAAAGTTCTGAAGCCTTAAAAGGAGACAAAAGATGACCGGAAAAATAACGGCTGTCCTGCCGGCAGTCTGCTTTATATTATGCCTTGTTTCATGCGGATGCGGAAAAAAAACCGAAAAAGAAAAAAAACCGGTTCCGCCTCCACCGGTAGAATGCGAAGATCCCAATGCCATAACCTTTGACGACGGTTTCTTTTCCTTTGTCAGCGTTATAAATGATGATAAGCAGGCGGCAAAAGGAGCGCTTTCAGTAACGGAAATAGAAGGCAATAAAATGCTGAAATTCACCGACGACTTCACTGTTCCTGCCGAAAGCAAGGTGCAGAAGCTCAGTATAAACGCAGCCCGTCTGCTTGCCCCCGAAGATCTTGCAAAAGTTCGCTCGATTGAATTTGACTTGTACGCCGACGCCGTTTCCGAAAACTATACCAATCAGGACGGCAATAAAGTCAAGGCTCCCGGAACTATCTGCGCCGGAGGAGGCACAGTGACCGCCAAGGAAAATGAAGAGGATGAGGGCACATGGTACGATTTTGCCGAGTTTGAGGGCGGTGAATACAACTGTGAACGCTCAGGGGCTGTCCATGCCTGCTTTAAATTTCTGCTTGCCGACAGCGGTATTTGCTGGGATGAAAACATGAAAGACGCAAATTTCCTGGTAATGCGCTGGGGCTCGGAGAACGATTCCAATCTTTATATTGACAATATTGTTTTTTATGACGAAAACGGTCAGTCTATTCCGGTGGATACATCAGAAAAAGAATAACCGACTGTCAGCCAACGTCAGCAGACTCTTAATAATAAAAAATCCCCGGAAAACCGGGGATTTTCTTTATCCAAGCACAACGCTTATTTCATTTACATCTGTCAGTTTATCAGCAGGAACATAATTATCATCCAGCATTGTGCCGTTGAGAATTACCTCCTTAACGCCTGATTCAACGTGAGCAGAATTGTCAATCGTAATATTGAGTTTCTTGCCACGGAAATTCTTCTCGATCTTAAATCCGTTCCATTCTGACGGAATAGACGGTGAAATAATCATTCCGTCAGCGTCAGGCCGCATACCGCAGATACCCTCGACGCATCCGACCATAACAGTCGAAGCAGTACCGGTGAGCCAGTGAACGTGAGAACGTCCCTCAAACGGAGAAGCCTTTGATTCGGTAAACTGGCCGTGAACATAGGGCTCCATAACACGTATCTCAGCCTTGTCGTTCATAGCGGCAGGAGAACTTTCCATAAAGTATTCAAACGCACGGTTTCCGTGTCCGAGAAGAGCTTCAGCAAGAATCAGCCAGCCCTGCGACTGTGAGAAAATACCGCCGTTTTCTTTTGTATCGGCATTGAAAATATGCATGAGTGCACCGTCAAAATAGTGCTCCTTATAAGGCGGATCCATAAGCTTAGCGCCGTAGGGAGTGTTAAGTATCTCATGAACGCTGTTCATAGCCTTTTCTGCCTGCTGTTCAGACGCAAATCTGGAAATAACGCTCCATGACTGCGGATTAAGCCACATACTTGCTTCGGGATCTTTTTTTGCACCTACCAGAACACCGTCCTCACGGATGCCACGGATAAATCTGTCCTCGTCCCAGCACTTTTCAAGAGCTTCTGCAAGCTTGCACTGAACATCGTCAATATAAGCGATATAGTCGGTATCGTTCTTTAAAATTGCCATTTCCTTGATAGTTGTCATTGCGTAGTAAAGCTGGAAAGCAACAAATGTTGACTCACCTTTTGCACCAAGTCTCAAACAGTCATTCCAGTCAGCATGAAGTCCCGCAGGCATATCGTGATCGCCGAGACGCTCCATAGAGAAGCGGATAGCATTTTTCAGATGATCGTAAACCGTATCCTCACCGCCGTTTGCATAAACGATCACTTCATCCAGAAAACCTTTGTTTCCGGTTTCGCCAATATATTTTACAATGGTCGGGAAGAGCCATAATGCGTCGTCTGCACGGTAGGATGGATGTCCGGTCTCCTTTACGTATTCAGGATCGTCAGGAGTATTCTCATGACCTGCATTATGATTGAACTTTACAAGAGGAAGTCCGCCGCCGTTGTCAACCTGGGCGGAAAGCATAAATCTGATCTTTTCCGCAGCCATTTCCGGATCAAGGTGAATAATTCCCTGAATGTCCTGGACTGTATCACGGTATCCGTAGCCGTTTCTGAGACCGCAGTAAATGAACGAAGCCGCTCTTGACCAGATAAATGTGATGAAACACTGATAAGCGTTCCAGACGTTTATCATATTGTTGAATTCAGCGGACGGAGTTTCAACTCTGAAATTGGAAAGCTGACCATGCCAGTAATCTTTGAGCTGTGCGATATCGGCATCAACTCTGCCGGATATCTTGTATTCGTCCAGAATAGCGGTTGCCTGAGCGTTGTCTTTCTGACCCATGATATAGATAAGTTCCGCTGTTTCACCGGGTTTAAGCGTAATATCAGACTGGAGTGCGCCGCAGGAATTGCTGTTGAAGTTCATGGCGTTATTGCATTTGCCGTTCTCAACTGCTATAGGATTTGAGTATGTTCTGTAAGGACCGATAAAATCGCTGAGTGAACCATTGCAGGCAGTTACATCGGCTCCGACCATTCCGAAAAAACGTTCACGATGATTTGAGCCTGTTTCGTCAACGCCGTCATTTTCATTCATATGCTGGATGATCTTGTTGTCCTCAAAGCTTGTACGTGTAATAAAAAGTGTATACTGGAGATTTACCTGATCCTGCTCGTAATTGGGTTCGTTGGTGAACTCCACAAAACCGAAAATGGAAAGCTTTCTCTCCTTATCGCTGTTATTGGTGATCTTAGCACGCCATACTTCATATGTCCTTCCGTAGGGCACATAATATGTTGTCTCAGAGCCGATACTTGCATATTCTGAACTGATAACGGTATATGCTGTACCGTGGCGGCATTCGGATTTGTACTGATCCAGAGGCTTGCCCACAGGCTGCCATGAAGCCGACCAGTAATCGCTGGTTTCATTGTCACGGATGTAAATATAACGTCCCGGAAGAGCCATATCCGAATTGAAGCGGAAACGGGATATTCTTCCGTTTGCACCGGATTTAACAAAACTGTAGCCTGCGGCATTATTTGAGATCATTGCGCCGTATTCCGGATCGCCGAGGTAATTTGCCCACGGGGCGGGAGTTGCTGGATTGGTAATTACATATTCCATGTTTTCAAGGTCAAAGTGTCCGTACTGCATATTTTTTCTCCTTTTGATGCTTTGAACTTCAGGCAGTGCCGCATATTCGGCAGCTGATGCCTTTGTCATGTAATGTTGCCTTAACAAGCTCATACTATTATTATAATAATACCATTTTCAATCGTTAATGTCAATACAGGCATTCTGTTTTAATAGCGTTTAACGTCGTTTTGTACAATCTTACCAAATTAACGTCAGAAAAATTTTATGCTTTTTCTTACATTCCTCTTGAAATGGGGAAAAAAATATGATATAATAATAAAGTTAATTGAAACATACAGGATAATTTCCTGTTGCACTACCATAACGGAGGTTTAATAATTATGACAATGCCGACACTTGAAATCGTAGGAGGAATTATTCTCCTTATACTCTGCGCACTTATTATCGTGCTTTGCCTTTCACAGGAACAGAAATCACAGGACAGTATGTCAGCCGCTTTGACAGGAGCAAGTTCGGATTCATTCTACGGCAAAAACGAGGGCAGAACCAAAGAAGCGATCCTCAACAAGATTACAAGAGCTTTTGGAATCATTATGTTTATTATTGTTCTTGCAATTAACATAATCCCGATTTCTTCCAAGTAATCATTCCGCCCCGTGGCTTTTGTCATGGGGCTTGTTTTTTAATGTGATTCCGGGAATCATATTAATGAGTTCAAAAGCAAAGGAGGTCTTAAAAATGGCTAAAAAGAAGCCAGTATCAAAGAAAAATGCCGCTCTGTGCTCCGTGGAAAACTATAAAAAGAAAATCGTCACATTCCTCTCCGCATACGGCAAAAAGCTTATGCCGGTAAACGAGCTGGAATCAAAATGCCGTACAAAAAAACAAGGCAGGGATAACTTTATCAAGGCGTTCGACGAATTGCGCTCCGAGGGCGTTATCATGATGAAAAAGGCTATGAAAACTGGGTTATGCTCCCGTCTCGGTGTAGTCTGCGGCACAGTAACACGCCTTAGCAGAACTTTCGGTTTTGCCGAAACGAACGACGGAAAGGAATATTTTATCCCCGGCAAATATATGCTTGGCGCTATGCCCGGCGACAAGGTTCTTATCTCCGCTATCCCATCACGCTCCGGCGAACCGGAGGGCGAAGTTATAGACATCATCTGCTTCGGAAGCTCTCAGCTTACCGGAACTGTTGAGATCGTTGACGGTAAAGCCTATCTTGTGCCAGATTCGGCATCAAAAAATCACATAACTATTGACGAAAAACAAAGCGTTCCTTTCCAAAGCGGCGATAAAGTACTGACGGAAATTGTTTTCCGTGGACGGCGTCACGCAGAGCATATTGTCACGGTCACCGGTGTATTCGGCAGTTCCGATTCCGCCGCTGCCTGTGCGGCATCTATCCTTATAAATCACGGCGCTCCTGCTGAATTTCCGGAGGATGTTCTTAAAGAAGCAAGAAAAATCTCTGAGGGCGGTGTACAGGATTATTCTTTCAACAATCGTGAGGATCTTCGTGATATGACGATCTTCACCATTGACGGAGCTGAATCTAAGGACTTGGACGACGCTGTCTCTGTTTCAAAATTTGACGGAGGTTGGCTTCTCGGCGTTCATATTGCAGATGTCTCTCACTATGTCAAGGGAAACAGCGCTATCGACAAGGAAGCTATGCGCCGTGGAACAAGCATATATTTCGCCGACCAGGTCATTCCTATGCTGCCGAAAGAACTTTCAAACGGTATTTGTTCGCTCAATCCCGGAGAGGACAGACTTACATTGTCTGCGTTCATGGAGCTTGACAGTTTCGGTGAACTTGTTTCCTACCGATTCTGCAAAAGCGCTGTCCGCTCCCGTGTAAAGGGTGTATACAGTGAAATAAATGCGATACTTGCCGGCAGCGAAAGCGATGAGATATGCCGAAAATACGAACACGTCAGAAACGATATTTTTCTTATGAACGAACTGACTGATCTGCTTATCGCTAAAAAGAAACGGAGAAAAGCTCCTGATATATATACCGCCGAAAGCAGACTTGTCATCGACGAAAACGGCGTCTGCACCGACGTTCTTCCACGTGAAAGAGGCAAGTCGGAACAGATAATAGAAGAATTTATGCTGACTGCCAACGAAGCCGCTGCCCGGCTGGCTGCTGAAAAAAAGATTCCCTTTGTCTACCGCATCCATGAAGCTCCGCCGGAAGAAAAAACGGAACTTCTACGTGAAACGCTCATTAAAATAGGGGTAGAATATCCACATTTCAGCGAATTCAAGCCGTGTCATGCCTCCGAGATCCTCAACAACGCTCGGGGAACAGACAAATTCGAGGCAGTAAATATGCTTGTTCTGCGGTCTATGGCAAAAGCGAAATATTCTGTTGAACCTCTGGGGCATTTCGGTCTGGTGCTTAAAGATTATTCCCACTTCACTTCACCTATCCGCCGGTATCCGGATCTGGCTATCCACAGAATAATAACCGACGTCCTTGCCGGTTACAGAAACGAATGGCTCGACAAACGCTATTCAGGATTTGCCCTCAACGCTGCGGAGCGTTCTTCTGCGGCAGAGATAAGAGCCGCCGCCGTGGAACGTGAATGCGAGGACTGCTACAAGGCCGAATATATGCGCAGTCATATCGGAGAGGTGTTCGGTGCCAAAATATCCGGCGTTACAGAGTTTGGATTCTATGCACAGCTGCCCAATACTATCGAGGGACTTGTGCATATCAGAACCCTGCCGGAAGGCGAATACGACTACTCCGAACCAGCCGTTCTCACCGAAAAATTTAGCGGTGTATCCTATACACTTGGACAGTCGGTTCAGATAATCTGCGCCGCTGTAAACGTGAGCGATGGTCTCATAGACTTTGTTCTCAACGATGAATAATTTTAAAAAGGAGTTCTGTTATGAAAAGAATTTTTTTACTTTTTATCGCACTATCTGCCGCCCTGACCATTACAGGATGCAGCAAAGGCAAGTCGTCTGAAAAATCCGGCGGAAATTCACAGGATACATCTGCCTCCGATTCTGCGTCAGATATAAAGACTACCGTCCAGCCCGATCCCCTTGATCCTGCCGCCAAAACTACGGCAGCAACACAGGAAAAGTCAGAAAAGTCTACTTCCGCAGCATCCTCGGTAACTGCTGACAGCTCCCGGAATACCACTGCTCAGGAGGAAACTACCGTCCAGCCCGATCCTCTGGAAAACAATTCCTTCTCTTATAATGACGACGGAGCTGTAGTATTTGACGAAAATTCGGATGATAAGGATGAAGAAATCCTTATTGCCGCAGCACAGGCTCTTTTTGAATCCGCCTGCACCACACAGTGGAACTTCACTGTAGGATGCCCATACGAAACAGATCCTGACGACTTTATCGAAACTGATTTCGACTGGCGCTTCTACAGAATTCTTGACAGCGGCATCACTTCTCTCAGCGACGTGGAAAACGACTACTACAAGGTTTTCAGCCGGCGTTATCCTAATAATTTGTCAGAAATATTCATTGACGGCGGCGGTACGGTCTATGCACTGAATGCTGCACGTGGAGCTGACATTTTCTATACCGGTTCCAAGATCACGGATATACAGTCGAACAACGGAGATGAGATATTCTTCACTGTCGAAAATCATTACAGCGGCACAGACCTGGACGGAAGCGCTGCCTATTCCACGACTGATACCTTTTCTATCGTTATCGAAAGTGACGGTTCATGGCACGCCGGACAATTTAATCTTCCATACTAAACAAAAAAGACTGCTGCGGCAGTCTTTTTTATACTTGCCTCTATTGCAAAATATCCAATAAACCGCAATAATACTAATCCTTGATTCGTGGATATACTAAACGCTATTACAAATAACACATATCTGTCAACAACAGCATTTTTAACTTCTGACATAGCTTTTCCCTTCAAAATGTATTTATATTATTATATATTTATCCAAAAAACTCCCCATTCCGTGAGGAACGGGGAGCAATTTTTTATTTTTCCTTATTGGCTCGGATTACTTGTTAGCAATTGCAGCCTGTGCAGCAGCAAGACGAGCAATCGGAACACGGAAAGGTGAGCATGATACATAGTCCAAACCGATCTTGTGGCAGAACTCAACGGAAGTAGGATCTCCGCCGTGCTCACCGCAGATACCACAGTGGAGAGTATCGTTAGCACCCTTACCCATCTTAACAGCCATATCCATAAGCTTACCTACGCCGACCTGATCGAGCTTAGCGAAAGGATCGTTCTCGAAGATCTTCTTGTCATAGTATGCGCCAAGGAACTTGCCTGCGTCGTCACGTGAGAAGCCGTATGTCATCTGAGTAAGATCATTTGTACCGAAGCAGAAGAAGTCTGCGTTAGCGGCGATCTCGTCAGCTGTAAGAGCAGCACGAGGAATTTCAATCATTGTACCAACTTCGTACTGAAGGTCTGCGCCAGCTTCAGCGATGATAGCGTCAGCAGTATCAACAACAACCTTCTTAACGAACTTGAACTCCTTGATGTCGCCAACGAGCGGGATCATGATCTCAGGCTTAACGTTCCAGTCAGCGTGGTTCTTCTTAACGTTGATAGCAGCCTTGATGATAGCAGCTGTCTGCATCTTGGCAATTTCAGGATATGTTACAGCAAGACGGCATCCTCTGTGACCCATCATAGGATTGAATTCGTGGAGTGAAGCAATGATATTCTTGATATCCTCAACGGACTTGCCCTGTGCCTTAGCGAGAGCAGCAATGTCAGCCTCTTCAGTAGGAACGAATTCGTGGAGAGGAGGATCAAGGAATCTGATAGTAACAGGGTTGCCCTCAAGAGCCTCGTAGAGAGCCTCAAAGTCAGCCTGCTGCATGGGTTCGATCTTAGCAAGAGCAGCTTCTCTTTCCTCAACTGTATCAGAGCAGATCATCTCACGGAAAGCAGCAATTCTCTCAGGTTCAAAGAACATATGCTCTGTACGGCAAAGACCAATACCTTCAGCGCCCAGTTCACGAGCCTTCTTAGCGTCAGCAGGAGTATCAGCATTTGTTCTTACCTTAAGAGTTCTGTACTTGTCAGCCCAAGCCATAATTCTGCCGAATTCGCCGGCTATCTGAGCGTCAACTGTAGGAATGATACCGTCATAGATATTACCTGTCGTACCATCGATAGAGATGTAGTCTCCCTCGTTGAAAGTCTTTCCGCCGAGCTCGAACTTCTTGTTAGCTTCATCCATCTTGATGTCGCCGCATCCGGAAACGCAGCACTCACCCATACCACGGGCAACAACGGCAGCGTGTGAAGTCATACCTCCACGAACTGTAAGGATACCCTGAGCAGCCTTCATACCTGTGATGTCCTCAGGAGATGTTTCAAGACGAACGAGAACGACCTTCTCGCCTTTTTCTGCCCACTCAACAGCGTCGTCAGCTGTGAATACTACCTTACCGCAGGCAGCTCCGGGAGAAGCTCCGAGACCCTTGCCCATAGGAGTTGCAGCCTTGAGAGCCTTAGCGTCGAACTGTGGGTGAAGAAGTGTATCGAGGTTTCTGGGGTCGATCATTGCAACAGCTTCTTCTTCAGTCTTCATGCCCTCGTCAACGAGGTCGCAAGCGATTTTCAGAGCAGCCTGAGCAGTTCTCTTACCGTTTCTTGTCTGGAGCATGAAGAGCTTTCTGTTTTCAACAGTGAACTCCATGTCCTGCATATCGTGATAGTGATTTTCGAGAGTCCGGCATACTTCTACGAACTGAGCATATGCTTCAGGGAAAGTCTCAGCCATCTGAGCGATAGGCATAGGAGTACGAACACCGGCAACTACGTCCTCGCCCTGAGCGTTTGTAAGGAATTCTCCCATGAGCTTCTTTTCGCCTGTAGCAGGATCACGTGTAAATGCAACACCTGTACCGCAGTCATCGCCCATGTTACCGAATGCCATTGCCTGTACGTTAACAGCGGTGCCCCATGAGAAAGGAATATCGTTATCACGTCTGTAAACGTTAGCTCTGGGGTTGTCCCATGAACGGAATACAGCCTTAACAGCGCCCATAAGCTGTTCCTTGGGATCAGCAGGGAAATCTGTACCGATCTTTTCCTTATATTCAGCCTTGAACTGAGCAGCGAGTTCCTTGAGGTCATCAGCATTAAGCTCAACGTCCTGAGTAACTCCCTTCTTAGCCTTCATTTCATCGATAAGTTCTTCAAAGTACTTCTTACCAACTTCCATAACTACGTCAGAATACATCTGGATGAATCTTCTGTAGCAGTCCCAAGCCCAACGTGCGTTGCCGGACTTTTCAGCGATTGTCTCAACAACAGTCTCGTTAAGACCGAGGTTAAGAATTGTATCCATCATACCGGGCATTGAAGCACGAGCGCCTGAACGAACAGAAACGAGGAGCGGATTCTCCTTGTCGCCGAACTTCTTGCCTGTGATTTCTTCCATTTTAACAATGTACTCATTGATTTCAGCGACGATCTCGTCTGAGATTCCGCCGTCCTCATAGTACTGTGTACAAGCTTCTGTTGTAATAGTGAAGCCCTGGGGAACGGGGAGACCGATGTTGGTCATTTCAGCCAGGTTAGCGCCTTTACCGCCGAGAAGCTCTCTCATTGAAGCGTCACCCTCTGAGAAAAGGTAACAATATTTCTTTGCCATTGGTGTATACCTCCATTTTTTACATTACCGAACCGGCACATCATCTGTTCCGATTCGAGTTATATATATTATAACACATTTCGGAAAGAATTACCATATATAATTTGATAAAAAATATTAGTTGGTTTTATTGCACTTTATACAAAAAAATACAAACAAAAATATTTTTTAAAAAAAGACTTGAAATTTTGGTTAAAGTTTGTAATAATTAAAGAAAGGGAAAATTAAGGATGCACTGATTAAATCCAGTGCGCAGATTGCACAGTCAGATTTTTCGCCGGATTGTATAGAAGTTTTGCAGGCTGGCTGTCGTCTGTCAAGAAATTTCTGTGCAAGATGACGGAAAATATGCAAGTAAAATGTGCACGGAGCCGTCAGGCATGATTTATTCAGTGATTCCCCAAAACAATTCTATACTAATACCCGCATCATTAATTGGTATTATCAGAAAGGTACGATACATAATGAATAAAGCAATTATACTGGCAGGAGGGCAGGGCAAGCGCATGAAAGCTGATATGCCCAAGCCGCTTTTCAAAGTGCTGGGCGAGCCAATGCTGGAGTGGGTCATTTCTGCCTGCGAGGAGTCGGGAGTCTCCGACATCTGCGTTATCAAGGGATTCTGCGGAGAAATGATCGACGAATATCTCGGCGGACGCTATAGCACTGCGCTCCAGGCTAAACGTCTCGGTACAGGTCATGCGGTGATGCAAGGCGTACCGTTCCTGAAAGAGGATATTTCCGGCAATACTCTGGTACTCTGCGGCGACGCTCCGTTTATTGACTCCGGAACTATCAGCGCATCGCTGAAAATGCACACGGAACAGGGAAACTCCGTTACCGTTATAACTGCCGAACTGGAAAATCCCTATGGATACGGCAGAATAATACGCACAGAAACCGGAATAAGCGGCATTGTCGAGCAGAAAGATGCCGCAGAAGATCAGAAGCTTATACGTGAAGTCAACTCCGGAGCATACTGGTTCAGGACGGAAGATCTTATTAATCTTCTTGGCCGACTTGACTGCAATAATTCCCAGCATGAATATTATCTTACCGACACCATTTCCATCGCTCTTTCCGGAGGCATGAAGGCCGGCGCTTATAAATCGGAGAATGCTGAAATAATCCGTGGCGCAAATGACCGGAAGGATCTTCTGGAACTTAATGATTATGCAAGAAAAAAAGTTATTGAAAAACATCTTCTGAACGGAGTTGAATTTGTCTGCACTGACGGAGTTATCATTGAAAGAGGCGTAGAAATAGGCAAATGTACGCAAATTCTGCCGGGAACTATCCTCCGTGGAAAAACTACTATCGGCAGCGGATGCGTTCTTGGACCTGATGCCGTTATTTCCAACTGTAAAATAGGAGATAATGTTGAAGTAGATACTTCCCATATTTACGATTCTGAGATCGAAAGCGGAGTAATCATCGGACCGTTCGTTCATATCCGTCCTGACAGCTTTATCAGGAGCGGTGCAAGGATAGGCGATTTCGTGGAAATCAAAAATTCACAAATCGGCGAAAAAACAGCAATTTCTCATCTTGTTTATATAGGCGACAGCGATGTAGGCAAAAAAGTCAATATCGGCTGTGGAACTGCTACCGTAAATTATGATGGTATTTCCAAGAGCCGCTGCGTCATAGGCGACAATTGCTTCATCGGATGCAATACTAATCTGATTGCTCCCGTAAAACTCGGAAAGGCTGTTTATACTGCGGCAGGAACGACGGTGACAAGGGATGTTCCCGACTACGCCCTTGCAATAGACAGAGGCGTTATGAAAGTAAACGAGGGATATACCCTGCGGAAGCTTAAATCAGTAAAGAAATAACGAAAAACAGCAGTCTTAACTGACCCCCTCTCAAAAGTCAGCAAAGACTGCTGTTTCCTATGCTGTCGTGCACCCTCTATACAAGACAGACATACGGCAGGCACAAATTTCGCAGTGCCATAATATGAAGTTTCAGCTGCAAAAAAATTTCTTGGAAATAGAGTTAAGTGACATAGGCTGCTTTTAGGCAATTAAACATATTATAGGCATTAATGTTTAACAGCAGCTTTTTTCAACGTTTAATAGAAAGTATTTTGGGAAAACATCCGGAGGAATGTTGCCGGATAAGCCGAAAAAACGTCATACTTGCCAAATTTTACAGGACACATTAATAAATTCTTAATGTGAAGCCGGAATTTTTCATCCGACAATTGTATTATAAAACATAGAGCGTGGATAATCAATTGATAATATTGCCTTGATTTAGTACTATATTGCTATTTACTTATTATATTTTTATATTTCTAATACATTAATAATTTATTTAATATTTGTTATATATAATTTAGACATAAATTACAAAATAACGAAATAAATATAAGTTAAAATAAATTTAAAATTCCATTTATTAGCTAACAAAGGAGTAACGCAAAATTGCACAATTGTTTTAATTGGTTTAGAAATATTTTTTAAAAATAGCAATATTATGAACGACAATTAATTATTTTTATAATAATTAAAATAAAATAATAATTATGGCTAAAATAAAATTTTCAAAAATAATTTTTGATTATTAAATTATAACAAAAATGGGGATCAACTGATCCCCGAAAAATGTCATATAATTCCCTCGGCAGCCTTGTCAATACAATTAAGATAGTAATCTTTACTCCAACTGTATTCAAATTCGCTGAACAGTTTAAGGCAGGCACGAGCGCTGTCCACAGCGGCGTCAAGTCCCTCTGTTTCCCCGGAACGTGCGATAAGATAAACACCGGTTATCATTATCTCCAGAAGTTTTTCGTCATTTTTGCCCTGCGGCTTGTATCCGAAATTCATCAGCTTAAATGCTTCACGGTAGCGTTTGGCAGCGCAGTCGGCAAGAGCAAGAGCAATATACATATCAGCCTGTTGACGCAGCGGCTTTTTCTGTGCAAAAACCTGCATAAAATTAATGTTTTCCGTTCTGAAATCCTCCGCATCACGCCACCTGCCAAGCTTGCTCTGCGTCTTGAGCATTTCAATGCAGTATGAAAATTTTTCATCTCCGCCAAGCTTTTTTTCCATAAGCATTTCCAGATAGAAAGCTGCACTCTTATTGTCATAGATCTTGTCGTAAAATCCTGCAAGCTGAATAATATCATCAGCAGCAGGCTTTTTAGCGTCATTTATAAAGGCATCTGCGTATTCTTCGCATAGTTCCTTCGTATAGCCGGTGGCGGTGAACATGGTATACAGTTCTTCGTATTTTTTCATTTCTGCTCCGAACGAAGGTCGGAGTGATTTTGCGAAATTGCTTTTCTTACGCTCAGACGGCGATATCATAGATATTGTCCCTCCCGAAAGTATCACGGCAGGCAACTGCCTCAGCAGTCTCTGAAAAACTTATCCGACAAAACGAAAAAGGATCTCAGAGAGCGCCTTAATACAAAAATTACATTCTTTTAATAATTCTATCACAAATTCAATTATTAGTCAACATAAGATAGCTGGATTTCTGCAAAACTGTTGAAATGCACAAAAAAGAATCGTAAAATTCTCCTAATCAAAAAAATTAACTTGCATAATTGTTTAAGATTATTTCAAGTTTTTGTGCTATAATTATTATAAGTAATTTTAATATGAGGGAAGGGATTTTATGAAACTGCTTGTAGTTGAAGATGAAGAACAGCTTGCCGACGCTCTGACCGAAATACTGAAACGTGACAAGTACAGCGTGGATACCTGCTACAATGGCATAGACGGTCTGGATAATGCTCTTACGGGAGTTTACGACTGTATAATCCTTGATATAATGCTGCCTGGAATGAGCGGAATAGAAGTTCTGCGCAATCTTCGACAGGAAAAAATAAACGCTCCTGTTCTGCTGCTGACGGCACGGAGTGAGATAGAGGACAAGATAAACGGTCTTGATACAGGCGCTGACGATTACCTTACGAAGCCGTTTGTTACCGGAGAGCTTCTTGCACGCATAAGGGCGCTTACACGGCGCAAGGGTGAGATCATCGACGAAAATCGGATGGACTACAACGGTCTGCTGCTGAACAAGAATACAAGTTCGGTCATCTGGCAGGACAACGATGTAAAACTTAGTCTCAAGGAATACCAGATCATGGAGCTTCTTATTTCAAATCCGAAACAGATACTTCCCAAAGAACGCATCATAGAGAAAATCTGGGGATATGAAAGCGACGTGGAATATAATAATATTGAAGTATACATATCATTTCTCAGGAAAAAGCTTTCGGTCATATCCGCTCCCGTACAGATAAAAACAGCCCGTGGAATCGGTTATTTTCTTGAATAAGGAGGGACTTTATGTTCCGGAAAGCGCAGCTTAAATTCTTTGCTATCATAATCAGCATTCTGCTGGCAATATTCATTGCTGTTCTTGGATCTGTCAATCTGATAATGAAAGCGGTTATGGAAAGGCAATCCAGGAATGTTCTCCGACAAATTGCCGAAGGTGTGGAGTATGACGATTCAACCTCTACATTTACTTTCGTTCATCCGGATCACGAGCCGTTCAAGCCCGATGAAATGATTCCGCCCAGACCGGAAACAGCAACAACAACCGTTACCTCAACTTCGGCAGCAACGACTACAACAACCGTCACTACTACTGTAACTATAACGGAAACTCATGAAGAAACTACGGTACAGGCAGATCCCGAGCCTGAGACATGGGACGAACCGGGAACAGTTCCCGAAGAAACAAAGCCTGAATCTCCTCCGGCAGAACCTGATACGCCGCCCCCGGATACCCAGCCTCCGGCGACATACCCTGCTTCTGAACCGCCGTCGGGCTACCCCTGGGAAAACGATCGTCCTCCCGACTGGGGCTGGCAGCCGCCTCCTGGGGATCATGACTGGGGGGATTACGATCATCCTCAATACGGACCTCCCGGCCGCTTTGATCCGTTCCGGCAGAAAGATCAGCAGGATGACGATTATTACGATGACGGCAGTCAGGACGGATTCAGCGGAATGTTCAGTGAAAGTTCAGCAGTCGGCAGGATAACGCCTCTGGAGAACACATCGGCAGTACCGGAGAAAATGGGAACGGCAAAAAAAGACGGAGCATCGCCGAAAGGCGAGCGCCCCGGAGCAGAACCTGTTCCGAGATCTCTGGGAACTATTGATTTCTTTATTATAATGTCAGACAATAACGGCAAATATCTGGCAGTTCTCAATAACGACGAACTGCGGCAGGAAACGGCGCAGAAATATATATCAAAGATACTGGAATCAAAGGCTGAAACAGGAACCCTCAATCAGTATCAGTTTTATCAGCTCCGGAAAGATAATGGAACACTTATGGTTCTCACCGACAAGAGTGCGGAAATAGATATGCTCAACAAGCTTATCCGCACCACAATCACGATCGGAGCGGCGGCATTTCTGCTGCTGTCTGTTGCGGCGTTTTTCCTCAGCATTCAGATAGTCAAACCGCTGAAAACGGCTTTTGAAAAGCAGAAGCAGTTTGTTTCTGGAATGAATATTCTTGTGAACGATCTGCTGAATCTCACCAGACTGGAAAATAATACGGCTGATTTTATACGTGTCGATTTCAATCTCAGCAAGGCGGTCGTGAATACGGCTCTTCCATTTGAGTGTCAGGCTTTTGAAACGAATAAGAAATTCATCGTAGATGTTGATGAGGATATAATGATAAACGGCAGCGAGAAGCATATAAAGCAGATGGCGGCGATCTTTATTGACAACGCCCTTAAATACTCCAACGACGGAGGAACTGTCAGAGTCACTCTGAAAAATGCGGACGATAAGAAGATATTCACCGTTTTCAATACCGGAAAGGGAATCCGTGAGTCGGAAAAGGACAAGATATTCGAGCGTTTCTACCGCAGCGATGAATCGAGAAACCGTTCTACTGGCGGATACGGTCTGGGTCTTGCCATAGCGAAATCCATTATTGACAAGCATAAATTCAAAATCTCTGTAGATACCCGTGAGGGTGAAAGCATAAGCTTTGTTGTAACAATGTAAAATAAAATTTCCCGGAACGTCATAATGTGCCGTTCCGGTTTTTTATTCTTCTACAAGTATTTTTTTGATTATTTGTCTTGCTATCACATAATCTTCAATGCAGCAATAAAGTTTTTGCAGTACGGCATAATAAAACGTTCATTGTTTATATATTTATCTTATGTAGTTCAAAAAGCATTACGCCTTACGGGTGTTGCCTTAAGTTTACTTAGAGCGTGTTCACATAAAAATGGAACGCACGTCTTTTCGGCAAATTTTCACGGCTACTGCGTTGAAAAAATTCACCATACGACAATAATTATTACGAGGTGATAAAATGTTTGTCAGAATCAGAAATCTCAGGGAAGACAGCGATAAAACGCAGAAAGAAGCTTCGGATTATCTTTTCTGCGATCAGTCTCTCTATTCCAAATATGAACGTGGAACAAGAGTTGTTCCGGTCGAGATAATAATAAAGCTTGCAAAGCTTTACGGAACAAGTACAGACTATATTCTTGGCTTGACAGATGAAAAAAATCCTTATCCCAATGAGAACTACACATTATAATGTATATCCGGTATAGATAACTTTGTATTTGTTCAAATAAATTCATGCATTTTTTACACCTAATCTGCAAAAAATGAGTTGAATTGTGTCCGAAATAAAGATATAATAAATATAGAAAACAAAGTCGGAATTTTATAATATCATATCTAAGGGGGAATTAACATGAAACTGAAAAAGTTTGTATCAGGCCTGACATCCGCAGTAGTCGGTGCAGGAATGATAACACTTCTGCCTGCGCTGACCGACAATGCATATGCGGCAGAGGTCGTGTCAGACGATTTTGAAGTAACCTACGAGGGCTGGCACGCAACAGAAATGGACGGAAACGTTGTCGTAGAGGATGGCATCGGATTTGGCGGCAGCCGAGGAATGAAGGTTTTTGACCGTGCATCCGCTGAGGACGGCGTAAGCTCGTCCAAAGGATTCTATCTTTACGGCGGTATTTCTTACGATTACAGCCTGAAGGTTTACAGTGAAACAGCCGAGACTTTCCATGTCACAATGACGACGTTAGACAGCAATGGAAATAAAAAGGTTGTTGAAATCGCCAAAAAGAAAGTCGCAGCAGGTAAGTGGACGACTATTACCGCCAACTATGCAGCACCTGAGGACAGCGGCGAATTTGAGATAAACGTTACATCCGATTCGACAAACGATTTCGTTATCGACGACGTTAGGATCACGACAAAAGCCGTAAAAGGCGCATCGGCTGCAACGGCAGAAAAAGGTCTTAAGGACGAATTTGCTAACTACGGCTTCCGTGTTGGCAACATTCTTAACAGCGGTACTGTTCAGAATTCCGGAATCAGAGCAAATATGATCAAGGATCACAACGCTATCGAGTGCGAAAACGAAACAAAGCCTGATGCTACACTGGTTCAGAACGGCAGCACAAATACGAATGTAAAGGTGTCTCTTAACAGATGTGCGGCAATTGCTGATTTCTGTGTTGAAAACGGAATGGGATTCCGCGGACACACCTTTGTATGGCACAGCCAGACACCTACCTGGTTCTTCAAGGACGGCTTCAATGCAAACGGAGCATGGGTAAGCAAGGATGTAATGAATCAGCGTCTTGAAAGCTATATCAAGAATATGTTTAATGCGTTCAAGACTCAGTATCCTACTCTCGACCTTTACGCTTACGACGTATGCAACGAGTGCGTTTCGGATGATTCAAACAGAACTAAAAACAACGGCGGAGCAAGAGAACCCGGCGACAATAATGTCAGCGGCGGAAAGTCCGGTTGGGTTCAGGTTTACGGCGACAACAGCTTTGTTGAAAAGGCTTTCTACTATGCAAGGCAGTATGCTCCGGAGGGTTGCGCTCTCTACTACAATGATTACAACGAATACTGGGATCATAAGCGTGACTGTATTATAAATACTATCGTAAAACCGCTTTATCAGAAAGGGCTCCTTGACGGTATGGGTATGCAGTCTCATGTACCCGCAAACGCTACGGGTTTTGCAGGTACTGACGCATATATTGACGCTATGGACAGATATCTTTCAATTGGCTGCGATCTCCAGATCACAGAGCTTGACATCTGCTCCGAGGGCGGCAAATATTCCGAACAGGAACAGGCAAATAAATACAAGGCTATTTTCCAGCACGCTGTTGACTGCAATACAAGCGGCAAGTACAACGGTAAGGTTACTCTTGTACAGGTCTGGGGACCTAACGATGCAAATTCCTGGGTAGGAACGGATAAAAGTTCGGGCAAGCCGAATAATCCTCTTCTTTATGATTCAAACAATCAGCCTAAAGAGGCATATAATGCAGTTACTTCGATAATTCCCAGAAGCGAATGGGGCGATGGTACACAGGTCCCCGGCATTGAGGTAAAGCCTCCGGAGCCGAACGATTACGGCTGGTGGTTCCAGTGCGGATTCGAGGACGGCGAACAGAGCTGGACTGACAGAGGCGGCAATTCTATATCACAGAGCAGCAATGAGCACTACACAGAATGGGGCAGCCATTCACTCCTTGTTTCAGACAGAACAAGCGCATGGCAGGGTGCAGCTTATTCACTTCCTTCAAACATCTTCAAAGGCGGAGAATCCTACAGCTTCAGCGCTCACGTTAAACAGAATTCCGGCGAATCTGTTAAGATGATGATGAAAGTTGAATATACGGACGCATCCGGCGAGACAGCTTATGATGAAATAGACAGCTGCGTAGTTCCCAGCGATACATGGGCACAGCTTCATAACAGCACATACACTATCCCTGAGGGAGCAACAGGCGTAAAGATCTATGTTGAAACTGAGGAATCGCTTACAGACTTCTATATTGACGAAGTTATAGGCGCTGTTTCCGGCACCGGAATCGCAGGAGAGGGACATCCTTCTGTACCTCCGGCAGGCGGTATTGTTCGTGGAGATACCACAATGGACGGAGTTATCGACTCCATGGATCTGGTGCTTGAACGTCAGGTGCTTCTCGGAAAGATCACAGATGCAAATATCGTAAAGGCAGCCGACGTTGACCAGAGCGGCAAGGTTGAAGCGAACGATCTGGTTCTTCTCCAGCAATTTATTCTTGGAAAGATCAAGGAATTCCCTGATAACAGACCTCCTGTTGATACAGCAAAATATGAGGCAGAGTTCAGTTCTGTAAGTCTTGCTGACAGCTGGAAGAAAGACGGAGAAAACAACGTTCTCTGGACTCAGCGTTTCGGCGCAGACCCCGGATTCATGGTTTATAAGGACAGACTTTACGTTTTCACAACAAACGATGCAGTTGAGTACAGAGCAGACGGTTCTATACAGTCAAATACCTACAACTCAGGCACAATAAACTGTTTTTCATCTGCCGATCTCGTAAATTGGACAGATCATGGCGCAATTCCGGTTGCCGGCAAAAACAGCAGAACTCAGAATGGTGCGGCTAAGTGGGCAAGCTTTGCATGGGCTCCCGATGCCTGCTGGAAAACTATTAACGGAAAAGATAAATTCTTCCTTTACTTCGCAGACAGCGCAGGCGGAATTGGCGTGCTAACAGCCGATTCACCTGAAGGTCCTTATACAGACCCCATCGGCAAGGCTCTTATCAACAGATCGACACCCGGTTTCAGCGATGTTACATGGCTCTTTGATCCGGCTGTAATGGTTGACGACGACGGTACGGGTTACCTCTATGTAGGCGGCGGCGTTCCTGAAGGCAAGGCTGCCGATCCCGGTACTGCAAGAGCTGTAAAGCTTGGCGCAGACATGACAAGCCTTTCAGGAGAGTACGCAAGGCTTAATCCGCCTTATCTCTTTGAAGATTCTTCTATCCTTAAAGTTAATGGCACATACTATTATTCATACTGCACAAACTGGAGTACAGGCGGCAATCCTTACGGATTCGGCAATGCTCAGATTGGCGTTATGACTGCTTCAAATCCTCTCGGACCTTTCACATACAAAGGCATCGCATTAAAGAATCCTGCTGAATATCAGCTTGACGGCGGTGGAAACAATCATCATTCAATAGTTGAATTCAAAGGCAAATACTATATTCTTTATCACAGCCGCCATCAGTCAAGAGCTATGAATATTCAAGCTACCGACAGCAACGGCAACGTTGATCTCGGCGGAAATTACCGTTCATGCCACCTTGATGAGGCAACATTCTCAAACGGAATGTTCTCCGCATCTGGCTCAATGAAAGGCGTATCTCAGATTGAAACACTTAATCCATATATCAAGGTTCAGGCAGAAACAATGTCTAACCAATCCAAGGGAATTTCAACAAGCGGTCTTTACGACACAACAGTAGTCGGAAAGAAAGGCGAATGGATCAAGGTAAGCGGCGTTAATTTCAACAAGGGTACAGACAGCATTAAGCTTAGAGGTAAAGGCGGATCAGTTAAGATCTGTACCGGAAGCCCTAAAGGCGAGGCAATTGGATACGCAGAGTTTGGCTCAGGTATGAGCGAGATCTCTGTTCCGACTGTCAGCAGCGTATCCGGCACCAAGGATGTATACTTCGTATTCAGCGGAGATACAGAACTCGATTGGTGGCAGTTCTCTTAAAGAATACTTTGTCATCATCTGCACAACGATGACAAGTATTTATAAAGTTTAAAATTTGTTGTAAGGGGCAAATCAGAAAAACAGTCGCATCCGGAAGGATGCGATTGTTTTTTGGATAATTGTTGACAAAGGGATTGACAAAGGATAAAAAGTATGATAAACTGATTGATGCTGGTTTGTCGGCTACAAGGAAAAAATTCGCAGACATACTGACGTATGACAAGGATTTTTGACGCAGTAAGCGGCGAAATTTGCCGAAAAGACGTGCGAAAAAAGATACTGAACAGGCTCTAATGCTGGATAAGACCGCAGGCTGAAACGCCTGCTGTTTTATCCGTTTTTTGTTAGGAGGTATTTATGGAAATAAAATTATCGGATCATTTTGATTTTAGACGGCTTATCCGATTTGTTATACCGTCAATTGTCATGATGATCTTCACTTCTGTTTACGGCGTCGTAGACGGATTATTTGTATCAAATTATGCAGGGAAAAACGACTTTGCAGCCGTAAATCTCATAATGCCGTTCCCCATGATAATAGGTACGGCAGGATTCATGATCGGAACCGGCGGAACAGCCATTGTGGCAAAGCTTCTCGGTCAGGGAAAGAATGAAAAAGCAAACGAGGTTTTTTCAATGCTGGTAAAAGCGCTGTGCCTGATCGGCATAACCACTTCGATACTTGGCATTATATTTATAAGACCTATCGCACGTCTCATGGGAGCAGATGATCTCCTTATTGAAAACTGTGTGACCTACGGCAGGATATTGCTTGTCTTTGATGTCTGCCTCATGCTGCAAAGTATGTTCCAGAGTTTTCTCGTAGCTGCCGAAAAGCCGAAGTTGGGTCTTGCCGTTACTGTAGCTGCCGGAATTACAAATATGCTTCTGGACTGGATATTTGTAGGCGTTCTTGATCTCGGCGTTACTGGTGCGGCATTTGCTACAGGTATAAGCCAGGCTGTCGGAAGCGGAATTCCTTTTGTTTATTTTTTAAGAAAAAACGACAGCCTGCTGCGTCTTGTCAGATCAAAGATTGATCTCCGGATCGTTTCCCAGACCTGTATCAACGGTTCGTCGGAACTTATGACCAATGTTTCGCTGTCGCTCGTAAATATCCTGTACAACCGCCAGCTGCTCAGATTTGTCGGCGTGGACGGCGTTGCAGCATATGGTGTTATCATGTATGTCAATTTTATTTTTGTTTCAATTTTTATCGGATATTCGATTGGCAGTTCTCCGCTTATCGGGTATAATTACGGCGCAGATAACCGCATTGAGCTTAAAAATCTGTTCAAAAAAAGTTTGTGCGTAATTTCCGTATCGGGCGCTGTAATGTTTATGGCAGCACAACTGTCGGCAGGACTGCTTGCAGATATTTTTGTGGGCTATGACGAATCGCTTTATAAAATTACATATAATGGATTCAGACTGTTCAGCCTTGCATTTATTGTTATGGGATTCAATATTTTTGGTTCGGCGTTTTTCACAGCCCTTGGAAACGGTCTTATTTCCGCTCTGATCTCCTTTCTGAGAACGCTGATATTTCAGGTGGCTGCCGTACTTATTCTGCCGGCTTTTTTGGGATTAAACGGAATATGGCTGTCAGAACTTACTGCTGAAATTGCTGCTCTCTTTGTAACAGTATACTTCCTTATTAATAAGAAGAAACGTTATCATTATCTTTAATTGTATATTTTAATACTTTTGTGGAAAAATAGATCTGTAGGATATATTGTGTCTTACAGATCTATTTTCGCAAGGAGTGTAAAGCTATGAACATAACACCGCAAATGTACAGCGAGATGAGTGAAAAAGCATCCCCAAAATCGAAATCACTCACTAATACTATTATTGCTTTCTGTGTCGGAGGAGCGATATGTGTTCTCGGAGAACTGCTTCTGACAGCATTTCAGAGCTACGGACTTGACAAAACATCGGCAGGCGCATGGACGTCCATCGTGCTCGTAGGATTCAGCGCTCTGCTTACAGGGCTTGGCTGGTATGAAAAGCTGGCAAAGCACGCAGGAGCGGGAACTCTTGTGCCCATTACAGGCTTCTCCAACTCCATAAGCTCCTCGGCCATTGAGGCAAAGTCTGAGGGGTTTATTCTGGGCGTAGGAGCTAAAATTTTCACTATAGCCGGTCCTGTTATTCTCTACGGATGTTCTGCTTCGGTTATATACGGACTTATATACTATCTGTTCACAAGATGACAAAAAATAAGCAGGGCATAAGCCCTGCTTAATACAGATAAATAAAATAAATATGTGTAGAACAAAAGAAAGGAGACAACAAAACGAGTGTTAATAATTAAAGATTATTTAACACTATAGTTATTATACTCTATTTTGGGCGTTTAGTCAAGAGAAATCGAAATTTTTTTTGGTTGTTTCCTTAATTTCTGTCATTTTGCACAACAATTACAAATAATTATACTGCAATATTTACAAATTATTATACACTGACATATAGCAAAATCCGCTGCGATAAAAATAATCAGCAGCGGATTTTGCGATATATATTTATTTTCATTTGTAAGCAAGTTATGAAAGATCAGACAATGGGGAGGGAATCGATTTTGCCGAG
>JAETSI010000109.1 GCA_021769725.1 Oscillospiraceae bacterium | reverse complement strand
AACAACAAGGTTCCTTTTTACCGCAAGCAGTTAATCCGCCCTTAGAAGATGGTAGTGCCTTGCCACATATTTGAAGCCGATAATCGGCTGTGTTCCCAGCGAGAGTCCTACCACAATCGCAAGGATTATGGCATTTGTTTTCATAACGATTCCGCTAGAAGCTAAGTGAATATCTGTTCCATATTTTGTTAATGCGACGTAATAAGTCAACGAATTGTACTGAATTATTTGAATCACGGTAACTGCAATCTGGTTTGAGCTGCTGCTGTTTCCCATGCTGCAAATTTTCATACTTTCTTTGATGTCAAATAAAAACGACTCTTTTTCAAAATGGATTGTTTGGAAACGCCATAGATAACGGAGTGCGAGTATGAAGGAAAAAATTTGCCCAATAACTGTTGCCCAAGCTGCGCCGGCAATTCCCCAATCGCAAACAAAAATAAAAATGGGGTCAAGAATGGTATTGATAATAGCTCCCACAACCATGCAGACCATTGAATACTTTGGTTTTCCATCTGCTCGAATCAAATTGCTCATACCATTCGTTACAATGAGAAACGGCATTCCAATCAATGTTATGCTGGCATACTGCTTTGCATATGGAAATACATCTGTCGTTGCCCCAAATGCCTTTAGGAGCAAAGACAGAAAAGTTTCTCCAACCAGCAAATAAATAATTCCGAAAATTCCCATCAGAACAATACCATTTCCCGCTGCTTTGGCGGCAGCTTTCGGCTCTTTGCGTCCAAGACAGAGGGAAACACGGGAAGCACTGCCAATTCCGACCAGTAGTGCAATGGCAAGGCAGATGGTAGAAAACGGGTAGGCAACATTGGTTGCTGCATTTCCCAAATAACCGACCCCTTGACCAATAAAAATCTGATCCACAATATTGTAGATTGAGCCGATAAGAGATGCCACAATACTGGGAACAGCAAAATTTTTCAACAGCTTTGAAATTTTTTCATAGCCCAGAGGATTTTCAGTCATTGAACTCCTCCCCCTTTCTCTCTATATGGAGTTCCGATGTGATATTTCTGCCCGCCTGTATTAAGAAATCCATAAAAAGGTTCTGCTCGGATTCGCTCATACCCTGCAATAGAAGAGCTTCTGTCTTTTCGCATATCATCTGTATCTCGTCAATAATAGACAATGCTCTTTCTGTAGGATACAATTTACATGTCCGCTTATCCTTATCATTGGGAGAACGTGTAATCATTCCCTGCTTTTCCAATGTCGCAACCGTCCGTACAATATTGCTTGGATGAACATAGAACATATTCAACAAAGAATCTTGTAGAATACCGGGCGAACGACAGATTTTGATTAAGAACATATATTGACTGTTGTTGATTCCATAGGGGGCAAGTTGCTTGTCCAAATAGATTTTGTAAAATCGGTCTGTTACGGAAAGCCATTTTAATAGTTTCATAGATATATTCCTCCTAACCACCAGTATCATAACGCAATATGCGTGCGCACGCAACTACTTTTAACATTATATCTGCCGCTTTGTCCTCATAAACACAAATCAATTCTACATCTATAATCTCTACTGCTCTGCTACGAATATTATTCATTTTCCCGACCCATTCAAGCTGATTTTCTGCCTTTAGCTGTTCTGTTACTGTAACTCAGGACATGGAAGAAAAAATACTTTCCATGTATGCCAAAGGAATGACCACCGGAGACATTGAATCTCACATGCGTGAAATGTATGATATTGATATTTCTGACAGCACAATCAGCAGAATCACAGACAAAATCCTGCCGATTGTAAAGGAATGGCAGGAACGCCCTCTGGATGAAGTGTATGCCGTTGTATTTATGGATGCCATCCACTATCATGTCCGCAGCGAAGGACGTATTGTAAAACGCGCAGTCTACATCGCCCTTGGTATCGACATGAATGGAAAAAAGGACGTCCTTGGCATGTATGTTGGAGAAAACGAAAGCGCCAAGTTCTGGCTCTCCATCATGAATGGACTAAAGAACCGCGGAGTTGAAGATATCCTGATAGCATGTGTGGATGGACTAAACGGATTTCCACAGGCAATTGAAGCTGTTTATCCAAAAACAGAAATCCAGCAGTGCATTATTCATCAAATCCGTAATTCAACGAAGTTTGTTTCCTACAAAGACATCAAAAAGCTGATGGCTGATCTGAAGCTTGTATATGCGGCTCCAACGGAAGAAACAGCTTTAAATGAGTTAGAATTGTTCAAAGATAAATGGGATTCCAAGTACCCGAAAATCTATAAATCCTGGCATGATAACTGGGCGACCCTGTCCACATATTTTAAATATCCGGAGGCAGTAAGACGTCTAATTTACACCACAAATGCCATTGAAGGATTCAATCGTCAGCTCCGGAAAGTGACCAAAAGCAAGACCGTTTTTCCGTCAGATGACAGCCTTTTGAAAATGCTGTATCTGGCAACCCTGGATATCACGAAAAAATGGACCGGGCACAGGCAGGACTGGGGGCAAATCCACTCCCAGCTTGAAATCTATTTTGAAGAGCGTCTGATTGGACGCAACCTGTAAAACCAGCTTGTTTTGGGCAGGTTTTATTGACATGCCCAAAAACTCCTGTATAATGCAGATATGGGCAGAATCCGGAAAATCGGCTCTGCCCATTTGTAACTATTCACAAATCTTATATCAGTTTTAAACGTTTACACAAAACTTGAAACGGTCTCGATATGGATATGAAAAAGTATTTCAAAGAAATCGCAATCTTAATTGCACAACTACTCATGTTTTATGTATTTCCATTAACGGCAGGACCTACTGATGCTATGGGAATGGTGTTTTTAATTATAGTTGCAACCTTCGTACTTGCGATAATTATGGGCAGTGTATCAAAGAAAAAAGCCAAGTATGTGTATCCGCTTTTGGTTTCTGTTCTTTTTATTCCTTCCGTTTTCATCTATTATAATGATTCTGCACTCATACACTCCATTTGGTATTTGGTAATTTCTTCCGTAGGATTGTTGATAGGTGCTTTGATGCAGTATTTCTTTAGTAGAAAGTGAAACAAATCCCAGTTTGCCAGAGAAAGGTATGGTGAGCGAATGAGAATATTATACGAACTTTCATGGTTATGGGAGACGCTGGTCATTGCGCTTGCGGCTGTTTGCGTGGTTGGTGCCATGCTAATCTGTAAGGCAATAAAGAAGAACCTCAGCAAAAAAACGGCGGCAGTTATCGGCGCAGCAGCGTTTGCGGGCGCTGTTTTGGCAGTCATTGTGATTGCCCGGACTCCGATGCCGCTTTGATTAAATGGGATGCTTGATTGCCTGTGCATAAGTACAACATTCTAGTTTGTGAAATTATAGAGTGTATGGATTACAAATTCCATATGCTCTTTTTCTTTACTTAATTTCAGAAAAAATGCAGAAATCTAATGTTACGAGTTCTTACGAGTTGCATAAAAAAACTCGCAAGAAAAAAAGTAAAAAAATTTGTTTTTGACCACTGTAAAACATGCTCTGAGCGTTTCGTTATATGAAGGAATAATTTTTCTTTCATATTTCAAAGAAAAGAGGATAAAGAAATGTTAGAGAAAAGATGTTATACAGTTCAAGAGTTACAGGAAATTTTAGGAGTCAGCAGACCTACTATTTATAACCTTTTAAAGAAAAAAGAATTCCGGTGGATCCAGTTGGATGGCGGAAAGTATCGCATCTCTAAGAAGAGTTTTGACGACTGGCTCGATAACTTGGAGCAGTAAAAAACAGGATGTTGATCAGGCAGATCTTGTCTGCAATCGACATCCTAAATTTTTATCTGGATTTGAGATATGATATAAGAAAAAATACTAACACTAAAAAGACAGGAAGTGAAGAATAAATGGCAACAGCGATTATGAAACAAAAAGAAGTTCCGGAAATGGACGATGTTGAAGAAATCATTTCAAAGATATCAGAAGACAGTCCTTACAAACGGCGTCCGACACAAAAGAGAACCTGGATGACCGTGCCAGAAATGGGAAAGCTGCTGGGATTAAAAAAGACAGATCGATACTGGCTGGTGCATAAAAATGTTTTTGAATCTAAAGAGATTGCCGGGAAGATACGAATCAATATTGCCAGCTTTGAAAAATGGTACGCCAATCAGATTAAATATCATAAAGTTACCGGAGAAGAACCGGGGAAAGAATTGAAATCCTGGTCCTATTCCGTTAAGGAAGTTGCGGATCTGTTGAGTGTTGATGATTATCTTGTTTATGAATTACTCAAGAAAAATCAAATGGAAACGGTTATTATCGATTACTGGAAACGAATACCAAAAGAATCTTTTCAAAACTGGTATAAAAGCCAGTCCCGGTATCGAACAAAGGAAGACAGAGAAAAAGATGCTCTTCTGGAAGATGCAACAATTACGATGCCTGAGATGGCACAGTTGCTTGGAACAACCAGAAGTGCAGTATATACAATTCTTGATAATCCGAAGTATAGTCATTTTTTTGAATTCATTGTGATTGCAGAAAAGAAAAGGATCACAAAAGAGAGTTTTCAAAAATTCCTGGAAGGTCAGGACCGGTATAAGCTGGATCCATCGAATGATTATGAAGAACTTGCACAGGAACAAAATATTGCCCTGGCCAATTTCCGGCGGAAGAAATTATCACAGACCGGAATACGAGGAAGCAATGGAAATATAAAGTATCTTACTTTTGATGAAGCTTCCTATCTGGCAAAGGTCAGCAGAAGCATGATCAACAAGTGGGCAGATAAAGGAAAGTTCACAGTCATAAAAGTTGGCAGTCGAGTTAGGATCCTTCGGGATGAATTTGAGGACTGGATGGAACAAAGAGTTTTGGAAAGGAGCATGCAATAATATGGCATCAATAAGAGAACGAAACGGAAAATTCAATGTAATTTATTCTTATACGAATGAAAAAGGCGAGAGAAAACAGAAATGGGAAACCTATGAAACAAAAGCCGAAGCAAAGAGAAGAAAAAAAGAAATTGAATATAAAAAAGAGATGGGATCATTTGTCGTCCGTAAATGTAAAACACTGGACGAGCTTATTACAGAATATGTTGCACTTTATGGCAAAGAAAACTGGGCGCTTTCTACATATGAAGGGAATGTCTCTCTTATCAACAACTATATTCTTCC
>JAETSI010000108.1 GCA_021769725.1 Oscillospiraceae bacterium | reverse complement strand
ATTTTTAAAGTAGCCAAAATATACAACATTTTTAAGAATATCAAAAGCCGAAATCTCCTTATTTTGCAAGGGATTCCGGCTTTATTAACTATTTCAAGTGTTGAAAACGGGATATTATGCCATAATGTAAAAATATATGCAAGAAAAATTGAATTCACCACTTGACAATGTGGCAAAGATTTGATGTCGGTAGACGAGCTGGCCGTGATGGACGGCGGGAAATGCCTTTTGCAGATCAGGGGTGTCCGGCCTTTTCTTTCCCGGAAATATGATATTACCAAACACCCAAATTACCGGCTCCTTTCCGATTTCAATGAGAAGAACGCTTTTGACATTGAGAAATTTTTATCTACAAAAATGCCGATGCGTCCTGGTGAGCTGTACCGTAATTATGAGATTACAGCGGAGGATTTGGAGGCTCCGGCTGCAGGATGATGTAGTTGCCTGTTAAAGTTTCTGACTTTGACGGGCTTTTTCTTTTCATCGGAAGGTTCTATTGAGGGTTACTCCCCTCCCCTGACAACAATACAAAATCAGCATTTGCAAAATATGTTATAATTTTTTGTAACAGCCGCACATTTAATGTGCCTAAACCGTTAAACATAGTGAAAGGAGGTTTGGAATATGCCTATGGACTTAGAAGAACAATATGACAAAATATACCGATACTGCTATTTCAAGGTTCACCATTCCCAAATAGCAGAAGATATTACACAGGAAACATTCTTACGGTTTTTCAGCAGACATTTAAGTCTTGATAGCAGTAAAGAACTTCCTTATCTCTATACGATTGCTCGGAATTTATGTATTGAAGAATATCGAAAAAAGGGCAAAGAAATAGTAAGCGAAATAGATGAACAGGCAAGTTATGACCCGACAAAAGATTGGATAGACAACATTGTGCTGAAATGTATTATTTCCAAACTTCCCAAAGATGAGCAGGAACTGTTGCTACTTAGGTATGCAAACGAAGTCCCTATATCCATTATTTGTAAGATTACAGGGCTATCCCGCTTTGCAATATATCGTAAAACCTCAAGGGTATTAAAATATCTCGAAACAGAATTGCGGAAAGGAGGATTTTCAAATGAATAAGAAACTAAAAAACGAGATTGCAAAAGCGTTTAATGCACCTGCACCAAGTAGAAAAACAAGTTTTATTCGCTCTATGCCCCGACCTTATATCAGCACCAAAGCATTCATATTAAGCCAAATTCCTTTTATCAAAAAAAGTGTATGGCTATTATCTTCCCTTGTACTTTTGCCAGCAGTATGGGGGGCTTACTTTACAAATGAAAATACCGTATGGATTGTATCTGCGTTTATTCCGTTCCTTGCGTTGCTGCTTATTACAGAGAGTGCAAAGTCTGCCACATATGGAATGAATGAGTTGGAAATGGCTGCCCGTTTTTCATTAAAGAGTATTGTGTTGGCGAGAATGAGCATTTTAGGTATTTTCAATGGCATACTTTTTGGTATCTTAATCCCGATATGCCATGTAGCAAACAACATTTCTCTTATACAGACAGGTATTTATTTGCTCGTTCCCTATCTTTTGACGACAAGCACCAGTTTATATCTTGTGCGCAAATTTGCAAATAAAGAAGTAATTTATTGGTGCATGGCTATTGCTGTTTTAGTTAGTGGTATCAATATGATACTTCGCTATATGGCTGACTTTTTATTTCAACTGAACTATTTGGCATGGTGGGGCTTAACAGCATTATTACTATTGGGATTTGTCACAAAAGAATTATATCAAACATTTAAGAAAACGGAGGGGATTATATGGAGCTTTGTATTGACAGACTGACAAAACAATATCAGAACAAAATAGCAGTTGACCGGGTAAGTCTGCAACTGACAAATGGTGTTTATGGATTGTTAGGCGCAAATGGTGCAGGAAAAACTACATTCATGCGTATGCTTTGTGGTATTTTGAAACCTACCAGCGGCACAGTAAGTTTTGACGGACTTGATGTATCTTCCGAAGAATACCGGGCAGAACTGGGTTATCTTCCACAGGATTTCGGTTACTATCCCGATTTTAACGGATTTGATTTTCTTTTATACATGGCTTCCTTAAAAGGATTGACAAAATCCGAAGCAAAAAGAAAGTCCAAAAAATTATTGGAATTAGTAAGCCTTTCTGATGTGGGAAAAAAGAAAATTGCAACCTACTCCGGCGGTATGAAACAGAGGCTTGGTATAGCACAGGCACTTTTGAATGACCCGAAGATTATTGTTTTGGATGAGCCGACCGCCGGATTAGACCCGAAAGAGCGTGTGCGCTTCCGCAATTTGATTAAGGACTTGGGTGCGGGGAGCATCGTTTTATTATCTACTCATATTGTCTCGGATATTGAGCATATCGCAGACACAGTGCTAATGATGAAAGCAGGACAGATTATTTATAATGGAACTGCTAATGAAATCGATGATTTGGAAAAATTTTACCTTGATGAATTTGAGGAGGAGTGAGTATGTTTACGCTATATAAGTTTGAATTGCGAAAAATCATCAGCCGGAAAATTGTCTGGATTACAGGTAGCCTCCTGCTTGTTGGACTTCTCATTTGGGGTGTAGCGAGTGCTGTTCTGCCACAGAGCAGAGAGTATTCTGACAGCTCCTTAAACGGATATGAGGCAAACAGAGCAGAACGGGAAGCGGCAATGCAAATCTCCGGCAAAATAATAGATCAAATGTTGATTGATGAAATGCGTCCTGCGTATGAGGATTTTATATTCAATGGAAATTACAAAGACGCACTTCCATACTTAGATGTATATAATCTCATTGGAAAGACATTGGGAACGCAGGCAAGTACGGAAATCTTAAGCTGTGACAGTGAAGTATTTTATGAAAAGTTAAATGCACAGTTGGCAGCAAATACCCCAGCAGGGTTGACAGATCCCTTTCTATTTGATGAACCTATCACTTATAATGGATACTTTGATGGTTGGCTGCAAATTGCGGATATGATGAAAATGGTTGCCTGCATGGAAATTATGTTTATTGCAATCTGTCTTTCTACGGTTTTTACTGTGGAACATACCCGGAAAACAGACCAAGTAATCCTATGCACCAGGTTGGGAAAGAAAAAGTTATATACAGCTAAAATCTTTGCAGGTTTGACGGTTGGAATGGGCTTTACGCTACTTATCTCCTTGTTGATATTTGGGCTAATTGCTTTCCTCTATGGGTTTGATGGTTATCAAACGATACTGCAATTTATTCTACTCCGTCCGTTTTACCTTACCATTGGACAGGCCGCTTTGATTTTGGTTGCTCTGTCCTTTGTTGGAGCCGCATTGGTTAGTGTATTTACCATGGTATTATCGGAGGTGACAAAAAACAGTATTGCTACCATTGGAACTATTGTAGGTGTTTTACTTGTTACAATGTTTATTATGGAAATGCCTGCAAATCTCAAATTGCTTTCTGAAATATGGTATATGCTTCCGAGTAATCTTGTTTCACTAAATGGAGCATTTCGCTATTCTATATTTCATGCTGGAGATAACCTGATGATAGCATATCAATATGCACCATTCGTATATCTTATTGTTGCCATTATTTTTATGTTCATTGGGAAAGTAGCTTATAATCGTTACCAAGTTACTGGCAGATAAAATACTTGTCCTATATGGAGGACTACACCAAAACCCTAACACTACTTACACTCTTTGAGTGAGCAGCAAATCGGTACATCTTCCGTAATTTGAAAGACCAGCTATAAAAAGTTGTATCCATATGGTAAAATATAAACAAAAAACATCAAGGTGGTAAACACTTATGGAATTTCACGAAAAGCTTCAAGAACTTAGAAAACAAAAAAATTTAACACAAGAAGAACTTTCTGAAATACTGTTTGTTTCACGAACTGCCATTTCAAAATGGGAATCAGGGCGTGGCTATCCTAGCATTGACTCCTTAAAAGCTATTGCAGAATTTTTCGGGGTAACAATAGATGAACTGTTATCTAATAGGGAGCTGATTTGTCTTGCAGAAAAAGATAGTCACCAAAAAACACAGCATATGCGTGACTTAGTGTTTGGTTTGATTGATTGTTCTGTTGGAATGTTGTTTTTTATTCCTCTTTTTGGACAGAAAGAGGGTGATATAATTCGTCAAGTGTCTTTGCTATCGTTACAGGAAACGCCCTTGTTCATAAAAGCTATATACCTTGCAATTATTTTATTAACGGTTGCTTGTGGCATTGCTACATTAGCTTTGCAAAATTGTTCCTGCCGTATTTGGATAAAAATAAAGACTGTCTTATCTATGGTGTTGACTACCGTTAGCGTTGTTATCTTTATTGCAAGCCTTGAACCTTATGCCGCCTTTTTTATATTCGTTCTGCTGATTATCAAGGGGGCTTTGCTGCTAAAACGCCCATGACACGAAGCGTATCATAGATGTGACGGTCAAATTCTTTCATTTTTTGTACTCCGAAGCTAAAGTGTGATTAGGCAAAAGCCAAATACATGAAAAACAAAGGAGCAAAAAAATGAAAGAAGCAAAGAAAAAAATTCAAAAAGATTTTGGTGTAACTGCTGGGCTGTTGGTTTTATCAATTCTCTACACAGTGGCGATTATGTTTATTGATGTGCGTCCAATCGGCCCACAAGGTTCGGTTGTCGGGTTCGCAACGGTCAATCAATATTTTCACACACTATTTGGTACGAATATATTGTTATATAACATAACAGACTGGTTGAGTATTCCTATACTGTTTGTTATGTTGGGTTTTGCAATAATAGGTCTTGTGCAACTTATAAAAAGAAAAAGCCTATTGCGTGTAGATAGCAGTATTTTGATATTGGGCGGTTTTTATGTGCTTGTATTTTTGGCATATCTCTTTTTTGAGTTTTTTGTTGTGAACTACCGACCGGTTTTGATTAAGGGTTTTTTAGAAGCCTCTTATCCGTCCTCTACAACAATGCTTATGATGTGCATTATACCTACGGCTATCATGCAATTTCAACGATTGATTTCAAGCAAAGGATTAAGAAACATCGTAAATACGTAAGCGCCAAATAATAATGCGGTCAGATATAAAATTACTCCAGCCCTTTGCGAGTTGGAGTAATTTACTATAATTCAAATGCGATTTTTGATAGATTGGAGTTTTTCACTC
>JAETSI010000107.1 GCA_021769725.1 Oscillospiraceae bacterium | reverse complement strand
TACAATAACGAACGGATAAAGGTCAAACTAAAAGGCAAGACACCGGTAGAATACCGACATCTTGCCTTAAGAAATATAGTCTAAATAGAGTGTCCAACTTTATGGGTTCACTTCACGACGGCTTTTGGGCACCTAACGTCTCTGAGATAAAGATCTGTTTGAAATATTGCTCAAACTTAGATTCCCTTAGTCGTTTTTCTTGGATGAATTTAACACCGTTAGTCACAATATACAGCTCATAATCACGCGCAGCTAGATCTTCCAACAATTCCCGTGCCCCAGGAAGTGCTTGATGACCATTGGCTAAAAACTGTAAGTAACGATCATTTAAGCTATTGTTAGCTAATTCTTTGCCAAAATGCTCCTTAAAAAAAGTCGGAAACCGTGTCGCCATCAACTCATCACGTGTGATCTCATTTCGTTCTAGCTTTTCCCACAAACCTTGATTATACGTCGCATAGGCATGTTTTACCGTAGCGGTCGGCTCGATATCGACTGAAGTAAATAGTTGGTCGAGTGCTTGGTCTTGCGCAGCATGAAAATCAAGTAAAGTATCATCAACATCAAAAAGTAGCGTCTTATAGCGTTTCATTTTATACATCCTTTTATTTTTTCTTAGTAGCGAGCGCGATGGCTGTTAAGATAATAGAACTCAGACTTTCAAGATCGATCGCATTTCCATCTTCAAATTCCTTGATCAACACTTGCCCGATCGCTTCTGTGACTGAAACAGCGACCCCCGCACTGATCGCACCACCTAATATGCTCCCAGCTCCAGGAACGAGCTTAAATAAATTTCCCGCCAAACTGCGCCCAAGCGTCGTTGCAAAAGTCGATTTGAGTACACCTTGGACCATGCCCTTGGATACTTTTTTACCATAGGCCCGGTAGATCTGAACGATCATCGCAGTCTGGATCGGCATCAAAGCGACAGCATCAGCAAACGGGATCGGAGTAGCTGCGACCGTAGCCGCCCCAAGTGCTGCCGTGTGCACAGCTTTATTAGCTTTTTGTTTTGGCGTTTCAACTGTTTGCTCATCTTTTTTATCCATAATAATCCCTCCTACTTTTTCTTCTCTTTTATAGTATAACTAAAAGTTAGCTGTAATCATTTATTTTGCTTGACTTACAAAAGAATTAGTTATATTTAATACGATAATAACTTTACACTTTAGTTAATTACTTTTATAATTTGGCTCACAAAGAAAGATTACTTGAATAATTGGATAGTGCAGTAACGTTTATTTATATAGGAAGCGTTAAGCCATGAAAGTTCAAAAGTTTGTCGTATTATTCTTTGTCACACTACTACTTGATCTCACAGTCGTGCATCCGGTTCCTGTGTTTGCTAGCCAAACAAACACCCAAAATACACATCAGTCGGTCGCTGCTGCTCTTTTCGATCTATCCCCTACTTCGCTAGTAACTCTTCTTACTGCAGTAGAAAAATTACCACAAGATATGCTTGCTAGGTCAGATCAAGCTGAAATCGCTCGTTTTATGCTTGAATATGGTGTGAATTTACAATTTACAGGGGAGCGCGCTAAAAGAGGACTTGGGTGGTGCATTACTTCTATTTCGTGGACCATTGGAACCGCAGCTGTCGGTGTCTTAAAATTAGCTAAGATCAAAAAATTTGTAAATGCTGTTGGTGGTGTTCAGAGAGCTGCCAAAGTACTTATCGCAATTGCAAAAGGCAAAAATTCCAGTCTCGCTATCGTTTGCCCCTTGCCTTTACATCTACTTCCTGCTGGCTCTCGCCCTAATTTACTTAAATGTATAGCTAAAATTATACATTTATGTTATTCTGAAAACGGATACAATAACATACTTTTGAACACAGAAAGGAGCTTTAAAAATGCAACTAAAAAGATTCATAATCACAAGTCTACCAGCAACTATTTTGGTACCTACAGCAATACAGACTACACAAACCATACAAGCTTCAACCTATGAAATAACATCCATTTCAACCCCCGTTAAAGAAAGTGATTATAACCACTTAAAAGAGCAACGAAGCATTTGGACTAAAATCGCCAAAACAGCTCTAAAAAAAGCAATACAAAACAGAAGCGCCGTAATAAATGCTGTTTACGATTCCGTATACAGAAATGTAAAGAATGCCGGAACTTCTAACAAAGTCGCCTCAAACGTAGCACTTGCAATAAAAGAACAGTGAGTTGGATACTATGAATATAGACGAATATATGCTTTTAACATTAAAAAACAATATGCTATTAAAAGACTCAGTCATTGATATAGCAACGATTATGGGACATACGTCCACTCATCCTATTTCTTCACATATTTTTTGCTTAGAATTCAACTTCACTCAAGAAGATCACGACAAAATACTTTTAAAACTAAATTTATTGTCTGATAAAAAAACTTTAAATTTAGCAGAAATCCGCTCAGAACTAACAAAGATCGTCCCCGAAGTATCAGAACTACCCGAAGCGATTTTTAAAGGTATGCTCAGCATATTTTTAAAACAATTTGCCATACCTTTAACCGTACCCGAACTGAACTAAAGCAATTCAGCGCTTGTTTTTCGAGCGCTGTTTTTCGTATCGATCTAAATCCTACAAAAAAGCATAGCGCTGATACAAAAAAACAGCAACTAAAAAGATCTGGACAGACCATTGCCCAGATCTTTAGCTTCTTATTTTTTAACTGGCGTCTTCTCAGCTCGCTTGAGTGCATCTTGGATACATTCTAGGTAGAGTTGACTGGCATTTTCACGTCCACCAAAATGCGTTCCGTCAGTCCCCTCAAATACTTCAGGATGGGCTCTTGCAACTTCATCCCAGTCGCCGATCGTGATAAAGTCATACTTCTTAGGTAAGGTCCGTTCCCAGACCCCTAATTTATATGAATTATACGAAGAATCTGCATGGCCATCGTGTGGCGTGATAAAGATCAAGTGATGCCCTGGCTTTAGATCATCGATGACTTTTTGCGTCTGTTCTTGATAATCATCAAGCGAATTAGTCCCGATACACATCACGACATTTTTGCGTAACTGCCCCGTATTTTGTAAATTCATCAAGACATCATAAGCTAAATTCATCGTGCGATTTCCTTCAGCATCGATATCTACATCTTGCATGTGTTCTAACAAATAACTACGACTCCCTAGCGTAACACTATCACCAATGATCGTTGTTCCAGCTGGAATATCTGTATTTTGAGCGAGCGCTACTGACGGCTCATTTTTAGGTGCCGTCACTTTAGCATACGCCATATCGAGCTTACCGACATCTTGTTGGATCCCACCTAGCAGCAGGCTTTGTTCCAACGAAGAGATTTTTGGCGCTTGTAAACAAAGAAATACACCAAAACCGATCGCTAATGTTAAAAATCCACCTAAAGGAGCCATAATGTGTTTGAATTCGAGCTTTTTATCTAAAACTTCAACTGACTTTCCACGCAATAGTGGTTCTATGAAGTAATAGGAAACACTAGCAAATAGGACCGACAAGATCGTCGTAATCAAAGCTGCGACCCAGTTGCTATAAAGTTTGGAAAAGATCACAAATAACGGCCAATGGAAAAGATACACACTATAGCTGATATCAGCTAGATAACCAAAGATAAAGGGTTCTTTTGTATCTGGGGTCTTGCGGTGTAAGATGTTAGCCCCTAAGATCGCTCCTGCTGCAAATAAACTAGCTAATAAAAAGCCAAACATATACGTTTCACGCTGATCAAAGCGCAAGCAATACGCCAAAATAAACAAGCAGATCAGATTTGCACTCATAAAGAGCAAAGCCCGAGTCTTAGTCCAATGTTTGGCCAGGTTCGCACTAAAAGTTGGCATCAGATCTTGGATACCTGCAAGCGTCCCTAACATACTCCCGACAAAAAAGGGAAAGATATGGGCAATGCTTGAAAAATAGATCGGCGAAAATTCTGTCAGTTGTTGGGCGCGTAGGTACATAACTAACGCACTGCCGATAGCCAAAGCAGTTGAACTTAGAAATACTCGTTTGCGAAATTGTTTTACCGTTGCGGTGACCTTTGTCAGTAAGTAGAGCACAAAGCCCCAGATCAAGTAAAATTGTACTTCGATCGCTAACGACCAGGTATGCACGAATAAATGGGGGATAAAGCGTGATTCGTAGGTCCCACCCGTGTTGATCTCAAAGAGGTTAGTCACAAAGCCTAATGCTGCTACGATTTGATGAAAAAGATCGGTAATATAGTCTTTTCCGACCAGAAGCGTGAAGGGTAAAACAAGACAGATCATCAAGATCAAAGGTGGCAAGATCCGCATCACACGCCGATAATAAAAATCTCGCATCGCAAATTTATTCGACCGACTAAATTCATCTAAGGCTAAGGCGGTGATCAAATACCCTGAAAAGGTAAAGAAGATATCGACCCCAATAAAGCCACCCGTGTAACGCATCTGAAAGAAGTGATAAAGCAATACACAGATCAGCCCCGTGATCCGGATCAAGCTAAACCATTTGATTCTCATTTTTCTTGATACACTCCTTTATCATAATTTCCAGACTGGATCACTTTGCCATCTTTTAACAACTTACCTTGGCCTTGAGCAACTCCACGGTGAAAGACCCCTTTAAAAGTCCAGCCTTCATGTGAGCGATATACTCCGCGCCCTTTAAAATGTCCGTCTTTAAAGGTCCCCGTATAGGTATCACCATTTTTAAAGCGTAATTCACCGGAAACGAGTTTGCCTTTTTCAGTCTTTCCCCGATAGACGGTCCCATCTTGGAATTTGACAACATCACTTTTTTGACCATTACCATAAAAAAAGGTCAGCCCAATACAGCTAACGATCAAAATGCAAGCTGCGATCAAGATCCACTTTTTTCTCCCTTGCATAATAATAACTCTCCTTTTTACTAATAATTAAAGATCACTATATATTTGTAGTCTTTATTTATTTTCTTACTACGAAAATAGATAAGCTACCGCACCAAAGAGCACAAATGCCACGCTGAAATTCTTTAAAATTAGCTATATCTTACTATAAATTGTAGTCAATTAAAATACTTTTGGCATTTTTAGATAAATTATTTTTAAGATAACTACAAAATGAATATAGTATAATAATTAAGGAGGTGAATTTTATGGAAAATGTTGATTTAATTGCTGAAAAAATCGCTAACGAGGCCATTAAAATTGCCACTAGTGGAAAGAAACTACCAGATGAATTTGAACTAAAAGATCTCTTTACCAAAGAGTCGTGGTAAAAAAGTTCGATAAAGTCCATATAATTGTGTAAAAGTTAAAAGGCCATGTAACAGCCCTTTTTACGGTACAATGTTTTTAACCACAAAAACATACCTAGGAGGACGTTACATGACCCAAGTA
>JAETSI010000106.1 GCA_021769725.1 Oscillospiraceae bacterium | reverse complement strand
GAGGGAGGATTTCACGCAACACCAGAGGGTGTGCCCCAGGGAGGACCGTTAAGTCCACTGTGTGGGAATGTGATGCTGAATGAGCTGGACAAAGAGCTGGAACGCAGAGGGCATAAATTCGTGAGATACGCCGATGATTGCATTATTTTATGCAAAAGCTGGAAAAGCGCAAAGAGAACGCAGAAGCATATCATCCCATTTATTACAGGAAAGCTATACCTGAAAGTCAACCTTGAGAAAACGACAGTCAGCCACGTCAGCAAAGTAAAGTATCTAGGATATGGTTTCTACCGGAACAAAGGGAAATGCCGAATGCGGGTACATCCAAAGTCAATAACCAAGATGAAGAACCATCTGAGGGAGTTGACAGTCAGGGGAAATAAATGGAGCAACCCGGCGAGGGAAAAGAAGCTCAGAGATTACACAGATGGGTGGATAAACTACTACCGGTATGCGGACATGAAGAGCCTGATGGAGAATACGGACGGATGGCTCCGGCGCAGAATCCGAGCGGTGCACTGGAAGCAGTGGAAGAAGGTACGTACCAGATATAAAATGCTGAGAGCGTTACATCTTCCGGAGTGGAAAGTACATGATATCCATCCAGGTCTGCCCACTACCTGAAAGTGCGTGTAAACTATTGAACCGCGTAGTACCGAACGGTACGCTACGTGGTGTGGAAGGGGAGGGTAAAATCTCCCCTATCCGATAATCATGTTAAATTATAGAACATATGGTTGCTTTCTTTGGCGAAAAGAGTTAGAATACATTTGATGTATGATATGCGAAGATAAGTGAACGTGGAGGTTAATATGACTGGTTTGACAGATAAATGGTGTAGTTAAGAAGAAACAGAAGAGTATTTAGGTGTAACGAAAGATACGCTTAGAAACTGTATAAAGAAAATAGATATACCAGCATATAAAATTGGACGTTTATGGAAGTTTAAACTAGCAGGAGTAGGTGTTTTGGGCAAGAGTGCGTTATAATTTTGCTGAATGGGGAATGAACGATGAATAAAGATGATTTGCTGAGATTAATAACCCAATACCAAAGAAATATAGAAAGCTATAGAAACGCAAAAGGTTATAATGAACAAAATTGTCGAGATGAATTCATTAGCCCATTGTTAGAGTGCTTTGGATGGGATGTACATAATAAAAAAGGTGCAGCGCCGCAGTATAAAGAAGTTGTAGTTGAGCAGTTTTCAAATAAAGGGGAACGGCCTGATTATACGTTGACTTTAAACGGTGTTTCTAAACTTTTTGTGGAAGCAAAGAAGCCAGCCGTAGATATTACAACTGATCCGGCACCGTCAATTCAGGTACGCCGTTATGGCTGGAACGCAAAACATAAGTTATCGATATTGACTAATTTTGAAGATATGATGATTTATGATGTTACGAATCAACCGAAGGATGGAGATTCAGTAAGAGTTTCTTTATATAGAAAGTATCATTATTTGGAGTATTTTGAAAAGTATGCGGAGATAAATAAGCTAATTTCAAGACAAAATGTTTATTCAGGAGAATTTGATCAGTTTGTTAATGAGAATTTCCTCAATGTTGATAGATATTCTACAGAAGTGGATGAGGTCTTTTTGCAGCAGATTAATGATTGGAGATTAGAAATTGGCGAATATCTGCATAACAGATATGAAATCTATAATGATATAGATGTGTTAAATGATGTAGTTCAAGAATTTATTAACCAAATTATCTTTTTGCGAATTTGTGAAGATAGAAATTTGCCATTGTATAAAAAATTGAAGGAAACTGCGCAGAATAGGGAAGAATTACAACAGTCCCTGATGACAGTGTTTAAAGAGGTTGACAAACGATATAATTCGAAATTGTTTGCTGGAGAAAATATTATATTTGATTTAAGCAACGATATTATTTTCAATATGATTGTTTCGTTGTACTACCCACAAACGCCATATTTATTTAATATTATTGAGCCTGGAATTCTCGGAAAAATCTATGAAACTTTTTTAGCAGAAAGTCTTGTGGTAGAGAATGGACATATCGTTCTGGCAGTAAAGAAAGAATATAAATACCGTTCAGTTGTTTCGACCCCAGTTGAAATTGTAAAGTATATGGTGAAAAATACCCTGCAGCCGATTTGTAACGGAAAAACTCCAGAAGAGATAGTGACAATTCAAATCGCAGACATTGCGTGTGGATCGGGTGTATTCTTGGAGGAAGCATATCAGTTTCTGATCGATTATTGTGTAGAGTGGTATTTGGAGCATGAACCGGGGTACTTATTGGAAATGAGCAATGGAAAAAGAAAACTGCCATTATCAGATAAAAAAGAAATATTGACGAAATGCATTTATGGTGTGGACATTGATGCTCATGCTGTTGAAGTGAGCAAGTTTTCATTGTTAATCAAACTGATAGAAGATGAGACACCAGCATCAGTAAGCGAAAGTATTCCGATTTTGCCAGACTTGAGTTCCAATATAAAAAATGGAAATTCTCTGATATCGTGGGAGGATTTGAAGATAGATAATATTTCAGTTGAATTACTTTGCAATATAAAGCCCTTCCAATGGGAAGATATTAATGAGGGACATAAATTTGATGCTATTCTCGGAAACCCACCGTATGTAAAAACAGAAGATATTCATAACCTGGAATCAGAATATGAATTTGACATTTATAAGAAGAAATATAAAAGTGCGTATAAACAGTTTGATAAATATTTTCTATTCATTGAAAAGGCATTTGATTTACTTAAGCGAGAAGGAAAACTTTGCTATATTGTTCCGAATAAGTTTTATAAAATCGGAGCTGGCCAGGAACTAAGAAAAATGTTGTCTGATCATATTACACAACTAGACGATTTTGGGGATATGCAGCTTTTTCCAGACAAGACGATATACAGCTCCATAATTTCAGTATATAAAGAAATAAGTACAGAAGTCAAATACATGAATGTGACTTCTTTAGCATCACTCTGGACAGGGGAAGAACAAGAAAATATCATAGTTAAAAATATGATGTTGAATGAGTCTCCATGGCGTTTAACAGCAGATATCGAATTTATGAAGATGATTGTGAAGGTTGAGGAGAACAGCACACAGTTAGGAAAAGTTGTAAATATTTTTAATGGTATTCAGACAAGTGCTGAACGTCCAGAACCAGTATATTGGTTTGGAAAAGATGAAATTGTTTCCGAAACAGAACAAGCGTTGATAATTCAGAAGTTTGGCAGAAAATATAATATTGAAAAAGAAATTTTGAAACCGTACTTTAAGCCGACAAAAGCGGATGAAAAAGGAATGGGTACATACTCTTTGCTAAGAACGGATAAAAAGATTATATTTCCTTATAACTCCGACGGTAGCTTGATTGATATTGATACAATGCAAAAAGAATATTCTGGTACATATCAATATTTATTGGATTGCTATGATTTATTGGCACCTAAATGCCTAAATGGTGGAAAAGGAAGAGATATTAAAAATGCTACTGCTGATACTTGGTATCAATATGGAAGAACGCAGGCAATAACTGCATTTGTTGATACTCCGAAATTAATTGTTAGGGTTTTGAGCAAGGAGCCTATGTATGCGTATGATAAAGCAGATATGCTTATTGCGTCTGGAGGGACAGCTGGATATTGCGCAATATCAGAACTGCCAGCTTCAAAATATGATTTGTTCTATATTCAAGCATGGTTAAATCATCCTTATACTGAAAAATTGTTCCAGATTATGGGGAGCGATTTTGAAAGGGGATTTACAGCTAGGGGAACTTATTTGTTAAAAAAAATACCGTTCGTAGAGCTAGATTTTGATGATGAGAAGCAGGAACAATTATATGAAGAAGTAGTAAAAGCATCAAAGAAAATTTATGAATTGAATGAGATGTTAGAAATAAAGAAAGATAAATCAACAAGAACAGTAGTTCAAAAAGAAATAGAAAATTTGATTAAGCTGATTGAGAATGATATTACAAAGATTTACAAGATGCAATTTTAGGTGAAAAATATGAGATTAAAAGAAAACAGTTCAGAACAGAAGTTAAGAGGTGCGTATTACACACCGATTAAATTAGCTGAAAAAATGGTAGATTTTTTTAAGGATGATCCATCAATACAGAAGGTTCTGGAGCCTAGCTGTGGAGATGGGGTTTTTGTTGATGCATTAATTGGAACTCGAATTTTGGATGGACAAAAAAATGTTACTGCTGTTGAGATTGAAAAAAATGAGACGGATAAGTTAAGCAAAAAGCTGAGCGAAAATTCAAGTGTGACAATATTGAATGAGGATTTCTTTGAGTTTTACCATAATAATAAGGAAGTCCAGAAGTATGATTTGATATTAGGAAACCCACCATATATCCGATATCAGTATCTTGAAGAGAAACAAAGAGACGAAATGGCAGATATTTTGACCGCTCATGGTATGAAGTCAAATAAACTGATTAATACATGGGTTGGATTTATGGTGGCTTGTGTTCACATGTTGAATGTAAATGGAAAAATCGCATTTGTAATTCCTGCGGAAATCCTTCAAGTTGCATATGCGGAGGATTTAAGATTGTATTTGTCTAATGAATTATGCAAAATAACTTTAATAACTTTTGAAGAGCTGGTATTCCCAGGAATTGAGCAGGAAGTAATCGTATTCATTGGTGAGAAGGGTGATTTAGAAAAAGGAATCAAAATTGTTGAGCTTAATAATTTGGATGATTTAGATGACCTTGATATCAATGCAAATGGTTTTCAAAAGCTAAATCATGTACATGAGAAGTGGACAAAGTATTTTACGACAAAAGAAGAAAATCAGATAATCTCTTGCCTAAAGGGAGATTTTAGATTCCAAAAACTATCTGATACAGGGATTATTAATGTAGGGATTACGACTGGAAATAATAAGTATTTTTCTGTGAATCAGGAAACTGTAGATGAGTATGATTTAGCAGAAGTGGTACACCCATTGGTTGGTCGAAGCTCTCATGCACACAGCATTTATTTCCAACAAGAAGATTGGAAGATAAATGTGAATCAAGGAAAGGCGGCCTATTTGATAGATTTCCCGGATAATCCAATTGAAGAGTATTCTCAAGGACAAAGAGAGTATATTGAGCTTGGCGAAAAGAACGGAGAGAATGAGGGGTATAAATGCAGAATTAGGGAACGTTGGTATCAAATACCATCTATTTGGGTTCCAGATGCGTTTTTTCTCCGAAGAAATAATTTGTATCCAAAGTTTGTACTGAATTGTTGTAACGCTGTTTCTACAGATACAATGCATAGAGTAAAGTTTAATGCTGGAGTTGAACCAGAACGAATAGTTTTATCGTACTATAACAGTATTTCGTTTGCTTTTACGGAAATATGTGGTCGAAGCTATGGCGGTGGCGTATTAGAAATATTGCCGGGTGAAGTAGGAAATATTTTGGTACCGATTTTGGATTGTGTTCCTATTGAGAAAGTGCAAGAAATATTAGCGGAAGTAGACAGAATTGTAAGGAATGGAGAAAATATAGAGAATGCCTTAAATCTTGTGGATAATGAAATATTGGTTCGGTATCTGCATGTGGATGAGGATGTTTGTGTTGCGACGAGAAAAATATGGAAGAAAATGCAGCATAGAAGATTGAAAAGAAGGTAGATGACAGAAGATTAGCTGGGGTGCGTTATGGCCTATTGTTTGCAACAAGGAAACACGCTTTGAAAACCACGCTTTTCCCTACTATAGGGGAGCGTGGTTTTTGCCTTCTAAAAGTTCCCGCAGCCGTTTGGCGTCGGTAATCTCTATCGCGCCGCGGGACAGCTTTACCATCCTTTCATTTTGAAAATAGCGGAGCATCCGGGTAATGACCTCCCGGTGGGATCCCAGATGGTTCGCAATGGCTCCATGGGTGATCCGTAAGTAGGAAATAATCTGTACCTGGACAAATTAAAAAATTCCGTTCAACAAGTTTTGCTTGCCAAACGGAATATAACTATCATTCTTTAGTTTTTGTCCTGCAGGAATCCGGAA
>JAETSI010000105.1 GCA_021769725.1 Oscillospiraceae bacterium | reverse complement strand
TGCCGAATAACCAGATCACGCCACGCATTCAGATTATCGTAACCCATTTTCTGAGCGTCGTCACGCCTGAGCGAAACAACGTGCGTCCACACATTTCCGCCGTGATCAGCAACTTCTTTTGCGATTTTTTCAAGATTTATTGGCTCGTTTTTCTCGTTAAAAAGTCCATGCGAATTAGGACGGTTAGCAAGGTAACCCACATAATTTTCACGCTCATTAAAAGTTTGGACAACCCCCTCACGAGTGGCAATGTATTTCACATAATTTTTTAAATTTTTCTTCGAACCCTTTTTTAAATAACGGCTTGTAACAAAAATTTTGGGCATTCAATCACTCTTTCTGATACTCCACAGCGTCCTCGTAATCGATGATGCCATTGATTTTTCTGACCTCCGTAACGCACATAGCGTGAAGACTTTTCAGCGTTTCTTCATCAATATCATTCATCGCCGCAGTCATGTGGGACAGCTTTCCAAGTTCAACTGCGACCTTAAAAATCAACCGTGCAAGCCGCTGTTCTGTACCTTTAATCTGCGCTTTCACCGTTTCAGTAATCATCGGCGAAATGTAATTCACGCTTTTTTCTTCATCAAGATAACCGACATAAAATTTTATTGCTTTCTCAATAAATTCACTTTGCGATTTACAGTTATCACTTTTGTAATGAACCTCCACGTCCTTGAGCGTTTCGGGATACGCCCACAGAGGAAATTTCACCTTGTTCTGAAAACTCATTTTCTCTCATCAACTCCTTAAAAAATGCCTTATCTACGCTGTTTTCTGTGGTTACAACTCCTAAATTTCTAAAAGTCAGATTTTGCAACCCCCTTTGCGTAAAACTTCATAAATCTCGTAAAATTGCGGTCGGCTTTGCCGTCCGCTGTAAGCGTGTCGGGGTCACAACCCCGACACTTTAACTTGCAACAAAATAAATATCCCTCAACCCATCCCGAATTCTCCTGAATCCATCCGTTTTCCAACTCTGCAACAAACGCTCCAAATCCGCCCTGACTACTCTCAGGGTAAACTTACCCCATCGGCTGCCCAACCTCGCCGTACAGGGCAACGTGGAGCGAACGGCGGCGAGTTAATGCTCCGGCTGATTTTCTGATTCAGCCAAAGCGTCATTTTTCGCTTTACGAGGCGGTTTCTTAGCCGCCGTCAACTCAATAAATTCACGGACGTTGGATGGCACATATTTCTGATAGAGCTGTTCCGAAAACTTTTCAAGCTCATCCGACAGCTTCAGATTTTTCTGTCCCAAATACATTTCCAGAGCCGTTAATTTCTCAGCGTCAACGCTCACTGTAACCGATTTTTTCATAGGCTGATACCTCCAATTTCCGGTTCAAAATCTTCCTCATAATCTTCTTCAAAATCCTCGTCAAGCTGCTGCTCAGGCTGAACAGTCAGGACGGAATAAAGCTCATGACCTCTGCCGGAGATCGCTCCGTAGGAAGTTATTTCACCATTTTTATGCTTCAGAACTTCCTGTCCGAAATCAAACAGATCTGCGTTTTCAAGAATGGAATTATTAAAGTTTGCAGGCAGATTTAGTGCAAGATAATTCCTGCCAAACTCGCTTTGATTGGGAATATTTCTGTCAAATTCATAGTCTGTAAGATGATTAATGCAGTCAAGAGTTTCACCGATTTCATGAATATTTTCCAATTCCATAACCGCTTTCAGCTTCACAAAATCATCGTGAGAAAGCTGCAAAATCTGTCCTGCAAGTTCGTTTAATGTGCCGATTTTATGTGCGTCATCAAGCATTAAATTCGGCAGCGCAGACTGAAAATCAAGACAGATCCCATTGCAAAAATCAGAAGTAATTTCCTTTTCGCACGGCAGGGAAATCCATTGTGCCTGTTCAATTTTTTCCTCCTCCGGCACGATCAGCAGACGGAAAAAACAGTTTTCAGGTCTGCCGATTTCAATATTGATATCCGGCGGTTCATAGCCAGAAGTTACGCAATAGTGTTCATTAATAAACACACCGCCCTCACGCTCCTGCATAAGCTGCCCAACTTTCTCAGGGTCAAGCAACGCAAGAACTTCATCGGAACAGCTTTCAATTTCGGGAATCATTTCGTTTTCGATGACCGCTTCACCCAGTTCACGACAGTCCGAACAGGGATAGATTATCACGGAATCCAATCCGTAAGTCATTTTCAAAATATCCTCAAAACTGCTTTCAGGGTTAGTTTTCAGCAGACTTCTGAACGCTATCATCTCCGAAAAGTCGAGGTTCTCCAGACGTTCTGCGAACAGATTCAGCCGATAAATATCCGCTGAAAAATCCCTTAAACATAATGCAAACGGAAATTCCATATTGTCGTGTTCCGAAATTTCAAAACGCACAATTGGCTTATCATCGGGAATTTTCAGCTTGTCAAGGGTGTCCCTGATCTCAAAAATATTCATGGGAAATTTCTTTGTAAATGAAATTGCTTCACCGTTTTTCAAATTAATTTTCATAAAAATCACTCTCCATTTTCATTTTTTTCTTCTGTATTTTCTTCCGTGGGATCCTGAATTTCGTTGATTTTATCCGTAACTTCCTGCGGATAATCTATGCCGTCAAAGGTACACCAGCTTATCCAATTGCCCTCCGAAACAGGCGATTTTATGATATTTCCCACATCGTATGATGCGAAAATAGCATCGCCGTTTCCGACATAAACTCCAAAATTATTTCCGTCAAAAAGTCCGATTCCTGCGACTTCGGGCATGGTATCAAGCTCGCCAATTTCATTATAAATCAGTTCGTTAATACTCATATCAAAAGTTTTTTCTGTAGGAATGTACCGCAAATATCCCATAATAAGTCCCACGTTATCGGCGCAGCGATAACGCAGATTTTCGTCAATTTCGCCATAGCTGCCCTCTTGAAATCCCCATCCTGATTTGTATGCATTCTCTACCCAAGCCGTAAGATCGGCGCTATTTTTCGATTCTGAATCCGTAAACATATGCGGATCGATCGTTGTGTTCATCACAAAAGTATACGTCCGCATAAATTCATCAAAGTCAATTTCCAGACCGTATTCCACGTTTATCGCCTGTATCAAAGCCGTATCTTCGGGATTATTTTTAAACAGATCAACATAAGTCTGCACGTCAAAATTGGATACGTTTTCAAAAAAAGACAGGTATATGAGCTGCGCTTTTATGGTCTGATCTCCCATATTTGTGCCGACCATTGCGTCCTCTATAGCCTGCCCCTGAGCCTGCATGATCTCTAATTTTTTACGGCTTTCCTCGTCCAGATTATTCAAAAAATCCGACTCTTTAAACTCTAATTCAACGGACGGAGGGTCGATACCGCCGATGCTCGAAAGCACAACAACAGGCGTCATCAGCAGAAAAATCAATCCCACAACTATGCTGCCGACTATCAGCAAAAATTTGTTGCGCTTATCCTTGTCCAGCGCAAGATCGACCGCCAATTTTTTCAGCAGTGCCTTTGCGGCTGCGGCTATTGCTTCGGTCATCTTCCCCCCGCCTTTCCAAACAATTTCGCCTTATGATCGGGCGCGTGGACTTGCAGTAAATACCGCTCGTTTCCGCATCGGAACATACACGTTCCGCGCTCGGAATAGCTGATGTGACTGTATTCGGATTCGAGCAACTGGAGGGATTCCATGAAGTCCACAGGGGAGATATTTCCGGGGTGGAACAGGAAGCTGTAGGTCGGGATCGAGAACAGCGGTTTTGTGAATTCTTTTATTTCGGGCAGCAAAAAATCGTTGATATTTTGTGATGCAAGAATGAACGACGACTCCTTTTTGCGCACACGCTTCATGCCGTTTCGGATGTACTCAATTGCCGTCATATTGGTCAAAAAGAGGTACAATTCGTCCACGGCAGCAACTGTATTTCCCTTGCCCAAAAGCTGATTGCTCATAAAGCTGAGAATGTTGAACAGCAGCGTATCTTTCAGCCTTTTATTGGTATCCATAAGACCTTTCACGCCGAAACAGATGAATTTTCCGTCACGGATATTTGTATGACCGTTGAAATATTTCGATTCCGCACCCTTGCACATCGAGTGCAGTCCCAAACAGATATTTTGCAGGATTTCCTCAGTATACAGGCATTTTCGGCTGCCGTCAAATGAGTGAAATTCCTTTTCTGCCAGCTCGTACAAGTCTGACATTATGGGGTAATCCTCGCCGTTCAGCTTGTCAAAATCCGTAAAATCATCGATTCCAAAACGCGCGTACAGCTTCATCAGCATGATCTCTATGGTGTCGATTTCTGCATCGGTGAATTCCTTGTAAGCTCTGAAAAAGTCCTTTAAATAGCTGATGTGCTGACTTAATCTCGTCACTTGTCTGAACGTTTCGGGACTGTCATCAGCGGATTTTTCTCCATCACTCCACGCCTTTGGCTCTAACGGATTTATCATAAATTCTCCCGACATCATGTCGATGTATGTGCCGCCGAGGTTATTGCACAGCTCCTCATATTCTGATTCGGGATCTAAACAGATTATGGACTTTCCCGACTCACGAAGATTGCACAAAAGCAGCTTCATCAGGTAGGATTTTCCCTGACCGCTGTTGCCAAGTATCAGAATATTGCTGTTTGTTTTATCCTCGGTACGTCTGTCAAAGTCCACAAGCACGTTGCTGCCGAACTTATCACGACCGAGATAAAAGCCGTTTTCATCGGTCTTTCCGCTGTAATTTAACGGATATAAATTCGCCGCAGAGCTTGCAGGAAGAACACGCTCAAATTGATTTCCGAACACATTATTACCGGTCGGAAGCACGGAAAAAAAAACCTCTTTCTGACGTAAAAGCAAGCGGTCAACAGATATTTTTGAACGCGTTAATTCCATCTGCACATCGGCTTGCAGCTCCTTTAATTTATCCTCGGAAACCGCCTTTAATTCGATAAAAACAGCCGTGTGCAGCAGCGGTTCTTTGTTGCGGCGAAGCTCCGAAAGCAGATTAACAATATCGCTCATATTGTCCTCCGCGCGAATGCTTTCGTTCACGTCGTTGGCGGTGGACATCATGTGATTTTTTCGCATCGCCTGTTGCAAAATTGTTTTTTGCTCAACGCTTGTGACGAGCCGATTGTAAATTCTCAGCGTCACTCCGTTCCTGTCCGCAAGGTGCGCAAGCAGCGTCATTTCCTCGGTGGTAGGCGGATATTCCGTGATCGCCCACACAGATTTATAGAAGTTTCCGCAGATGTAATGATCCGTAAAAAAGCGGACTGCTCCGGGAATTATCCTGTCAAAAAAGTCTTTTGTTTCGGTGATTTCAAGCTGTTCCGCAGACATTTTCTTATTCTTTTTCTTAAACATTTTCAGTTACCTCCATATATTCCTCACCCTCAAAATCGGGAATTTCATCGCCGTACATACTCGCCCCGAAGTACAATCCGAGCATTCTTTTTATTTCCGATTTAGCCATCTTATGGGCGATAAATCCGTGATCCGAAATGATATTGTATAATAAAACTTGACAACAAACACCCGAAAGAATAGAATAAAAAAAGAAGGAGTGTAGAAAGATGTCAAGTAATAAAAAGTACGAAAAAGAATACAAAGTGGAA
>JAETSI010000017.1 GCA_021769725.1 Oscillospiraceae bacterium | reverse complement strand
AGTTGGTCAGAGCTCCCGGCTCATAACCGGTCGGTCCGGGGTTCGAGTCCCTGATGGTCCACCAGTTTATTTAATCCCCCACTTGATATCTCTCTGTCAAGTGGGGGATTTTCTTTTATTCCAATATCTATATATTCATTCGTAAATAAACCATATCAATCAATTGAATACCGTTTTCATAAATTGGGTGATCATAATTATTAGTAAAAAAATTCTTTATTATATGTGAGCGAGTAAATCCACACCGTTCATAAAAACCAATTGTTGATGGACTATCTCCGGTACCAACTTGTAATATTGAAAACTGATTATTATATTTCGCTGCTATAAAATTAATTAATGTTCTACCGTAGCCCATTCCTTGAAATTCAGGATAAGTTGCAATATTCTTTATTTCTAAAATTCCATTTTTCTCGTCAGTGACAACACACTCTGCTTTTACTCCATTATCATCTAATACATACATAATTCCTTTATCAAGGTACTTATCTATCATATCTTCTTGTTCGTCTGCGAGAAAAAGAAGGTCAATGAATTGTTTCTTATTTTCAGTTATTTCTAATATTTTCATAATTATCCTCGTTAATGCCAGATTTAAATATATGGTTTACCCGGATGAATTGTGCCATGCTTCTTGCCGGCATTGTCCGGGCGACTGTCTGAACTGTAGATGATACCTTGCCTTTAGTGATTATTATATCACAGCAATTTCATTTTGTCTATAGAAACGCATAATATCTTTAAAATATTGGTATTTGGATGATTAGTATAAATTTGCATTTTATTATTATTTGTGTTATAATAGTTTCAAACTATATAATATGCGGAAGGAGATCTTATGGATAAATTTAAGCTCTATTCAGAGTATAATCCGGCAGGAGATCAGCCAAAGGCAATCGAAGAACTCGTTTCAGGTATTGAATCCGGAAAAAAAGAACAGATACTTTTGGGAGTTACAGGCTCGGGAAAAACTTTTACCATGGCAAACGTTATTGCACGAGTCAACAAACCTACCCTTGTTCTCGCTCACAATAAAATTCTGGCGGCTCAGCTATGTTCGGAATTCAAGGAGTTTTTTCCTGATAACGCTGTAGAATATTTTGTTTCGTACTACGACTACTATCAGCCGGAAGCTTATGTTCCGAGCACTGACAGCTATATCGAAAAGGATTCTTCGGTCAATGATGAGATAGATAAGCTGCGTCATTCGGCTACAACGGCACTTGCAGAGCGGCGGGATGTTATTATCGTTGCCAGCGTTTCATGCATATATTCTCTGGGTAGTCCTGAAGAATACCGCTCCATGGTCGTATCTATCCGGCAGGGAATCGAAAAACCCCGTGAACAGCTTATCAGTGAGCTTGTCAAAATAAGATATGAACGTAATGACATAGCTTTTGAGCGAAATAAATTTCGTGTAAGGGGCGATGTTGTGGAAATTTTTCCGGCAATGTCTTCAGATACTGCTGTCCGGGTCGAATATTTCGGCGATGAGATCGACAGAATTTCTGAGATCAACGTTGTTACAGGAGAAGTCAAAGCTGTTGTAAGTCATGCCGCTATTTTTCCGGCAACACATTACGTTGTCAGCGATGATAAACTCGAATCTGCGCTGGAAGAGCTTGACAGAGAACTTGCCGAACGTGTGGAATGGTTTACTCAAAATAATAAGCTTATTGAAGCGCAAAGAATTGAACAGCGGACTCATTACGATATGGAAATGCTTCGTGAAGTCGGATTTTGCAGCGGTGTTGAAAACTACTCCCGTGTGCTGGCAGGACGTCCGCCGGGAAGCACTCCGCAGACTCTGCTTGACCATTTCCCGGATGACTTCCTGCTTATTGTTGATGAAAGCCATGTGACGCTGCCGCAGGTAAGGGCAATGTATGCCGGTGACAGGGCGAGAAAGACAACGCTTATAGATTACGGATTCCGTCTGCCCAGTGCGCTGGATAACCGACCTCTTAATTTTGACGAGTTCAATGCTCATATTAATCAGGCAATCTATGTGAGCGCAACACCGGGACAGATCGAACGTGAAAAAACCAATATCATTGTTGAACAGGTGATTCGTCCGACCGGACTGGTCGATCCTGAGATAATTGTTAAGCCTATACAGGGACAGATCGACGATCTTATGTCGGAGATCAATAAGCGCACAGAAAGAAACGAACGTGTTCTTATTACTACACTCACCAAGAAAATGGCAGAAGATCTGACGGAATATTACGAAAGACTGGGAATAAAAGTGCGTTATCTTCATCATGATATTGATACTATCGAACGTATGGAAATAATAAAAGATTTGCGAAATGGTGAATTCGACGTTCTCGTGGGAATTAATCTTCTTCGTGAGGGACTGGATATTCCGGAAGTCAGCCTTATTGCTATTCTTGACGCAGATAAGGAGGGATTTCTCAGAAGTGAGACTTCTCTTGTCCAGACTATTGGACGAGCTGCAAGAAATGCCGGAGGTCAGGTTATTATGTATGCGGATTCCGTGACTGGTTCAATGGAGAGAGCTATAAACGAAACGGAACGCCGCCGGAGCATTCAGACCGCCTATAATACCGAACACGGTATCGTGCCGAAAACTATCATAAAGAGCGTCAGGGATGTTCTCGAAATAACCTCCAAAAAGGACGTTGACGAAAAAACAAAGAAGAAAAAAATGAGCGCTGCGGAAAAGAAAGAACTTATCGCTAAACTGACGGAAGATATGAAGAATGCGGCAAAATTGCTGGAATTTGAACACGCCGCTTACCTGCGTGATAAGATACGGGAGCTTGAATAGTCGTTTATGTGGGGACGCTGCTCCTGACAGTCGCCCGTACCCTCTGTCACTTTGTGACATCTCCCTACACCGTAGGGAGTCACCCACACCCCTGTCAAAGGGGAAATCCCCCTTTGGAAACCCATTATTAATTATTTCAGATACCCTAAAGTATATCTGAAATAATTAGGTATGAAATCTATAGGAAAACTCTCTTTTGGCATGAGTATGGAGAAAGGTTCACATAACGTATTTTTTGTGTATTTATAGAAAAATACTTGAAAAAAATCATCTTTTATGGTATAATATTATAATATGATTTTTGCAGAGGAGGCGGAAATTTTGAACGGTAATACTACTGTCATCAATGAGATAAGATCTATTATCGGGGAAAGTGCGCCGAAGGCTCTTGTCAGGAGTTTCGGATGTCAGCTTAACGTTTCTGACGGAGAAAAAATGAAAGGACTTCTCAGGGAGGCAGGCTATTGTTTTACTGAAGATGAGAACGAAGCCGATCTTATAATACTCAATACCTGCGCTGTCCGTGAATCCGCAGAAGACAGAGTTTTCGGCATAATAGGCAGCATGAAAAAACTTAAAGAGCTGAAACCGTCCCTTATTATAGGAATTTCGGGCTGCATGACCGCTCAGGCTCATAATGCTGAAAAAATTAAGAGGTCATATCCGCAGGTGAGCTTTGTCATGGGAACTTCGGCTATAAATTCCCTGCCCTCTCTTCTGCTGGATAGTCTGCGTGGAGTGAAGTTTTCCGCAGATACGGCTGAATATGACGATTTTTCACAGTCTGTGCCGCAGGTGCGTGACAGCAGTTTTAAAGCAAGCGTGCCTATTATGTTCGGATGTAATAATTTCTGTACTTACTGTATTGTTCCATATGTCCGTGGACGTGAGCGCAGCCGGAAGTCTGATGATATTATCCGTGAGGTCGGGGAACTTGTACGTAACAGTTACAAAGAGATAATGCTTCTGGGGCAGAATGTCAATTCCTATGGCAATGACCGCAGTGACGAAATAAGTTTTCCGCAGCTTCTCCGTTCGCTTAATGATATCGAGGGGGATTTTATTATACGATTTATGTCGTCTCATCCTAAGGATGCATCACGTGAGCTCATAGATGCGATTTTTGACTGTGAAAAGGTTGCAAAACATCTGCATCTGCCTTTGCAGAGCGGCAGCAGCAGTGTCCTTGAAAGAATGAACCGCAGATATACGGCAGAAAAATATCTGGAAACTGTTGAATATATACGCAGCATAGATCCGGATTTTTCCCTTACTACAGATATTATTGTGGGATTTCCAAATGAGACGGATGAGGAATTCAAGGAAACCCTCGATATTATCCGCAGAGTCAGGTATGATAATATTTATTCATTTATTTACTCAAAGCGTTCCGGAACAAAGGCAGCAGCTATGGAGGACGAAACGCCGGAGGATGTCAAAGGTCGGCGCATGAGGGAACTTTTAGAAGTTCAGCGTGAGATCTCCACAGAGCATTACAAGCGGTTTATCGGCAGGAAAATGCGTGTTCTTGTTGACGGCATATCAAAGAAACATCCCGGATTTATGACAGGCAAAAGCAATGAATTCATTATCGTGGAATTTGAAGGCGACACCTCTCTGATAGGCAGGTTCGTTGATGTTGAGGTCACAGAGTCGATGAACTGGGCGGTGAAAGGAAAACTGATATGAAAAAAAGAATATTTCTTGCGTTGACGGCAGCGGCGTTATTGACCGGATGCTCGGCTGGGGATTTCTGGAAAGTTTCCAAAAAGGAAATAAAGAGATCCTCTGAGGAAGAGACTATTGCGGAGGAAACGACAGCTGAAAATACTGATTTGCCTCCGGCAGAACCTGTTGTGGATAGTCATACCAGACATATTGACATTACAAGGCAGAAAAATGCCCGTTACTGGAAAAGAACATCCCATGTACCCGAATACGAGATGAGGGGCTTCGGTACAATAAAAGAAATGGATGACAGCATTTTTCTTGTGCTTTCAGTCAGCGAGAAAAATCTTCTGGTCGCTCCGGAGATCGAAGGCGGTAAGGCGTCTATAGTCTTCCAGATAGACGATGTCCGCTTTGTATATTCTGTGACCGTTAATGATGATATCGTTAAGCTTGGCATTTACGATATGGCTTCCGGTGAAAATTTTGTTATTGAAAACGATACTGACCAAAAAAATTATCCCTATCATCCGCTGTGTGTTTCGGGCGACTATCTCATATTGTATTCAAATGACGATTCTACCGGCGGTAATATAAGTTATTTCCGGTTTGATCTTGATAACTATAAAATGGAAGATTACAGTTCCATATATCTTTCACGTGACGGTCAATCACCCTCTGCCGGATTTTCACCGGATGGAAAAAAGGCTGCGGAGATCACTTCCGCTATCGAGGCGGACGGATTGTATAATCACACGGTAACTCTGTTTTCCCTCGAAACGGGCGAAAAAATCGAAGAATTCGTGATCGGAGCGCCAAAGAAGCATCCTGTTTTCAGTCTTGAATTTCACGGAAACGACAGTGTGTATGTTTATGCAGGAAACGACGAGGGCGGCTGGGACGATCTTTATATTATAGACCTGTGGCTGGGAGACGGAATAGAATGGATAGACAACAGGCAGGAGGAATATCCGGAAGTTAAAGAACTGAATATTGCCAAACCGGAAGAAACGGATTCAGCCTATAATAGTCAGCTTGTATATTTCGGGAATGACGGATGTTATTATAATCAGCCATGGTCGGATGCGGACGGTTATACACGCAATGCCTTGGTTTCTGACGACGGCAGCGGAAATCCTGTTCATGTACAAGATGGAGAGAAGATTTACTGGAGTTATTTAAGTGACGGAATCCTCTATGGTACTTCTTATTCTTATGTTTCTGAAGGTTTTCAGTATATCTGCAAACTTGAAAACAATACTGTTGAAAAGATCGCCGCCGTGCCTGACAACGGGTGGCGGGCTATATTTACTCCCGATTATATTTATTATACATTGACATATACGGACAATAAAGATAAAATAGATCTATACAGAATGGATTACAGCGGAAAAAAACGTAAACGTGTTTTTACTCTGGACGGCGCTGCATATTGCAGAACTATCCGTATCAGCGGCAGCAAGATATACTATTACTGTTACGATTATGAAGCAGCTGCGGAATATCAGAACACTTTCGGCATATACGATATGGAGACTGATGAACATATAAAACTTAAATACGGCATTATGGGCCGTATAAACGGAAGATATATGTATTATACGACAGAAAACAGAGATCTTATGAGAATGGATCTTGACGATTACAAGAGCGAACGTGTCTGTGAAAATGTGCGTGATTATGATTTTCAGGAAGATTCCATTATATACACTATGATGAATGTTGATTCACCGGACAGCTGTCTGTATCGTCTTGACAACAGCGGAAGCAGCAAGCTGTTCAGTTTAGCGGATATTCCGGAGTTTAAGTCCGGCGACTGGATCGTAGGGGTTCAGTGCCATGATGATGAGATAATTCTGAGGATAAAAGACAGTGACGGTTACGCCAGTATAATAGGGACAGATCAGCAGGGCGGACTGATAAGGAAATACGGTGAAAAATATAAGATGCCGAATGCTCCTAAAACCTGAAAAGGGGAAATAAAATGAAAAAATTGATTCTATTGTTTTGCATGACCGCTATGCTGACAGGATGCGGCAATGATGCGGGAGATGACAGCTCCGACAAGAGGACTTCCGGAACTGAAAAGAACTCTTCCGTTGACGAGGAAACGTCAGAGAGCGAAAAAACGTCTGAAAATGAAACGGTCACAGAGAATGCCGGGGAAAATACAACGGCGGCAGTCACTACAGAAGTTATAACGACGGCTCCTGTCACTCAGGATGCTGTAGAATCATCGGCAGAGCAGGTGACTTATCGTTCGGTTCTGGAGGATATCTATTATAACCGTATTCTGCCGGACGGAAACAGTCTTCCTGATGACGGATATGATATCACTGAAAATGAATTCGCTGTTTGCGATGTTGACAGCGACGGACGTGACGAGCTGATTTTTATGTACTCTAATTCCGCTATGGCAGGAATGTTTGCGAGAGTGTACGATCACGACGGCAGCGGAGGAATTAAAGCGGAGTGCGGCGGTTTTCCGAGTATGAGATTTTATGACAGCGGCGTTATCGAGATAGATATTTCTCATAATCAGGGATATTCCGGAGAGTTCTGGCCGTATACGCTGTGTAAGTATGATCCCGGTACAGATAAATATAACAGGATAGCTTTTGTTGAGGCTATGGATAAAAACCTTGTGGACTGGGTAAACTCATATGCGGCAGAATACGGAAGTGAAAATCCGGTGGTGTATCCGCAGGAGGCTGACACAAGCGGTTCGGGATTCGTTTATTATATCAGTCCGGAAGGAACAGACGGCGATGTGCCGCCTGTAGACGTTACAGAATATGAGGCGTGGCATGAACAGTTTGTTGGCGGCGCAGATCAGATATATCCCGTCTTTATGAAACTGACGGAAGAAAATATTAAAACTATTAATAAATAAGGAGAAAAAATCATGGATGTAATCGAAATGACAAGAGAACTTGGAAAGGCTTTACAGCAGGACGACCGCTTTATCGCCTACACGCTTGCAAAGCAGGTAAACGATAAGGACAAGGAACTTCAGGAGGATATCGAGAAATTTTCAAAGCTCCGTGAAGAACTTAACGAGGTCATGAGCAGGAAAAATCCTGAAACCGAAAAACTCAAGGAGCTTGATTCCGATATTAAGGCTGTATATCAGAAGATAATGAGCAATCAGAACATGATCGTGTTCACTGCCGCACAGAAGAATCTGGAAAGTCTTGTAACCAATATTAATCAGATAATCTCTCTTTGTGCAAACGGAGAAGACCCGGACACCTGTCAGCCGCCTGAATCCAACTGCACCGGAAGCTGTGCAACCTGCGGCGGCTGCGGCTGATTCTGTCCGGTCATAAACAAAACGAAGGAGCAAGTTACATGAATGTTGACAGAAGCAAGATTTCCCCGATGATGCAGCAGTATTTTGAAGTTAAGGATAAATATCCCGACTGTATACTCTTTTTCCGGGTGGGTGACTTTTACGAGATGTTTTTTGATGACGCAATTACTGCTTCAAAGGCTCTTGAACTGACGCTTACCGGCAAGGAATGCGGTCTTGAAGAACGTGCCCCTATGGCAGGAATTCCGTATCATGCCGCCGAACTGTATACCAAGCGGCTTATAGATCAGGGGTTCAAGGTCGCAGTCTGCGAGCAGCTGACTGATCCTGCCGAATCAAAGGGAATAGTTGTCCGTGACGTTATCAGGGTGGTAACTCCCGGAACGCTTACAGAAAGCAGTATGCTTGACGACGGAAAAAACAACTATATATGCAGTATCTATTACAGCGAAGCAGAAAAAAAATGCGGTATTGCTTCTGCCGATATTTCTACAGGTGAGGCGTTTCTGTGCAGCTTTGAGGGGAAGGATATGGAAGCCGGTCTTATCAACGAGCTTTCACGCTGTCAGCCGGCGGAGGTGATCTTCACTGACAGCTTTCTTTCACTGAAAAATACGGCAGATTTTATCAAGCTTCGTCTTAACTGTGTTGTTACTCTCCGTGACAGGATATGTTTTGAACCTGATCTCCGGAGAGCAGATACGGCAGCAGTTTTCGGTGCAAAATCAATGGCAGAGCTTGGCATAAGCGAAAGCGGTGCAGACTGTGCTGCGGTCTGCGGACTTTTCGACTATATCCGTGATACTCAGAAAACATCCGTATCACGCTTTACTTCCATTGAGATACTCAGCGGCGACGCATATATGGGACTTGATCTCAATGCAAGACGAAATCTCGAACTTACTGAAACTCTCAGAAATAAAGAAAAAAGAGGTTCTCTGCTGTGGGTGCTTGATTCTACCGAAACATCTATGGGACGCCGTCTGCTGAAAAACTGGATAGAACAGCCGCTAAAAAGTCCGGCAAGGATAATCGAAAGGCTGGACGCTGTGGAATCTCTGACACGGAACAGCGTTATTCTTGCGGATATACGGGATATACTTGAACGTGTATATGACCTGGAGCGTCTTATGACAAAGGTAATGTATAAAAGCGCAACCCCACGTGATCTGAAAGCGCTTTCGGCAACGTCGGTCCAGCTGCCGGTATTGAAAGGGGAACTGGAAAAACTCAGCAGCTCGAAACTTCTTGCAAGATACAACAGCATGATCGACGATCTGGAGGAGATCGCAGGACTGGTTGAGAACGCCGTTATTGAAGAACCGCCTGTATCTGTAAAAGACGGCGGCGTGATAAAGGACGGTTTCAACGAAGAACTGGATCATCTTCGCCATATTATGAATCACGGACGTGATATAATTTCCGATATAGAGCAGCGTGAACGTGAGGCTACGGGCATAAAAAATCTGAAAATCGGCTTTAACCGTGTTTTCGGCTATTATATTGAGATAACAAGGTCATATTACGATCTTATCCCCGATAACTACATAAGAAAGCAGACCCTTGCAAATGCCGAACGCTTTATCACTGAGGAACTGAAAAATGCGGAGAATTCTATCCTCGGAGCAAAGGATAAGGCGCTTACCCTTGAGGCTGAGATTTTCGGGGAAATACGTGACTTTCTTGCAACAAAGCTTGAAGCCGTTCAGAAAACAGCCTCTTCTGTGGCGGCTGTCGATGTTCTTTGCTCTTTTGCCGACGTGGCGCTGAAAAATCTCTACGTCAAGCCGGATATTACCATTGACGGCGCTATTGACATAAAGGCTGGACGTCATCCGGTGGTGGAACTTATGTGCCAGGATGAAATGTTTGTGCCAAACGATATTTATATTGACAAAAAGGCTGCAAGGATGTCGATAATCACCGGCCCGAATATGTCGGGTAAATCTACGTATATGCGTCAGACAGCTCTTATTGTGCTTATGGCTCAGATCGGCAGTTTTGTTCCTGCTGATTCGGCAAGGATATCTATAGTCGATAAAATCTTTACACGTGTGGGCGCTTCGGATGATCTTACGGCAGGTCAGAGTACGTTTATGGTGGAAATGAGCGAAGTTTCAGATATACTGAAAAATGCTACTCCCGACAGTCTGGTTATCCTTGACGAGGTGGGACGTGGAACATCTACCTTTGACGGAGTGAGTATTGCCAGAGCTGTTGCAGAGCATATATGCACTTCAAAAAAACTGGGATGCAAGACACTTTTCGCTACCCATTATCACGAGCTTATCGGTCTGGAGCAGGAGCTTGAGGGCGTGAGGAACTACAGTATCGCTGTAAATAAACACGGCGGAAGCATACGCTTTCTGCGTAAGATAGTCAGGGGAGGCGTTGACGAAAGCTATGGAATCGATGTTGCCAAGCTTGCAGGTCTGCCGGCAAAGGTGGTCAGCCGTGCAAGGGAACTGCTGACCGAAATGGAATGCAGTCATGGTGCGGCAGAACGGTTTACTGCTTCTGAGCCGGAGCAGATAAGCTTTGGAAGCGTCTGCCGGGAACAGGCTCTTGAAATGCTTGAAAAAACCAATATAGATGAACTGACTGACAGTGAATGCCGTGAACTTCTCAGGGATATGGCGGAAATGATAAGCAAGAGCGATTCATGAAACAGAACAAGGAGAATTGATATGCCAAAATTCAATAAAGAAAATATGGCTGCTGAACTTGACCGCTTTGGAAAGACATATAAATATCCGGTTTTTGTTACGATATCCGTACAAAACGGCATACTGGGATCAAAGCCGATAATAAGGCATGGTTATGCGGCAATATCCGACGATCATTTCCTGCTGATCGCTGATTATGAATCGGCGGATTCGGAAAAAATCATATATCATCGGCTGCCTGTGACGGGAATGAGTTCAGTCAGGGTCAGGAAAGCCGATAAAATGAATATATTTACCGTGCGTATAAAAGGGATAACTTCCGAATCAATAAAATATAAGATAAAAGTTACTGTAACAGGTACAGAAGTTGAAAACGGTTTGCCGGATCAGGTGGAAAATTGTACGGGATTTGTAGACAGATTCAGAAAATGGTCCGGAGAAATATAGGTAAATAGTATGAGTGATGCAAAAAGAATACTATTTTCAGCTGTCAGCCTGAGCTTGCTTCTATGCGGCTGCGGTGAAAAAGTTTCTCCGGCAGATAAAAGCAGCAGTTCTATCAATAATGTTTCGGAAAGCAGTACCACATCAACGGAGGGAGAGACCGTTTCACCGGACACATCATATGCGGAAACTTCGGCACCGAATACGTCTGTTTCCGCAACAGAGGAGACAACTGCGGCTGCTTCGGAAGAAAAAACTGAGCCGGAAACGGCTGCTGTCACGGAAGAGGAAACTATATCCCCAGCTGCAATGGAACTTATGAACGATATGACGCTGCGTGAAAAAGTCTATCAGATGTTTATTGTAACGCCGGAGCAGCTTACAGGTTCCGGAGGATGTGTGACGTATGCAGACAGCACTGTGCAGCAATTATTTATGGATTGTCCCGTGGGGGGCGTTATCCTGTTCGCCCCGAATCTTACGAGTCAGGAGCAGACCGCTCAGCTTATCGCTTCATGTCAGGATTATGCTAAGGAAAGCTGCGGCGCAGGACTTTTCGTTGCTGTTGACGAGGAGGGCGGAACTGTTTCCCGTGCGGCTCTTAAACTTGGCACGACTTCGTTCAGTAACATGGAATACTACGGTTCTGTGAACGATCCTCAGCTTGCATATGACGTAGGCAGCACTATAGGCAGCGATATTGGCAGTCTGGGTTTTAATGTGGATTTCGCTCCTGTTGCAGATGTCAATATCAACAGCGGAAACGAACTTGGAAGCAGGATCTTCAGCAGCGATCCGTATATCGTTTCTGAAATGACTGCAAATGTTGTAAGAGGACTTCAGGATCAGGGCGTATGCGCTACTCTCAAGCATTTCCCCGGTCTGGGAGCGGCGGACGGCAATACTCATTATGATAATTATGTTCATATCTACAGGACTATTGACGAGCTGCGTGAGTCTGAATTCGTGGCTTTTTCCGGCGGTATCGAAGCAGGAGCGGATTTTGTTATGATAGGTCATCAGAAAGTTTCAGGGATAGGAGACGATCTTCCGGCTGATCTGTCATATACCGTTGTGACAACTCTTCTCAGGGAGGAACTGGGGTTTAAAGGGATAACAGTCACTGATGCCCAGCAGATGAATACCATTGCAGGAGTTTACGGAGCGGGAGACGCAGCGGTACGTTCTGTTGAGGCTGGTATAGATATCATTCTCATGCCGGCTGATCTGCGTTCGGCAGTAGATGCAGTATGCAGCGCCGTAGAAGAAGGCCGCATAACAGAGGAACGCATTGATGAAAGCGTAGCCAGAATCCTTAATCAGAAGGCGGAACTGGGACTTCTGGGATAAGAGGTGTAGTAAAATGAAATACTTTTGCCGTAAGAACGAACTATGCGGTACGGATTGTCATGAATTTTTCAGCGGAAAATGGGACGGGACATTCTGGAATGACAACTCCGTTTATATTTATGATGAGGATTACCGGCTTACAGGACTGAGGCACATAATTTCAAGAGTAGTTGAAGAATATTCTCCGTACGAGGACACGGAGATATATCCGGAAGACTGGGAAAAAATATGCGGAGAAGCAAGGCTTACGGCGTGCGACGCACTGGATGAGATATCACAATGGGTGAAGAACGCCTTTGAAGAACATGGGATGTTTACCATTCTCGGAATATGACAGGAGTGAAAAAATGTCTTTGATAAATGTACTCAGCAAGGAAGTCTCCGAACTTATCGCCGCAGGAGAAGTTATTGAAAGACCGTCCTCGGTTATAAAAGAACTTGTGGAAAATTCTATTGATTCGGGAGCAGGACATATTACTGTTGAAATAAAAAACGGAGGATCGACCTATATACGTGTTACCGACGACGGCTGCGGTATTCCGTTTGACGATGTACCTACGGCTTTTCTCCGCCATGCTACAAGCAAAATAAGCACCAAGGAAGATCTGGATAATATTTTTACCCTGGGTTTTCGTGGAGAGGCCCTTGCTTCGGTTGCAGCTGTCGCACGGGTAGAAGTTATGACCAAGCAGAAGCAGGATGAACTCGGCACTCTTTACGGCATAGAGGGCAGCTGCGGGACTTTTTACGAAAAAGGCGGATGCCCGGACGGGACTACTATAATTGTCCGTGATCTGTTCTATAATGTTCCGGCAAGGCGAAAGTTCATGAAAAAAGACGTTACCGAGGCAAATGCAGTAGGACAGATACTGCGGAAGATCACTATGTCGCATCCTGATATTGCTTTTAAGTTTATCCGGGACAACAGGGTGGATTTTAATTCCAGCGGGGACGGCGAGTTGTTTTCCGCAGTTTATGCCGTGTATGGCAGAGATTTTGCACGTGATCTTATGCCGGTTGAATATGAGTCCGGTGGAATCAGGGTGGAAGGCTTTACTATCAAGCCGCTGTATTCAAAAAATAACAGATCTTTTCAGAATTTTTTCGTTAACGGCAGATATGTTCAGTCGAAATTGTGCTCTTCTGCCCTTGAAAACGCTTATACGAATATGATAATGACAGGGAAATTTCCTGCCTGTGTTCTTATGATAAGTATTTCGCCGGCGTCAATGGATGTAAATATACATCCTGCAAAGGCTCAGGTAAGATTTACTGACGAAAAAGCGGTGACCGACGCCGTATATTTTGCAGTGAAAAACGCTATGATCCAGGACGGACTTATATACGAATTTGAATTGAAATCATCAGCTCAGGACTGGAAGAAGCCCTTGCCTGACGAGGAGGATTCTGTTCAGCAGGAATTCATTTTTACACCGGTTGACAAAATCGCAGAAAAAGAAGCTGAGATCGCCGGAATGCCTGATCCGCCTATGGCGCCCGTTCCGCCGGAATCTGTTTCTGAAAAGGAAACAGTACTCCCGGAGATGCATGAAGATGCAGAGATTCCGGAACCGCAGCCGGAATACATTCATGCTTCAGAGCATATACCGACGAAGCCGGAAGCAGAGGATGTTCCGAAGACGGTTGACGGTTTCAGATTTATAAACAGCAAGTCATTTGAGCGTCCGGCAGCCGTGTGTATGGAAAAAACTGCGGAAAAGAAATCGGAATGGACGGAAAAGCCGAAAATACGTGTTATCGGTGAAGCCTTCGGAGTGTATATCATTGCCGAGATCGAGGATAAGACCATGGTAATGATTGACAAGCACGCCGCACACGAGAGGATCATTTTCGAGAGACTGAAAAGCCGGAACTGCCGTCAGTACAGTCAGATGCTGATGAACGGCGTGAAAGTTCTTCTTACTGCCGACGATTTCAGCGCCCTTGAGGAAAATGAAGAAATGCTCGGTGATATGGGTTTTTCCTTTGATTTTTCTCAGAAACCGTGCGCAGTGGCAACAGCTGTTCCCACTTTTATAATGGAACTGGATATGGAGGAGATCATTTCGGAAATTGCGGAAAACCTGCGGATGCACAGCAGGAATCCACAGTCTCATGCGCTGGACGATATGCTGCATACAGTCGCCTGCAAATCGGCAATAAGAGGAAACGACAAGAATGATATTCGTGAGCTTCAGGCTCTTGCCGAGGAGGTTTACGGCAATGAGGCGATACGTCATTGTCCTCACGGCAGACCGGTGATGTTTACTATGTCGAAGTCGAATATTGAGCACCAGTTCGGGCGGACATGAACTGAAAGAAAGGTGATCATATGATTTTCAAGTCATCAATATTTGTAAATCTGGCTGCCGGTATGCTTTTAGCTGGTCATCCAAGCGGAATTCCAGAGTTTTTTCTGGCTCCACATATTTTAATAGTGATTGTTATGGCATTCGGACTTCTTATCTGCATGGCTATCACTGCTGCTGTATGTTTCTTTAATAATAAAAAATTAAAACGTGAAACTCAAAAGGAGAATGAAGATGCCGGACAAAAATAAACCTCGTGTCCTTGCTGTCACAGGCCCTACGGCATCCGGAAAGACATGGCTGGGGGCAGAGCTTGCAAAAAAGTACGGGGGAGAGGTCATATCTGCCGATTCCATGCAGATCTACAAGGGCATGGATATAGCCTCTGCAAAGCCGACAGAGGAGGAAATGCAGGGTATTCCTCATCATCTTATCGGATTTCTGGACAGGGATATTACGTTCAGCGCCGCCGATTACGTCCGGCTTGCCCGTGAAAAGATCAGTGAAGTGCTCAGCCGTGGGAATCTTCCTGTGATCGTTGGCGGAACAGGCTTGTATATTGATTCGCTTCTTGAAAATATACGTTTTTCCGAGGGCGGGAGCGATGAGGCGTATCGTGAAAAGCTCTATTCGGAGGCGGCGGTCAAGGGGAACGAGGCTCTTCACCGCAGGCTTGCAGAAATTGACCCGGAGGCTGCCGGAAACATTCACCCCAATAATATCGTCCGGGTCGTCCGTGCTCTGGAAGTCTATCATGTTACGGGACGAACGTTCACCGAACTTAAAAAAGAAAGCCGGACAGAGGAGCGCCTTTATGATTCGCTGATAATTGGACTGAATTATCATGACCGTCAGAAACTTTATGACCGTATAAATCAGCGTGTGGATGAAATGAAGGCGGCAGGTCTCGTTGAGGAAGCACTGGAGCTGTACGATCACGGCGGTATGAAGACGGCTGCCAACGCGATCGGGTTCAAGGAATTCATTCCGTATTTCCGGAATGAAGAATCCCTTGAGGTATGTATCGACAAAATTAAACAGGAAACCCGCCGATATGCCAAAAGACAATTGACGTGGTTTAGGAAAAATTCCGGCATTCAGTGGATTTTTTTGGATGAATTTAATAAAAAGAATGAAATTTTAGAAAAATCTGAAAAATGTATAGCAAAATTCTGGAATATATGATATAATATATTGTGTGTATTTCTACCCGGACATAAATTGCCCGGAATAAAGCAGGAGCATAATAAAAAATTAAGGAGAATGTGTATGAACAAGGCAATTAATCTTCAGGATGTATTTCTTAATCAGTGCAGAAAAGACAGGATAATGGTAACTATAATCCTTACCAACGGTTTTCAGTTCAAGGGAATGGTGAGAGGATTTGACAGCTACGTTGCTATCTTTGACTGCGACGGAAAGCAGCAGCTTGTGTACAAGCACGCAATTTCAACTATCGTACCTGCAAGAGCAGTTTCTATTCTTGATTCATCTGAAAAAAGCGAATAAGGTGATCTGAATGCGCTTTGTTAGATCGGAAGGCAGTCCGATGGTCAAGGTGATGCGTAATACGGTTCTTATACTCTTTGTGGTGATCTTTATAAGCATTGTGTATAATTTCCGCAACAAGGAAAGCAATACGGAAAGCGCTCTTATTTCGGAATATACGGTTTCTAAGGAATTCAAGGGCGTTTTTATCCGTGACGAATTCCCTGTCAGCTACAGCGGAAACGGTGTGCTTAGCTACAACGTTTCCGACGGCGGCAAGCTCGGCAAGGGCAGTGTTATCGCAGAAGTTTATTCCGATGAGAATCAGATATCTGTGAACCGGCAGATAGAAAGTCTTGAAAAAGAACTGGACATACTGGAGAAGATCCAGAACCCCGGAACTCTTGAATCGGCACAGCCATCCTCTGTTTCCGCAGGCATAAAGGAAAGCTACCGCAGTCTCATATTATGCAGGGATCTTGGAAATTATGAGGATTTTGAATCTTCAAAGGAAAATCTGATCGTTCAGATGAGTACCTACCAGATCATAACCAATGAGGTGAGCGGCTTTGAGCAGCAGATAAACGACATAAGGGCTGAACTTCAGCAGCTTAAAAGTCAGTCCGTTAAACCGACAGAGACTATCAGTTCGGACAGACCGGCATATTTCGTGAGCTACTGCGACGGCTATGAGGGCGAACTTACAAGCAAGAATCTTGACTCGCTGACTGTTGATAAGATAAACAGTATCGGCGATGAAAGATTGAACGACCCCTCTGCTGTTGGAAAACTTGTAGAAGGCTATCACTGGTATATTGCCGGGATTGTGGACAACTCACGCAAGGAATATAACATAGGCAAATATGTCAAGCTCAGGCTTGAATCTTCATCAGAGTATGTTGACGCCGTTATTTATGACGTCCGTGATGAGGGTGACCCGGGGCAGAGCATCATTATTCTTGAATGCAGTCTGTTTAATCATGATCTCGTACAGCACAGGACGGAAAAGGTTGAAATCATAATGGACGATTGCAGGGGACTTAAAGTTCCTCGTGAAGCTATTCGTTTTGAAAAACAAAAGGCTGCCGGCGAAGAAGGCGAAGCAGATAAAGAAGTTTCTGTCAAGGGCGTCTATATTATGAAGGGCGAACAGATCGAATTCAAGAAGATTGACGTAATATATGAAGGCAGCGATTTCGTTCTCTCGGAAATCCATGAGAACGATACGGATTACCTTGCACTTTATGACGATATAATTACTGAAGGTGTTGATCAGGATGGAAAATAGCAGCAGATATGAAGTGATCCGGGAAAATCTCAGTCTTATTCGAGAGAATATCGGCGAGGCTCTGGGAAAATATCGGAACAGCGGAGATAAAACAGAAATAATGGCGGTCACTAAGACAGTTCCGGCTGAGGATGTGAATTTCGTTTTTGATCTGGGACTGAATCTGCTTGGTGAAAACAGAGTTCAGGAATATCAGTCTAAGGCGGAACTTTACGATAAAAGGGCGGAAGTCCACTTTATCGGTCATTTGCAGACCAATAAAGTCAAATATATAATTCAGCCTATGAGCATGATACAGTCTGTTGACAGTTTTAAACTGGCAAAGGAAATAAGCCGGCTCGCCGCTGTCAATAATAAGGTTATGGATATTCTCTGCGAGGTGAATATCGGCGGTGAGGAATCTAAAAGCGGTATTGCTCCCGCTGAACTGGCTGGACTTCTTGAACAGATCTCCGCACTTGACGGGGTGAGGATAAGAGGTCTTATGACTATTCCTCCTCCGGCAGAAAGCGATATTTACCTTGGCAGAATGCAGGAACTGTATTTAAGGTTCAGGGAGGATTATAAAATGGACACGCTTTCAATGGGCATGACTCACGACTATGTACAGGCAGTAAAGTACGGTTCTACACTTGTGCGGATCGGTACCGGACTGTTCGGTGCAAGAAATTATAAATAATTTCCGGCTGTAAGCCGAAACATCTCGGAATGCTCCGCATTGATTCCGAAGATGAGCAATAAATAAAGCAATGCGGAGAAATGGAGTAAAAAATGAAACTTTTTGAGAACATCAAGGAATTTTTCTTCGCTCCTGAGGACGATGAAATGGAACAGTCAGATGTTCCGGTACGTCATACTGCAAGAAGTGAACGTCCGGGTTATCAGTCATCGGAACAGGAGGAATCCACAAGTCCGATCAATGAGCCCGGACAGAGAAGAAACAAGGTTGTGAATATCCAGACTACAGCTCAGCTTCAGGTGGTTCTTGTAAAGCCCTCTGCTTTCACTGATGCCAAGCAGATTGCCGATCATCTCATTGATAAGAAGACGGTCGTTCTTAACCTTGAAACAGCGTCTCCCGAAAACAAGAGAAGAATTATCGACTTCCTGGTAGGCGTTGCCTATGCAAACGGCGGAAGCCTTAAACCTGTCGCAAACCTGACATACATCATCACCCCCTATAACGTGGGATTTATCGGTGAAGATCTTGTGGGAGAGCTTGAAAATAACGGCGTATTTATCTGATGAACGGGTCAGAGGATAAGTTCTTTGCAGCAAGGCTTGGCGATATTGTAAAACGCAGTGAACGTGACGGTGTATGCTGCTTTTCAAACTTCCTTGATGAAAAGCAGTGCTCGGAAGCGCAGCGTTGGTGTCAGTATAATGCAGGCTCTCTGATGCATACGCTCTTCGGCGGTTTTCCGGATGCTAAAAGACGTGTTCTTGCAGTTTTCCCTGATTATTACGAGGACTATATCATGGATGAATTCCCCATAAAGTGCCTGACCTTTACTTTCCGCAGGGAGGACAGGCTTACGCACCGGGATTTTCTGGGAACTTTTATGGGACTTCGCCTGAAACGTGACGTTATCGGCGATATTATAGTCGGCGATGGGATCGCACAGGTTTTTGTTACCGATATTGCCGCAAGGCTGATCTCGTCGACGGTTTCTAAAATCGGAAAAACAGGCGTGAAAATCTATGACGACCGTCCGTTCCAGCTTGAAGTGAAACAGGAATTCCGCAATATCAGCGGCACGGTAGCATCAATGAGACTTGACTGCGTTGTTGGTCTCGCCGCAGGAGTAAGCCGGGAAAACGCTGCAAAGCTTATCAGGTCTGAAAGAGTCGATGTAAATCATCTTACGGCTTCGTCAGTTTCACAGGAACTTCATGCAGGGGATGTTCTTTCGATAAGAGGTTGTGGAAGATTTATTTTGTCAGATATAAACGGTTCTACTAAAAAGGGACGCATACACATTAATCTTTGTAAATTTATTTAGAGGTGAATTATAATGATAACTTCAAAAGACGTAAGGAATAAAAGGTTTGAAAAGGCTGCTTTTGGCTATAAACAGGAGGAAATCGACGAATTTCTCTCCCAGCTTGAGGCTGAGCTGGACGAAATGGAAAGAGAACGCATGGAATCCAATAACAAGATCCAGGTTCTTGCCGACAAGGTTCGTGAGTATATGAGAGATGAGGACGCTCTTAAAGACGCTCTTCTCGGGGCTCAGAAACAGGGTCATCAGGTTATAAACGAGGCTAACGAAAAGGCTGAGCAGATCATTGAAGAGGCAAAGGCAAAGGCAGCAGAACTTGAAGATGAGGCTGTTCGTCAGCACGCGGAGGCTATGGAGCGTAATCGTGAGGAGATCGCAAGAGAAAAGGAAGCTCTCATTGAAGCACAGCAGCAGGTTGCAGATTTTAAGAAGAGTCTGTTTGATATGTACAAGACTCACCTTGAACTCATCTCTTCTATGCCTGAAACTTTTGAGGAGGCTACCGGCACAGTACAGACAGCAGAGCAGATCGCCGCTGCTGTAACGTCAGAAGAACTCTAAGAATAAACCGAACCGCACAAAACGGTTTTATTTCCGTCTGCCAGACAGCGGACAGATCCATGAATTATACGAAATACAGGTGAAAGGAGGATCTTCCTTCCGGGGAAGACCGAAAATATGGCACAGGATTACAATAATACGCTTAATTTACCTAAGACAGATTTTCCGATGCGTGGAAATCTGCCGAAAAGAGAACCTGAAACTCTTGAAAAATGGGAAAAAGAAAAACTTTACTACAAAATGATTGAGAAGAATAAGGGCAAAAAATCCTATATTCTTCATGACGGACCTCCATATGCAAACGGAGAGATCCACCTTGGTACAGCTCTTAACAAGACTCTCAAGGATTTTATAGTTAAATACAAAAATATGAGCGGATTCTGTGCTCCTTATGTTCCTGGCTGGGATACCCACGGTCTGCCTATAGAACTTAAAGCAATGAAGGCTATCGGTGTTGAGAACGGCGCTATTCCGCCTGTTGAGCTGAGAAAGCACTGTCATGATTTTGCAATGAATCACGTTGCAAATCAGATGAAACAGTTCAAAAGACTCGGTACACTCGGCGATTACGATTATCCCTATCTTACCCTTCGTCCCGCTTATGAGGCAAGACAGGTCGAGGTATTCGGAGAAATGGCTAAGAAAGGTTATATGTATAAGGGACTTAAACCGGTTTACTGGTGTCCGGACTGCAATACAGCCCTTGCCGAAGCTGAGATCGAATACTCCAACGATCCCTGCTACTCGATCTATGTGAAGTTCAATGTTACAGATGATAAGGGAATCTTCACAGGAATGGGTCTTGACCTTTCAAAAATGTATTTCGTTATCTGGACGACAACTACTTGGACTATCCCCGGAAATCTGGCTATCTGCCTTGGCCCTGAGTATAATTATACCCTTGTTAAGGTTGGGGAAGAGTATTATGTCATGGCTGAAGAGCTTGTAAAGACTACCATGGAGACAGCAGGAATCACCGATTATACAACCGACGGTATCTTTACAGGCGCAGAACTGGAGGGAATGAAGACAAAGCATCCTCTTTACGACCGTCCGTCGCCGATTATCGTAGGAGATCATGTTACTCTTGAAAGCGGTACCGGATGTGTTCATACTGCTCCCGGATACGGTGTCGAGGACTTTGAAGTCTGCAAGAATTATGATGACATCGGCATTATCGTCTGTGTTGACGCAAAGGGCAGACAAACTGCCGAAGCAGGAGAATTCGAGGGAATGGACACCGGCGAGGCGAACAAGGCTATTGCTGCAAAGCTTACCGAAGTCGGAGCAATGCTTGCTACACAGAAGATCGTCCATCAGTATCCTCACTGCTGGCGCTGCAACAGCCCGATAATCTATCGTGCTACAGAGCAGTGGTTCTGTTCTGTAAACGGCTTTAAGGATGAAGCTGTAAAGGCTATCGAGGAGGTTCAGTGGATTCCCGAATGGGGCGAGGACCGCATTAAGGGTATGGTTCGTGACCGTTCCGACTGGTGTATCTCCCGTCAGAGAACATGGGGCGTTCCGATCCCGGTTATCTACTGCAAGGACTGCGGCAAGCCAATATATACGGATGAAACTATCAAGGCAATTGCCGATCTCTTCCGTCGGGAAGGATCTGACGCATGGTGGACAAAGGAAACAAGCGAGTTCATCCCTGCAAGCGTAAAGTGCGAGTGCGGATGCGGTGAATTTACAAAGGAATACGACATCATGGACGTATGGTTTGACAGCGGAGTTTCTCACACGTCTGTAATGGATGATTTCGACAGTCTGACATGGCCTGCCGATCTCTATCTTGAGGGTGCGGATCAGTACAGAGGATGGTTCCAGTCATCATTGCTTACTTCTGTCGTATATAAGGGAAAAGCACCGTATAAGGCTGTCTGTACTCATGGCTGGGTAGTTGACGGAGAGGGCAAGACAATGCATAAGTCCCTTGGCAACGGAATTGACCCCAGTGAGATCACAGATCAGTACGGCGCAGATATTCTTCGTCTCTGGGTGGCTTCTTCCGACTATCATTCCGATATCAGGATCTCAAAACCGATACTCAGTCAGCTTTCGGACGCTTATAAGAAGATCAGGAACACAGCAAGATTTATTCTCGGTAATCTTGGCAACGGCAAGGGATTTGCTCCTGATACTGACAGCGTTCCTGACGATAAGCTCACAGAGCTCGACAAATGGGCACTCATGCGCCTTGATACTCTTATTGACAAGGTTAACGAGGGCTACAATGCTTTTGACTTCCATATCGCATTCCACGCAATCCATAACTTCTGTGTAATTGATATGTCTAATTTCTATCTTGATATAATCAAGGACAGACTCTATTGCGAGAAGGAGGATTCGGAAATCAGACGCTCTGCACAAACGGCTATGTATCGTATTCTCAGCGCTGTTGCAAGACTTGCAGCTCCGATCATTTCTTTCACTGCTGAGGAGATCTGGCAGTTTATGCCGCACACAGCATCTGACGACACGGAAAGTGTGTTCCTGAACCAGATGCCGGAGAAGTCAGGAATACAGTTTGATTCCGAATTTATTGATAAGTGGAATTTCCTTTATTCCGTTCGTGAACAGGTAAATAAGGTTCTTGAAGAGGCAAGAAATGCTAAGACTATTGGTAAATCACTGGAGGCAAAGATAGTTGTCAAGAGCAGCGGTGAAGATTATGAAAAGTATTTGGCTCTTGCAGAACAGCTTCAGGAAGTGCTGATAGTTTCCGGAATTGAAGTTGAAAAATCTGACAGCGAAACGACGTTTGAGGTTGCAAAGGCTGACGGAGAAAAGTGCGAAAGATGTTGGTGCTACTCCAAGTATGTTGGCACAAATCATACTCATCCCACACTTTGCCAGAGATGTGCAGCTGTTATTGAAGTATAATTAGGATTATATTGCCTGCTGTCTGAGGGCGGCAGGCAATTGCTTGAAAGGATAATTTTTGTGGCTATACTGCTTGTTGCAATGATAATCGTTCTTATCACAGCCGATCAGCTTATAAAGTTCTGGGCTGTAAATTCTCTTGAACCGATAGGAAACATGGACTTTATCCGCTTCGGTGACCTGGAGATCTTTGACCTGACTTATCTTGAAAACAGAGGTGCGATTTTCGGAAGCATGGCAGGTCAAAGGTGGTTTCTTGTCGGTTTTACATCCCTTGTCATTGCTGCCGGAATATTTGTGCTGTTCCGCTATATGAAGCGCTCAAAGTTCCTTAGTACGGCTATCGCACTGTTTATTGCCGGAGGAATAGGAAACCTTATTGACCGCATACGTTTCGGCTATGTGGTAGATATGTTTGAGGTGAAGCTGTTTAAGTTCGCTGTTTTCAATTTTGCGGATATCTGTGTGACTTTTGCATTTATTATGGTTTTGATCTATGCGCTTTTTATTGATCCGAAGATTGAAAAACAGCTCAAGGCAGAGAAAGAGGCTGAAATAAATGAGTGAGTCAATAACTCTTACAGCTTCTCAAAACGATGCACAAATGCGCATTGATAAGTATATTTCGGACAATATTGCAGAACTCACACGGTCTGCTGTTCAAAGATTATGCGAATCCGGAGAGATTCTGGTAAACGGCAGAGTATCAGCAAAGAATTACAAGATACGTACCGGTGATACTGTTTGTTTCAGGATACCTGACCCACAGCCTATGGATGCCGTTCCGGAAAATATACCTCTTGATATAGTATACGAGGACAGCGATCTGCTTGTGGTCAATAAGCCAAAAGGCATGGTGGTGCATCCGGCTCATGGAAACTATAACGGCACGCTTGTCAATGCCCTCCTTTATCACTGCGGAGAAAGTTTGTCCGGGATAAACGGTGTGATTCGCCCGGGAATCGTTCACAGAATAGACAAAAACACAAGCGGATTGCTGATAGTCGCCAAGAATGATGCTTCCCATCTGAAGCTTGCGGAGCAGATAAAGGCTCATAGCTTTACACGTGAGTATGAGGCGGTGGCATCCGGCTATTTTAAGGAAACATCCGGAACCGTTGATGCCCCCATTGGACGTCACAAAACCGACCGCAAGAAAATGTGCGTAACGGCTGAAAATTCACGTAATGCAGTTACACATTATGAGGTCTTGCATCAGTTCGGCGGATATGCTCATGTCCGACTGAAACTGGAAACGGGGCGTACTCATCAGATACGTGTTCATCTTGCGTATATCGGTCATCCTGTCCTCGGAGATGACGTTTACGGAAAGCCGTACAAGGGAATTGACGGGCAATGTCTTCATGCACGGAAAATAGGATTTATCCACCCGTCAACAGGTGAGTATATGGAATTTACCAGCCCTCTGCCCGATTATTTCACCGGAGTGCTCAACCGGCTTGAAAAAACATGAGGCTGCCATAAGGAGGTATAGTATGTTCAGCGATATAAGCAAGGTGGTTCTGCTCAGCGATATGGACGGAACGCTGCTGAATTCAAAAAAACAGATATCTGACTGTGACAAAGCTGCAATTGAGCGGTTTACGTCTCTTGGAGGTAAATTTACCATAGCCACAGGTCGGACGATACAGGCTTTTGAACAGTATACCAGACTCCTTGATCTGAAAGTACCGGTCATTATGTACAACGGAGCGGCTATCTATGATTTTTCAGCCGGAAAAACAGTGTTTACTCATCCGCTGCCTGACTGCGCCAAGAAAGCTGCGGTGGAAATAATGGAGATGATGCCGGATATCGGAGGCGAGGTTCTTAAAACTGACGGAACTTATGTGTTCAGCAATACGGAGTATCAGCAGCTTCATACAAAGCTCTGCAATATCGTGCCTTTCTACAGGAATCTACAGGAAATCGCAGACGGAGGCTGGCTGAAAGTTCTCTTTGCTCTTGCGCCGGAGGATATTCCGTTTCTGGAAATCCTCATAAAGCAAAGAGGATTTGACAGGGAATTTGATTTTGTAAGATCATCTGAAATATTCCTTGAAATGCTGCCAAAGGGCGTTAGCAAGGGATCGGCGCTGAAGGAATACCGGAATCTGCCCGGCATGGAAAATATGACATTTGTTTCTGTCGGCGATTTCGATAACGATATTGAAATGATACGTGAGGCAGATCTCGGCGTATGTCCTGCAAATGCCGAAGAATCTGTCAAGGCTGAATCGGACATGGTGCTCAGCCGGACAAACGATCAGGGAGCAATAGCCGAACTGATAGACTACATAGTTAATAAATGCGGTGCAAGCCGTTAAAATAAATGGAGGTTTTTATGGACGCATCTTTAAAAAAGAATTTGCAGAAGATTGCCTGCAAGGTCAGAATGGGCGTTATTGAAGGGACTTATAACGCTAAATCAGGTCATCCGGGCGGTTCTCTGTCGATCTGCGACACACTGACATATCTGTATTACAATAAAATGAATGTGGACAGCGGAAATCCTGATGATCCCGGCAGAGACCGTCTTGTTCTTTCAAAGGGGCATACAGCGCCTGCCCTTTATTCTGTACTTGCGCAAAAAGGATATTTTGATGAAAATGAATTGAAATCCCTTCGCCACATTGGCGCAGTATTACAGGGACATCCGTGCATTCACACCCCCGGAATAGATATGTCCAGCGGTTCGCTCGGTCAGGGAATTTCTGCTGCCTGCGGTATGGCTCTTGCCGGCAAGTTGGACGGAAAATCCTACAACGTTTATGCGATTCTTGGAGACGGAGAGATCGAGGAAGGACAGGTCTGGGAAGCAGCTATGTTTGCAGCACATTACGGTCTTTCAAATCTGACGGCGATCATTGACAACAATGGTCTTCAGATCGACGGCGCTATCAATGAAGTATGTTCGCCTGAGCCTATTACAGATAAATTTGCCGCATTCGGCTGGCATGTCATCGCCATGGATGCTCATGATTTCGACGATATTGACAGAGCTTTTACAGAGGCATCTGCCGTAACTGACAAGCCTGTTGCCATTATTCAGAAAAGTGTTAAGGGCAAGGGTGTATCCTTTATGGAAAATAAGGTTGACTGGCACGGAAAAGCTCCCAATGCAGAGGAATACACTCAGGCAATGTCAGAACTTGAAGCACAATTAAAGGAACTGGAGGGCTGAGGTCATGGCAGATGTAATTAAAAAGGCTACAAGAGAGAGCTACGGAGAGGCTCTCCGTGATTTTGCAGAAGAATATAAGGACCTTGTCGTACTCGACGCCGATCTTGCTGCCGCCACAAAAACAGGTATTTTTAAGAAAGCATATCCGGAGCGATTCTTTGACTGCGGAATCGCAGAGGCAAACATGATGGGAGTTGCAGCCGGTCTTGCAGCCTGTGGAAAGATTCCGTTTGCAAGTACGTTTGCTATGTTTGCAGCCGGAAGAGCTTATGAAATTGTGAGAAATTCTATTGGTTATCCTCATCTTAACGTTAAGATCGGAGCTACCCATGCCGGTATTTCTGTCGGCGAGGACGGTGCAACTCACCAGTGTAATGAAGATATTGCTCTTATGAGAACTATTCCCGGAATGACAATTATAAATCCATGCGACGATGTTGAAGCACGTGCTGCCGTTAAAGCTGCTCTCGATTTCAACGGTCCTGTATATATGCGTTTCGGACGGCTTGCTGTTCCGGTTATCAACGACAGGGAAACGTATAAATTTGAGCTTGGCAAGGGTGTTGTTCTCCGTGAGGGAACTGATGTAACTGTTGCTGCTACAGGTCTTATGGTAAACGAGGCGCTTGAAGCTGCAAAGATTCTGGAGTCGGAGGGAATTTCTGTACGGGTTGTAAATATTCATACAATAAAGCCTATTGACAAGGAACTTATTACTGAATGCGCAGTGAAAACCGGACTTATCGTTACTGCCGAAGAGCACAGCGTTATTGGCGGTCTTGGTTCTGCGGTTGCGGAAACCGTTACGGAAAGATGTCCTGTTCCTGTCGTGAAAATCGGTGTTAATGACGAGTATGGACATTCCGGTCCCGCTGTTGATCTTCTTAAAGAATTCGGACTTTCCGCTGAGAATATCGCTAAAACCGTCAGGGATGCAATGAAATTGAAAAAGTAATTAAGTGTGGGGATGTCACGAAGTGACAGAGGGGATCGCTCCCGTTAGAAGTACATCCCCTTGGGAAACACATTATTAACCGATTTGAGATTAGTATAAATAAAAAATTACAGATTTCAAGGGAACAATAATTCCTTTGAAATCTGTTTTTGTTTCTATGACAGAATACCCATTTCACGCAATTTTGTCCGGATTTCCGGAACAGTTCTGCTGTGAGCTTCGGCGATCTCCCGAAGCTCCAGTCCCATGGCACATTCAGAGGTGAGCTGTCTCTCCTCACCGATCATCCACGGTTTTCTTATGCGGACAGGTGACGCTCCTATTGTATGCTCACGGAATCCGTCAAGCTGCTTTTCAAGATAGCTCACTTCGCCGTCCGGCGCTTTTTCATAGTCCGGATTTTCAGCTATATACCGTGAAATAAGCTTACAGAATTCCTTGCCATACTTGTCCGCCTTGTTGTTTCCGACACCCGAAACACCAAGGAATTCTTCACGGTTTGTCGGAAGTTTGCGGCACATATCTCTGAGTGCGGCATCAGAAAAGATAATATAAGCCGGCATATGTTCGGCAGCAGCAAGTTTTGTACGCAGACTGCGAAGTTCTGCAAACAGCGTGTTATCGGCATAAAAGCTGTCTTCGGCTTTCTTTTTGCTGACCGGAGCCTTCTCCTTTGGAAGTTTCATGGAAAGTACAGGCTTTTCCTTGAGCAGTCGGGCAGATTTGCCTGTAAGACATACACGTGGATAATCTCCTTCCGTAAGACTAAGATAGCCGCTGAGAATAAGATGATCCAGTTCTGCCCGGAGTTTTGCCGCAGATGTGTCCTTCATTATTCCATATGTAGACAGCTTGTCAAAACCCAGGGACAGCAGCTTTGCATTTTTGCTGCCTCTGAGGACGTCAGTTACCATGCTTTTGCCGTAGTCCCAGCCTTTTTGATGAATTCTGTATACGCAGGAGACGATTTTCTGAGCATCTACGGTTATATCGGCATCTTCAAAGCCACTGAGGCAATTGGAGCATCTGCCGCAGAAATTGGAGGAACTTTCGCCGAAATATCTCAGAATAAACTCTCTAAGGCATCCGGTCGTGGTGCTGTAGAAAGTCATATCCCGAAGCCGTTCCATGTCCTTTTCGTAGATGATCTCTCGCTGCTGTTCGGTAAGAGCTGTGTTTTCTTCACGGCTTTTGTCGATCATAAACTGATTCGTTCTCACATCCATGCCGCTGTAAAGTATCGTACATTCTGCCGGTTCACCGTCACGTCCGGCACGCCCTGCCTCCTGATAGTAGCTTTCGATGTTTTTGGGCATATTGTAGTGTATTACAAAAGAAACATCTGATTTATCTATTCCCATTCCGAATGCGTTTGTAGCAACCATAATGCGTTTGCGGTCGAATATAAAGTCTTCCTGATTACAGCGGCGTTCTTCATCTGAAAGTCCGGCATGATATCTTGTTGCAGAAAATCCGTCAGCGCATAGTTTTTCACAGATATCCTCCACATTTTTTCTTGAAATGCAGTAGATGATACCGCATTTGCTGCCATAGTTTTTTAAAAGTTCTTTCAGGGCAATGAATTTATTCTGAGGCTGTCTGACACTGAAAAACAGGTTTTTCCGGTCAAATCCCGTAGTGATTGTAAACGGGTCATTCAGTTGAAGTATCCTTATAATATCGTCACGGACTTCTGCTGTTGCCGTTGCGGTAAAAGCGCTTATTACAGGACGATACGGCAATTTTTTGATAAATTCAACAATATGCAGATAACTGGGGCGGAAATCCTGTCCCCACTGTGAAACGCAGTGTGCTTCGTCAACAGTGACCATTGAAATATTCAGCCGTGATGCAAGTCGGAGGAAATCATCAGCATCAAGTCTTTCCGGTGCAGCGTAGATGATTTTATACTTTCCACGGAGTGCGGCGGAAACCGTTTCCGAATATTCTGCTAAAGTGAGCGAACTATTGATACAGGCAGCGTTTATTCCGGCAGAAACGAGAGCAGTGACCTGATCTTTCATAAGGGAGATAAGCGGTGAAATAACAATAGTTACACCGTCCAGAAGCATTGCCGGAATTTGATAACATACCGATTTGCCTGCACCGGTAGGCATTATGCCAAGTGTGTCGCATCCGGAGAGAATGCTGTCTATGAGTTCGGCTTGTCCGCTGCGAAATGCAGAATGACCAAAATATTGTTTTAAAACAGAAAATTTATCCATAAAAAATCCTTTATCTTTCCGGAAGTGAATAAACCGATAAGGGCGGAAGCAAAACTGATCCGCCCTTTTTAGAACAAGTCTATTATTTAATCAGTCCGAGCAGCGCTTTTCTTACGAGTACGTTGTCAAACACGTCTATAATGCCGTCGCCGTCAAAGTCGGCTGCGGATGCCTGTTCCGGGGTAAGTTCGCTAAGTCGGAGAAGATATTTCTGGAGCATTACCAGGTCGCCGGTATCAAGCTTTCCTGAGCCGTTTATATCGCCCTTGACAGGTTGGTGGAATTGTGACGCAGGTACAGCCATTACAAAGAAATTAACACACATATACGATTGACCGTTGCTGCCGAGAGTGACTTTTTCACCTTTTTTGATCTGTTTCCTGTACAGATCAAAGATTACATCGTTTGAGGATGTGACTGTGGAATCAGCCGGAAGCTTTTCGTATCCTGAAAGCCAGTCCGGAATGGTTTCAACTCTTTGGTCAAGAGCTATCATCAGGTCAATATCGTCTCCGGCAGTGAAAACAGCCGTATCTCCCGTTGAAGATTTGGCATCGCAGGCAGTCATGAGAATCTCACATCCGTCCGCTTCTTTCGGAAGAACTGTGATAGTGAAATCACGGTCTCCATAGATCTTCGGGCCTGTACCTATTTTCCATTTGTCCGGATATGCGCTTTCACTGACACTGACGTCTTTGAAGTAAATTCCGCTTATCGGGAGAGCATCCCTGCCAAATACGAAGTTATCAACGTTGAGAAGATAGCCTTCGCCGCCAGTAAATTTAAGATAGAGATTATGAACGCCGCTTATCATGCTTATGTTGAATTCTACATTCTGATAGTCGCTGAAACCGGAAGTTCCTCTGAAATCTACAGCCGCTGCCGGAGTACCGTCAAGGGAATCAAGATAAAGCTCGATTTTTGCCGCATTTCCTGAAACACGTGTCTTGAAGCTCTTTGCGCCGTCGCCGAAGTCGATTTTGCGGTATACGGCATAGTCTCCGTTTTCGATAAATCCTATATTTCCGCCGCCGTCAGGAAGAGTTTCTGCTTTTATGCCCTCCTGAGCCCAGAAGTTTTCTGCTTCTATAGTTTCAAATGCCGATACTGCCGGAACAGGGGGAACGGCATTTTCGGGAGAAAGTTCAACTACTCCTTCCGGGAATGAATCAACCGTCAGGTCGTTGATATAATATTCGATATTTGTATATCCTTTGCCGCAGTAATCGCCGTTGGCGTCACCGGGATCGTTGGGGTCAAGACCTCTTGCTTCTTCCCATTCGTCCGGCATTCCATCGTTATCGCTGTCGATTATTTCTTTTGTAAGTATGGCAGACGGGTATGTATAAGTTACGCCGCACTGGATCTTATATTTATCAAGATCGGTGTTCGATGCGTCATATTCGGAAGTTCCGCTGCATGATCCCGTACCGTTTCTGGTTTCTTCTGCGCACTGACGGTCAATTGCCGTTCTTTTATCGGAGGAAATACCGTTTCCGGCAAAATTAATAACATGATCGTATGAATCAGCTGCACTTTCTGCGCCGGCAACAGAAGAGACGTTTTCTCCGTTGACGATGGTCTGGAACGGGGAGGCAGAGTAGAGATCATCCTTTGTGATGCCGATAGATGTCTTTACGCTTACTCCGGACCAGTTATCGTTGGTGATCGCATGGAGAGAGCCGTCCTTGTTTATCAGTTGGTTTCCGTCGCAGTAAACTTTGAAATTTTCAGGTTTTGTACTGCTGTCAACGGACATCCAATGGTAACCGCCGGTGGTGGAGTTTCCTGCTTTAAGGGTATTATTCACATAATTCAGATGACCGATGGTTCCGTAAGCCGTCTGATATCCCCAGTCGTAGATGATATTATTGGTGAAATCAGCCGTGTAGGTATCCTGCACCTTGCCACGGAAATTCCTTGAAACATTGTGGATGATAAGGTTGTGGTCAAATGTGAGATTACCCTTGCCCATCATAAGACCGAATCCGTGGAGTCCCTTTTTGTGGCCGCCCCATGAATCGGCAGGGCCGAGCACGGAATACTGAACGGTGTAGTTCATGTTGTTGGAGTAAAGACCCCATTGTTCGTCAGTAGTCCATCCCATGGAGCAGTGGTCGATAATAGAATTTGAACCCTTTGCGCCGCCCCATGCGTCGTTTCCGGAGCTTGTGGCAGCGTACGGACCGGGTCGGGAGCTGATGTAGCGGCAGATGATATTATCGCCGGACATACCCATTTTATAGTTTTTCAGAGTGATGCCTGAGCCTCCTGGAGCTGTCTGTCCGGCAATTGTAATATTGCTCTGACAGAGAATGTTGCTTTTAAGCTCGATAGTTCCGCTTACGTCGAAAACGACAATGCGGTTTGATTTGCTCACGGCATCACGGAAAGAACCTGCGCCGCTGTCGTTAAGGTTTGTGATGTGATATATTTCGCCTCCACGTCCGCCGGTTGCATATTTTCCGCCGCCGACAGCGCCGGGAAAAGCAGGAATATTGGATGAAGCCGCATCTGCTGTAACGACCTCAGACGTTTTTTTCTCCGGTGAGACGATGCCTGTGCATGACGCAGCGGTGACTATTCCGGTAAAAAATGCAGTAAGTTTTTGCAGTTTTCGATTCATTTTATATCCTCCGATCATGTAATTATGCATAAAAATATCCCAATACAATATAAAAATATCTACAAATAATATTATACATTATTTATAAAGAAAAATCAATGAAAAATAGTATTTTTTTCCGAATTAAAATACTGTTTTTATTTTGATGTGTATAATAGTCTTTTTTAAAATGACAGTATTATATATAATGAGCTATGAGATTTTATTCTCACGCTCATGTCAAAGGAATTTTTCACTATGTAAATTCACTATGTTTCTTTACATTACCCTTTACGGGTAATGTAAAGAAACAATAATGGGTTTCCAAAGGGGGATTTCCCCCTTTGGCAGGGGTGTTGGGACAGCGTCCCCACGTAGGTTGTTACAATAAATTGGCTGTTTTTTAAAAAAGCAGTTGAATTCTTTTGAAAAGTGTGCTATAATATAAAAAGTATATTTTTATGAGAAAAAATAAGCTGTTGCGGATGAATGCGCATCCGGCACAACAGCAGATCGGAGTTATCATGAATTATTTTAATTTATTTGTTATGACACAACAGGCAGGAATTGAAAATCCGTCGCTTTTTCCATTTCCGTTTAATATGCATCTGATTTTCGCCTGCATCGGAGCAGTATTTTTTGCGTATCGTTTCTTTACCCAGAGGCGTCCTTTCCAGATCATTATGGCGGTGGCTATTCCGCTTTCTCTGCTGGTGTGGATATCTGAAAGCAGAACGGTTTTCTACGGTATCGGAATAGCAGAAGCAGTGCTTATTATTGCCGCAGCTGTGGTATCTCTTATCTTTAAAACACCTCAGGAAAATGATGCGGAAGCAGAAGAAACATCGGATGAAGATATCTCGGAAACAGAAGAAAAAGCAGATGAAGATGCAGTTGAATCATCCGAAGCAAATGAGGAGGAACAGTCTTGAAAATATCCGTTCTTGACTGGGCTACAGTAAGCTGCACCGGGGATATTCCCCTTGATAAAATAAACGAACTCGGAACCGTCGAGATCTTTCCTCTGACTAAGCCGGAGGAAACAGCCGTTAATATCGGCAGCGCCGAAGCTGTTTTCTGCAATAAAGTACAAATAACCCGTGAAATTATGGATATGTGCCCGAATCTGCGCTATATCGGACTTTTTGCGACGGGATGCAATAATATTGATCTTGAAGCAGCTTCCGAAAAGGGGATAACGGTATGCAATGCCGGACAGTATTCAACAAATGCTGTATCACAGCAGGTATTTGCCTATATTCTCGATCATTTCAGCCGTATAAGGGACTATGATCTCCTTGTAAAAGCCGGTGAATGGGAACGTTCCCCGACATTTTCATTTTTTCCGCTTCCTATCGGCGAACTTGCAGGAAAAACTCTTTCTATAGTTGGATTCGGTTCTATCGGACGCCGTGTTGCTGAAATCGGAGGGGCTTTCGGCATGAATATAGTAATATGCACCAGAACTGTTCCGGAAAACTGCGGATATGAAGTGACTGATATACATACAGCAGCCCGAAAAGCTGATATACTGACGTTTCACTGCCCTCTGACAGAGCAGACAAAGGGAATTATAAATGAGGAACTCCTCTGTGAAATGAAAAGTTCGGCAGTACTCATAAATACTGCAAGAGGAGGAATCGCAGACGAAAAATCTCTTGCCGAAGCTCTTGATTCCGGAAAAATCGCCGCAGCTTATGTCGATGTTCTGGAGCATGAACCGATGCTGCCGGTCACTCCGCTGAAAAATGCACCTAACTGCCGCATAACTCCGCATACTTCGTGGGCAGCGCTTGAAACGAGACAGCGCCTTGTTGATATAGTATGCAGCAGCTTCCGGGCGTGGCAGAGCGGAAAAATAATAAATAAAGTAAACTGAAAGAAGCATTTTATGAGAAATATTTCTGAAAAAAAACGAGTTGTTATAAAACTGGGCACATCTACTCTTGCTCATGCTACAGGTAAACTGAATATAAGAAGAATGACAAATCTTGTAAGGGTCATTTCGGATCTCCACAATTCCGGACGTGAGATAATCATGGTTTCTTCCGGTGCAATGGGACTTGGCGCCGGAAAGCTCGGACTTCCCGAAAAGCCTCGTGAAACCAAAATGAAACAGGCAGTTGCGGCTATAGGACAGTGTGAACTGATGCACGTTTACGACGATATGTTTGAAAAATACAGCGTTACAGTCGCTCAGATACTGCTGACAAAAACGATAATCAATAACTCCAGTCATTGTGAGAATTTTAAAAATACCATTGAAACTCTGGTTGGTATGGGCGTTATCCCTATCGTTAATGAAAACGATACTATCGCTATTGATGAACTTGAACTGGAAATCGGCGAAAACGACTCGCTGTCGGCGCTGGTTGCCTCTCTGGCAGGAGCTGACCTCTTGCTGATACTTTCGGACATCGACTGTCTCTATGACGATGATCCACGGAAAAATCCCGATGCCAAGCCGATAACAGTGGTGGAGAAGATAACGTCCAATATTGAAAATGCGGCAGGAGGCGCAGGGTCAGGTCTGGGAACGGGCGGAATGTCCACGAAGATCAACGCTGCAAAGATTGCATCCGAAGCAGGTATCGACATGGTTATCATGAACGGAAAGAATCCGGAACTGCTTTATGATCTTTTTGAAAATAAGGAGATCGGAACCATATTCAAAGCGAATAAAACTGATGAGGTGACTATATGAACTATACTGAAGAACTGGGAAAAAAAGCTAAAACAGCCGAAGCTGCTATTGCGTCGGCATCTGCTTCACTGAAGAACAGCGCTCTTGCCGCAATATCAGGGGCTTTACTGGCAAACAAAAATATTATAATTGCCGAAAACGAAAAGGATCTCCGGACGGCAAAGGAAAACGGTATGTCCGAGGCGATGCAGGACAGGCTTCGTCTTGATGAAAAACGTATTGAGGGAATGGCAAAGGGCGTTGATGAACTTATCGCACTTAACGACCCTGTAGGGGAGATCATTGAGGGATTTACCCGTCCCAACGGACTGCGGATATGCAAGACAAGAGTACCTATGGGCGTTATCGGAATTATATTTGAATCACGTCCCAATGTTACGGTAGACGCTGCCGCTCTCTGTCTCAAGGCGGGAAATGCAGTTATTCTCAAGGGCGGAAAAGAGGCTATAAATTCTAATATATGTCTCGGAATTATCATGAGGAACGCTGTCGAAAAAGCAGGTCTGCCGGCAGATGTTATTCAGGTCGTTGAAAATACGTCACGTGAGACTACCAATGAACTTATGCGTCTTAATCAATACCTTGACGTATTGATACCAAGAGGAAGCGGACGTCTTATCCAGGCTGTCGTAAATACTGCAACCGTTCCTGTTATTGAGACGGGAACAGGAAATTGTCATGTATATGTGGATGCTTCCGCAGATCCGGAAATGGCTGTGAATATCGTTGACAACGGCAAAACTCAGCGTCCCTCTGTGTGTAATGCGGTGGAAAGTCTGCTTGTACATAAGGACTGCGCAGAAAAGATTCTTCCGATGATAGCAGACCGTCTTGCAAAGAGCAATGTTAAATTCTACGGATGCGACCGGACTATCGGAATTCTCGGCGATACTGTTGAAAAAGCCGGCGAAGAGGAGTATGCAAAAGAGTTTCTGGACTATGTTATATCTGTTAAGGTCGTTGACAGCGTTGATGAAGCTATCGCACACATCAGCCGTTTCGGAACGAAGCATTCCGAGTGTATTGTTACGAAATCTCTGGAAAATGCAGAAAAGTTCCAGCGCTGTGTTGACGCTGCCGCTGTTTATGTAAATGCTTCAACAAGATTTACTGACGGCGGAGAGTTTGGCTTTGGCGCAGAGATAGGCATTTCGACACAGAAGCTTCACGCAAGAGGTCCTATGGGTCTCAGAGAACTTACAACTATTAAATATGTTATCAACGGAAACGGACAGATCAGATAATACTTTTTTGGATTTTTTTATTTGAGTTGTTTTTAATTTTTATTTATTTTGGAGGTCGTAATGGCTATCAGAAAAGATCTTGACGATATGCTCAATAATCTCAAAGGAAACAGCGACGAAAAAAAAGCATCGGCAAGGACAGAACCAGCAAAGCACAAGAGTATTTATGATAATATGTCGGTCGATGATCTGCTTAATGCGCTGACGGCGGAAAAAAAGCCGTCCCTTGCAGAAAATATTCTTAATGAACTTGAGGAAAAAGAAAGTAAGGCACCAGAGGAGCCTGACGTTGTTCAGAAGGCTCCGGAAACTCCTGTTCCTGAGCAGAAGAAAAAGGTCGTTATTACCGGCGAACTTCCTGATTATGAGGAACTCCGCCGCTTTGAAGAGAAAAACAAGCAGCATGGGTATATCCGGAGCGAAGTGGATCCCTCCGCTGATAAGCAGGAAATCATACCTGAACCGGAAGTTTTTCCCGAACCGGAAATCATTCCTGAACCTGAAACAAAACCTGAACCGGAAAATCCTGTTACCGTTGCGGAAGATGTTCCGGACAACGGAAGTCTGTCCGAAGAACCGGAAGTACAGCCTGTTGAAGAACCGATTCAGAATGAATCGGAGGAGGAATCCGGCAGGAAGAAAAAGAGCCTTTTTTCAAAGCGCAGAAAGAAGCATTCTGACGATAAAAACAGCGTCGGAGATCTTTGCAGTGCAGATGATGAAAAAATCGTTGAAAGCGAAGATGTTAAGCCGGAGAGCATTGAAGAAAATGTCCCGGTTGACAGCGCTGAGGATGAAAATGATATGTATCAGCCGGATGCAGACGAGCCGGAAGAATCGGCAACAGAACTTATAGAAGCGGCTCTTGCTGCTATAAATGGCGTACAGGATGCAGATGATGATACTGCGGAAACAGATGAAGAGGACGAAAGTAAAGCCGATTCCGAGACAGAGGAAAAAAATGATTCCGGAAAAAAAGACGGCGTGACAAGTCTTATTGACGATATACGTGAGAATGCTGCCAATGCAATAGCGGAGATCGAAGAACAGGGCAGGAATGAAGAGGATGAGAAAAAGAAAGAGCATAAAAGAAAACACGTAAAAAAATCGGAAGAAACTCCTGATGCAGAAAAAAATGAGACTGAATCATCTGGGGAGCAGATAAAATCGGAACGAAAGGGCAGATTTACCGCTGCTCTTACGAATATACTTGACGAAGACCCGGAAGTGCTTCTGGATGTTAAAAGTGAGAAAACGGAGGAGTCTGAAGAAAATCCGCCGAAGAAAAAAAAGCTGAAAAGACGCCTTTACGCAGTTCTTGGTGTGATTTTTACTGTTTTTGCCGTTATCGGCATAGTCGTTACAGCAGGCAGGGGAATAAAAATGCTTAAGAGCTTTACATCCGGTGAAACAAAAAAAGACGGTTTTACAGAGTTGGTATATCCTATGGTCATAATGGATATTGAATCTTTTGACAAGCCGTCCGATCTGACTTCTGAGCAAATCATTACAGCTTCTATATGGTCTATCATAATGAATGATGAAAAGCTGGAGAAATATCCTGTAAACGCAGCCGGAGGAGATGTTATATCAATTTCTGCTTACGACGTTGAAGCCGAAGTGGTAGCGATTTTCGGACAGGAGCACACGGCATTTGAGCATACCACCGTAGGGCCTGTGACATCACGGTTCTATTACGACCCGGAAAAAGGCGTTTACAATGTTCCGGTACATCCGATCGTTTTTACATATGAGCCGGAAGTAAAATCAATTGTTAAGAGCGGCAGCGAATATACGATAACAGTGGATTATATCGACGAAAAACCTGCCTGGATGGAAAAAAGCGTTTCAAAGTCTGTTGAGTTCCATGTAACGGAAAAAAATGACGGAACATATCAATTTGACGCTATGAAAATCCTTTTTGTAAAAAATAATCTGTAAATAATAAGTCTGTTCCGCATTTTACGGAACAGACTCTTATTTTTATTCAGATTTGCTGTAGTCTTTGAAACTGATATTCATGTCAACGTCGCCGTTCACACCGGGAACTTTTCCTGTTGATGAATACTGCCACATCTGATAGTCGTAGTAGTACGTCGGTTTGTCATTGTATTCAGCCAGCCAGAAATCGTAATCCTGGAGACGTGGGAGGTCAAGCTTGAACATTGAGGTGTTTTTGTTCTGATAGATCATAGGGGTATATCCGGCAGATTTAACACGTTCGCTGAAAGCAATGCAGCATTCGGCAAGGTCGTCAACAGTTATCTTGTCAGTTCGTGCAGAGTCACCGGAAATAATCTCCCAGTCAAAAACGACCGGATATGTAATGTTATACGGCTCGATAGCGTCGATTACAACATCGGCTTCCTGTATGGCTTCTTCCGGAGTAACTGCCTGAGAGTAAAAATAAACCCCGACCTTGACTCCTGCTTTATCGGCATTCTGAAGATTTTTTTGAAATGCTGTGTCAAGAGTAATATCACCCCCGCCGTAGGTTCGATAGCCTATACGTATAATGGCGAATTCAATTCCTGCATCCTTGACTTTATTCCAGTCTATATCACCCTGATGTTCGGAAACGTCAATGCCGGGGATAGAGGTTATCTGTCCGTTTTCCGTGTAGAAAGAGTAGCCGTTTCTGGTAATAAGCTGATCCGTGTTAATGGAACAGGCAGGAACATCAGCAAAAACGGGGAAGAAGATCTCGCCGTAAACGCTGTCTTTCATGAGTATCTTTTTGCCGTCAAGCTGATACATCGTTTCTTCTTTCTCAATAACCGGACGTGTTCTGATTTGGGGTTCAAGAGAATCTGCTCCGGCATTGGCAGGAACAGCTTTGTCGTCTTTTATGAAACGGTCACGGAGAAAGACGCTCCAGGAAAGTTCGCCGGCAAGAACGATAATAAGCAGCATTTCGATAAATGCAAGGAACTTGAATTTATTCCGTGGCGGTTTTTCTTTGCGCTTTTTGTGAGGTTTTTGCGGACTGTCGCTTTCCGGCATCTCGCCGTTAAGTATTTTATGTATTTCGTTTTTTTCTGCCATTATGCCCTCCTGTAAATAATGATATAAATATATAATATCATATTTTGCGTTAGTTGTAAACAGTAAACGTCACATTTTGCAAAGAATTTACAAAGAGAAAGATTTTTCCGTCTATTTATGTCCTGCAAGGAATATCAGAATTATAACGGCGGCTATCGGGAAAAAACACAGGCATCCCCAGATGACAGCCTTTTTCTTTTGCCGCTGTCTGATGCTTTCTATTGTCATAGCCAGTGTACTAATCATATATATTGCCGCAAGCGTCTCAATTATTTTTTCCATAATGATTATATATCCTCAGATCATCTATCAAACAGAAAAGGAGGGATAACGATCCCCTCCTTTTTTCTGATTTTATACGGTAAGCTTATCCACGCAGCTCGGCGCCGAGAGCGGAAAGCGCTTTAAGAACACGCTTCATAGCTCCGTCAGCCTGTTCGTCCGTGAGAGTTCCTTCGTGTGAGCGCATCGAAATTGAATAGGAAACGCTTTTTTTGCCGTCCTCGATCTGCTTGCCCTTGTACACGTCAAAGAGAGTGACTTTTTCAAGGATCTTGCCTACAGCGCCTTTGATAGCTTTTTCAAGCTCGGCAACAGGGATCTCGTCGTCACAGATAAGGCTGAGGTCTCTTGTCGTAGCCGGGAACTTGGGAAGAGGTTTGTATGTGATTCTGCCGGAAGCTGCGGACATCAGCTCGTCAATATTCAGCTTTGCAGCGTAAGTCTTTGTTCCGAGCTTGTAGGTGTTCTGAACTTCCGGGTGCACTTCGCCCATAATTCCCAAGTGAACGCCGTCCTTGAGGATAACGGCGCTTCTTCCGGGATGAAGCGCATATTTTTCATCGAATACCTCGCAGTCGGCTGCACGCACGTATTCAACGTCGTTTATGCCGAGTTCTTCAAGAATTTGTTCGATCATGCCTTTCATGGTGTAGTAATCAGCATCGCCGCCGTACATACCCAGCGTAAGCTTCTGAGGCTCATCCGGGAGAGAGTAGGCGTATCTGTGCTTTTTGCCGCCGCTTGCAAGCGTATCGCCGTTGATATATGCTTTTTCTTTTTCTGCCGGAATGTACTCTTTGGCTATCTCAAAAAGGCAAGCTTTTTCGTTCCGGTTATTGTAGTTGAATGAGAGCACATCGAGCATTGAGGGGATAGTCGTAGTTCTCATAACGCTAGTGTCTTCACCAAGCGGATTAACGATCTTTACCGTATTGCGGAGCTTACTATCTTTCGGAAGTCTGATTCTGTCAAAATATTTCGGAGATACAAAAGAATATGTTGCAATTTCATATCCGCCCAGGGAAACGACAGTATTTCTGAGAGTGCGGATGAACTTCTGCTCTGCCGTGAATTCAGCTTTTGCAACGCCCCTGAAATCGCTTGACGGAATATTGTTATAACCGTAAATTCTTGCGATTTCCTCTGCAATATCAGCCTTGCATCCGATATCAATTCTGAATGACGGAGCAATGACCTTGCCGTTTTCCACAGAGAAATCCAGCCTTTTGAGATATTCAGTCATTGTTCCGGACGAGATGTTTGTACCCAGAAAGCTGTTTATCCATGCCGGATTGAATTCAACTTCTGACGGTGCATAATCGGTATGGTCACAGTCAATAACTGTACGGATGACCTCGCCTGCGCCAAGCTCCTCGACAAGCTGGAATGCTCTTTTAAGGCATACCATGCTGATAAGCGGATCAACGCCCTTTTCATATCTTGAGGATGCGTCTGATTTGAGCTTCAGCGCCTTTGACGTGCGGCGTACCTGAGCAGGCTCAAAGTATGCGGACTCAAAGACAACAGTAGTTGTATCGTCCATGATACCGCTGTATTCGCCGCCCATAACACCGGCAACGGCAACAGGCTTGTTTGCGTCGGCGATAACCAGCATATCTTCGGAAAGCTCTCTCTCAACGCCGTCAAGAGTCATTATCTTTTCGCCCTTTGCGGCATTTCTGACATTGATATGAGCGCCGTCAACATAGCGGAGATCAAATGCGTGCATTGGCTGACCGTATTCAAGCATAACATAGTTTGTTATATCGACAAAGTTATTGATAGGACGTACGCCGCTTGCACGGAGACGTTCTCTCATCCAGCGTGGCGAGGGTTCGATCTTTACGTTCTTTACGATTCCGGCACAGTAGCGCCTGCACTTGTCGGTGTTGTGGATATCTACCTTGAGGTATTGGTCGATATCTCCGTCAACGCCCTTGAAAGAGGGAACCGGAATGTGCAGAGGGAGATCGAAAGTTGCGGCAGTTTCTCTTGCCAGTCCGGTAACGCTGAGACAGTCGGGACGATTTGAGGTTATCTCAAATTCGACAGATGTGTCGTCAAGTCCTATGGCAGACTGAATGTCCTGACCGATGCGGCACGGCTCCTGCATGATGAAAATGCCGTCCTCAATAGCATATGGGAAATCTCTCTTGTCAAGACCAAGTTCGCCCAGTGAACAGAGCATACCGTTGGATTCAACGCCACGGAGCTTGCCTTTTTTGATCTTTACTCCGCCGGGAAGTGTTGAACCGTCAAGGGCAACAGGTACTGTATCTCCGGCATTTACGTTTGAAGCGCCGGTAACGATCTGTATAGGCGATTCCTTGCCGACTTCCACCTGACATACGACAAGATGATCTGAATTTTCGTGGGGAACAACGGAGAGTATCTTTCCGACAACAACATTGGAGATCTCTTTTCCCTCTGTTTCGTAACCCTCTACTTTAGAGCCGCTCATTGTAAGAGCATGGCAGTATTCTTTTATCGGCACATCGACGTTGACATAGTCGGCAAGCCATTTCATTGAAAGATTCATTTAATTCAATCCTTTCATGTATAATTTAATAAAGGCAACTTATGTGGTGCTGTTTTCTGTATTTCTGCCAAAAAGGAAATTTTCTCTGTGGATATTCACTCTAATTATTTCCATTACCCATTTATGGGTAATGGAAGTAATTAATATTGGGATTCCAAAGGGGGATTCCCCCTTTGGCAGGGGTGTGGGGACGGCGTCCCCACATAAGCTGACTGTTCTTAGAATTGTTCAAGAAAACGGACGTCATTCTCATAAAGCAGACGGAGATCGTTTATGTCGTAACGTCCCATAACCATACGTTCAAGACCGAGACCGAATGCGAAACCGGAGTAAATATTGCTGTCTATTCCGCAGTTTTCAAGCACCTTGGGGTGAACCATTCCAGCGCCCAGAAGCTCGATATATCCCTCGTCCTTGCACATGGAGCAGCCTTTGCCGCCGCAGTTGAAGCAGCTTATATCCACTTCGCAGCTTGGTTCTGTGAACGGAAAATGGTGAGGACGGAAACGCAGTTTGCAGTCATTGCCGTAGAGCTTTTTCATGAGCATATCAAGTGTGCCCTTAAGATCGGACATAGTGATGCCCTTGTCGATAACAAGTCCCTCGATCTGGTGGAACAGGGGAGAGTGTGTTGCGTCAACGGCGTCGGAACGGAAAACACGTCCCGGTGAGATAATGCGGATAGGAGGGGTCTGGTTTTCCATTACGTGAACCTGTACGGAAGACGTCTGGGTGCGGAGGAGAATAGTTTCATCTGTGCCCTCGATGTAGAAAGTATCCTGGGTATCGCGTGCAGGATGGTCGGGAGGAAGATTAAGCGCCTCGAAAACGTGGTAATCGTCGTCGATCTCAGGGCCGTCGGCAATGTCAAATCCCATTCCCATGAAGATCTCACGTATTTCGTTTTCCACCTTGGTAAGCGGATGGAGCTTGCCGAAAGGAGCGTGTTTTCCGGGAAGAGTAATATCAATTGATTCTTCTTTGATCTTTGCTTCCTGTTCTTCAGCTTTAAGAGCTTCGAGTTTGTTTTTGAGAGCCTCTTCGATATCTGCCCTCACCTGATTGGCAAGCTGACCGATGACCGGACGTTCTTCAGCGGAAAGCTTTCCCATTTGTTTGAGAATCGCAGTAAGCTCGCCTTTTTTTCCAAGAAATCTTATTCTCAGATCGTCCAGGGCTTTGATCTCCGTGCAGGATTCAAGTTCCTGCTTAGCCTGCGCTTCAATTTTTTCAAGCTGTTCTTTCACAATAATCAACTCCTGAATTTTATTTGGCAGAACGCACAAAGAACGTGTGCAAATGCCTTATGTATCGGAAAATAAAAAGATCCTGTCCAACAGGACAAGATCATCACCTTGCTTATTACCACCCATTGTCAGGAGAGCCGACACTCTCTTGCCCTTAACGCAGGCATACGTCAGCCCCTACAGCATACCGCAGCAATGCAGGAGTTTCAAGGCTGCCCCTCGGGAGTGAACTTCGGTCTGTTTTTCGCCGGAGCTTTCCACCTGTCGGCTCCTCTCTGTAGACTTCATTACGGACTTACTCTCTCCGTCATAGGGTTCACTATAATTATATACTGAAAATAAAAAAAAATCAAGTATTTATCTTGAAATTCTGACAAATTTGTGATATTATAATATTAGACGGTCATTTATACTGTAAACTTTTATAATTTTGCTGAATTGTAAGGAGATATATCATGGATAATTTTGCTGAACAGCTCGTGTCACGCTGCGAAACCAGATCTGAAAAGCTGAGTAGGATCGGAACTCTTATTTCGGGAATTCTTTTTTCCATCTGCCTTGTTCTTCTGGGAATATTGCAGCTCGCACGCCTGCCAATTGCGATAATGGCGTTTATTCTTGCGGCAGGAGGCGGATATGTTACCTATCTTCTTATTCAGGGAAGATCGGTGGAGTATGAGTATACCTTTACCAACGGCGAACTTGACATAGACAAGATAATTGCCAGAAAGAAGAGAAAAGCTCTGCTCAGCGTTGAGGTCAGAACTTTTTCTGCTTTCGGAAAATATAGTGACGATATGGAAGAATCTGAGGATATGACGGTGGTGTTTGCTACAAATAATATCGCTTCGGATGAATATTACGCTGATTTCGATCACAGCGATTATGGCAAAACAAGGCTTGTTTTTGTCCCGGACGAAAGAATGCTGGGAAATATAAAGAAATTCCTCCCGACGAAAATAAGGAATTCTTTGAATCAGTAATGGCGGCAGCTTAAGTGGGGACTCTGTCCACACACCCCTGCCAAAGGGGGAATCCCCCTCTTTGGAAACCCATTATTGATTATTCTAATTACCCCATATAGGGGTAATTAGAATAATTAGGGTGAATGCCCATAGAGAAAATTTCCTTTTGACAAGGGGTTGAAAACAGAGTCACTTAAGTGGCGCATTGGATATATAAGGAGTTGGTTAAATGAAAATCGTTACGCCAAAGCAGATGCGGATGATCGAGGAGCGTTCCGAAAAAATGGACGTTTCAAGAAAAAAACTGATGGAAAATGCCGGAAAGGCGCTTGCAGAAATAATTGACAAATACTGCCGAAGCAGCAGCGGCGCTCCGCCGGAGGAAAAGTCGATCGTATTTCTTGCGGGAAAGGGCAACAATGGCGGTGACTGTTTTGCAGCCGCAAATATTCTTGTTTACAGAGGATATCGTATTACAATAATAAATGTCAGCGGAACTCCATCCACAGATCTTGCAAAAGAAATGTTTCTGCGTCTGCCGAAGGAACATATCGAGTTTATTGACGGATATCGCAGCGAAAGCGTAGAGGCTGCTATAGAAGCAGCTGAACTGGACTATATGACAATTCCGAAAACCAGCGAACTTGAAAAGGCGGCATCAAAAAAGGAACTGAATCCTCTGGAAAAAATCCTTATGCAGGAAAAACACAGAATGAGTCTTGTAAAAAGCGCTGTGCTTGACGCATCGGTTATTGTAGACGGAGTTTACGGCACGGGATTCCGGGATAATCTGGATAAAAATGCAGCCGGTATCTTTGCTATAGGTTCAAGCGCTTATAGAATAGCTGTGGATGTTCCCAGCGGCGGAAACGGCGTTACAGGAACAGTGGCTTTCGGAGCGTTTGAAGCTGACGAAACAGTTACTTTCGGGTACCTGAAATCAGGTATGACGCAGTATCCGCTCAGAAAATACTGCGGAAAGATCACGGTTGCCGATATAGGGATACCGAGAAGAGCAATAGATGTTCTTGACGGTGAGAGAGCGTATTACAGGATCGAGAGAAATCATCTGGCAAGTTTCCCTCCACGCCGTGAAAGAGATTCATATAAAGGAACTTTTGGTACTCTGCTGGTGATCGCAGGAAGCTCATCTATGAGGGGGGCAGCCTCCTTTGCTGCTATGGGTGCACTCAGGACGGGCGTGGGTCATGTAAAGATCGCTTCTGTGGAAAAGTGTATCGACACTGTGTCAACGCTTGTACCGGAGGCTACATATGTTGAACTTGAATGCGACGATAATGGTTTCATGCTTTATGATATAAACAAAAACGCACTGCTTAATGCCATTAACAGCGCCAATGCAATAGTTATCGGATGCGGTATGGGAGTTACTCCCGATACCATTGAAATCACCAGATTTGTGGTGAATAATGCAAAATGTCCGATAATTATTGACGCAGATGGAATAAATTGCATAGCATCGGACATAGATATTTTACTGGGAAAGAAATCGGACATAGTTATTACTCCGCACGTGGGAGAAATGGCAAGGCTGCTTAACTGTGACAACGCCATGATATCCAATAACCGTATTGTTGTTGCCGAGAAGTACGCTGAGAAGTATGGTATTACCGTTGTACTTAAAGGTGCAGGCACGCTTATTGCAAACAGCAGGGTTACTGCTGCAAATCATACGGGAAATCCGGGCATGAGCGTAGGGGGCAGCGGTGATGTACTGGCAGGAATAATCGGATCTCTTGCAGCTCAGGGAGGCTCCGTCTATGACAGTGCCTGTGCCGGAGTTTATATTCACGGTCTTGCCGGAGATGCGGCTGCTGAAAAGCTTGGAATGGAATCCATGCTGCCAAGAGACATCGTTGATTGCCTGTCTGATTCGTTCCGTATCCTTAAAGAAAAGAAGTCGGCAAAATAACGGAAAACCTGCTAATATAAAGGATGTATAAGTTTAAAAATAATGTCAACACGAAGAGGCTCTGTTTCTTAAACCAATGTTAAAGGAGATTTACCCCTAAAGATATTCACCCTGATTAATAATGGATTTCCAAAGGGTGACTCCCCACAGTGTGGGGAGATGTCACGCAGTGACAGAGGGGACGGGCGCCAGTTAGGCGGATTTCCCCTTTGGCAGGGGTGTGGGGACGGAGTACCCACAAAAGAACGGAGAAGGTATTATGAAAAAACTTGTTACATTCACATTGACAATCCTCATGGCGCTCTGCCTTGTAAGCTGCTCTGTGCCGCTGAAATCCACCACGTCACGAAAAAACGGACTTGACTGCGCTTTTCAGGCAGATGTCAGCATAACGCTTGACCGTTTGCAGGCGGAGGGCGTCGTAAAGCGTTTCGGTACAGGAGCATGGGAAGTGGAGTTCTCCTCTCCAAATACGCTCAGTGGAGTTAAGCTGGAATTCAGTGAGGGAAATACGGAAGCTTCATATAAGGGACTTAGCTTTTCGGTTCCGCAGTCGGCTGTTCCGGTCAGAGCAATGATGCTTAACCTTATCAAAGCTGTTGACAGCAATGCTAAATCGGAGGAACTTAAAGGCGAGGAGAAGGACGGCTCACTTGAGGTCAGCGGAAAACTTGACGGCGGAGAGTATGTTATCATGGTTGATAAGAACGGAAAACTCTGCGGATTTGAAATGGAAAATAATAAGCTGAAAATGACTTTCAGCGGATTTACGGTCATTGATTCCTCAGCTGCCGAAGAAACTGACGCTCCGTCAGCCGAGGTGACAACGGTATCATCAGAGGAGGAAACTTCCGTACCTGATGCCGAGGCGGCAGCTGCTGAAAATGTTACTGAGCCATCATCTGAAACAGTTACAGAAACAACTGAATAATTCTGAAAGATTCCCGCTGCATCTGATATGATGTGGTGGGATTTTTTGTTTTGTTACGTTAAGTTAAAGTTATAATTTATATATGATTTAGATATATATATAAAATCTCATTTGTGAAGAAATATTGAACGGTTTTTAACTTGCAGAAACCGGCAAATATTATTATACATTAGGTATATTTATTTTTGTTTAAATCGTCAAATGATATTGTGCATAATGCTGAAAAAGTACTGTTTTTTATTGTCTAACCCCCTCATTTCTGGTAATATGTAATCAGAAAGAAATACAAACAGTAATACAATTACTGATTAGATAGGGGCTTTAGATATGAAAAAAACATTAAGAAAAATGATCGCTGCAACGTTCGCTATGATGATGATTTTAAGCAGCATGATGATTCTCGTTAATAAGGCAGCAACTCCTGCTGAAGCTTTTGCAGCAGAGGATAAAACAAGTGAATATTCCGATCTTATTGAAGACATGGCAGTAAAGTTCAACAGCGCAAGAGAAGAACTGGGTCTTGATCCTCTTTATATCGTTCCTTGCCTTAATGAGATTTCTCAGATTCGTGCAGAAGAACAGCTTACTAAGTACGATCATTATCGTCCGGACGGAACATTTTTTGATTCTGTTATTGATGTTGAAAAAGTTGATTATAAAAAAGCAGGCGAGATACTGGCAAGAGGAAGCAAGGATGCCGACATTATATTTGACGCATGGAAAAGATCTCCCGCTCACTGGGCAAATATTACTAAGCCGGAATTCACACACGTAGGTCTTAGCCTTACATACGGCATGGACAGTGACGGCAGAGAAACATGGTACTGGGCAGTTATATTTGTAGGTATGTGGGAAAAGACAGATACGCTTGAAGATCAGAGAATGCCTGAGACTGTAAACGATCTGTATTCAGATAACGGTATAGTTCCTGTCTGCGCAGGCGATGTAAACGGCGACAGCATAATAGACGCTTTTGATCTCGTGATGATCGCTCGTTATTTAGACGGTTCTGTTGAATTCAACAACGCTCAGCTCAAAGCAGCAGACGCTTTCAACGACGGCAAGATCAATGAGGCAGATATACTCGTACTCAGAAGATATATTCTTGGTCAGTACAGTACACTTCCGGTCACAATTTAAGAATTCATTATAAACGAAAGTTACTATTCATAATATCTCTCTATAAACGAAAATGACCGCTCTCTTCATCGGGGCGGTCATTTTCGTTATTTGTCAGGAAAATAGTAATCCAGCAGCAGATCTACCATGTGTGAATAGGTGTCGATTCCCTCTTCACGTCCGTTTATTTTTATGTTTGTATCAATGGCAGATTCTGAAACAGTGCTGACAGTTTTTGTGGGGATTATCTCCTTTTTTTTATTCTTCTCCCAGTAGTCATCGGGCATGAACCGAAACCAGTCACGGCTGACTTCGTCGGAAATATTATCGGTAAGACTGTAAGCCTCGGTTATTTTTGTTTCATAGATCTGATTATGAACATATTCAAGAGCCTCAAGGTATCCGCAGTACTGGAATTCCTTGTTATCGCTGCCGATTGTAGCTATAAATGAAATGAAATTCGCCTCGTCCTCCTGGATAACTCCCTTTAAATGAGCATATTCATGGCAGATAGTTCCTGGCAGATTAGTTTTTACCATGTCGTCGTTGTAGTTTGATTCCAGTGAAAACGGAAAATAAATTCCCGACAGATTTGACTGACTCATGAAGTACGAAAACATGATCGGTTTTGCATCAGGATAATATCCTGACAGCTGCGGATATTTTTCGGAAGCTTTTTTCATTGCCTTTTTTGCTTCGGAATCTATATCGGCAGTTATATAGAAACGATTATCCTTGTCCCGTGGAACTTCCAGAGAAAGTTCGTTTGTTTTATCTATAAGAGCCGAGTAAAGGGAAATCAATTCATCCCGTGTGTGCTCCTTTGAATTAAGATATCGCTCTGAAAACGGTGTGCACTGATACATGATAAAGCAGTTCATGTTTTCGGTCACGGCGATAAAAGTAATTATCCACAGTGCGGATGTAAGAAATATCCCTGCTGTTTTCTTTCTTGAATTCTTCCTGACGATCAGTAAAATGACGGTAAGCGGTATTCCGATTATTACTGCCAACAACCCGGCTATTATCATGATCTCCCCAAGTGAAAAGGGAAACAGACCGCTTATAAATGAGAAAGTATTTGTTATCACCGGAAATATTTTCATTACATAAAAATCAGCAAATCCGGTGCTGAATCGTGCTGTGATATGTATGACAACCATTAGTATTATGATTGATATGGGTATTATGTATCGCTTTTTTAGCTTCAACATCGAATTCACCGCCTGTAGAATAGATAAAGGGGAGCCTTTCAGATATCATTAATTTAAAGTACCCTGTTCTTTACACTCTTGTTAAAGGAGATTTTCTCTATGGGCATTCTGCCCTAATTGTTCTTATTGCCCCAAAGGGGTAATAAGAACAATTAATACCGGGATTCCAAAGGGGATGTACTCCCCTTTGGCAGGGGTGTGGGGACGGCGTCCCCACTTAAATTAATGATATTAGTCAGTACCCGCCCTTTTTATTTTATAAGTCCCAATTCTGCTTTGAGATTGAGGATTCTTGTAACGCTTTCGTTTATTCTGGATTCACGTATCTCTCCGTTTTCCACTGCTTCACATACAGCTTTTACCGCCGACGGCAGATCGTCCGGAAGAAGGATAATATCTGCTCCAGCATTTACAGCCATAACGGCAGCTTCACCGGATGAATATTTTTTGGTTATGGCAGAAGCTTTGTGCGAATCAGTTATGACAATGCCGTCAAATCCGAGTTCGTTTCTGAGAATTCCGGTAATGGCGGTATATGAAAGATCGCACGGAAGATTGTCTCCGATACCTGAAACAATATGGTGACTTACCAGAACAAAGTCTGCACCGGCATTGATACCACTGCTGAACGGCAGGAATTCCTCTTTTCTGAGTTGGCTGAGACTGCGTTTTATGAGAGCTGATCTGCCGTCATATGCGCCTTCGCCGGGGAAATGAGAGAGGGCAGAGGCAATACCGGAATCGGAAAAGCCCTTTACAATATTGGAGATCATTCTGGCAGTTTTTTCAGCATCGCTGCCGAATACTCTGCTGCCAAGACCGTTTTTGCTGTTTGTTCCCAGGTCGGCTATCGGTGCAAGATCTACGTTGAAGCCAAGATTTTTCAGTTCCGAGCCAAGTTCATTTCCGGCATTGTAAGCTGCTTTTTCGTCGTTCTTTTCACCGATTGACGTCATCGATCCGGGATTTTTAATTCCAAGTTTGTTTGCGGCAGGGGCGATGTCTCCGCCTTCTTCCTGTATTACGGTAAATATTCCCGTACCGGAAGAACTTTTTGACGCTGTCTGCAAATTACGAATCATGGCTGTTATCTGATTTTTTGATTCAAGATTTCCCTCTGAGAAGATGATTCCCCCCACGTGGTATTTTTCAAGACCGTTTTTCAGATCTTTATCTGCTTCAGTGGAATATCTGCTTTTGCCCGTGAGTTGTTCCGGAGATACAATGAACATCTGACAGACCTTTTCTTCAAGGGTCATATCGTCAAGGAGTGCGATCTGCGGCGATTTTGTAGTTGTTGAAGTTGTTACAGGCGGAGTTGTTCTCCTGACGGTTGTAACAGCAGTTGTTGCTGCTGTTACTGCCGCTCCAGTTCCAGAGCCGGGAAAATGCTGATTTGCATTGGTAGTTACTGCCGGATTTTTTCCGGGATTCTTACCGGTAACAACGGAACGTTTTGCGGTAGTGGTTCTTTTTCCCGATGTTTTTGATGAAGCTGTAGTTTGTCTTGGAATATAATTGTTGTTAGCTCCGGCATGATACGGCTTGGCTGTTTTTACGGTGGTGGTAGTCCACACAAATTCCGTGTCAATAACTGATTTTGTTGTAGTCACAATATCTTCGCTGTTGTCGGAAGTATCGCTTTCCGGTTCTGTTGTGACTTCTATATCAATAATGCCGTCGGGGGCATCTGAGTCGTTATCTGTTCTTCCGCAGCTGCAAAGAACGAGACAGCAGCTTGCCAGAGTAAGTATAAATTTTTTGAAAAAAGCCATAATAAACTCCTTTTTCTGCTAATGCGATTCCTTGATGGCGCTTTTAGCTTTTGCAACAATTGTCTTATCGTTTTCGTATGAAAGAATATTTGACGCATATGATATATCCACCCATCGGATCTCGGCAATTTCGTCCTCCTGAGGGGTAAAGTCAACATTCTTTGCCTTTGCCAGAAAATACACGACAACTTTCACAGTATCTTTTTTGGGTGAATATGTAACGGTTTCCCGGAAAGTCGGGTCGATTATAACATCTATAGATGTCTCTTCCATTATTTCACGCTGAGCCGTTTCTGTTTCTGTTTCGCCTTTTTCAACGTGACCTTTGGGGAAAGACCAGTGTCCGCTGTTTATGTGCTTTATCAGAAGTATTTCGGTATTCCCATGGAATTTACGGTATACTATAGCACCGCATGATTTCTCATGTAGCATAAATTTTCCTTTCTTGCAGCTTTCATACTAATCCATGAAAAGATCTGGGATTAGTATCAGGTACAGTGATAAATTAGATTCACAATTATTATATCATAATTTGTTCATTTTGTCTATACCTGAAAAAAGAAATTTATGTTATATTTTGCAGAAAAAATACCATCGGCAAAACAGCGCCGCACAATTATATTATGTGCGGCGCTGTACAGAATATTCTAAAGGTTAAACAGGCTTTAGGGGATAAATATCGGGATTCCAAAGGGGATGGGAGACAGAGTCCCCCGCATAAGCTGTGAAGCTTTTAATCGTCAAGAGCCCTTATTGAATTGATAGTGAGCAGATAATCTTCGGTAACAGTCTGGAAGAGTTCGTTTGCCATATCAATATTACCTTCACGCAGAGCTTCAGTCATATCAGAAGAAGAATGCAGAAGTTTGTCAAATCCCAGGTTGGCGCAGACTCCCTTAATAGTATGAGCGGCTCTGAAAGCTTCATCAATATTATTTTCTCTGAGGGAAGTTTCAAGAAGTTCGTAGCTCTTGTCGTCCAGAAACCTTACAGCAAATTTTTTTACGAGCCGTTCACTTGTAAGACGTCTGAGAACATCCTCGTAGTTTCCTCCGAGGGCGTTGTAGCATTCTATAAGATTCATATTTTTATTCCTTTCCTGTAGTCTGTTTATTGTCAAAAGTCATTTTTCCGATGACTCCGGTATATACCGGCGGTTCATCAATTATCCAGGTAGAACTGCATATAAGTTTAATATGCCTGGGCTGTCCGCCGATAAATGTGTCGCATTCAAATTCAAATTCAGGATTTTCAGGAGAAGAATTCCGTGCCTTTTCGGAAACCCGTCTGTGAATTTCTTCACAAAATATCGGATGAAGCGGACTGTCATCGGTAAATGGATTTACTATTATCTGTTCTGTTCCGAGAATACGTGCTCCGGCAGGTGTGAGAACAAGAACCGACGGAGTGATAGTATATTCAAACAGAAATTCCTTTGAGAGGTTCATAAAGAATTTGTTTACGGTTTTTTCATAGCTGAGCAGATCGAAAGTGCGTTTTGCGGATGTAAGTTCGGTGCGGCTGAAAACTTCTCCGGAAATATCGTCGATGCAGTCATGCAGCTTGTATTGTGCAGTACTGTTTGCTATATCACGGATTCTGTCGGCGGCAGCGGAAAGGCATTCCAGCAGCAGGGGATTGAAACTGCCGCATTTTCCTTCACGTATCATGCCAATTGCCGTTTCGTGAGAGAAAGCCTTTTTGTATACACGGTCGCTGGTGAGAGCATCATAAACATCGGCAAGAGCTACTATCTGTGCTGATATCGGTATATCGTCGCCACTTATTCCGTCGGGATATCCCCGTCCGTCGAATCGCTCGTGATGCCAGCGGCAGATCTCATATGCCGTTTTAAGCAGAGGTTCGTCTGCAAAAAATGTAAGCTGTGCAAGCATATCCGCGCCTGCCATGGAATGCGTTTTCATAACGGCAAATTCCTCATCGGTAAGACGTCCGGGTTTGTTGAGGATCTCGTCCGGAATTGTGATCTTGCCTATATCATGCAGAGCGGAAGCATGACTTATCATAGCGATTTCGGATGGTGAAAGTTTATATTTGTCCGTTGTTTTGACCAGAGTTTTAAGAAGTATTTCTGTAAGGTTCTGGACGTGCAGGACATGAAGTCCGCTTTCGCCGTTGCGGAATTCAACAATATGACTGAGAATATTTATCATAAGGTTGCTGTTTCTTTCTTTTTCATAGATCTGGCTGACAGCAAGTTCCGTAAGTTTTTTCTGCTTTTCATAGATCATGAATGTATTGACAACACGTCGGAGAACGACGCTTTTATCGAAAGGACGTGCAATAAAATCCATAGCGCCCATATCGTAAGCACGTTCAATATTTGAGGGAGTGCTCTCCTCGGAAATCATTATAACAGGAATATCGTCTATCCATCGGCGGCTGTGCATGATTTCAAGAACATCGTAGCCGTTCATGACCGGCATTACAATGTCAAGGAGAACAAGAGAAATTTCAGCGTTTCTGTGCTGAAGTATGGCTACTGCCTCGGCTCCGTTTTCGGCTTCAATAAAATTATATTTATCGCCGATCATTTCTGAAAGTATAGCACGGTTCATTTCCGAATCATCAACGATAAGTATTTTGCCGTCATTTGCTTTCAAGCCCATTATTAAATATCATCTCCCATGTATACCCGCACACTGTTTTTTATCAGTTTCAAGTATAAATAATATATTATAGCGTATTTTGGTATATCAGTGCATATTTTTTGTTATTATATCATAATAACGCATAAATGTCAAGAGATTGTCAATTAATTTTTTGTCGGAATAATCTTTTTTTTGCGATATTTATTATGTTTTATATGAAGTTTGTATAAATTAGACAATATTTATACTAAACGCTATTGCGCAATTTGCAATAGCGTTTAGTATAACATACTATTTTGTCTTGATATTTATTGAAATAAATTGACTTTTTGTTAAAGTGTGTAAATTATGAGAAAATCGGCAATCAAAGAATTATAAGAAAAGATCCTGTAGGGCTAAATGCTCTCCAGGATCTTTTCAACAGGCTGGTCGGGGATTACCTTAATAATTTTCAGCGTGAATTTCAAAATAGCTCTTTGGATGAGCACAAACCGGACAAACTTCGGGTGCTTTTGTTCCGACTATGATATGACCGCAATTACGGCACTCCCAGACTTTGACTTCGCTTTTTTCAAATACAGAGGCTGTCTCAACATTTTTCAGCAAAGCACGGTAGCGTTCTTCGTGATGCTTTTCGATCTGCGCAACCATGCGGAATTTTTCTGCAAGTTCCGGAAAGCCTTCTTCTTCCGCTGTTTTTGCAAAGCTCTCATACATGTCCGTCCATTCGTAATTTTCGCCTTCAGCGGCTGCCTTGAGATTGGCAGAAGTATCTCCGATGCCGTTCAGTTCTTTAAACCACATTTTAGCGTGTTCTTTTTCGTTTTCGGCAGTTTTTAAAAACAGTGAGGCGATTTGTTCATAACCTTCTTTTTTAGCCACAGAAGCAAAATATGTATACTTGTTCCGTGCTTGTGATTCGCCTGCAAAAGCGGCTTCAAGATTTTTTTCTGTTTGTGTTCCTTTATATGATTTCATATTCATATCCTCCGTTTTAGATTTTTAGGGAAGCACTGATTAAATCCAGTGTTTTTTTAGTTCAGCACCGCACAGTTATTTCCATGCAGTGCCAAACTATTTAAGGCAACGCCGTACAGAGATTGTGCGTCAGTTTAATTAAAAAGAATAATCAGAGCAATTCTCATTCTCACTCATGGCAGCTGCCGCCGTTTCCGCCGCATCCATGCTTATTTTCACCGCAGTGATGTCCCTCGCCGTGATGCTCATGATGACTGCATCGAACATCAGGATTATACGCAAGAGTTCCTGCCAGCAAAGCGTTTACTGCATCGTCTGCACTTCCGGATACGCCGCCGTACAGCTTGATTCCTGCTTCTGCAAGTGCGGTCTGAGCGCCTGCACCGATTCCGCCGCAGATAAGTGTATCAATGTTTAATCCGGAAAGCAGTCCTGCCAATGCTCCGTGTCCGCTTCCGTTTGTATCGATTACTTCTGAGCCGGTCACTTTTCCGTCAGCCGTCTCATAGACCTTGAACTGCTCTGTGTGACCGAAGTGTTGAAAAACGTTTCCGTTTTCGTAAGTTACTGCAATTTTCATTTTTTCTTCCTTTCTGCTGTGAGCAAAAAAATTCTGATAGTTCTATTATAACCCGAATTTTTAAAATAGTCAAGAAGTTACGTTGATTTTTTTACTTTTATATGGGAACAGCGTTCAATTCCAATAACTTAAGTGGGGACGCCGTCGGATCTGTTGACAAACTGAATTTTTTGATTAGCAATGGATAGAATCAAGTGATGATTCATTGTAAAGGCAATAAAAAAAGACTATTCACATAGCATTTACCAATCGTTTCAAGTTTAATGCGAATGCCGATAATTTGTTGAAAAATACGGCGGTATCAAAGACGCAGAACGGCATCACATTTACGGTGAACACAAACGGCACAGTATCGGTAAGCGGCGCCGCTACAGCTGGAGTAACGCTTTCTATAGGTCAGGTGGGAATAGAAAAGAGTAAATCTTACGCTTTGTCCGGATGTCCGGAAGGAGGCTCATCTCCCACTTACCGTCTTGACGCAAGATATTACAAAAGCAATACGATAACAACGATCGGTAGTGCATTGGATATCGGCGAGGGAACTTTAGTGAAGCTTCCTGACGATGCAGACGACAACAGGCTGCTTATTTACATCCGCATCGGCGATGGTACGAACGTTGATAACCTGACATTCTTCCCCATGCTCCGCTATTCAGAAATAACCGACGATACCTACGAACCGTACAAGCCGTCGGTGGAAGAACGTCTTGCGGCTCTGGAAGCGGCGGTTTTGGGAGGGGGTGCGTAATGAA
>JAETSI010000104.1 GCA_021769725.1 Oscillospiraceae bacterium | reverse complement strand
ACCGTCACTGTTTGACTGAGGGGGCTTGTAAAGTAAAAAAGAAGACTCGAACACCGTAAAATCAGCGTTCGAGCCATACTTTATTGCGCTATTTGAGTTTTATCGGACAGCAATAGAAGATAACAAAATTTTCCGAGATTTCCAAATCTGCACAATCTCCCGTCGGCGGCTGACATTGTCGGCTATCGGGTGTGTATGATGTAGGTGTGTGTCGATAGCGTCCACAAGTGTCACGTCTGAACATGGACACCGATGTCGGTGTAAGGTTCGGGCAAGTACCCGTACACCGATTTGTTCGCAAGGTATTGCGCATCCAGCTGCGAAGTTCAGGCACACACCTTCGGGTGTTGTGCGTGGGGAATCCGACCCATCGGGGCCGGCTCATAGAGAGTCAGCCCACTCTTGGGCTGTGGGTTATGTCTGCGGCGGATAAGGGCGCGACCGTCACGGCAGAGCAATCTGACGCTCCGCTATGGTCGCGAAATTTGCCACCGCAACTTTCCTAACAAAGCTTTGTTCAAAAAAGTTCACGATTCAGCGAAAAATATCATCCGTAGCCATAAGTAGTGCATGAGCGGGCATTAGACCCTGCTGGCTATGGACTTTCTTTTCTTCTTTTCAGCAGCAAAGATAGAATAGAATTTTCAATCCCGCCAAATATTTTCCGCCGAATATAGCTCAAGGTTGTACATGTATATCGGGATATACAACCGGTATAGCGATTATAGAAAATCACCAGTTCAGTAAATCAGGCTTCAAGAGAAAATCGATCAATCCGATTGTAACGATACCTTCTTGATTTCTTTTGGGTTTTATGTAATCTTTAACTATGATGATTTTTTTGAAAGAATCATCAATGTTAAGCAGAGAGGCGGACTCTTGACGTTCTTTGGCATCAGTAGGCATTATAAAGGCTGACTGAATGTAGTAACGTTGGCTACCTTGATTCGCCACGAAATCCACTTCGTATTGCTTGCGGATTCTCTTGCCGTCTTTATCCGTTGTGCGATGCTCCACTACACCCACATCGACTTGGAAACCACGTATTTTTAATTCATTATAAATGATATTCTCCATAATGTGGTTTTCCTCCTGCTGCCTGAAATCAAGGATTGCATTACGAACACCTACATCAGTGAAATAATATTTTGACAGGGTGTTTATATATTTCTTACCCTTGATGTCATAACGTATTGCTTTTTCTGTTAAAAATGACTCACAAAGGTATGTCAGATAGTTATCGATTGTCTTATTGGACAAAGATACGTTTTTTATGCTTTTGAATGTGTTTGCCAATTTATTCGGATTAGTCGGAGACCCTATGGCAGACGCAATTATCTGAATCAATTCTTTTAGTTCTGGCTCACCCTTAATCTTATATCTCTCGACTATATCATTGATATATACTGTTGAATATAGCTTTTTGATATAGTCAATTTTTTTCCTGGGCGTTTCTAATGTTAATACATGTGGTAGACCACCATAAGTATAATAATCGCTCCAAGCTTCGATAGGATGCCGATTGTCAACAGACATAAATTCGGCAAAAGAGAGTGGATATACATGAATCTGGTCTCCTCGACCTCTAAACTCCGTGATAATGTCTGTGGACAAAAAACGGGAGTTGCTTCCAGTGACATATACATCTGCGTTATCTATCTTAAGGTAACTATTGAGTACGTCTTCAAACTCCGGCACATGTTGAACCTCATCAAGAAGTATGTAATACATCTTGTCATCCACCATCTTAGAATCGATGTGTGCAAGCAGCGCATCCGGATCACGAAGAGGAGCGTTTCGTCTATCTTCTAAATCTACTTTAATTATATGATCTTCAGGTATACCCTGCTCTTTAAGATAGTCACAGAATAAGTGAAACAATAGATATGACTTACCGGATCGCCTTAACCCAGTAACAATCTTTATAAGCCCGTTGTGCCTACTGGCAATGAGCTGATTTAGATAATAGTCGCGTTTAATAATCATAATATATTCCCAAAAACCGGTCATTTGACCGGATTTATGGAATGCAAAATTAGTTATTTAATTTTGACCCACCAAATATTTACTCCAAAAACATGGTCAACTGACCGATTTTTTGGAGTGGCTTGCTGTTTACCACATATCATTCTCTTTCTTGGACATGGCGGCGATTTCATCGGCTATCTCCTCAGATGATAGCTTGATGTAGTCCATGAAGGTCTTTTGAGTCTTATGGCCGCTGACGTGCATCATCTGGAGGATGGTGTACTTGTGGCTGAGGTACATATTCGTGATGCCGGTGCGTCTGGCGGTGTGGCTTGTGACACATTCATAGCGCGGCACAATCACGTTGCCGTTGAGGTCGGTCTCCGGTTCCTTCTTCTCTTTTCTCAACGCCTCCTTCTGCTTCATAGTGAGCTTGGTCGGCACCTTCTCTTTCAGTGACGGCAACTGCTCCGAAAGGTCTTTGAGAATATCCTTTATGTAGCGGTTCAGCACCTGCTCGTTGGCTTTCGGAATGTTGTAGCCATATTTCTCGCAGATGGTGATTAGGTTCTCGTTGAGAATAGGTATGGTAACCTCTGTCTTGGTCTTCTTCTGGACAAGTCGGATTATGCGCGTCCCCTTGCGGGTAGTCTCGAAATTATCAGCGTTAAGGTTGTTGTAATCGCTCACTCGCTGACAGGTATAGCAGCCGATGAGAAAAACATCGCGGATATGCTCCTTCTTCCCGGTCAGTGGCATTTCATAGAGAGCCTGCAATTCCTCCTCGGTGAGATAGATCTCGACAGCCTTGTCGCGGTCTTCAATCTTCTTCTTGACGATGAGGGCTGCTGCTCTCTGATTATCATGTACGCCGTCAATGAATGCCGCGTTGATAAGAGCCTTCAAATTTGTCAGATGCTTGTTGACAACCTTTGCCATGTAACCGTGCTTCTGCAAATAGTTGATGTAACGCGATACAAACGCACGGTCAATATCCGCCCACCCGAATTTGTGCAATGGGTCAAAACCTTCATAGACACCGACAAAACTTTTCCATGCCTTGCAAGTGCCGGGGGCATAGTCGTCACTGCCAATCTTCCGCGCCCCGCTCTTGATGTCATCGACAAACTGAACGAGGAACGGCCAGATAAGGCGGTTCTTCTCATCCTCGATACGTTTCTTTTCCTCGGCTTTCTTGCGGGCTTTTTCTTTCGCCGCCTCACGTTTGGCGATAGCCTTACGCTCAGCCTCGGCGGCTTCCTCCATAGCTCGGCGTTCAGCCTCCACCTTCTCCGGCTCTGAGATATAGCGCACATCCATGTCGAGAGCCTCGCGGTCAAAGTTCACCTTCGCAAGATGCGCCTTTACGATGCCTTCAATCTGCGTCAGCTTGGCATGAAGCTGATAATTCTTCTTCTGATGCGCCAGCCATGCGCGGGGCGATGCCGTAGCCTTCTGCCATTCGGCAACCTCGACCTGAAGCATGGTCGAAACAAGCACGTCAACCTTGCGGGTATGGATACGGATAAAGAGAGTCGCGGTGTCCTTCTTCAAATCCTTGGTGCGGACATGAAACGGGGTCAGTTTTTTCGGAGAGGGTGATTTTGTCATATCTTCGATGTTATAAATTTCTGAAAGGTGGCATTTGCATTCGTTCACAACCAGCCACTTTGGTTCTGCAAATATAACAACCCAAACCGCATTTTGTCAAGTTGGGTCACCACACAGGTCACCACGTTTTTTGAATAAATCTGAAAATCGGCAAAATTCATTAAAGTTCATATTGCGCTATTATTCAGCATTTTGCCTAAACAAACCATTCAAATTCATTCGTATCCATTCAGAAACTCAGGTTCTGGTGGCACCACTTTAAAAAACTAATTACCTAAATAATAAATCGTTAGACTTTCCATTTTGCGCCATTTTGTCAACCAAATGTCAATTTTCAAAATTCTGTCAATAGAAAAGCGCATCGGCAACTCCTCACCAACGCGCTTCGTATCATTATAACCCAAAATAAATTTAGGATTTAACAGTCAGCATATACCCTATGCCTCGCTGGTTAATTAACGATATTGACTGGTCATGCCGGAGATAGTGGCGAAGTTTGTGGATAAACCCATGCAGTGAATTACGGCTATACGGGTCATCACGCTGCCATATCAGCTGCATTATTGTAGCGGATTCCACTGTATACCCCACATTTACAATCAGTTCTTTCAGCAATTTTGCTTCAATTAGTGATAACCCAACAATCCCTTTATCTGGATGCGAAAGCATTTGCATTGACAAGTCCAATGTGTATTTGCCAATTTCAAACCGATTGTCCTCATCATGGACATTTCTGCGAAGCAGTGCCTTGATGCGAACTATCAATTCAAGCATCTTAAACGGCTTTTTGAGATAGTCATTGCCACCAAGCTCAAATCCTTCGACAATATCATCAATCTCGGATTTTGCTGTCAGAAACAATAACGGCACATTCCGGTTTATCTGACGTATCTTACGCCCCATCTCAAATCCGTCCATCCGAGGCATCATCACGTCAGCAATGATTAGGTCAGCCCCATGTCGGGCAAACTGTTTAAGGCCATCCTCGCCATTGTCCGCTGTCAGGACATCAAATCCATCTCGTTGTAAGGTCTCCGAAATAATCATCGACAATGTAGAATCGTCCTCTACCAATAATATTGTGTCGCTCATTGTCTTCAAAATTTTATAGTAAATATGCTCCCTTTTCCTTGACGGCTTACTACGCTTATATTCCACCCATGTTTTTCTATGATTGATTTCACGTAGAATAAGCCGATGCCGTATCCTCTCACATCAGTCCTGTTCCCATGAGGTACACGGTAGAATTTACTCCAGATATCGGGTAAGGATTTTTCAGGGATACCGATTCCATTGTCTGACACCGATAGTCCGGTTGAATCCAATTTTATTGCTATTTTAACAGAATCGCCGGAATATTTTATACTGTTGTCAATAAGATTCCCTATTACATTAGAAAAATGTGTGGGATCAGCTTCAACAACAGCATCTTCAGGACATTCCAGCACAAATTCACATGTTTTTTCTGTCTTCAGCTTCTGCTGCTCGATAATTTTGGTTAGAAATTCTTTAAGGTTTATGTTTTCCTTCGCCATGGCAAGGTGTTTTCTCCGCTCCATACTCATGGCAAGAATACTTTCTACAAGCCCTGAGAGTTTTGACAGTTGTTCGAGTGCCGCTGTCAGATACTTCTTTGTCCGTGCCTCATCGTTCGGATCAGGAAACTGGAGCAAGGAATCGTTTGCCGCATACGCTATGGCAATTGGTGTTTTTAATTCATGGGTCATATTATTGGTGAAGTCATCCTTCATCTCCTCAATGGTACGCTGACGGGCTATCACATGAAGAAGATACCAGAACCCGAATGTAAGCGCCAATGCAATAAGGGCAGATGTAATTATTACACCACCCATCTCTCTCAGTATGTTGTTTGTCAGCGGGGAAATATAGGCGTAATATGTAAGGTCTCCATTTATACGATACCCTATCTCCCATAAGTCCGACGAATACTCCACTGTCCCGCCGGGTGCCACTATATATACCTCTTCGGGATAATAGCCTGAAAAATTAAGATCGCGGCGAAAGGCTTCCTCCATTTTGGACACATCAGGTTCTCCCACTAGTGTCTCTTAAAAAGTGTTAATCAAATTCGAGGTCAAGAGTTGGATGGCAATTTGCTATTTGTGCTGGCTCCGGTTCTGGAGTCAACAAGTCCTTGATATGTTCCTTGAC
>JAETSI010000103.1 GCA_021769725.1 Oscillospiraceae bacterium | reverse complement strand
TATTCAGTTGACTTCTGTGGAAATATCGGTTATAATTTAGATATGATCGTTATAAAGAAAGATCAGACAACAAAGCATTACCGCCGCCCTCGTTTTGTGGGACGGCGGTTTTGTTTGTATTTGGATTTATCTAAAAACAAAGCCGTTCTTAAATCAAAGAACGGTTTTTGCTTCTAACGCAATTGATATAATAACGTAACCATTTGCGTATAATGTTTGATTTGGTGGAGGCGACGAGAATTGAACTCGTGTCCGAAAATTTATTGATACAACTTTCTACGAGCTTATTTTACCTATTAAAATTCCTTTCACAGACCGCCGATAAACGGGCTGAAAGTGAAAGTAGTCCTTATACAATCAAAGGGCACGGACACGCCCAGAGATCGTTCACCGCTCATTGACGCCCAAGCGGCAGTCGCGGTACTCTGCCGGTGGACGGAAGCAGACTTAAGCTGCTACCAGTGCACTATTTCTAGTAACTGTAATATTATTTCTTGCGTTTATATTTAAACGTGGCGCAGTTTAAGGAGATTACACCATGCTCCGCTCGCTTATCATATTTCAAAACCCCCGTCGAAACCTTTACGCCCCCACATAGGAGTATCAGAAACAAAAGTATCTGATACAATTATTATACACTAAAAGAAACAAAATGTCAACAACAAAAATAAAAATTTAATTGTAGGAATATGAACTGAAAAGAGTCAGACACCTTTTAAAAAAAATATGTAAGGCAACTAAGAGAGAACTGAGGATTATTCTGGAGATATATCAGCTTTTTTTGACAACGGTAACTTTTTTCCCATATTATTGTCGCTTGTTGTAAACAGCAGTTCCGTGATCCTGATAATAACTTTTTTGGTCTTGCCGGAGCTTTTATATATACACCGCAAACACTATAGCGGTTCTGAAAAATATCACCAAAATTGCCAAAGCAGAAAGTTGTGATATAATGGAGATATGGTGCAAACTGAGAAAACAGTGACGATTTGTTTTTCACTGACTGTGCGAACAGATTTTGTAAGGTGATAATATCACAGAAAAATATTTTAAAACCGGTTATAATAAAGATACAATAAAACAAAGGAGGATATTAAAATGTCTGTTATTAAAATTAGCAAAGAAAATTTCACAAGTGAAGTTTTGAATTCCGATAAAACCGTACTTCTTGATTTTTATGCCGATTGGTGCGGTCCTTGCCGTATGGTAGCACCGATAGTAGCGGAGATTTCAGAAGAAAGATGCGATGTCAAGGTCGGTAAAATAAATGTTGACGAACAGCCTGAGCTTGCAGCACAATTTCAGGTAACGAGCATTCCGATGCTTACCGTAGTCAAAAATGGTAAAGTTATAAATCAGGTTATAGGTTATAGACCTAAATCTCAAATCAAAGCAATGTTGAAAGGAGAAAACGATTATTGTGGAAAGGCGGTCAGGTAAATGAAGGTTGTAATTATAGGCGGTGTTGCAGGCGGAGCTACTGCGGCAGCAAGAATACGCCGACTTGATGAACAGGCAGAAATCGTAGTTTTTGAACGTTCGGGATTTATCTCATATGCCAACTGCGGACTGCCATACTACATTGGCGGAACGATTGAGAACAAAAACGCTCTGACTTTGCAGACACCCGAAAGTTTTCTGAAACGATTTAGAGTAAAAATGAACGTGCATCATGAAGTCACGGCAATTCATCCAGAAAGCAAAACCGTTACTGTAAAAGATCTGGAAAACGGTAAAACCTTTACCGAAAACTATGACAAACTTCTGCTCTCTCCCGGGGCAAAACCAATAAGACCAAATTTAGACGGCATTGACAGCAACAGGATATTTACGCTCCGCACTGTTGAAGATACGCTGAGGATAAAAAAATTTATAGACGAGCATTACACTGAATCTGCTGTTGTAGTCGGTGGCGGATTTATTGGAATCGAAGCTGCGGAAAATCTGCGAGCTCTTGGTATAAATGTAACTCTTGTCGAAGCATCAAACCAGCTTATGGCTCCATTTGATGGAGATATGGCATCGTTTATTCATGCTGAGATCCGCAAAAGCGGTATAAATCTGATGCTTGATACTATGGTAGAGGACTTTGCTGATGATGATTTTGGTCTTGACATAAAGCTTAAAAATTCTTCTGCTCTTCGTACAGATATGGTTGTAATGGCAATCGGTGTTTCTCCCGAAACCACGCTTGCGAAAGATGCCGGACTTGAAACAGGCATAAAGGGCAGTATTGTTGTCAACGATAAAATGGAGACCTCTGTTCCTGATATTTACGCTGTCGGTGATGCAGTGCAGATAAAAAACTTTGTGACCGATGCAGATACGCTTATTTCTCTTGCAGGTCCTGCCAACAAACAAGGCAGAATAGCAGCCGATAATATTTTCGGTGGTGACAGCCGTTATACAGGCGGTCAGGGCAGTTCTGTTATCAAAATATTTGACATGACAGCTGCTGCTACGGGAATTAACGAAAAAACTGCAAAATCCCTCGGTATTGCTACAGATAAGGTTATTCTTTCTCCAATGAGTCACGCAGGATATTATCCAGGAGGCAAAATGATGACAATGAAAGTGTTGTTTGAAAAGGAAACCTATCGATTGCTTGGTGCACAGATTGTTGGCTTTGAGGGAGTCGATAAAAGGATAGATGTACTTGCAACTGCTATTCGTGCAGGAATGAAGGCGTATGAACTTACTGAACTTGACCTTGCCTATGCTCCGCCGTATTCCTCCGCAAAGGATCCCGTAAATATGGCTGGTTATATTATTGAAAATATTAAAAACGGTATTGTAAAGCAATGGTATTACGAGGATGATGAAACACTTCCCCGTGACGGCAGCATAACTCTTCTTGATACACGCACACCAGTGGAATATAGTATGGGTCATGCTGAGGGATTTATCAACATTCCCGTGGACGAGATGCGTGAACGTATAGACGAGCTTGACAAGGACAAGCCTGTCTATATTATGTGTCAAAGCGGACTGAGAAGCTATATAGCAAGCAGAATTTTAATTGGCAATGGCTTTGATGCCTATAATTTTACCGGAGGTTTCCGTTATTATGCAGCAGTCCACAGTGACAGGGCATTAAGTAAAAAATCCACCCCTTGCGGAATGGATGACTGAAAGGAGGATATAGCATGAAGTATATTTGTGATGTTTGCGGATATATCTATGACGAAGCAGCAGGCGATCCGGATAATGGTATTGCTCCGGGTACAAAATGGGAAGATCTTCCCGATGATTATGAATGTCCATTGTGCGGTGTTGGCAAAGATCAATTCAGCAAAGAGAATTAAGGCAACACCGCACAAAGACCGCCTGTCGGCTTTGTAACGAATCTGCTTGCACTTTTTCCGCCATCTTGCACAAAAATTCCTTGACATACGGTATGTCTGTGTCATTTTTATAAAATCTGATGAAAAAAACTACTGTGCATCTCCGTTACAATCTTTGTGCGGTGTTGTCCTAATAGAAAAAGCGCTGAGTTTTTCCTGAGGGAATGCTCAGCGCTTTTCTTTTTTATTCAGTGATCTTTTCAAGTCCTACTTTATCTATTATTTCGATTGTTCCACGAGAGAGTAATATTAATCTTTCGTTTACGAAATACTTTAGCATTCGTGTTACAACTTCACGGGGGTTACCCAAGTGATTTCCGATTGTTTCGTGGGTGATCTTAAGAATGTCAGTACCCTCAATATTTGACTCATTCAAAATAAATTCTGCAAGTCTTTTGTCAAAACTTTTCCACATCACTTGATCTATCAGCCACATTACATCAGAAAATCTGCTTGCCATAACTTCGTTTGTGTAATTGGCAAGCGGTGCGGAAACTTCCATAATACTCTTGTAAACCTCTGATGGAATCACTAAAACTTCGGAATCCTTTTCTGCGGCAATCGTAATATCAAACTGAATGCTGTTCATAATGCATGAAGCAGAAAACAGACAGATATCACGCTCAAAAAGTCGGTACATTGTGATTTCTCTGCCGTCATCGGAAATGGTAAAGGCACGAAGCTGACCTGATATAACGAGAATAAGTCCCGTACAATCAGCAGATTCGTTATGCAGAATTTCAGTTTTTTTAAATTTACGTTTTACTGCTGAGTTTTTTAGTGTATCCTGCTGTGATTTATTCAATTTATCCCAAACAGGCAGATATGTCAGGTAATTCATAAGTCAAATCTCCTTTACTGCATATCATTATAACATATTTTTTGACATATGTCAAAAAAAGGTATAGGCAACACCGCACAAAGCACGCCTGGCGGCTTTGCACGTCATATGATGCGTCCGTAGGAAGCATCATTGGGGTGTCACATAAAAATCCCTTGACAGTAGTCAGTCTGATTGCAGAATTTCTGTACAATCTGACGAAAAATCCGATTGAGCATTTGTCGTACAATCTTTGTGCGGTGTTGCCTTAACATACAATTTACATACAAATGATTTTAGACTTTACATGAAAGGCGGTATACTGAATATGCTGAAAAGCAAAGATAAATTCTGAAAGGAAAGTAAGTATGATGAAAACTAAAAAAAACTTTGGCAGTATGATGATGATGACGGTTGTTCTGGCTATGGGAACGATGACAGGGTGCGGTGAAAGTTCGCAGAAAACCGTATCTACCGACGGTTCAACATCCATGGAAAAGGTGATTGGATATCTGAGCGAAGCTTACATGGAGAAAAATTCAGATGTAAAGGTTACATACAACCCGACAGGTTCGGGGTCAGGCATTCAAGCAGTACAGGAGGGGCGCTGTGATATCGGTCTTGCAAGCCGTAATCTTAATGATGATGAAAAAGAAGATTTGAATGAAACAGTTGTAGCCATTGACGGTATCGCTGTTGCCTGCCACGCAAAACACAAAAAAGTGACAAGCAAAATACAAAAAAATTACTTTGAGTAAAAAAAGAGCCTCCTGACCGCAAATCAGGAGGCTGAAATTATGTAATGGCAATGTACGGTGTTGGCAAGGTGTATGGTCCTCAGCTCATGGCTGAGATTGGGGATACTCGCAGATTCAGAAACAGGCGTGCAATTACAGCCTTCGCAGGTCTGGATGCTCCGCCATATCAATCGGGACAGCTTGACATCACTTCAAGGCACATTTCCAAACGTGGCTCAGCTGCTTTCAGAAAAGTTCTTTTTCAGATAACCGAAGTTTTTATTTTGAATAAGCCTGAAAACGAACCTGTATATCAATTCATTGACAAGAAACGTTCCGAGGGAAAGCATTATTATTCTTACAGGATTGCTGCTGCAAACAAATTTCTGAGAATATATTACGCCAAAGTAAATCAGGTTCTGGAATAGCAATAACTTCAGACTTTACATTCTCATCAGGCTGCTTCAAAATTTTTATATGAAGCGGTCTTTTTGCCATACCCTTTTTTAATTTATGAATCATTTGTAAATTCACTCTCTTGAGGCTTGACTTTTATTTGCAGGTCTAGAAATACTAAGACAAATTAAAGGGTCAAAATCGGAAGGTCGTATTTGTAAATTTTTTATGAATAATAGTTGAGGATATAAAAAAAGAGCATAACCTTCGGCATGTAAGGCCGAATAGTTATGCTTTGGGCTTGAAAATATTATATCGTACTTTACTTGAAATTGCAATAGTGTGATACATTTTAATCAAAATACTTTTAAATATTTGTTTGGAAAACAGATTGCTTTTTTCAGTGCGTTATGCTATAATTGAAAAAGAAATGTTTGAAAGAGGAGACAATGCTATGGCGCAGGAATCGGTTCTTGACAGAGCCATATATCAGGCTAATTTATAGCAAACGTCATAAATAAATCTACATTGACAATAAAAGTCTAAAGTGATATACTATTCATAGAGGTGGTATCTATGAATAGTAGAAAGTACAAGAATGACCCTGCTGATCT
>JAETSI010000102.1 GCA_021769725.1 Oscillospiraceae bacterium | reverse complement strand
TCAGCAGGGTCATTCTTGTACTTTCTACTATTCATAGATACCACCTCTATGAATAGTATATCACTTTAGACTTTTATTGTCAATGTAGATTTATTTATGACGTTTGCTATAAAGTTTTGACATGATATACGTTTTTGTAGAACAGGATGATATATAAATCTCCTTCTCCCCATCCGTAGACAGGGAGAAGGAGAACACCCTTACCAAACCTTGCTCTCACTCAAAGCGAATCTATAATGCTGTTTAAGTTCTTTCTGGAACTGTTCATGGAACTGAATCGGATCATTTGCCTTAACTTCCATGTGATTGATATTGATATTGTTGTTGGTATTGCTTGTAGCGCTGTTGTTGTTGACCGGAATTGATCTGATTAAATGACCGTATTGTTTTTCCATCATCATATCAGTAAACGAGGGATCATGAATTATATTGTAGAGTTTAGCAGCGTCGGCATTATTAAGGATAAGCTCAGGCTCGGATTTTGTGCCGTGAAGCATTGCAAGACCTGTATAATTGGCAGTGCCTCCATTTGAAAATCCGGTAATACCTGCTAATAAACCGTTTGATAAGAAATTTTCCAGACCTGCAAATTTATTGAAAATAGTCATTTTTGCAATTGCCTCCAAAGCATTCCCGATTGCTTCTGACGCAATGCCGGCAGCAGAATCGACAGATGACTGAATTTCACTCAGAGCTGTCATAGAATCGGTAATTCTGCTGTTAGCTTCTTCAAGCTCATTGTTTTTAGCAATTATTTCATCCATGTAGTACTTGTAATTTTCGGCAAAAACAGCAAGATTGGCTTCTCTTGCTTCAAAATTGGAATTTTCGTCAAGGGCAATACTGCCAAGATACTGCATATAATCCTCATTTGCGTTTTTGATGCTGTTAATTGCATTCTGAACCTCGGATTTATAATCTTTCCACTGGTCGATAAGCTCCTGCTTAGCCTTGATTTCCTCGTTTTTTACTTCAATGCTCTGTTTCAGATTTGCCATTTCTCCGTTTACAAGAGATGAAAGCTGAGAGTTATAATTGCGGAACTCAGACTTGTAATTATTAAGAATCTGAGCATCTTTCTCCTTGATTTTTTCACGCCAGTCAGAACCGAGAATCTCCTGTGCAAGACGTTCATTTACAGCATTAGTCTGTTCTTCAAGGGATTCCTTCCACTCCTTGACATAATTTTCGTATGCTTCAATCTGCAAGTCATAATTTTCAAGAACCGAATCACGCTCATCTTCAATTGCCTTGATTTCGGCTTCGTATGCTCTTTCAGCAAGAGTATCGTCAATGTCTTTCTGAGCGCTATCGGCATCTTTCTGAGCTGCAAGAAGATTCTCCTTATCAACATCATAATGCCATCCACGCTCAGATGAATATGTCATGACCTTGTTTTGCTTTGCCTTATCAAGGGCTTGCAGTTTTTCCTGCAAAGCGATCTGCTTTTCGGTCAGTTCATTTTCTTCTTCCTGCTGTTCATGGGCTTCTTTAAGAGCATTAATCCGTTCATTATAGGCATCCTCCTGAGACTTTTTCTGTTCTTCGAGAAGTTCTTTTTCCTTATCGACTGCATCGCTTACGATATCGGCAACCTGTTTGTAGTTGTCAATGATTTCGTCAAGCTCGTCCTTTTGCTTTTCAAGTGTATCAAGCTGGTCATTGAGAGAATCAAGTTCATTATTGAGGATATCTTTTTCAGATTCAAGACTATCGATCACGTTGTCAACCTTTTGCGTAAACGCCTTTTCGTAATTATCGGCTTGCTCCTGAATCATGTTTATGTCTTTCTGGAGTTTCTTGATCTTTTTTTCGGCTTCTATTGTATCGCCCAGACTTGAATTGGTACTGCTCCGAGGAGATAGGATTACCGAACTCATCGGATACATCCTTTGCCTGCTGCTTCAGAGAGGTCAGTTCATCGGTCGTTTCCTTGATCTCTTTTTGCAGGGCATCATATTTCTCTTTGGAAATCTCACCCTTTGCAAGCTGCTCATATCCGCAGATAAGAATATGTGGTCAAGCTATCAGCTTGGCAGACTTTATTTTTTCGATGCTGACGGCTTGGAAAGAAACAAAGAAAAGGCTATGGAGTTCTTGAATTTATCAGCAGAACAGGGCAACGAGTACGCTCAAAATATTCTGGACAATCAGGAAAAGTTTGAAAATGAAATGCTTGCGGACACAATTTTCAGCTTGTTTGTAAGTCTAAGTCGCTGCATTGAAGAGGACTATCATAAAAATTTTCAGTCGGGCAGAAAAATGATTGACAGCAAGCTGCGGAAGATGATTCAGGAGAAGAATCAGGCTCTTGGAATTAAGGAAGATCTCTCACAGCAACAATATTAATTTATAAAATATACAAATTTTATTGAAAATAATGTTCAGCTATGGTATAATTATAGTAATTTAAATTGAACGGAGCTCAAAAATGGGGAAAATTTATTTTACACGAAAATTGACTCAATATAATTCATTCTCGGAAAATGGCGAATATGGTGATAATTGGGTCAGTATTTCATTGAATCGCGGCAGTTATATAATACCGGAAACCAAATTTCTTTATGGGTGTGTAATCGGAAGAAAGGTCGATTTCTGGGAATATAGAGTAATGGACTACATTAATTACAACCTGATGTACGATAGAAATATTATTTTTGTCGGCAGCAAACGATTGTACAAAAAAGCCTTGAAAAAATATGGTGATCATTCAATATATGACAGAAAATTAAGGCCTTATGAGAATAGGTTTGTGATTCACAGTACAACGGCAGAAAATTACCAAAATATAAAAAAGCAGGGATGCATAAAATCGTGGAATATTTTAAAAAATGAGATTCCTGATTTTGAAGTTCAGCCTATAGGCTCTATGCTTGGCGATCCCGAGGATTTCAGAGATTATATAATGCTGGGCAGCGGTGTTCAATGCGAGGTAGTGGTTTTATCCAAGCAGAAGAATCAGCTTTGTCACGATGCAGATGAAGAATATGTTCCGGGAGCAAGAATTTATTTTGACAACAAAATTCTTGCGGAAAAAGGCTTGCTGGTTCGTGACGGTCTGCATTACAAGGTGAAAAACGAACTGCCGCTGGATTTAGCGTTATTTACCGCTACTGTCGATAATATAAAGATAAATGGAAAAATCACTCCGAATTCTTTTGCGCAAGCAGCGGATATTAAATTTTCGGAATATATTAATATAACATAAAATTGAATATGTAAATATATAGGCATATCAGGTTTATTTGTAAATCTGATATGCCTTTTTTTCGTCAATTTCGCCCATTAGCGAGGTGGTTTTAGTGGCGGAATTCCAGTGAAACTAATAATATTATAACATAAATTTTGTAAAAGTAAGAGTTTTTTGAAAAAATTTGTACTGAAAATGAAATTTTAACATGAATTTAAAGTCGTTAAACCGTCATATTTCAGTCGGAACGGAGGAGTTTTATGGCTAAAAGAGGAAGTAATATTTGATAAACGTAAGGATGGTCGATTTGAAGGACGTGTGCCTGTTGGGTATCAGGAAAATGGGAAGATCAAGTACAAATCCATGTATGCAAGAACGCTTTCCGAAGTCAAGGAAAAGATGTCGGAGGTGCATTCGATCAGGCAGAATCAGCCTGTTTCTGCTATAAAACTTACAGTTCGTGAGGTAAGGAATCAAGCTATGCGAATGATTTTATTAATTTTAAACTGGTCAGCGGCAGGCTCAATGGGAAAGGCGGACTTTCTGCAAAATCTGTTAGGGATACATTGGCTGCTCGTGATCACAAAGATCCTCAAATCGTTGTAAATCCAAAGTCTATTGTCAGACGACTTCCCCCTCTTGAATGTGAGCGTTTGCAGGGGTATCCTGACGGTTGGACTGCATCAGAATCCGATTCTGCAAGATACAAGGCTCTCGGAAACAGCGTTGCGCTTTCTTGTGTGGATTATATTATGAGTGGTATTGCTGATGTGCTTGATGAAAAATGAGTTCCTGATCGTTATTGACATTTGCTGTCCAAAATAGTATAATATATATAAGGAGGCAGTAGATTATGAAAATTAAAATTATTAAATCAACATATCGAAATACATCAACAAAGTCTGAGCCTATTGCTAAGTCGGTTGTTACTGTCAGAAAAGAAAAATCAAGAGCAAAAGCCTATAGAATAGCAAGGTTAATTAATAGCGAGGCGCTTGTTGCAGCTCAGTTTATATAGAGCTATGGAATCAGATAATAAAAAGCGTGCAGAATTGAATGCTCCAATAGCCAAATATGATGTTGCACGAAAAAAACATATATGGAATATCCTGATGGGAGAATAGTATATGTTACCTAAGATAGTAGTATTTGCAGGTCCTAATGGTTCGTGAAAATCAACAATTACTGGAAGTACAACTATATGTGGAACATATATCAATGATGATTTAATTCAAAAAGATAATGAAATATCTGTTATGGAAGCAGCATTAGAAGCCGAACGATTACGGGAATCTAAGCTGCAAAGCAAAAGTGACTTTACTTTTGAAACAGTGCTTTCAACTGATAGAAATCTTAATCTGTTAAGGCGTGCAAGAGACTTCGGATATTTTATACGTGGATACTATGTTTTAACGTGTTCTGCCGATATTAACGTTATGAGAGTGGCATCCAGAAAAGCAATAGGAGGTCATGATGTTCCGGAGGAGAAAATAAGAGCACGGTATGATAGGTGTCTTTCTTTACTTCCTCAGTTTGTTGATATTTGCGATATCTGTTCTATTTATGATAATTCATTGGATGCTCCGTTTCGCATTTACAAAAAATATCATGGGGCTATCATTCAATCAAATGAAGTATGGTCAGAGCAGAATATTCTAAAACTTGTTTACGGAAAATAATAAACAAACATCGGAGAAGGCATATATGATTCTCCGATGTTTATCTTTCCTGTTGTTATTTGACAAGCAGAATACAAAAAACCTTTATTTCCACGGTATGACCTTTTTTGTCCTGATATGAGCTAATTTTTGCCTATATTTCGCCTGTTTTTTATCCTTGTCAATCTGGTTTTATAAAAGTTAATAAAAATAACGTGTCAAAAATAAATGCACCGAAATGAGGAGTTTTCCACAATTTCGGCGCATTTTCAATTTATTATAAAATACTGTTTAATCAGTGTTTAAATAGTCTACTTAGTGTTTAAAGAAATTTGAACAATGCCTATATATTGCGATTTAAGGGTTTAAATATAGTGTGATTTTTTAAACATCTGATTTTGAAAATAGGAATAAATTGTTGAAAAAATGATATAGGAATATGGGAACAAAAAAGTGCCTTAATGGGAACAAGTTCCCATATCATTTTTTATACAATATGTATATAATGGTTGTGCTCTAAACTCTTCCGATTACTTTTCCAAAGCATTGAATACGATCTTCGTCATAGTCAGAAAAAACAATGTCATCGTATTCAGCGTTGAGGGAGATCAACCTGTCTCCACCGAACTTCTTAATATAACCATTGCCCTCTATGCTGAAAATGCCGATTTGCCCAAGGTCTACAGACGGTTGTTTCTTAACAAGAACAATATCTCCGTCAAAGTAAATAGGCTTCATGCTGTTGCCCTTTATCTGAAGAGCAAAATCAGCTTTTCGCGCTTCAGGCGTGTCCGGTACTTCGATTTCGTACCACTCATCGCCCTCACCAAGCTCAAAGCCTGCTCCTGCCGAAACTCGATACGCACTGCAATTAATTTTTAGTCGGCTCTCCTCTGGTTCTATCTCGTTAGTCGGCTCATCGGAAACAGGCTCTTCCAATTCAGCAAGTGTTTTGGCTGTGCCGATAACCTTTCCTTTGTTGATATCCTGTAATTTATTATAGTAAGTAAGTAGCTCCTGCTCATCAACGGTCAACTCGATCTTTGATGAGTTTTTTTCTTTTCCATAAACTAAATAGTCCAACGAAACATTGAAGAAATC
>JAETSI010000016.1 GCA_021769725.1 Oscillospiraceae bacterium | reverse complement strand
CACGTTCTTATTTAGTGCCTGACCTTTTCAGTCAGGAACGTGTCGCACACAAGGGAAGCCTCCGCATATAAGGTCGAAATCGGGCAGCTCATTGGGGTCGATTTTTCTTGCGTCATTGTAATACACCTCGTTTCTTGTATCGTACATTGTTTCGTATGCTTTTTTAGCATATTTATCGACTTCGCAGTAACCGACGCACTCAAATCCGCCTGCTTTTTCAAGTCCCGAACGGAATCCGCCGATCCCTGCAAAGATATCAAAATACTTTATCAAGCTGTTTCACTTCTTTCTCGTTTTAAATAAAAAAGCCGCTAAATGATCTCTCATTTAACGGCAGTTCTGCAATATTTAATTGTATTATTCGGAGTCAGCTCCGACATGACTTTCGATCACAGCCATTATTTCATTTAAACGGCTTTCTCCGATACCCTTGATCTTGGATATATCTTCACGCAGCTTGTCGAAGTCGACTTCTGTGGCGTGTACGTCGTCTTTTCCTGTCTGATATATATTCTGAATGAAGTTGTCCATTGTTTCACGGTCCATAGCTTTAATTTTTTTGTATAAGGCTCGGTCAAGGAGCGGCTTATTCGGCATATCCATTTTCCTTTCTTGTACTGTATATATCAGACATTATATCACATAAACCGCCGTATTTCAAGCCCTACATGGACATATACATTTCCTCGGATTCTTCAATATCCTCCGTTTCCGTAATTTCCTTACACTCAATATTTTCCTCTGTCTGCTCATCAGTCTGAGTCTGTTCCTGATCGATTTTATGGAACTGATCCACATCGGGGATAACGCCAAGCGTTCTTCCGTTATCGAATTTACAATGCAGAGTACCCGCGTCGTCCACGAACTGAACCCAGCCGCAAGTTCCGCTTTCCACAGGACATATATCCTCCATGTGGTCAAGACAAATCCGAGTGCCTTCGGGATACCTCTGTCTGAGCATTTCTACCTTCTTTTCGTTGTAAATCATATCACACCTCACATCGTCATTCCAATATCGGGTTCTTCTGACATATCTTCGCACTCACTGTTTTCTTCTTTGATTTCATTTGAAATATCAGGCTGAAACGGCACATCAAGATCATGAATTTTGACCGATTGAATATTCTTTCGTTCATTAAGAATTTCCACTGCCGCTTCAACAAGCATTTTTTTCACTTCGTCAAAATCACAGCCGAGATCATCCAGAACATCATATAATGAAAACTCCGAATAGCCAAGCTTTGCAAATATTGCTATCCTTTCCGCCGTTTCGTTTAACAGCTCATGGAGTTTTCTTTCACCGTTTGTTAGTTGAATTTCGGGATCCTGATGTCTTTCCACCAGCTCCCTTGCCTTTGGAATATACTGGGCGTATCTTGCGTAAGCCGAGCCTTCAGCTTCGATCAGCAGACCGTCGCCATTTTCCTCATCGTAGATCAGCAGACAATGATAAACATCATCGCTGTCGCAATAAATCAGGTCTACGTTATCAGCAATCAGGTCATTATGTTGCAAGGGATTTTTTTTCAAACTTTCAAATTCAGAATGGGAAACTGCTATCGCTTTTTCCACCACACAGGTTCTTGTTTTGAACTCCGATTCTTTGCGGAGCAGATTTGTGTTGATCACAAGTTTGTTGTTCATTGATTTCCTCCTTTGTTTTATTTTCCATTTTAATAGTATAACTGCCACATGGGTATCACGTCCTTTTTTGAGAAATAAAAAAAGACCGTTTTGTCGTTGATCACTTTCGTGATATTAGACAAAACGGTCTTGAAAACTTTGTGAAAGTTTTTTCATAAAAATCGGAAAGTTAAGAGAGAAACTCTCCCAAAACTTACCGATTTATTTGACAATATTTCGTTGTGTAGGGTTCAAATCCTTCCGGTCGGCTAAAATCGGTGAAAAGCATCCACGGTTTTCACTTTAAAATTTCCGGTTAAAAAACATGAAAAAAGCCCGTAAATACGGGCTTTTTAAGGTGAGTATCCATTTGGTCTCACCAATATGGCTAAAGACTCCAATTTTGATACAATGCACCCTCTGTTATTTCGGAGGGTGCATTTTTTGTTTGGGGTGCAAGAATCGTTTGATTGTTGAGATCGAACTTCAAATTTTCATTCATATGATGAATGCGTAAAAGAACCTTACAAAGCCATTTTTGACTATGTCAAATTTTACAATAGCGAACGTCCGCATAGTATGCTCAACTACAAAACGCCTGATCAATGGGAAAAACTCTATTTTCAGAAAATTGAAAAATGATATTTTTGCACTTTACAACCGGTTCGGATCTGAAGAATTTTTTGGAACTGCCTCTCAGTTTTTGACTTTTTTATAAAATCTGTTCAGTTCGGCAAATATAATAAACCCTCGTAATGCCTTTTCAACTGCTAACACAATTGAATTTCTATCACAATCATAATAATTACTCGCATTAAAAATATTGCATTCCAGAACATAGTATTTTTTACGATATTCAATGACATCTAGCACCCATACTATAGGAGGCATTATTATATATATTTAATCATATAATATTTTTCATACATCTACTTGTCACGATAAGGCGTATCATCAAACCCATCATCTTTAAGCGTTCTAACCATATCATCAAGTTTGGGTTTCCACAGATTGATAAACCATGAGGACTTTCCAAACCACTTTACCAAGGTAGGACTAATTGCATAATATATTTTGATAAAAGCCCTTCCATACCATGTCTTTGCCAGTTTATAGTCCCTAAAACGGCGAAGCACCCAAACCTGCGGGCAATCGTATGAGCCATATACTGCAGTTGCTATGTAACATCCACCAGAATTTTCATTACTATTGTTTTCCTGATTAGAATACTCCATCTGCAATATTTTATTTGCTAGTTGATGTACTTTTTCAACGTCAGATACTCCTGCTGTTTTAGTTGAATTAACAGCTTGATTACCCCAATAAACAGCTTGTTCAGGATTGCTTTCAAATTCAATCCCAGAGCCATACATATACGCCATTTTGAATTGAGCATCTCCATAACCTTCATTTGCTAGTTCAAGGAACATATTATAGGCTTTGTTTACATCTTTTGCGACACCAATTCCTTTTAAATAGCATTCAGCAGTTTCAAAGCGTCCGCAACTGCTCCAGCCTTCTGCATTACACATTCGCTCAGTGTACTTAAATGCAAGGTTAGGATTCTGTTGAAAACCATCACTGCCATCTCTGTATTTTCCAGCAAGGCTAAACATAGCAGCCCCACATCCCGCATCTGCGGATTTAATAAGCCACTTATTAGCCTCAGTTTGATTGGCTTGAACCCCATTGCCATTACTGTATTGACTCCACAATGCCAGCATTGCAGCCGAAGATCCGTGAGATGCTGCTCTCAAATTCCATTGAACTGAAGATTCAAAATCTTCATTATTCGCATATCTTCTTGCAAGTTCTGCTTCAGCTTCAGCATCGCCGTTATTAGCCCTTCTCATCAATTCATCCATTTTGATAACCACCTTAAATAAAATGCTATTTATTGTTCTTGTAAACTTTTATCTCATAAGAGATAGAACGAATTGCTTCCGCAAGCGCACTGAAAGGATGACAAATGCACTTCCAAATTGCCTCGCCTACAGATGCTTCTCCAGCGCCAAACATAGCCATAATAATTGTAATCATTACCATTGGGATCAATATGATAAGTCTGAAAATAAACCATAGAATCGCTTTTACGATTCCCCAGATTAAGTAAAACAGGTTTTCATTTTGCATTGTAAATCTCCATCCAATCTAAATTTTTATTCTAATGAGTTATATCACATACTAAAAATATGCTTTTTAAACTCAGAGAGCGAAAGAATATTTGCGTTCAAATCATATGATTTTCTACATCAGCCGGGAACATAATGCAAAATACAGTATTGCACTGTTCCCGGCTGATGTATTAGGCGACATAAAAATCTCTTGTTGGTCACATAGTTTAGAACTTAATCCTCGCGGCTCAGGCATCCGCCTCTCTCGCGCGGATAATAGTAGGTGTCATAGTAGCTGCAGTAATCACGGCCATTGCTATCCTTCTTGCTCGGATACCAATATCTGCATCCCACACAGTTACCGCTGCTGAAAGCACCTGTAGGGAGCTGAAGCTCATTTGGACATACATTCTTCTTTTCATTAGTCTTAGTTTTCATGGTTAACCTCCTAGTTAATAATTAGTAGCTCTTCATCAACGACATTAATATGTCCTTCCTGCAATTTTGCACTGTAAAAGATAATCTCTTTTTTGGGAAATACCAAAGGAAATAAAAGACTATCAACATACGGCTCAAATTGCCTTAATATGGATTCTATATAGAGTATATCACCTCCTGATAATCGTATGTCGCCCTCATAATGAGTGTGATATATGCCACAGAACATAATATTCTGCTCATACCATTCTTGTATTTGCTTATTTAAAATAGAGACAGTCGGGACATATTGTCCTATTTTTCCGTAATATAAACCCTTATCCGGCATATAACTCGTTATAACGCCATTCTCACTGCCTAAAATCCCACCTGTTTCCGGTGGAGGGATAGAAGTGTCGAAAAGGATTTTATTATAGATGTTCTTTTTTATTGAAATTATCATAATTAAATTTGAATTACAATTTTAAGATAAGATCAAACAAAGCCGTAATTCTGACACGCAACCATATTTTCATCAGATTGTACAGAAATGGCACAAATACGCAATACCGATTTCCTTGTCTTATCTATATACAACATATTGCACTGTTAATGGAGATATTTTGATTTATAGCTGAATAAACGGCAGTTCCCCAAACAACGAATTCTCCCTAAATTATGGATACAATTTAATTTTCAAAGCAGGTCGAACTCCACCATAAGGATCATCAACACATGAACCATCTTTACTAAAACTTCCATCTCCATTTACCCGTTCAACTCGTGTGGTTCTAATTGGTGTTCTCAACCACCACCATGAACCACACGCGCGCTTTTTTTCATTATTAAAATAATGACTTACCTCTTTCTTACTTAGCAAAAAAACCTTATCCATTTTAGAGCTTTCTATAGAGTATACATCTAATTCATGATTAATATCGATTATAGACATCTTTTCTATATCATTAAATGCTTTATTATAAAATTCTCCATTCAACCAATCACGAAGTATAGATTTTGACCACTTATTGGTTGTTCTATCGGTATGAAATTTTCTAAAACAAATAGGTTTTTCACTGATGGCAGTTATAGTAAAGCATGTCTTTTTTATTACTCGCCACACAATCGATTTTCCACTATATTCACCAAATTCAAATTTATCATTTTCAGAGAGCTCTTTTATCATTTCGTTTTGTCTAATATCTAAAGCATTATTTTTTGAGATTTCTGATATTTGCGATGATAGCTCCATTGTTTTAAGATATAAAGCAGGTGTATAACCTGGAAATCCGGATTTTTCATCAAAATACAAACTATCTTCATTTGTGTCGGGCAAAACCTTTTTAATACAAACACAATAGTTATCTACTTTCCAATACCAAAAATCAAAATGCTCACGAATAAGAGCTTCCTCTTCGTAATTAATATCGCAAGCAAATGATCTAAAGCAAGATACATAACCATATCTACTATCATATTTGAAAATACAATTTTTTTCACTACCATTAAACGAATATTTGTAAAAAAATTCATTTAGCCAGCATATATCATTTCTTTTCTTCGAATCTAGCGAATCAATAGCAATTACTAACAAAACGCCCTTTTCATCATCAATATCCACCACTCTCCATCGAATAGGATTTGAGTTATATCTGCCAAAATTAAACTCATCTCCAATAGAAAGCATTGTATTATGAGTTCCATTTTCACAGTTTTGTTGAACTAATTGATAATGATTCATATTCTGTAATGCTGATTTCTGCAGTTCCAATTTCCATCCAAGTGCAAAAATTAAACTTTGAATTACTGTATCAACTGCAGTTTCTGACATAATTGGATTCATTGATTTTCTTGCTTTATCAACATTAGTTTCTCTATCGCACTCAGCACAATTAACAAAGAATTTTGCGACACCTTCATCCAATGCTATAGCCAGCATTTTTCTCTCTTTTTTCATTTTAGGCGCATAATCTACAAATATCGCCAAAAATTTATTTTTGTCCAGCAATATTTCTGAACCAAACTGTTCGAAAATCTGCTTTACAACATTTTCCATTGTATCTTGACTTTTACTTTCGATCAATGTTGCTCCACAGAATGGGCATTTATTTGATTGATAAAAACTTCTTGGAGTATTCCACTCACTTTTACATTTTTCACAAATCATCATTTACTCCCCTAAAATTCAAATTCATATTAGAATATGAATTTTTTTAATTCATTGTTAGCGATACTGTCCCCCTTATTGGCAGCTTCTTTGAAATATTCTTTTGCTTTCTTCTTGTTTTTCTTTACACCAAATCCATTTTTATAACAAACACCTAACCATCTAGCTGCTTCACCAGTTTTATCAGCATCATACGCCTGTTCAAAATGCGAAAAAGATACTTCAAATTTCCCCAATTCGTAATAATATTTTCCAATATTAATTGCAACTTTTGTAATTCTATCTATCATTCCAAGTATCTCTTCTGTATATTCATTATCTTTCATTTTTGCGGTTATTTCATTAACCAAATTATTAACCTTGACAGCGTTAACAGGAACTCCAAAGCCTTCAGAATATACCTCCATTAAACATACCATTGCTTCTATATTATTATGCATAACTGCTCTGTCCAACCAAACTATTGCTTTATTATAATCTGTTGGCAAAACCTTATTATTGTCAAATTTGATATAAGCTTCCCCAAGTATTCTTTCCGCTTCACCATCACCTTGTTCAGCTGCTTTACGAATCCAATAAACAAATTTTGAATCATCACTAAATCCAAAATCGCTTACATACATTCTTGCAAGTAACTTTTGTGAATCAACATCACCTTGCTTAGCAGCTTTTTCAAGATATTGCCTCCCCAACTCATAGTTTTTATATTTCCCATCAGAAAAATAGAATAAATGGAGCATATATTGTGAATATGTATTTCCTTTATCTGCTGCGATTTTAAAATAGTGAAAAGCACTATCTTCATCTTCTGGTACCCCATTACCACAATAATAAATCATGCCAAGTTGTGCTGTAGCGTGGGTATTTTCTCCTGCTGCAGCTAACTCATACCATTGCTTTGCAATATCATAATTTACTTTAACGCCATATCCATAATAGTACATATCTCCAACATAATCTTTTGCCGATACATGTCCACAAGTGGCTGCACTGAGAAAATATTTTAGTGCTTTGCTATAATCTCTATGAACATAATCTTGATACTTGTCCAAATAATAAATTAAACCGAGCTTATATTGTACTTGTGGACATGAAGAACCCTCCAAATTAAGCAAAATATGAATTCCTTTTGCCACATCTTTACTAGTTCCAATTCCTTCAATGTAACACGAAGCCAGTGTAACAGATGCATGTATGTTCTTATTCTCTACAGATGACTTTATATATCTAAAGCCTTCACTTTCGTTTTTATTACAATTAAGTCCATAAATCAAATTAAAGCCCAAGAAATACTGCGCATCAGGATCGCCTAAATCGGCCATTAACTTTAACTCATTGCTGCAAATATCATATATTATTTTAGAAAATTCAGGTGATTTTACAGAAACATTTGTAATAGCGATTCTATAATACTCACTTATCCAAGCTATAACCAGAGGATTACGGCAGTCAATTAAGGAAACCATTATCTGAACAGATTTCTTTTTATCTACTTCAACACCTTCACCCCAAAAATACATCTGTGCTAATTTTATTCCTGCTAAAGTATTTACGATTTTATTAGGATTTCTAGTTTCTGGATATAATAGCTCATTAAATATTTTAAGTGCAGTGCCATAATTTTCTCTGTTTAACTCATCACATGCATTCTGAAAGCGTTTATCATTGCGTTCACTTTCAAATCTTTGCTGATTAAAAATTATTCCACTCTTTTCTATTTTTGTAAGACTGTCTTGAACAATATGAAATAACTCTTCTGAAGTTTCAAATTCATAATTTACAGTATCAATTTTTTCTTCACTCAGAACAATATCATCCATATTAGTACAATCGCTATCTAATTTACCAATATCCCATCCCAAGGCATCTATAAATGAAGAAATAACAAGATCAATCGCACTCTCAGACATAATTAAATTCATTGCTCTTCTTGCTTTTTGAATATTAGCCTCTCGTTCTTCAATTTCACAATTAACAAAAAGATCAGCAATATTTTCATCCAAAGCAATGGAAATCATCTTTTTCTCTTTTTTAAGTCTCGGGGCATAATCTCCGAAAATTGAAAGGAACTTATTTTTTTGAAGAATAATATCAAGACCAAATTGATCTATAATACCTTTAATTGTTTTACTGACTGTTATCTCTTCCTTATTGTCATTAGGTACTGAAAGTGGTTTTCCACAAAAGGGACAACTCTTTAATTGTGGGTAACTGGAATTTGTATTCCATTCTGAACCACAGTTTAAACATTTCATATGCTAAACAACCTCCGTTTTATTTTCAAGCACAGTAAAATCGAATTGATATAACGATACTACATGTATATTTCCTTTATGACCATTCACAAATAAAGCCAAACGAAGATAATGGTGCATCGCTATCCCCATTCATCGCTGTATCATTCCACTTTCCTTCATTCGCCCACCAATTATTATCAGGATAATCAATATCCCTGCTAACAAAACGAATATAGTACTCATCTCCACTATAATTATCTGGCTGTTCGAAAACAATTATCTCGTCTAATATATTGTCGTATACTTCACGGCTATCCCAATTGTTATATGTAAAATCGGTTGAATCACTCCACAACCATCTGCCGTTTGAATAATAACCGCCAGTCCATATATTATCTTTTCCAACGCTTTTGGCTATTTCCAATGCCAATTCTTGTTCCTTAACTGAATTAATTGATATTAAGTGACCATCTAAAGAAGAACAGTAACTCTCAGCCTCTTCCCATGATATCCCATAAGAATACCCATAATAGTAATGGCCATTAAAAGCAATAGCATTTTCAGGAATATTAGCGTTTGTTATTGGCATGGTTTGACTTTCTACTGCTTCCGTTACCTCATCATCAACTTCATTATTAGTAACAAATTCACTTGGTTCTGTTGTGCTCTCAAAAACATCTAAATAATTTGACGATGTTGCCTTCGATGTTGTGTTGCTTTCAGAAAATTCATTAATTTCTTTTGATGAATCATTTTTTCTTGCAATAAAAATTGTACTAACTATTACAATAACTGCCAAAGCACCAGCTATACCAAAAATAATTTTAATTGTTCTGAACAACTTCATCTTATTTGGAGAATACAATTTTTTATTTTGTCGCTTGAGCTGCAATGGTGTTATTGGTGAAACCACATCGCTTTCATCATGAGATGGGGTATCAGCAGATGATTGAATGATAACATTCCAGTTAAGAGCAAAAGCAAATATAGAACAAATCTCTTTTGTGGTTTGAATACTGAATCTATCAATTAACTTACTGTAAAGTATGTCAATTGCATTTTGTTGGTCAGCATTAGAACCAAAACTCGCATCAATCAATAATTGCTGGAGATGTCTATCGAAAACCACTTGAATATTTTCAAGACCCGCTTTATCATTTGAAGCCATATCTTTCAGAAGTGCCATACACTGATTTCCGTTTTTTAATTGTTCAACGCCTCTATTTTCAATGAGCATTTTTAATGCATATTTTGCTGTGAGATCATTCATTTTTATCACCTTATTTATTATTTTAAGGAATTAATTTATTTGAAAATATGCCACAGGGTCACCGTTTCATTCGTATTTCTCCACTTTGTCTCAATTAGTTGCATAACAATGAACTAATTGATTAAGGGATCGATCATAGATATACATTTCATTATTACACATACGCAAGATTTCCTCCGACTTTACAATAGGTTCACGCTTTGTAGAGTAAGCCAAAGATTTATTATCATTATAGCTTGGAAAAAGAGAAAATCCACCTTTAGTTTTACCTCTACTTAAAGTTGTGGTAGTTTCGGTTTTTTCATAAAAACCTATTGCTTTTGACCACTCTTCGGCACTCACAGCAGAACCATGTTGCATAATAATGTTTTCTATACTATTCCCTAATAATGTATACATTAATTTTTCATCGGCACCAAGCATGGAATATAGGTCACTTGTCGATATAGTCAAATTACAATGTGGGTTATTCGATACAATAAGCTTGTTTAGACACTCTATATCCTTTGAAATAGAAATTTCATCCAAAACCAAGCTAAATGTATATCCCATTCTTAAAGCAATTTCTAATTGGTATACAAGGGTTGAAATATAATGTTTGTTTGTAGAATTCCCAATATTAATTAAAACTATTTTCCTTTCCGATACAGCCTTTAAGACATCGACCAGAGAATTCTTAAAGGGATTATTTCCGCACTCATCAAGTAAATCATCAAAGAAACTTTTTAGCTTTATATGCTCACCTTGTCCACTTGATAGATATGATTTAATGTCATTTCCAACCGTGTCACTCATTTTTCCCTTATATACCATATCATCTATCTTATCATATAAGTCATTATATGGACAATTTGCCAAAGCTAGCAAAGTCGGTTTTCGTTTTTTGGCGTTCAAAAAAGAAAGCATTCCTTTGATTGCATACCTTGCTTCATCTTTTAAGCCATACTCTTTTTTGGCTACTGTCAAAATCATCTTTATTATATCAGATTCTGACCGGTTATAAAACGGATCATAAATCAAACTTTTTCTGTCAATAATAACACTATTATATATTTGAGAGCCAACCATATGTTCAATTTCCGAATTTGATTCGTGCATTAATATAACAGGCATTCCACAATTTACCGAATTTAATAAGGCATTAATCAATATTTCATTGCGGACAAAATGCTCACTTCCCGAAATAATAGAATTTCTATTACACCCATTGATAAAGATAGTATTAATTGGAACTCCTTTGCTTTCAATAACCCCTCTACTAATACGATTATTCTTTTCAATGTTCTTTTTATTTACTCTTCCGATAATTAGATTTATGATACCTACGAAGCCATTCCAAATAGCAATGAAGATCTGAAGCATCAATTTCATAATAATAAAAAATGCATTCATAAATTTCACCCTTTAATAATCATTAAATTGAAAACGAAATGGCTTTTGAAAAGGAAGCCCCACTATTGCCTCTCCAACGCCCAGAGAAATCATATCCCAATCTTCAACCGTGTTTCCATTACGCTTATTTTCAACATACTTTTTATCAAGCGTCATATACTGCTCTAAAACATAATTTTTTCCAAACAGGTCAATAATAAATTTTCTGGTTTCTGAATCATTTGCACGAAATGCATAAACAGATGAAAAACCAGCAGCAATATTCTTTCCTCTTGCATCACCATAGACCTCTATCAACTGATTTATACTTTGTAATCCTGCAAAGACCTTAACCCCCAAACTTCTGCCGAAATTCACGCCATCATCTATATGCTGTAAATTCGGCAAAAGTCTAAACTCATCGCAAATCAAGTATACATTTCCTTTGATTTGAGAATTGTTTCTTCCAAGTGCTTCTTTTAAAGCAAGATCAAATAAAAGTGAATATACAGGTGTTAGAACACTACCAATAGATAAATCGTACTCAATGAACAGAGTTTTTCCGCCTTTTTTCTTAACAAAGTCACGAATAGAAAAAGCACCATGCTCTGCAAAAACACCAATAAAGATTTCTTTAATTACTGAATACATTTCTGATAATACACCTTGTGATTGGTCGCCGCCACCGTCAATATATGAAATCACAGAATTAAGATCAGTATGGTCACTAAGATTATCAATAATATGTTCCACAGTAAATCCATCAATAATTTCACGTAACTTATCATTATAGAAATATGTATTTCTATCCACAGCAGACGATTTACAATCTCTGATCAAAGATATTAAAATTGCCGAAAACAAGTCGCTCGCTGCATGAGGGAAAAATGCATTTGACGTTTTTTTTAGACGTTCAGCAAAAAACGACTTACATATTTCATGTATATTAAAAATATAATTGCGTTCGTCCATTCCGTCAGCCAGTATTTCTTTGAAAATATTCCACTTTACAGATTTCTGAATATACTGAGAAGAATTTCCTAAGACATAATCATCTTTCCTACCAAACTTACTGTAAAAATCGCCCTTACTGTCAAATATTATCATTATATCATCATTGGTCATTTTCCTTTTTAGCTGATCGACAAAGTGGAAGAACAATGTTGTTTTTCCACATCCAGTTCCTCCAATAAACAATGAATGCTTACTTAGAATGGATTCATCGATATCAAATGCCGTTGAATTAGAGTGAAATTTTCCTTTTAATCTAACTAAACTCGGAGTAGATGCATTTAAAACAGGTGGAATATTCTTCTCCAAAAGCTCTCCATGTAATATTCTTGCGTTTGTACTCATTTCAATACCTCTTTATATTCAAATAACAGTCAGCCATCTTAATAACAATGGCTGACTGTTTTCGCAGTTCAGCGTGATTGTCCTCTATCTCTGGTTCTTTCCCTTTCTCGCTCGCCTTTTCCTTCATCTGAAGAAGATGTAGAAGATTTATTACGCCATTTCTCCGCTACTTTCTTTTCGTTTTCATGTACACGTTTTCTTTCTTCTGGTGTTAATTCCCAAGATTTTGCCATGTCGATTCCTCCTTCATTGTTCTTATTTAAATGCGTTGTTTGTTCAGAGTTTTCACTCTGTCTTTGTTGTGTAATTTCATATGCTCTGTCCACCCAATACTGAGATCTAAATTTTTCATATTGAGTTGCATCATATGATTTAACTTTCTGTCTTATTGGCTTACCATTTTCATCAACAGATTCAACTTTTGATTTACGAAAGCTATTATTCGATGCATTAATAGCATGAAGTTGCTTTTTGTACTTATCATGAGTGCTATCTGCCATTTCAACTAATGTACCATCTCTTCTTTCACCATTGAAAAACTGACTTCCACGGTTTCTCTCTTCAGATGTTAAGTGATGCAGTTCGATTTTTTCATATTCGACAGTACCATTCTCACTTTGCCTCTGAATTACAGGAGATCTTCCAGATTGCATTCTTTCCAAATTAGTCTCATCTTTTTTTGTAATTTCCTTACCCAATTTTGTTCCAGCTGGAACTATAAAATCAGGATTTATTTCGGAATTTCTATAGACAGTTCGCCTAATTTCCCTTTCTTCCATTTCTCCCGTCGAGCTATTCCTAACTCGTATCATTCCACTGTACTCACTTTTAGTGTATGGGCTTTTGTATTGAGAATCATCCATATTCTATTTTTAATACTACCTCATTAATCATCACCTACAGAGATATCCATTGCACCTCTGTATGCTATATCGTTTAACTGTTCGTTGCACCATGCACACTTACTTCTATTTTCCCCATTCCAGCAAGTAAGTTTACCACAAGCGGCACACTGAACATATCCTGTAGCTCCACAAGTTGGACAACCTGGATATTCCTCGGTAGCACAGCAGTCAACATTGAGTGTTGTTTTATCAAAGCCTTCATTCTTGGCACGCATATCATCAATAGGAAATGACCATGTCATATCCCACTCTTTGCCCTTCCTTTGCTGGATTCTCGCACCATACAAACGTTTTGAAGATTTGCATCTAATAAGTATTACCTGTGCATTTACTTTCATTATCACACCTCGATTCTCACATCATTCCTCTTTATAAATCCCATAGTTCATTCTGTAATTTCCAGTATTACCACCTTGTTCAACTACAAAGTAATACTTTGTACCTGCATCTAAATCAAAAGTTATACCATCTCCATTATCTCCAGAGCCATATTCTAGTTGCTCCATCGAGGAATTATAAAGATAAAACTTGAACCAAGTATCTTTTGAAACATTAGAAAGTTCAAATCTATATGTGCCTGCTACAGACAAAGTGAATTCATAGATATTCCTTTGATTTGTAAATTGTGTACTATCATTAACTGATTTGTAAGTTGATATATCAGAAGTAGACTTCTGCGAACCAACGTTTAATGTATAGGAACCAATATTACCCCCTTGTTCAACTACAAAATAATACTCTGTACCTGTATCTAAATCAGCGGTTATACCATCTCCATTATCTCCAGAGCCATAATCAAGCTGTTCCATAGAGGCATTGTAAAGGTAAAATTTAAACCATATATTCTGAGGAACATTAGAAAGTTCAAATCTATATGTGCCTGCTACAGACGAAGTGAATTTATAAATATTCCTTTGATTTGTAAATTGTGTACTATCATCAACTGATGTGTAAGTAGATATATCAGTAGTCGGCTTCTGCGAGCCAATGTTTAATGTATAAGAACCAGTATTACCACCTTGTTCAACTACAAGGTAATACTTTGTATCTGCTTCTAAATCAGCAGTTATACCATCTCCATTATCTCCAGATCCATAATCAAGCTGTTCCATAGAGGCATTGTAAATATAAAGTTTAAACCATATATTCTGAGGAACATCAGAAAGTTCAAATCTATATCTACCTGCTTCTATAGAAGTAAACTCATATGTTTTCTTCTCTTTTTCAGATGAAATTTTATCCGATATTTGCTGAATATCAATTTTATCAACAGATGTAGTAGATTCAGGGATTGAATCGATACTGAGAATAGTCGGAACAGGTTCAGTAACTTTAATTGTACTTTCTTCTAACTCACTCTCAGAGCTATCTTCTAAATCACTCTCAGAACTATTATTATCAGTTAAAATTTGATTGTATTCCTCATTACTATTAATTGCACCATTTGAAGAAGTCGGTTCATCAATGCTGCTCTTGTTATTTCTACCTGAAAGCAATACGACACTACCAATAATTACTACTAATGCACATACACTTAAGATGGCAACTTTAGGAAATCTCATTGTTTTTGTAGTTTTCCTTGGAGGTTGCGGTGAATATTGATATTGAGTTTGTCTCGGCTGAGTATATGCCGGTGGTTTTTGCTGTACATGATTTATAGGAGGTGTTGGTGCCTGCGGAGATGTAGGAGCTGTTGTTCTAACACTTACATTCCAGCCAAGAGCAAATATAAATATATTACAAATTTCTCTTGCTGTTTGCTCATTGAGACGTCCAATGAGTCTTTTGTACATAGTATCAATTGAATTCTGTTTCTCAGCCATGGATTTAGAATTTGCATCTACCAATAGTAATTGAAGATTCTTCTCAAAGGCAACTTTAATATTTTCAAGTCCATCTTTATCCTTAGGTGCCATATCCATCAAAACGGACATACACTGCTTTCCATTATTCAATATATTAACACCCTTAGTTTCAATAAGCTGTTTCAAGGCAACTTTAGCGGAAATACTTTCCATTATTCATTCTCCTTTTTTTGTATGATAAATCATACATTTCTAAAACTTCTCGAATTGGTATTCTATTTGATTACGAGTTGCGATATAAGATACAGTGTATCTCTTTACCTTTAACTCGAAATGTCTTTCAACAATTTTCTGCGTAAAAGCTAAAATCTCTTCGTTTCCCGAAAAATTCTTTTTCACTTTTAAGCTAAAGGTTAATTTGCCACTTTTTATATTCGTACAAATTACATCTTCCAATTGCTTAGCCGTCTCACAATATGTTATTACTTCTTCAACTGCCACGCCACATTTTGGTACCTTAGCTTGATCCCACGAATGATCTGCCATCATATCCTGATCGGTTTGATTGAAAAACACATAATGAGATAAACCACTGTGGTAAAAGCAGCTATCCCATGTTACATCGACATGACAACAACCCTTCTTATGCACCCTGACAATATTCCAAGCATGTGTTCCCCTAATGCCGTCGATTGCATTTGTAGCTATACCTGTTACTACCATGCAAAGAATATCTTGTTTATCGCATATATAACGAAATGCTTTTGCATAACCATCACACACCGCAATACCATCCACTAATGCACCAACTATATTATGAAGTCTGGGATTTGATAAATCTCCTGTGGCATAATGAATATACCTTATGAGGTAATTGTGCAATATTTTCTCTTTCTTCAGAAGTGATGATTCTTGTGAAATTGAATTAATAATACCCTGACACTTCTGAGCAATTTGTTTTTCTATTACAGCAATCTCATCTATTGAATAGTGATATCCAATATCGATTTTTTTTGTCATCCCAATATTCCATATCTTAGTCGCTGCAATATTAAGAAAAAAATATTCTGGAAAATCCAAATCTATAACCTTCAAAACTTTAACAATTGATGCATTACTGGAATTCATTCCAGATAAAATAATACTTTTCTTTCTATTTTCTAATCCATCAATTATTAAATCACATATTTTTCGTTCACTATTAGTTAAAGCATGAGAATAGTAATACTTTTTTGTTCTCTCCATTATAACAATCCAATCTTCATAAGAAAAGGGAGCAATATAAGCATGACATTGCTCCCTTCATCTTCATACTTTAAGGTGCTTGTAGCTTTTCAATTTTTAAATCAAGTTCTGCTAATTCTTCATTTAATTTTACATATTTGTTGTCGTATTCTTCAAACTCGGCACTTAGACTATTATAGCTTTTACTTGCTGCCTGTAATTCGATTGATAAGTCATTCAGTTGCTTTTTGTGAGATTGCAAAGTCATTTTAGCTCTTTCATACACTGATGCAACCGAAGAAATCGTTCCAACATGATGCTTTTTAAATGTATTTGCAATAATAGAAAAAGCAGCTGGGAATTGATTCTTTATCATTGTAAGAATTCCAATTAAGTCAGATGATTCCTTCTTACTCTGATCATCATCCAATGGAATCTCTATACCTTCATCAATCTGTTTTTGCAGTCGTTCAACCTCTTTCGTAAGTTCTTCAAATCGTGCAATAGCAATAATCCATTCCTCAGTTTTAAATGTTAATTCTTCTAATTCCTTCTTTAATCGAGATTGTAAAATGCCATGTTTACGAGACATTGAATCAATTTTTGTCTTTATCTGAATTTTTGCTTCAGACAGTTGATATGCTTCAATTCTATTTTTATAGCAACTATACAGCTCTTTAACCTGTTCAATATTAACCACACCTGCAACAGAAACATCGTCACCACTGCCTGATTCACTGAACTTTGGCAGAAAAGACTCCAGATACTCTATAAAATGTTCTTGATCATCTATAATTTTGGTGGACAGCTGCCTATAAAAATTATGTGTACCCTCCATTGTTCTAAATGAATCCTCTACTCCATCGCTTCCCATGTAACAAGCTACAACAGGCTTTTCTCGGATATCTATTATAGTAGAACGTATGCTCGTATCGACATCATCATCACACATAGAAGTTGTATATACATCAAAACATCTTTCATCCCACGGAATTGGTTGATTAACCGTTGCATCAGAATAAAACACATCGCATCTTCCATCACCTTGTTGTAACAAAATAACATAATTCTGCATTACAAGTGCTGCAATAAGTGTTGTTCCATATATATGATTTAATTTTAAGCCCCTTCGATATAAATCCGCATAGTCTGACTCTGCACTATTTATCTCATCATCTGTAAGCGGGTGATTACTAATATCATCGGTAATCACCTGATACCAATCAGATACAATAGAATCTGTTAACTGCTTTATCAGATGTTTCCTCGCACGTTCGCTCTTTAATAACTTTACAAACTCATCAGTTTCTGTGTAAAATCCATTTTCGTTCTTCGTCAAATGATAATCTGCAAATTTTTTTAGAGCTTCAAGAGTAACCATAGTTGCAATTGTTGATCCGGATTGGCTTCGGAAACAAGAATTAGAGCCATGTCCATCAGCAACAATTGCAATAGAGTATTGATTATCTTCGGCAACATAAGAAACAGATGAATCCTCACATGGTCTATTTTTCATTATATGGAGATGACCTTGAACAGTTTTATTGAATACAAAATACTTATTCATGTTTACCTCCCAGCAAACTAAAGAAGATCAGTCCCAATCACTTCCGCCCCATCCTTCATCGTCATCTGAATCAGGCTCAGGCTCTGCTTCATATCCAGTTACTTCAATAGGATCAGGAGTAATCTCTTCAGCAACTTCAGAATTCTCATTCTTAAATTTTTTTACCACATCCTCGCCAGTCGGAACATCATTGGAAGTTTTTGACTGAGATGCAAGCATTGAAGCTGTTACAGATGCGAACTTAATCAAGCGTCCAAAAAGATCAAGATCATCAGTCTTAATAACTGCTTCACTATTGCCAACAACTTCAGAGATCATTTTCATATCAGGAGATTCGCCAAGTGCAAAACCAATTTTGGTTGCTCTAGTAAACCACTTGTTATTTCTAATTTCCGTAAGGGATTTTTTATAATCATCGGTTGCACAGCCATCAGTCATAAAAATAATAACGGGGAGATATGCGCCTGTCATAGATTGTAAGAACGCATTTCTCGATAACTTGCTATCAAGTTCTTTAAGAGCGGCTCCAACATCAGTTAAACCGCCAGCGTCAAGATCTTCCCACATGAAATCTTCCATTTCTTCAGGTCCACTGGAATTAATCCATTTGCACCCACTATTAAACTCAAGAACAGCGATTTTCAGCAGTGCATCTGCATTGCTTTTTGCCAAAGACTTCAAAGCCTCGATAGTTTCATTCATTGCTCGGTTAAGTTTTCCAATAGGAGCACCTGTCATGCTACCAGATGTATCAAGAACGTAAAAAATAGTCAATTCTCTTCTGGCAACTCCAGTTGTTTCGTTAATATTGGGCATAATTTTTCCTCCTGTTTAATTGCTTTTAATACAAATTTTTTCATCACCAATTACAAACGAAATTCCATCCTTGAGAGGTATAATTTCATCTGGTGTAACGTGTTTAGCTTTACCACTTGGCGTAACAGCATTCCAGCTCTTGTCGCTAAGATTTCTTACTCCCAACATTCCAGAATTATCCTTCTTAGCAATAACTCGTCCTATAGGTTTTAATGCCTCATCTGCTCTACAAACACCAAGTTGACACCTATAGATACGACTATCTGATATTCCAGGAATTGCATAATCACTAAATTCAAGTCTAAATGGAATATTAATCTTCTTGTGACATTTTTCGCAAACACATGGTTTTCCGTCTTGTGTAAACACCTCATTGCCACAACTACACCGAACAATTTCACTGCGAAAACGCACAAGATTTTGAATCCATTCAAGCTCTTTGGGACGAGCATTGGGATTTTCCAAAGCTTTCTGACTGAATGCTTTGAGGAATAGATCTTGCATATATTTCGGGAGACATGGCCACACTATATTTACATTCTTATGAACAATCGGATGAGGACCATTTTCTCTATTTGTCGGATCCATAATAAACAATGCTTCGGAACCATAGAGTTTTTCTTGGAGTGCTGGACTTAAACAAGGTTCAAGTGATCTTTTACCCTCAAGAGGATGTGTCATACAGAACAAAATAAATAAAATAACAGACATAGAAAAAAGATCGCTAAGACTATTTGGCATATTATTCTTCATAACGATTTCTGGAGCCATATACCTCGGTTTTCCAATAATGCCCGTTTCTGTTTTATCAGGAGCAACATTGTCATTATCACAAATTAGTACTTTGCCATTCTGCGGATTAATAAAAAAGTTGCCATCATTTAAGTCTTGATAGCTATAACCATCGTTGTGAAGCAACCTATATGCAGATACAATCTTCAATGCAGCATCAATAGCTATTTTGTAAGATTTGAATCGCACATTTGTCAACATGAAATCAGAAACTTCATAATAGCCATTAGGTTTCAAAGGCATTATGTAACCAAATGTACCATCAATCCATTCTGTTACATCCACAGGCCATAAAAACTCAGCACTAGGGGCACCATGTTCTTTGTTATCCACAAGATTCTCATAAAATGCCTGCGGATTGTTCATGACGCCTTTTTTGTACCATTTTAATGCCATAGGAGTGTTATTATAATCGACCAAATAAACATCGCCCTGTCCACCGCCACCTAAGCGCTTTTGAACGTTTGCAATTCTACCATCTATGGTTCTAACTTTGAATCCATTTTTTAATTCTTCAGACATCTCTACACCTTCTGTTCAAAAATTTAATTGAAGTTCATACCTCAAAATTCAGCACAATAAATTACAAGTTTTCTTTTCGCAAAATATGTTCCTTTTGCTGAAACCATGCAAATACTTATGCAGTTTTCAAGGTACAATTGTTTCCAAATCATCAACTGCAGCTATGATATCGTTTTCAATGAAGCAATCAATCAGTTCTTTTACATCGCGCATTGCCTCATCATAATTTATTTCATATTCATTAGTAAGTTTCGTAACAATGTCGCAAATATCTATTGGAATCGCAAGATAATCCCATATTTGTTTAGCCATATAATTAAGCATAATTCCACCTTGAAAACTTTTTTGCTGTTCTGAAATAGGAAACAACAGAAACTCTCCTAAAACGTTTCTTAATATAAATAAATTATTTCTAACATATTTCATTTCAATTATCTCTTTTCTTATAGTATCCTTTCTCTGCTCACACCAAACAAAGAAAGAAAACTGTTTAATTTAATTCACTTACTTGTACTGCATATTTCCACAGCCACCGCAATCATTACCAGCACTTTCAAAATTGCACTTTTTCTTCCATGCAGCATCAAATGAAAACTCAATTTTCTCCATTTTAGGCTTTTCATATACTTTCTTTTCCTTCATCATTTTTCCCCCTTTCATTTTGACCATTATAGTAAATTGCACTATAGCATATCGCTATGGTGTGAAGTGAATCTAAAATAAAAGTCAATTTCTAACTATTCCCATTTTTACAAGTTCTTTAGTAACACTACAAATCATAGGATTACAATGTCCAAGCTCTGCACCAGAAAGATGATTTGCTGGACAATGAGTGCATAAAGAATAGAACTTGCACGTAGGGCACTCAATAGGCATTAAAAAATTGCGTGCTGCTTCATTGATTTCTGCCCACGATTGAGAAAAGCCATTAGTTAATACATTAGACCTAACGGAATCTAATGATGCACACATCATCATTTCTCCTGTCCAATTAATTGTAAAGTCGCATCGACCTGCCACGCAAGTAACACCACGAACTTCAGCACTGTTTGGTACTTTTTGAATATTCGAATCTAATGCGTCAATATTTTCTTCACGTTTCGAATCAGCGTATAGCCCATTTAATTCACTTAATTCTTTGGAAATTCTAATAGAATCTTCAATTGATATGCTGCAATCACAATCAGTCCGTCCAGTATCCAATCTAGGCTTAATAAGATACTCCGCAACACCTCCAGGAACACCTTTTGAATGATATTTTTTTATTATCGGTATCACATTAGTTAAATACTTATTTGGGGTTACTGAAATACATATTGGCAGTTTATTTTCTATCGCTTCATCTATAGATTCAGAAATCTTACCATATGCTCTAATGCCGGTTACGTTTTCATATTCATCTTCGTTATTTCCATAAACAGATACTTGTATCATACGTGGTGGATGCGAAACAAAAAAATCCATCATACTACTTAGCAAATAGCCATTAGTCAACACGTTTACCAATATCCCTTTAGACTGCAAATATAAATAGATTTTTTTGAAGTACGGCGATAATAAACATTCCCCACCTGTTAATGATGCGAAAATCATTCCATTATCTATTGCTTCATCTAAAATACTGCTCCACTCTTTTAAAGTCAATTCACGTTCTATAATATTTTTTTCTTCAAGATGAATATAACACATTTTACAGTTAAAATTACATCTTGGAGTCAGTTCAAAGTGTCCATGTAATGGAATTGCATTTTCTATTGCCTTACATCGCATTGCTTCCCAAAAATCATCACTAATTTTATCATTCATTAAAAATCAAGTCCTTATAATTACTGAAATTTTTACTATATGTCGTATCACTTTTCTATAAGACACCACCCTATTAAATCAAGTCGCTTTTTATTTTTATGACATTTAATCGAGCTGCAAAGGTTAACATATGTAATAACCGCACAATTTAGCCAACCAACAAACTTTTTTTAAAACATCAAGATTTTCTTTCGCAAAATATGTCCTTTTGTGAAAGCCACAACAAACGCCTATTCAGTTTTCAAGATGCGTTTTTTTCAAAAATTCATAGCAATCCGGCTCATGAACTCTTTTTTCTGCTCAAAAGACGAGTGAACATACCGATTTAAAGTGATTTCCACCTTGGAATGCCCTAAAATTTCCGACAGTGTTTTCACATCAAATCCTAATTTCACACATTTTGAAGCAAACATATGCCTTAATGCATGAAAATGGACTGACGGCAATTTTACTTTTTTCAGAATGCTTGCAAAGCGGTACTGCATGGTTCTTGGTTCAATGGGTCTTTCTTCTCCTGAAACAAGGTATTCCTTGGCTTTTCCCCTGAATTTTTCAAGGATTGAAATCACACAGTCAGGTATCGGAATTTTTCTCTTGGAAGATTCACTCTTAGGTTCGGCGATGATAAGTTTTGTCTTTGTTTCACCATCGGGAGTCTGTATTCTCTGCATCGTTTTCCTGACGGTCAAAATCCGTTTTTCAAGGTCAATGTCCTCCCATTGCAAAGCACAAAGCTCACCTATCCTGATTCCAGTTGACATGGACAAAGCTATCCCAAGCGTTGAATGATTAGGATTTTCGGCGATAAACTGCTGTAAACTCTCTTGCTGTTTCTCGTCAAGCAGTTCAACCTCTGGCTTCTGCATCTTCGGCAATGTGATACCATCCAGCGGATTCAAGAAGTGATAGGTTTTTGAAGCGTATTTATAAATTGATTTCATCATGATCAAAATATCTGAAATATAGCGATTGGAAAGTCCGGATTTCTGTCGTAATTCGATAAAAGAATAGATATCCGATTCTGTAATTTCATCTGCTCTCATGTTTGAAAACGCTGGAAGTACGTGCTTTTCAGCTTTCATGCGATAATTGGCAGCAGTAGATTCCTTCACACGGTGGCGAATACTTTGAAACCATTCAGAGAAGATCTGTCCGACAGTTTTGCTGCAATTATCGCTGAATTCCTGTCTGCGGACTGCTGTCATCTTATCCTGAACCTCTTTTCGACTGTGACCAAAGAAATATTGAAAACGCCTCTTGCCGTTTTTGCGTTTTCCTCGTGAAATACGCCCTTCGTAACGCCCGTCACGTCTGTGATAAATGTTGAACTGTTCCATTTCCTTACCTCCTATTTTGTTCAATATGTACAAATAACGAAAGATAATTTCTATGTAATTCACTTGACGAAATTTGTTGATGTAGGTTGACTTTTCAGGAAAAATGTGTTATACTAAAGTAAGCTTATATGTACAATTATAACACCTTTTCACAAAAGGACATATTTTGCGAAAGGCTCGTCAACACCGAATCGTACCTCAATCAGGGTACAATTCGGCTTTTTTGCATTCAGAACGGAAATGTACCGTCAATTTTGACATCCACCGCAGAAATAATGTATAATATTTAGGGATTGCAACGTTTGCAAGGCTCGTATCCCTGCAAGATGAGATCATCACGGTCACCGGTATGCTCTTTTTTGTTATGCTCTGCCATTTGATTTACGCTCGGACAATCAGAATAATGAAATTTTCCCGTATTCAGGTTGATGATATAGTCGATGCCCACTGTTTCGGCTACGGTCGCAGGCTCAGTATAAACGACTATCTTATTGTCCTTGGAGCTATCACAGCCCACAAATAGAATCATCGAAATTACGGCAAAAATCAGAGCAGCAATTCGTTTCATGAACATCTCCTCTGGTGAATAGTACCAATCAAAATCACGGATATATCTCTCCTTGCAGTGATTCTCAGCAAATATTTCGTAGAATTCAGGATTTAACGAACTTTCGCTTAAAAGCTGACCGTCAAACGCTCCATATACTTGATTTTCTGCTCAAATGAAGAGTGAACGTACCGATTCAGCGTCAATTCTACGGTGGAATGCCCCAATAACTCTGATAACGCTTTCACATCAAAACCAAGTTTAATGCAAGTCGAGGCAAAAATATGACGAAGTGCATGGAAATGAACTGACGGCAAATTTACGTTTTTTAAGATCTTGTGGAAACGATACTGCATTGCTCGTGGCTCGATTGGCTTTTCCTTGCCTGAAACGATATACTCGCTGTCCTTGCCCTTAAATTTCTCCAGAAATGCAATCATTCCTTTTGGAATCGGGATTTTTCGGCGTGAAGATTCGCTTTTCGGCTCGGTAATAACCAGTTTTGTTCTCTTATCGCCTCCTTGAACTTGAACTCGCTGTATGGTCTTGCTGACGGTCAAAATACGTTTTTCAAGGTCAATATCCTTCCACTGCAAGGCACAAAGCTCGCCAATTCGGATACCTGTAGTCATAGAAAGAGCCACTCCAAGAGTGGCTTTGTTCTGATTATGACCGATATATTCCTGCAATTTCGTCTGTTCGTTCTCATCAAGCAGCGTAATTTCGGGATTCTTTGCACGAGGCATTTTGATATATTCCATCGGATTGTAGACACGGTAGGTGCGAACCGCATACTTGAACATGGATTTCATCACAATCAGCATATCAGAGATATAACGATTAGACAAACCAGCCTGCTGCTTTGATTCGATGAAGGCATAGATCTCCGTATCTTCAATGGATTCTGCCGATTTATCGCCAAATGCAGGCAAAATATGCTTATTTGCTTTCAAATAGTAATTTGCTGCTGTGGACTCCTTGACCTTGTGTTTAATACTCCTATGCCATTCACTGAAAAGCTGCTTAACAGTTAAGGGAGAATTGCTCTTTTTCTGTCGCTCCTTAGCCATTTTCTCACGGACATCTTCCTCAGTTTTGCCGAAGAAATACTGAAAACGCCTTGTTCCGTTGCTACGTTTTCCACGTGAAATGCGTCCTTCAAATCGTCCGTCACGTCTTTCATAAATATTCATGCCAGCCTCCTAAATTTCATTTGACATATTGAACAAAATGTGCTATAATATCAGCAGATTTATTTTTCGTAAAATCCTGAATTTTACGAAATTTTTTATGCCCTTTTTTAGGGTATTACTACCCATATTACGCATTTTGTGAGTGCAAGTCAATTACTATAGTCAACAAGAATTTCAGGTGACATTTGTGGATATTAGCTGCTGAAAAAACGGAAAATGACCGTCAGGAAAATCACTTTCAACTCCAAGGAAAAGAAAAACGGCACAGCATAACACTGCACCGCTAAAAAACGTATTCTGACCGTCAGTCTGATTTCGATCTTTTTCCAATCAAACCAGTTATTGCACCATCATTTGCATTCGGATACAAATTCTTAACATGGTCATATATCTTCTGCCACGATTGCATCGGCTCTTCATCGTATGCAGAAGTCACCAAATCATATCCCCACACCGTCTCCGGCGGAAACATAACAGAAACGCTCATGCCATATTCATCGCCCTTTTTATTTTTTCTCCGCCGGAAATCTGTAATTACAAGATAAAGTTGCATTTGCAGCCCGGTGATAATTCCGGGATAGTTTTTCAATCCGCCCTTTCCGAAACCTGCCATTTTCTTTAAATCAGTCGAAAGAATTTCGTCCTGTTTCCAGAGCATCTCTCCTCTGCTGTCCTCGCCAAGATAAAAATCCATGATGATCTTTTCCCGGAGATTTGCAAATCCGTCCGCATATCGTGCATCAAAATCATAGCCGTTTCGGCGGAAGTTTACGAAATACGGCAGCCACTCCCTGCTGATAAAACCTGCCTTACCGCCAAAAAATTTACCGTAGGCAACCTCTTTGCTGCGAGCAATGATCTCACGCCACTCCCATGGGTCCTGCGCGGTATCTCCCGTCCACCAATAGTCCGGAGAGGTATGTTCCTCCACAGAAAATCCCTCTATTTCGTTTGCAAACAGCGGCAGGAATCCAACCTCATTCACCCAGTTGACAAGTTCCTGCCACGTTCGTATTCTGTAAGGATCGTCCCACGCAAGACCTTTCATGATCCATGTTCCGTTCTCATTTCCCATGATTTCTCCTCACTTCGCATACCAGATCCAGACAGAGCCATCCTTCATGCCCTTACATTCCAGCATTCTGAACTCCGTCATACTCGAATCGAAAAACAGCGGCTTATCCTCTTTATCTGCAACGACCGGAGTAATGACCTGACTGATATTGTCAATTGCTCCTGCACGGAGAAACGCGCCATTGATCATACTTCCACCCTCAAGCAGCAGCTTTTTGATTCCAAAAATACTATATAGCTTATTCAATGCCAAATTAATATCAATGTCATCTTTCCCTGCAAAGATATATGACACACCGATTTTTCGATAATAGGCAAGCATTTCCTTTGGTGTTGTTTCACTCAATACCTCGATGATATGACAATCATCGTAACCGGGGTCATCATCATGAATTTTGCTGTCCGTCCAGCCGACTCTGCCATGTCTGTCAAAGGATACTGCGTAATAATGATGCTTCTGAGCAATATAATCCTCATAGTGAATATCCGCACCGGAAAATTCTGATAGATCAGGCTTAAATCCGCCCGTAAAGCTGGATTCCATCGTTACCCGACCGCAGGCAAAGGCATCGCCTTTCAGTTTACGGTTGATTTCATAATATGTTTCGCTGTCTTCAAGTCCCTTTTTGGAATACAGAAAATCTCCGGTCACTTTTCCGTCTATCGAGGTCACCATATGGCATATCACAAGCGGACGCAAACCGTGTTTCTCAATATATTTTTGTGCGTAAGAACAAGTTGCCTTTACTTCTCCACCCATCGCATTGATTTCATTCAAGCAAAGGCACATCAATTTTCCTGCAATTCCTTGTCCCCGCATGGATTCGTCTACTTTTGTTGATGTTATTTCGTAGACATTATTTTCTCTTTTCGGAAAAATGATCTTCCCTACTTCTTTGCCATTATCGTCAATACAGCTGATTTTGCTGTCGTGTGTTAAAAATCTCATTTCAATGTCACTTCTTCCGATATTTCTGATTCTTACTGCTTGGCTTATCCGGAATTGTGCGTTCAATCAAGCCTTTTTCCAATGCCGGAGTTAAATAATTCTTTCTGAATGTCGGACGATGGGACAATCCAAGACGCTTCATAAGCTCAGCAGCAGAAAGCTCCTCTTCGCTTAACACAGCAAGTAATCTGTTGATCGGTTCATCTTGGTCGGTTACTTGGTCGCTGTCCTGGTCGGTTGACCGACCAACAACTGTTGTGTCTTTCAGCGTATCACGAATAATCTCAAGCATTAGCTCCACAAATACAGCACTGTCCGCTGCTTTATCTGACTTTCCGAGTGCATCATAATACTCAGCCTGTTTCGATTGAATCAATTCCTCAACAGGAAGCCAGAAAAACAATTCTTTCCATTGTCCAAGCAAAAGGCTGTGCCACATTCTGCCCATACGGCCGTTTCCGTCCTGAAACGGATGAATAAACTCAAATTCATAATGGAAAACAGCACTTTTTATTAATGGATGCATCTCAGAATCCCGATACCAATCGAACAAATCTTGAATCAGTTTCGGCACAAGATGTGCAGGCGGAGCCATATGAACAAGTCGGTCACCATCAAAAACTCCAACACCGCCGGAACGGAATTTTCCATTCTCAGGAACAAGTCCCTGCATCATCAATTTATGAGCCGTCAGAAGATCTTCCACAGAATTTGGATTCAGACGCAGCATCATTTCATAAGCCTGATAGGCATTCTGAACTTCTTTTATCTCGTTGGGATTTCCCAGCACACGCTTGCCGTCCAGAATTGCCGTAACCTGATCCAAAGACAATGAATTATGCTCAATAGCAAGCGATGAATGAATCGCTCTGATTCGATTTTCACGCCGAAGATGCGGACTGATCGTTCCTTCCTGCAATACTGTGATTCTTCCGACCTGTTCGCTGATTTCGGCAAGAAGTGTAACTGTTCTATCCGTCATATGAAACGGTGGTTTATATTCGCTCATTTTATTTCCCTCATATTTGAAAAATATTACATTTTAATTATATCACTTTTTGGGGATTTATTCAATATATTTTCAAGTGCTTTTTCAAACGCCTTATCCTGATCCACTGTCCGTTTTGGCATTCCTTTCAATCTTCCGCCGCTCTGACGGATTTTCTTGGAAACCGCACGGAATTCCAGCAATCCCGAAATATTTTCATTTGTATATTCCCTGCCGTACTGATTGAGAACAGTCGCCTGCTTGCTTAGGCACATCGCCGCAAGACCATAATCCTGCGTAACGGCAATATCGCCTTTCTGAATCAAATTTACAAGACGGAAATCAACACTGTCCGCACCTTTTTCTACAACGATCGTTTCAACATTTTCATATTCAATACGGTGGGCAGTATCACAAATGATAACGCACGGAATATGGAATTTCTCCGCGATTTTCAGCGTGTTCTTGACAACCGGACAGCCGTCTGCATCAATGTAGATCTTCATGTCAATTTTCTTCTCCGTGCAGTTCTTTTCTCTTTCTCTCATACAAGTCGCGGTCAAAATAAAACCTTACCGACTCGCTTTCAAACGACCCCCAGCTGTTAAAACAAATCTTTACAAACCCGTAGTCCTCTTTCCATACAACGCCGCTAAAACTGGTTCCCACATCATCGCAGCGGCTGGTGTAATTCATGGATTCTCCATAAACCGCATCGTCCGTCTTACTTAGCTTGCGATATAGATGTATAATGCTTCTGGATTTTGTATGCCAGCCGACAAAATAATTGCCGCTTGGCGAAACCGATTCCATATGAACCGGAATAGTTTCACCATTGTCTGTTTTTGTAAAATATTGCATGGATTGACCTCCTTTTTACGTCATTGTCTGTTGTGGAATAAACCACGCTATCAACGAGTTTGAACTCCTATACCATTGTGATGATAGGGACGAAATATGCAGACTCTACATAAAACCGCATACACACGAAAAACACCAATCTTTCATATCAATCTGTGATAAGTTTTCTCAAGGTTTCTGTATCCGGCGTTTCACCATATTGTGCAAAGAAGTCCAGAACATCCTGCTCCGAGCGTACAAGTTCCGCATACCGAAGCCTATGTGCTGAACGATCATAGAAGCCGATAGTTTTCTCACCTGTGCAGATGCTTGACTCTACACGGATATCCTGCACTGTGAACGGCTCCGGTATCGACTGAACTACTGCCTTACGTTTTTTGAACAGACTCATGGTGTTATCTTCCTCTCCTTATAATGTTTCCTGCAAATAGCCGTTGCCATTTGCTTTACTCCTCCTCGTGCGGATGCAGAACATGATACAGTTCAATATGCTCGTCTGTTGCGAGATCTTCCTCGTCAACGATTCCCATTACCTTGCCAATCAGGATAACACGATCATCTGAATTGAACTTCATAGTTTTGTAAGCCTTGTTATAGGAATGCAGCCCATCCTTCTGATATTCCTTGATATAGGTTTCGTTGCCAATCATAAACGCACCAACATCTCCAATCCCCAGCTTTCCGCAGCCGGGATAACGCTGTACAAGGACAAGGTCTCCGTTATGATATTCCGGTTCCATACTGTCACCGCTGACTGTAAACACGCAGTCGGCACTGTCAACTTCTTTCGAGGAATAGAGATAAATGTCCTCACCTTCGTCGTCAAAATCTGAAGAAATATCGAATCCTGCGGCAAGCTGCTTCTGGAACTTGATGAGTCTGGTGATCGGCGGACAGCTTTCAGAACGCTGTCTTTCTGTCAGCGTGGAAAGAACAGCATCCAGAACCGACTTATTCTGATCATTCAGATAGCGGTAATCCTCAACCATCGCACGTTCTTTCTCTGTAAAAGTACGCATTGGATCATCCACGCCGAACAGTTCATAGAATCCGATTTCCAGTGCAGCACAGATTTTCGGTATCTGATTCAGGTCAGGGCGTGTTCTGCCGTGCTCCCAATTGCTGATGGCATTCGACTTCACACCGAGCATCTTCGCAAGAGCCATCTGCTCCATGCCTCGTTTCTCACGATAATACTTCACACGCTGCCCCACAATATGTATTTCCTTTTTGACGATTGCTTTCTGCGATGTCATATCAAAAGCAGAAATAATATCGCTATCCGATGTGTTGGCTATGTTTCTTTTTCCCATAACAGATTCCTTTCGCAATTACAGTATACAAGTTGAACAAATATTCTTACACAGAACTGTGCAAGCCTACAAAATATTTTATGCCCGTTTTTATCAAAAGCTCACCGTTCACGCCATCTTTCCTTACTATTATATCACATAGTCAGGAAAATGTCAATGAAATATTCTGTTGACATTTTCCTGAATGTGATGTATAATATTAACATCAGTATCCCGCCTAAGGGAAAAAGAGACACTTATACAAAGTACGCCTTAAGGCATTTACAATACTGTTGGACAAACTGTTTTTCAAAAGCTGCAATGTCACAATAGTATCGCCTGTGCCGCAATCGACCATACGAAAAGAATGCGAATGACTAATCCGATACGACACAGGAGGGCGTAACATGACACATTATCTTAACCGTGGCCCCATTATTACAATTGCTGATCCGCTTCGTCCGGGACAGTACAAGCAGTTCCGAAATCCCGAATGGAAAGAATTGCCCGAAATAATCTCTTTTACGGAGTTCCTTCGCTGGAACTATACAACCGATTATGGACGGTATATCCGTGAACTTCATAGGCTCGGGCGGCTTCCGCTGTATTATGATATACCGCCGACCGCCATAATTGAAAACGTGGCTGTGGTGGAAGGCAAATACGACCGCATTGACCACTTTACATTTCTTATGTACGTTATTTGCGATGTTGCTTTTGTGGTGAACGGTTATCGGCAGAATCAGAAATACTGCGTGCAAGGCTATTACAGAGCGAATGGCAGTTCTGATTTTTTCAGTGATGTTGACCTGTACACTGGGAAATATATCCGTTGCAAAAATCCGCTGGACGAGTTCCTCGTGCCGATACTTTCCAAAAGAGATTTTGATAAGGTGGCGGAACAGATCGTTAAGGAATATTATCCGTATGAAGCAAACTTCCCATGCCGTATCAACGGGATCGCCCTTGCGGAAGCTATGGGATATGATGTGAGATATGCAAGATTATCCTTGAACGGAAAAGTGAAGTCAAAAATCATCTTTGAAAAGAAAGATGTAACGGTATATGATAAGGACGGTCACAAGAAGCTGTTAAGTGTTAAAAAGCCGACAATTTTTGTAGATAAGTCGCTTCAAGATACAACTGATGAGCATAATGCTGTGATCCATGAATGTGTACATGCTCATCTGCACAATTTGTTCTACAACTTGCAAAGCTACTACCATGATATCGTAGGCAAAGAATCGCCTGAATTCAATGATTATTTTTACTCCAACGCACAGCAGAAGTGCATGAAATGGATGGAAACGCAGGCAAATTCTATTGCCCGGCATATCCAGATGCCAAAAGAAGAGACCGCGGATGTAATTATTGACTATCTTGACAAGATCGACAGAGAGCCGGATTTTGAGGACTACAGAGGACTGATTGACCTCGTAAAATACAAATTCGGCGTTTCAAGATATGCGGCAAAAAAACGCATCATAGAGCTTGGCTGGAAAGAAGTTCGCGGCGTGTATGTCTACTGCACGACCGGATATGTGGAAGATTATGACGTAGACTGGCGTTTCCCTATGGACTCCACATACGCTCTCCCCATTCGCAGCATTGCCGGGATTTTCGGAGAATCGGAGGATTTTCAGGCTCTGGTCAGATCCAAAAAATATGTGTATATAGACGGTCATATGTGTCGGAACGATGAAAAATACATCGTTACAAGGTCTGGCATACATTTCGGGCTGACTGAATATGCTAAGCATCACATGGACGAGTGCTGTATTGATTTCAAGAAAGTTTATGGCGGGCTGGACTACAGCTATACCTTTGGTGAGCTGAACAAGGAAGAACTTGCAATCATCGAAAATTATATTCTTGGCAGTGAGCAGAAAAGAGTGTTAAAAGCACGGCTTCTTGAAATTTCTGATACAAAGAAAAGTCTTGACGCTGTAAAAACTACCTCACCGCTCGGAGAAGCCGTTGTGTACCATATGAAACGCTGCAATGTCACCTCCGAGGATCTTATGGAACGTTCCGGACTTGGCTCTACCACAATTACCAAATTAAGAACCGGCAAAGGGCGACCGAAACTTGAAACTATTCTTGCTTTTTGCGTTGCTCTGAATCTTGAGGACTATTTTCGCACCGACCTTATGGACAAGGCTGGAGTTCGATTTGATCACACCAATCCAGCACATCTTGTATATATTACGATATTGGAGCTTATGCCGGATGCGAACGTTTTTCAGATAAACGATTTTCTGAAAGAAGAAGGGTTTACACCTTGGACGCAGGACAGACAAGGCACGATCGCTGCCGCAATATAAATTCTGGAGACCTTCGGGTCTCCATTTTTTTGCAAAATTTTTCTGAAGCCCACACAAAAAGTGTTAGTTTTGGAGTGATTTTTCTGCATATTCGCATTGAATATGCAGGATTTTCTGTATATTTTTGTAAGTTTATACATATCAAGAAAGAATTATAGTTATATATTTGTACAGTAGTGACTAAAAACAGGTCACACTTTTTGTAACTGGTGATTGAAGGCACAACATGATATGATATAACTACAGCCGGATGCATACGGCAGTATATGTACAAAGCGCCGAAATTACGGGATAACTGTGATTTCATTGGTACATCATTCTGTCTATGCATCCGGTTTTTTCGGATGAAATCAAAAATATCACATTTGTTAGTCAGGGCGCGCACTGGCGGACAGATGCTCATAACGGACAAGAGATACTATACGACCTTAGTTGGTTTGTTATAGGGGTATCGAGTTCCGTAGAGACATCGTCTGCCTGCGTGCTCTTTTTGTATTGCAGTCTGCGTCATGAGCATCTTCCGCTTAGTGTGTTCCTTGCAGAAAGGAACTTATTATGAACATGAATGTAAACACACAGATTGCTATGGACAACGCTTCTCCTGAAATTACCGCTAAAACAACTCTTGGTGAGGTACTTACTGCACTTGACCTTGGTGATAAGCCGAAAACACCTACTCCCAAAGTACTCTTTGAAACCGCCGGTGAACCGATTGCTGACATGATGGGCTGCGCACTTTTCAGAAACGGTTTTGCTATCTACAGAAATGATTCCGGACGTACCGTTATCTGGCTGCCGTATTGCGTGAACTTCACTTTCTATTTCGATAAGCTTAGAGATTCGGAGAAGGGCACGCTGAGAGAAACATACGAACTGCCGGAAGGATATCTGGAAACACAGCCGTGGCTGATTGCAGTAACTCTGATTGGTGATCATCGCATCGAGAGAAACAGCATGAACCGCACCGGCAGCCGTAAGAATACTGTTGATCTGGCAAGTAAGGATAAGAGCGACAAGGATGGTAGGATTGAAGAAATCATCGCTGACCCTTACCGCAGAGCATTCAACTGGTATGATGGACACATGGGCGAGAATCCGCAAGACGCTGTTGAACGCCGTGAGACAAGAGAAGAGATGCTGGCGGCTATGACGGACAAGCAGAGAGAAGTCTTTGTTATGTACTATAGAGACGGAATGACACAGGAGCAGATTGCTGCTACATTTGGCATTACTCAGGTAGGTGTTAAACACCACTTAGATGCAGCATTGGAAAAGGCCAAGAAATTATTCTAAAAAATCTTGAGGGCAATAGTTATATTTTCCTATCTCCCACGACAATACATGAGAGGGCTTGAAAAGATACCTAATTCCAAGTGGCTGTTAAGCTCTCGCAGCCGCAAACCATTACATGGTCAAAAGACCGCAATGAAAGGAAATGCCCATGAACCAAACCAGAACCCCAAAATACTGCTATTGCAGTACTTCCAAGAACTGCAGAATCCAGCACACTGCGGACAAGCGCAGCGAAACGCTGAAGAAAATGGAGCAAGAAATCGATGCCGGAGCAGCTCATATCGGGCTTGTGATTGCTGACATCTTCACGTTTCTGACGAAATCCGCCGCAATGCTCCCGGATATGGAGCTTCACACGGAGAACATCGACCTGACCGTGAATGACAGCGGAATTGCTGTACACATCAGCCGACCTGCTCACTGCGGTGCAGACGATAACGAGGAAGAGGAGGGATTTTTGTATGACGGAGACTAAGAAAAAACTTCCGGAGCCGGTTCCGGTGGACTCCAAAAAGCTGATTGACGGACTTGGCACGATTTTTGGCGGAGTGATCCAGCTTCTTGCAGCAATGGAGCCGGGAATGGCAAAAGAGCTGGCGGATATGGCGATCAACGGTGTTCCCAAGGAGAAAGTTCCGGAGAATTTCAATCCGGACGATTTTGAGGAAATCCTTGCCGCTGATGATGTGCCGTGGGAAACCGAAGCACAGCCCAAGAAAGAAAAGAAACAGAAGAAAACCGAAAAGTCGCAGCCCGCATCAACTGTTACCGCTGATGACATTACCAAAATCATAGTGCAGAAAATCAAGCAGAACCGCAGCAACAGCGAGAAGATCGGCTCTATCCTCAAAACATACGGTGCGGCAAAAGTGAGTGATCTGTCGGCAGATAAGTACGAGGCATTTCTCACAGATGTTTCACAGCTCTGATCGGGGGTGATGCTATGCCGGATGTTCATGCGGTTTTGTCCGCATCCAGTTCAAAACAGTGGCTGCATTGCCCTCCCTCAATCAGGCTGCAAGAGAATTTTCCAAATGAGAGTTCTGTCTATGCTGCCGAGGGTACTTTCGCTCATGAAGTTTGTGAGTACAAAGTACGAAAATATCTCAAAGAGCGTGTAAAACGCCCGCAGTCCAAGGAGTTTGACACAGAGGAAATCGAACAGATCACCGATATGTATGCGGAATTTGTCATTTCTATCATTGAAAAGATGAAGGAAAACGGCTGTGAACCACTTGCTTTTGTGGAGGAGCGTGTGAACTACAGCCACATTGCTCCGTCCGGCTTCGGCACGGCAGATATGCTCATCATTGGCAAGGACGAAAACGGCAAGGGGCTGCTCCATGTGGTAGATTTCAAAACCGGGAAAGGCGTCTTTGTCGATGCAGATCACAATAGTCAGATGATGCTCTATGCCCTTGGTGGTTTGGCTGCCTACGGTTTTATTTACGAGATTGAGACTGTCCGTATGAGTATTGTTCAGCCTCGATTGGATAACATCAGCACATTTGAGTGCAGTAGAGCCGAGCTGGAAGAATGGGGTGAAAGTATCAAACCTATCGCCAAACTTGCCTATGAGGGTAAGGGTGAGCAAAAGCCCGGCGACTGGTGCCGATTCTGCCGTGCGAAACCTGTATGCAAGGCTTGTGCGGATGAGGCACTTGCTCTCTGCCGTGAGGATTTTCTCGATCTCGATGCCGGAGCATTTGATGAAACAGCAGAGGAATCAGATATGACAGCACCCTATGAAGCAGATACACAGACTGCTGTTTTCAAGCAGCCCGGACTGATTCCGCTGTCCGAACTTGCGAAGATTCTGCCAACGCTGAATAGAATTTCTTCGTGGATAGAGGCTGTATTCGCTTTTGTATCATCCGAGGCAATCAACCACGGTGTCGCGATTCCCGGCTATAAGGTGGTCGAGGGACGCAGCAAGCGTATCTTTACAGATACGAAAGCGGTCGTTGATACTGCCGTGCAGAACGGTTACACAGACCTGTATAAACAGAGTTTAATCACACTGACCGAATTTGAGAAAATGATGGGCAAAAAGAAGTTCAATGAACTGCTCGGAAAATTCGTGGCAAAACCGCCCGGAAAGCTGGCACTTGTGCCGGACAGCGATCCGAGAGAAACAGTTAATCTCACCACAGCAGATCAGGATTTTTCTGTTTTGCCCGATAATGAATAATTTTTTGGAGGTATTTTATCATGGCTAACACAAACAGCAACGCAACAAAGGTGGTCGTTCCCTGCCGCATTTCGTTTGCGAATATCTGGGAACCCAAGTCCATTAACGGCAGTGACGAGAAGTATTCTGTTTCCCTGCTTATCCCCAAGGAGGACAAGGCGACACTTGCCAAAATCCACAAGGCAATCGAGGCAGCAAAGGAGGCTGCTAAGTCCAAAAAGTGGAATGGCAAGATTCCGCCCAATCTCAAGCTGCCGATTCACGACGGCGATATCGACCGTCCCGACGATGAAAATTATGCAGGGCATTTCTTTTTCAACGCAACATCAAAGGATGCTCCCCAGATCGTTGACCGCAAGGTTCAACCAACCATTGACCCGATGGAGTGCGGCAGCGGCGATTACTGTAATGTAAGCGTAAATTTCTACGGCTTTGCAGCTTCGGGTAACAAGGGTGTAGCCGCAGGATTGCAGAATATTCAGCTTGTTCGCCACGGTGAACGTCTTGCCGGAAAGCCTTCTGCCTCTTCGGATTTCGTGGCAATTGAGGGTGAAGAGGAAGAAGATACTCTCGGCGATGATTTGCCGGATTATCTTTCGTAACCAACAAGGGAGAGCTTTCTCCCTTTACATAAGAAAGGACGGTGATTTTTTTGAGCAGACGTGTACTTTCCATTGACTTGGAAACGTTCAGTGATGTTGACCTGCCAAGCTGCGGTGTTTATCGTTATGTTGAAGGCGATTTCCATATTCTGATTTTTGCTTATGCCTTTGATGATGACGATGTAAAATGTGTGGATGTGGCTTGCGGTGAAGAACTTCCGCAGGAGGTCGTTGATGCTATTTTTGATGACAGCATTATTAAATCCGCATGGAACGCACAGTTTGAACGAACTTGTCTTTCAAAGTATTTCGGCACACAGCTTTCCCCCGATTCATGGCAGTGTTCTATGGTCTGGGCAGCAAGTTTGTCCTTGCCGTTAAAGCTGAAAAATGCGGCACAGGTGCTGAAAACCAGAGAGCAAAAAGATGATGCCGGTGAACGGTTGATACGATATTTCTCTCTCCCCTGCAAGCCAACCAAAGCAAACGGCGGCAGGACAAGAAATCTTCCCGAACACGCTCCGGAGGACTGGGAAAAATTCAAGAGTTACTGCATACAGGATGTTAAAACAGAGCGTGACATTCGCCGGAAATTGGAGCATTTTCCGCTTTCTTCGCAGGAGTGGGACTATTACCACATGGATCAGCGGATAAACGACAGAGGTGTTTTAATTGACAAGGAACTGGTACAGCAGGCTATCATCTGCGACATGATGCTGTCGGAAGAGATGACAAAAAGAGCCTATGAGCTGACTGGTCTTGAAAATCCTAATTCCGTATCGCAGTTAAAAGGCTGGCTCGAAGAACGTGGAATTTCCGTTGACTCTCTCGGCAAGAAAAATGTTGCATCGCTTATCACAGACTTGGACAAGCATAGCATCGATGCGGAGGCTCTCGACATGATGAAACTGCGATTGCAGATGGCAAAATCTTCTGTCAAGAAATATCAGGCGGCGGAGAGATACATTTGTCAAGACGGCAGGGCTCATGGACTGTTTCAGTTTTCGGGTGCGAACAGAACCCAACGCTGGGCGGGCAGAGGGATTCAACTGCAAAACCTGCCTCAGAACCATATATCTACGCTTGACGAGGCACGTGATCTCGTTAAAATGAGCTGTTTTGATATGGTCGAAAGTATCTACGGGAATACTCCGGATATTCTCTCACAGCTTATTCGCACCATGCTCATTCCGAAAGAAGGCTGTGAATTTATTGTGGCAGACTTTTCGGCAATTGAAGCTCGTGTTTTAGCTTGGCTTTCTGGAGAACAGTGGGTACTGGATGCATTTATCCGTGGTGAAGATTTGTATTGTGCAACGGCATCGCAGATGTTCGGCGTTCCGGTTGTAAAGCATGGCATCAATGGAGATTTACGCCAAAAAGGGAAAATTAGTACATTGGCGTGTGGATACGGCGGATCAGTCGGTGCTTTAATTTCTATGGGTGCATTGGATATGGGGCTAAAAGAGAACGAACTGCCGGATATCATTTCAAGCTGGCGTGATGCAAATCCGCACACAGTAAAATTCTGGTACGCTGTAGAAAAAGCCGCCATTGACACGATCAAAGACCACAATGATCGCACTGTCGGCAGGATAAGTTTTCAGTTCTCTGCAAATACACTGTGGAGCGTGTTGCCCTCCGGACGCAGACTTGCCTACATTAAGCCAAAGTTGCAGCCTAATCGTTTCGGACGTATGGCAGTCACTTTTGAGGGGCTTGGGGCTAATAACAAATGGGTACGGCAGGAGACCTACTCGGGCAAAATCACGGAAAATATTACTCAGGCAACGGCACGTGACCTGCTTGCGGAAGCTATGAAACGCCTTGAAAATAAGGGTTTGGATATTGTCGGGCACGTGCATGACGAAGTTATTCTCGAAGTGCCAAAAGGCAGTATCACTGTAGACGAGGTTTGCGGTATTATGAACCAGAATCCGAAATGGGCGGACGGGATGCCTATTGATTCGGATGGATATACAGGACTTTATTATTTTAAATCGTAAGGAGTAAAACACATGAGCAGAACATGGAAAGACAGAAAAGGATACAAGACACGCCACCGTTCATACAGCACAATGAGCTTTTACAACAGCCGAGGCAGCTATGAGGATTACGATCACAGCGATCAGGAGTTGTACGTATATGACCAGAACTGCGACAACTGCCGCTATCGTGGCTGTTGCTGCCACGAACCCTATCCCTCAGAGTGGTGCGAATACTGGGAGGACGGAAGTTATTGAGAGAAAATGTAATCGAAAATGAGTTTGTCAAAGCAGTCAAGAAAGCCGGAGGAATGGCGTATAAGCTGACTTCTCAGACGGCAAATGGACTGCCGGACAGACTGGTGCTGTTCCCCCATGCAAAAACGGTATTTGTAGAACTGAAAGCACCCAAAAAGATGCTCCGACCGCTTCAGAGAAAGCGAAGGTATCAGCTAATAAGGCTGGGCTTTCCGGTGCTTTGCATTAACGATTTACAGCAGATACAGCCTTGCATTGATGCCATTCTGAGCTGGATCCCCGGTACACCTTTTCCGGACGGAATTGGTGCAAAAATTCCAGATTTGGAAGTTACAGAGATAAACAAAATAAATCACACTGGAGGTGATGCCTTATGAAGTTCGTGCCGCATGACTATCAGAAATACTGCATTGAATATATCAAAAAGCACCCTGTTTCTGCCCTCTTTCTCGACATGGGCTTGGGCTGAGGAAAGACCGTAACTACACTGACGGCAATCAATGATCTGATGTTTGATGAACTGAAAGTGTCAAAAGTTCTCGTGATTGCACCGCTGAGAGTTGCTTCCGAAACGTGGCCTGCCGAGATCAAAAAGTGGGATCACTTGAAAGAGATGGAAGCGGCAGTTATCACGGGTACAGTCAAGCAACGAATAGCGGCTGTGAATGCAAATGCATTCATTTACATCGTCAATCGTGAGAATGTAAAATGGCTGATCGAGTATTACGAAAAGAATGGATTACGATGGGATTTTCAAATGATAGTAATCGATGAATTAAGTTCTTTCAAGAACTACCAGTCACAGCGTTTCAAATGGCTGCGGAAAGTCAGACCGTTTGTGAAACGCTGGGTAGGGCTGACAGGAACGCCAACTTCCAACGGCTTAATGGACTTATGGGCGGAAATCGGTATTCTTGACGGCGGAGAACGTCTCGGCAGATTTATCGGAAGATTCCGTGAAAGCTATTTCAAGCCAAATTCCATGAACCCCTCAACCGGAGTTGTGTTCTCTTATGTTCCTCGTCCCGGAGCAGAACAGCAGATTTATGAAAAAATCTCGGACATCACCATTTCCATGAAAGCTCTCGACTATCTGGATATGCCGGAGTGTATCTATGTCAATCACGTAGTTGAAATGAATGCTGCGGAACGTAAGCTGTATGACCAGTTAAAGCATGACCTTATTATTCCCCTTGAGGATGGAGATATTGACGCAGCAAATGCGGCATCTCTTTCAAACAAACTCCTGCAAATGGCAAATGGTGCGGTCTATGATGAAAACAAGGAAGTTCGTGTCATTCATCAGCGGAAGCTGGAAAAGCTGGAAGATCTGATCGAATCCGCAAACGGACAGTCCGTGCTGATTGCCTACTGGTTTAAGCACGACAGGACACGCATTATGGAACATCTGACGGCTTGTGGTTATGCTCCGAGGGATATCAAGGATTCCTCTGACATCACCGATTGGAACACAGGCAACATCCCTGTCGCATTGATACATCCTGCATCGGCGGGACATGGACTGAATATACAATCCGGCGGTCATATCCTTGTCTGGTACGGGCTGACGTGGAGTCTGGAACTGTATCAGCAGACAAATGCCAGACTGTGGAGGCAGGGACAGCAGAACACCGTCACGATTCATCATATTGTCTGCAAAAATACGGTCGATGAGGATGTTCTGTCAGCACTTGCCGACAAGGACATAACACAGGAAAAACTGATCGCTGCGGTAAAGGCTCGTCTTTGAAATGACGACAAAATGGCGACAAAAAGATTACGCCGCAAAAGTTACAGAAAATGCTGCAAAACGGTTACGCCGATGCAGTTCACATAAGGAGGCTAATTTTATGGCTCGAAAAAACAGAAGGATGAAAACCGAGTACCGCAGAGGGCTGGATTTTGATCCGAAAAAGTATATCTCTGCACCTTCTCGCAAGGTTATAGGCAATGCTCCACAACGCTTGCCTATGCGTGGTGATATCTGGTTTGCCGACCTCGGCGGACACCCGGATTCCAGCGTGCAAAGCGGAGTCCGTCCGGTTATCGTGCTTTCCAACAATATCGGGAATGCTCACGCTGATACGGTAAACGTTGTCCCGATGACACGCCATCTTAAAAGACCGGAACTGCCCTGCCACATGGAACTGCATCCGGATTTCATCACGGATAAACGCCAGCTTCTGGATACTTCTATGGTGCTGGCGGAACAGCTCACCACAATCAGCAAGTATGCCTTCCGTTCCTATGCCGGGCATATTTCAGATGCTGTCACACTTGAAAAAATTGGACAGGCTGTCATGGCACAGCTTGGAATGGAAAGGAGTCCTGCAATATGCCAGTAAATTTCGTGAATATCCCTGACGCTCTGAAACGCAATGCTTCTTTCTGCGTCTGGAAGATGGAAAAAAGATCCGGCAGACCTACCAAAGTGCCATACAACCCTAAGACCGGAAACATGGCGAAAACCAATGATCCGTCTACTTTTGCCGACTTTAACACAGCAATGAAAGCCTATGCCATTGGCGGCTGGGACGGCATCGGCTACAGAGTTTCCGAGGGAATCGGTGCGATTGATATCGACCACTGTATCCGTGAAGATGGTTCTCTTAATGATGTAGCAGCATCTATCCTTGGCATCTTCTCAACTGCTTATTTTGAGAAATCGCCCTCCGGCACAGGTCTGCGTGGATTTTTCAAGCTGTCTCCGGATTTTGCCTACGATAAGACTGTCTATTATATCAACAATAGAAAACACGGTCTGGAAGTCTATCTGCCGGGAACGACAAACCGCTTTGTAACAGTCACAGGAGATATGTTTCGTGACGGAACAGTCACGCAGGATGACAAGGCTTTGCAGACGGCATTGAATACGTTTATGAAGCGAAGTACCAGAACAGCTACGGCTTTCAAAGGCTCTCCCGTGTCCTACTTCACCGATGAGCAGGTCATCAGACACGCATCGGAGTCAAAGTCCGGTGATAAATTTATGATGCTCTATGAGGGGAGATGGAGCGAAGGGTATGACTCTCAATCGGACGCTGACATGGCATTTGTATCTATGCTATGTTTCTGGTGTGGGTGTGTGGAGGAGCAGATAGACCGAATTTTCCGCACATCCGGACTGATGCGTGACAAATGGGATCGCCGCACTGGTGATGCAACCTATGGACAAATTACAATCAGAAACGCTGTATCTTCCTGCTCCGAGATCTACCGTCCTGTCAGTGGTTTATCCGCTGAGGACGAACTGCTTCTTGATTTTACTGACCTTGATGCGACCACGATTCAGGAGGAGCGAGATCGCAGAGAGCGTGACGGATACACTTTCACACCGGATTACCGCTTTCTCTCCACATCCATCGAGGAGCTTTCTCCGCATACCAATCCGAGATATGAATCCTTCCAGATCGGCAACGGCAGAATGTTTGTGGATTTCTTCCGCAGCATTATCCTTATGAATGATACCAGAGGACGCTGGTATATCTACGACGGCAGAGTCTGGCGGCCGGATCAGCATGACATTAAGATTGCCGAAATGGCGAAGGACTTCCGTGATGCATTGCTTGCTTTTGCCCCCACCATCACATCGGAGGACACCAGAAAACGCTTCCTTGACCGTGTTCAGAAACTCGACCAGCGGAAATACCGTGATCTCATGGTAAAGGATGCCGCTTCCGATCCGGCCGTCACTGTGGATATGTCAGCTTTTGACCGTGACAAGTTTCTTTTCAATTGTCACAACGGCACGATCAATCTTATTACAGGCGAATTCCGTCCGCATGATCCTGCGGATATGCTCACAAAAATGACGGAAGTGGATTATGTTCCCGATGCTGTCTGTGAACGCTGGTTAACTTTCATGGACGAGGTCATGGAGGGTGATAAGGACAGGATCAAATATCTGCAAAAGGCTGTCGGCTATGCAATGTCCGGTGACACTCGTCTGGAGTGTATGTTTATCCTCTACGGTGCGACTTCCCGAAACGGCAAGGGTACAACAATGGAAACGATTTTACGGATTCTCGGTGAATACGGCAGAACGGCAAAGCCGGATATGCTCAGCAAGAAAGGCTATGCAGATTCCTCTGGTCCGTCCGAGGATGTCGCAAGACTGAATGGTGCAAGAATGGTCAACGTATCCGAGCCGGAGAAGTCCATGCAGATCGATGCTTCCCTTACTAAGCAGATGACAGGCAACAATATTCTGACTGCCAGATTTCTGCGTGAGAACAGTTTTGAGTTCAAACCGCAGTTCAAGCTTTTCATTGATACGAACCATCTGCCGCAGATCAGCGATATGACGCTGTTTGAATCGGATCGTATCAAGATTATTCCGTTCAACCGCCATTTTACCGCTGAAGAACGCGATATCGATTTAAAGTCATTCTTTGCAAAGCCTGAAAATTTGTCAGGTATCCTGAACTGGTGTCTGGAGGGCTTCAGACTGTATCTGACGGAAGGTCTCACCATGCCCGACTCCGTTGAGATGGCAACCACGCAATATCGTCAGCAGTCTGATCGTATTATGATGTTCACTTCTCAATGTGTGAAGAAAGAAATCGGGCAGGAACTGAGGGCGGCACAGGTGTACGGCCGTTACAAGACGTGGTGCGCCGAGAATGGATTCAAGTATGAGAATGCGGCGAATTTTCGCAAGAAGATGGAACAGGCGGGGTATGTGTATCAGCGTAGGAGACCGAAGGATGATCAGGGTGCGTGTACAACCACAATGATCAATGACATCAACTGGGTATTGGGTGAAGAGCCGGAAATGGATATCGTGCCTATTGATGATTAAAACGGTCAGTATTTCTACAGACTGTCGAATTATGCCTATTTATGGCACTTTTGACTGTCTCTGTTGCAATTGTTGCAGGTAACTTCTGTTACTCTATATATGTGTATTGTTTGTTTATTATTAATAATAGAAAACACTTGCAACATTAGCAACATAATAATAAACTCTTTAGAACTTTAGGACTTTGCGGCACTACGGCGGATGCCAATAGACCGTGTGTAAAAAACAATCTGACAGTCGGGTGATATCCCGGCAGAAAAGGAGAACGCTATGAAGATAATCACTTGTGAACAAGTCAGCAATGGACACCCTGACAAGATCTGTGACCAGATTGCAGATGCCATTGTGACTGATTGCCTTAGAAACGATAAGAACAGCCGAGTTGCCATTGAATGCCTTTTCAAGAACCGCAGCCTTGTGATCGCCGGAGAACTGACCAGCACTCACGAGCCGGATTACAATGCTCTGGTTCAGCAGATATTTGACCGTATCAATAACGGCGGTGCGGAAAACAGCGATGCAGGGCTTGACTACAAATTGGAGATGACTGCCGATGATCTGGACATTACAATTCTGGTTGACCGCCAGAGCAGTGACATTGCCCTTGGTGTGAACAGCGGTGGTGCAGGAGATCAGGGAATGTGCTACGGGTATTCGACTAACGAAACACCGGAACTGCTGCCGATTCCGTTTGTGCTTGCAACCAGATTCTTGGAGTTGCTGAGAACTTATCCCTGCCGAATGCTGAAAGCGGATGCTAAGGCACAGGTCAGCTACGACTATGACAGCGGAAAAATTACAACTTTTCTTTGCTCCGTACAGCATACGCCGGATGTGGAGGTTGAAGACTTCAGACCTATTATCGAAAAGTTGATGGTACGGACGGCAACCACCTATGGTTTGAATACCAACTTTGAAAAGCTGGTCAATCCTACCGGAAGGTTCGTCCTTGGCGGCAACTTTGCTGACTGCGGTGTGACGGGAAGGAAACTTGCCTGCGATACCTACGGCGGCATCGGGCATATCGGAGGCGGAGCGATGTCGGGAAAGGATCCGTCAAAGGTTGACCGCAGCGGTGCGTATGCTGCCCGAAAGATCGCAAGGGATATTGTCAGTGCGGGATATGCGGATAAGGCAGAGGTTCAGATCGCATACGCCATTGGCATCGCAGAACCTGTGTCCGTGTATGTGGAAACCTTCGGCACAGAACATCAGGACAAGGAATTTATCACGCAGTATGTCCGTGAGAATTATGATCTGACTCCGAGAGGCATTATTGAGAGCCTTAGTTTGCTGGATGTGGACTACAATGTCGTATCGGCTTACGGTCACTTCGGAAAGAAAGGGCTTCCGTGGGAGAAATAAAAAAAAAATTTTTTTGAAAAATCTTCCGACTCGTAGTTATATTTTTGTCTCTCCCACGACAATATGTGAGGGGCGTAGTTCAGACCGACCACAACACATATATTTATTCAAGCGGGACTGACCGCCCCTAGCATTATGAAGACCAACTGTGGAGAGGAGGCGAAGCCAATGCCAAGCAGACCAAACACACCTTGCAAGCACCCCTGCTGTGCAGCACTTGTTCCCTATGGCACGAAGTACTGTGACAAACACCGTTCCCTCCACCCAGAGGAAACACGCTCCGCAAGAAGCCGAGGCTACGACAGCCGATGGAACAAAGCACGCAAGCGTTACCTTGAAGCCCATCCGCTGTGTGTGGAGTGTATGAAGCAGGGACGGTACATCAAGGCGACTGATGTGGATCATATCATTCCGCACCGAGGAGACAAGATCCTCTTCTGGGATCAAAACAACTGGCAGAGCCTTTGCCATCGTCACCACAGTATCAAGACACGCAACGAGGATCACACCCCTGAGTACAAGTACTGAATGCAGCTCGCTAATTTACTCTGCGATTCAGACCTGACTCAGGGGTGCACCTATGGGGCGAGAGGCTGTGCTGACCAGCCCCACCGGGGCGGGTTCACTTCTCTACACTAAAGCGAGCGGAAGACCGTCGCCCCCTCTTGTGCTAAAAACCGCGAATTTGAAGGGCCCTGGTCTGTTGGGGCCCTGACAGACCGCTTCCTATGATGAAAATTTCATTGCTTAGGATACAGAAAAATGCAGATATTTCGTACTTTTCCAATTGCCGCCGCTGAAAACTCCGGCGGCGTATTACATACGGAGTTTCGTTACAAAACGGATTGAAAAATGGCGATTTTTCGTCAAAAAATGATTGAAAAACGCATATTTTCAGCCCAAAACCGCATATTGCCGTTCAACACTTGGCGAAGCCCGTGTGGATACCGAAAAACGCAGAACTACGGCGTTTATGAGGAGATGAACATATGACGCAAACGCAAAAAACACAGATACGCATCATGCGGATGCAGGGCATGGGATATCACATGATTGCCAAAGAACTGTGTCTGAAAGAAAATCAGGTGCAGCTTTTTTGTAAGATGCACGGTCTTGCCGGGGACGGTAATCTGGTTAGACTCAATTATCCGATATGGTGTGAACAAAACAGCCGCTGCCTCGTTTGCGGTTCGAAAGTAAAACAGCCCAAAACAGGACGAAAGAAAAAGTTCTGCTCCGGACGATGCAGGACAAGGTACTTTCGTGAAAATTATGAAGCGGAGGTTGAATAGATGAATTTATTAATTCCTATGGATGACTATGGCGTGTTCGTTGATAAGAAGGACACCGTCAGAGTCGACAGCCGTTTTGTGGCACAGTTCTTTGAGAAAAGACACGACCATGTTCTGCGTGACATCGCAAAAATCACTGCCCCCACATCTGGGTTGAGTGAGAAATTCCGCAATGCAAACTTCCTGCCTGCAAATTATGTGGATTCCACCGGCAGAAAACTGCGCTGCGTCCTTCTGACTCGTGATGGCTTTACGCTTCTTGCAATGGGCTACACAGGTCCGAAGGCGATGCAGTTCAAGGAACTGTATATCCGCCGTTTCAACGAGATGGAAGCATTTATCAGAACGCTGGTATCGGCGAGACAGGAGTTCCCGCTGCTGACCGAAAATATCCGTCTGCTCAAGGATAATCCAAAGCCATACCATTTCAGCAACGAGTGCGATATGCTCAACCGCATCGTTCTTGGCATGACAGCAAAGCAGTTCCGCATCCAATATGGCATTGAGAAAAAGGCAAGCATCCGTCCGTATCTGACGCAGGAGCAGATTGACCTGCTCGAAACGCTGCAAAAGGTTGATATCGGTCTGCTGGTGTCTGTGCCGGATTTCCACGAAAGGAAGCGTTACCTTGAATGGTATGCCGCAAAAATCAGAACGGAGGAATGAACATGACATTGACAGAAAAATTCATTACCGATTCTATTCACCTCGATGCAGGTGCGGAGGTCATGTACGGCAGCGACCAGATGTACGACTCCTATCCCATCACTTTCCCAACTGTGGAGTTCCAGCTTATGGCGACAGACGCTTTGACCGAGCTTGCGGATGCAATCAGAATTGACAAGGGATATCAGCCGATGTTTCCAAGAAACGGCAGAACAGATGATGTAGACAATGACGGCTGGGTATGACTTCTATATAAGCATAAGCAAATTGCCCGGTAAAAATCAGGACTGCCGCCTTGACAACTGTATCAGCTTTGTGGTGGTCAATTCCGATTCCGATGACAATGAGGATATGTATGAAATACCTCTGACTGAATCTGAACAGGAATGTATATTTGAAATCCTGAATCAGCAGTGCAGAAAATATCACGGCAAGGACTGTGCCACACTGCTTGCCGAGGCAGAAAAGGAGATGACAGATACAGCATGAAAATTATCAAGCGAAACGGTGCAGAAGTGCCGTATGACTGCGAAAAAATAAGAACTGCGGTTTTGGCGGCGAATAATGAAGTCGATGACAAAATCAGCGACACAATAATTGGTTTTATTGTCGGCAGAGTCGAACAGCGGTGTGAAGCCCTTGCAAGACCTGTCCATGTCGAAGAAATTCAGGACATGGTCATCGATGAACTGAATCACGCCGAAGCGTACAAACTTGCACGGCATTACAGTGAATATCGGCTTCTCCATGAGCAGAAGCGAAAAATGAATACCACGGACGGCAAGATCCTCAGCCTGCTGGAACGCAACAACGAGGAGGCAAAGCAGGAGAACGCAAACAAAAACCCAATTATCAACAGTACCCTCCGTGACTATATGGCTGGTGAGGTCAGCAAGGATATCTGCCGGAGATTTCTGTTTCCGGAGGATATTATCGCCGCCCATGATGAAGGAATAATTCACATACACGATCTCGATTACATCGCTGAGCCGATGTATAACTGCTGCCTGGTCAATCTGGAGGATATGCTCCAGAACGGAACTATTGTTTCCGGCACGATGATCGAAAAGCCACACAGCTTTTCAACCGCCTGCAACATCGCTACGCAGATTATTGCACAAGTGGCATCCAATCAGTATGGCGGTCAGACAATAAGCCTATCGCATCTTGCTCCATTTGTGGATGTAAGCAGACAAAAAATCAAAGCAGAAGTATTTGAGGATGTAAACTGCGACTGCGGATGTAAATTATCTGATGAAGATATTGACCATATCGTTGAAAAAAGAGTCCGTCGTGAGGTCAAGCGAGGTGTGCAGACAATACAGTATCAGATCAACACGCTGCTGACTACCAATGGACAGACACCTTTTGTAACGGTGTTTATGTATCTGGATGAAGTTCCGGAGGGACAGACCAGAGATGACCTTGCAATGATTATCGAGGAGACGCTTTTGCAGCGTATCGAGGGAGTGAAGAACGAAAAGGGTGTTTGGATCACGCCGGCTTTTCCGAAGCTTATCTATGTTCTGGATGAGGATAATATCACGGAGGGCAGCCCTTATTGGTATCTGACGCAGCTTGCCGCCAAGTGTACGGCAAAGCGAATGGTACCCGACTATATCTCCGCAAAGGTGATGAAAAAACTCAAGGACGATGTGTATCCCTGTATGGGTTGCCGATCATTCCTCACACCAAGTCAGGAGCATAAATATTACGGAAGGTTCAATCAGGGTGTGGTAACGATCAACCTTGTGGATGTCGCTTGCAGTGCGGATGGTGATGAGGAAAAATTCTGGGAACTCCTTGATGAACGCTGTGAGTTGTGTTTCAAGGCTCTTATGTGCCGACACGAACGGCTGAAAGATACGCCCTCCGATGTTGCCCCGATCTTATGGCAGTACGGTGCATTGGCAAGATTGGAAAAAGGCGAAGTAATCAACGACCTGCTCTACAACAATTACAGCACGATCTCGCTTGGCTATGCAGGTATTTCGGAAATGACCTACCGCATGAAAGGCTGCTCCCATACGGAACCGGAGGGAAAAGCCTTTGCAGTAGCTGTCATGAAATTTCTGAACGCAAAATGTACAGTTTGGAAAGAAAAAACGAATATCAGCTTTTCGCTGTATGGTACTCCTATGGAAAGTCTGACTTACAAATTCGCTCAGTGTCTCCAACGCGGACACGGTATTATTCCTCACGTGACGGACAAGAGCTACATCACCAACAGCTATCATGTTCATGTGACAGAGCCGATGGACGCTTTTAGCAAGTTAACATTTGAGGCGGAGTTTCAGGAGCTTTCTCCGGGAGGTGCAATTAGCTTTGCTGAGGTCCCGAACTTACAGAACAATATCCCTGCTGTGCTTGCGCTCATGAAACACATTTATGACACGATTCTTTACGCAGAGCTGAACACAAAATCTGACTACTGTCAGGCTTGCGGCTATGATGGAGAAATCAGCATTGTTCAGGAGGACGGCAAGCTGCTCTGGGAATGTCCCAACTGCGGCAACCGTGACCAGCGGACAATGAACATCTGCCGCCGCACCTGTGGTTACCTCGGAACACAGTTCTGGAATCAGGGGCGGACTGCCGAAATCAAGGATCGGGTGATGCATCTGTGAATTACTGCGGTCTGAACAAAAACGACATTGCAAACGGCGAAGGTGTGAGAGTTTCTCTCTTCGTCAGCGGATGCCGGAATCACTGTAAAGGCTGTCACAATCCAGAAGCATGGGATTTTGATTATGGTCAGCCGTTCACAAAAGAAACAGAAAATGAAATCATGAAAGCCCTGCGTCCCTCGTGGATTCAGGGGCTTTCTGTTCTCGTCGGTGAGCCTTGTGAGGAAGAAAACAAGAAAGTGCTGATTCCGTTTCTGAAAAAAGTGAGAAGCACATTTCCTGAAAAAGATATCTGGCTGTACTCCGGATACACCTATGAAAAGCTGTGCGACGATGAGATACTCCGCTATGTGGATGTACTGGTGGACGGAGCTTTTCTGCTGGAACAGAAGGATATTTCAATTGCATTTCGGGGCAGCCGGAATCAGCACATCATCAGACTGAGAGAAGGCAAGCCGGTATGGTAACGAAAAATAACTGCCGCTGTGATGCCTGTGGCTGTACCTTTGTACCGGAGCCGAAAACGCAGCGTGAGGACGAGATCGAATACAGTTTCTTCAACTGCTGCAAGGCATATATCGTGTCTGTAATCGATGCGAAACTTCGCCGGGGCATTCGCAAGGACCGGACGCTTGCCGAAAAGCTGAATGGAAGGGCGAGCCGCAGAGCTGCGGCAGATGTATATTCGGGAGGGATAGCTATTGCGTGTCGATTATGAGTGTGAGGTATGCGGCAGAACAGGTCACAGGAGTTATGCACAAGGTAAAGTTCCCAAGCACTTTTTCTGCTCTGTAACCTGCCAGAATGAATGGCAGAAAAGCCGTGAGGATATTGTACTGAAAAACAAGAATCCGGAGTTTCGCAAAAAGGTCAGTGCCGGGCTGAAACGCCGTAAGCTGCTCTTGGGTGACAACTATCACTCTGCCGAGACAAAAAGAAAAATCGGAGCTACTACAGTTGAACACTGGGAGAACTATGATGAGTCAACAAGAGAGCATATGCTCAGTGTCCTTCGGCAGAACGGTGCCGCCAAGCGCACATACGGTGCTTACGATCTCGAATGGAAAACGCTCAGCAGGATGATGCGTGAAAATGGTATATGCCATAGATGCGGTGTAAGAGAGCATTTGATCGTGCATCACATTATCCCTGTTAAGTGCGGCGGTACTCGTGAGCCTAAAAATCTTGTCGTGCTTTGCAATGGCTGTCATACCACTGTTGAGAATATGCAAAAGCGAATCTACAAAATCATACCGGACTGGTATATCATACAGCTTCTGGTCAGAGAAAGGTTGCATTGCCTATGAAAGATATGAATATCCGCAAGTTTAAATTGTCGGAATTAAATCCGGCAAAATACAATCCCCGCAAGGCTTTAAAGCCGGGAGATCCTGAATTTGAAAAGCTGAAGCGATCTATCACGGAGTTTGGCTATGTTGAATTGATCGTTGTCAATATCGCCAACAACAACACTGTCATTTCGGGACACCAGCGGCTTTCTGTGCTGAAAGCTATCGGAGAAACCGAGGTGGAGTGTGTTGTTGTCGAACTGAATGAGGCTGATGAGAAAGCTCTGAATATTGCAATGAACAAAGTCAGCGGTGAATGGGACGTTGATAAACTTGCAGACCTTATGGATAGCCTGAAAGAGCTTGACTACGACCTCGACAAGACCGGCTTTGATCCGCCGGAGATTGAGCAGCTTTTTAATCAGGTGCATGACAAGAATGTATCTGACGATGATTTTGACGTTGACAAGGCTGTCGAAAAAGAGGCGTTTGTACAGCCGGGCGATATCTGGAAACTGGGAAAGCACAGACTGCTTTGCGGTGACTCCACAAAAGCCGAGGATGTGCAGCGGCTTATGGATGGTCAGAAAGCAAACGCCTGTGTAACTGATCCGCCATATAACTGTGCTTATCAGGGCGGAACGGGTATGCGGATTATGAATGACAGTTGGAGTGACAGCGAGAAATTCTATCAGTTCCTGCTTGCGGCATTCAAAAATGCTTATGATTCACTTGCGGACGGCGGTGCATTCTACGCCTTCCATTCTGATGCCGAGAAAGTTAATTTCTATAATGCGACGGTCAATGTCGGATTTCATTATTCGACTACTTGCATCTGGGTAAAAGATACGCTCGTAATCGGCAGAATGGACTATCAGATGCGGCACGAGCCTGTGATTTACGCTTTCAAGGACACAGCACGCCATAAATTTTATGGTGACCGTAAGCAAACGACCGTATGGGAATTTCCGCGTCCGAAAAAATCACAGCTTCACCCTACAATGAAAACGCTGCCTCTTGTTGCATATCCGATCCGGATGTCCTCTCAGGAAAACGGCATTATTCTGGATCTGTTCGGTGGAAGCGGATCGACTTTAATGGCGGCAGACCAGTTGAATCGAATCGCATACCTTATGGAACTTGATCCAAAATATGCATCTGCAATTGTACGCAGATATACAGCAGCACATGGTGGCACGGAAGGTATTACAGTAATCAGAAATGGTGCGGAAATTCCATGCAGCGAGGTGTATGTACCGACCGAGGATGATCTTGCGTTCCAAGAGGATGGCGTAAATCGTGAGGTGAGCGGATGAGTGAAACAAATAATCTGAAACCTCAGCTTCATGTAGTTAACTGCTCATTCGGTAAGGATTCGACAGCGATGCTCCTGAAAATGCTGGAACTTGGGATGCAGGTCGACGTTGTTCTTTTCTGTGAAACCGGGCTGGACTTTCCTGAAATTGAGGAACATATCCGAAAAGTTGAACAAAATACAGGAATAACCGTAAAACGAGTGCGCAGTGAATACACCTTCGAGTACCTCATGCTCCACAAGCCAATCAAGCGGAAAAAGCCGGAACTCCGGGACAAGACAGGATACAGTTGGGCAGGACCGCTGATGCGGTGGTGTACCAATCTGCTGAAAGCCGTCCCCCGTGAGAAATATCTCAGCAAACTGCGGAAGAAGTATGACGTGATCGAATACATTGGCATCTCCGCCGATGAAACAGAACGTATCACGCACAAATGCAACAGCCGCCCGAATGTCCGCCTGCCGCTGGTGGAATGGGGCATGACGGAAGCCGACTGCCTGCAATACTGCAAGGAACGCGGCTACGACTGGGGCGGTCTGTATGAAAAGTTCGGACGTGTTTCCTGCTGGTGCTGTCCGCTACAGCCGCTGAGTGAACTGCGAGTCCTCTATTTTGATTTTCCTAATCTCTGGCATCAGCTCAGAGAATGGGACGATAAAACATGGCGTACTTTCAAGCCGGGATGGTCAGTCCGACAGCTTGAAGTACGCTTTGATTTTGAACGGGAATGGCAGGACAGCGGCAATCAGCTCGGTACTAAGGAGTTCCGCAAGGAACTAAAGAAACGATTGGAGGATGTCGATGGCTGATGTAAAATGTGAACTCTATCACAATAATTACCAAAATTTCAAAAGCTACAATATCCCGAAAGCCCAGCTTGTAATCGCCGATATTCCGTACAATATCGGCACTGACTTTTACGCAAGCCGTCCCGATTGGTATGTTGACGGCGACAATCAGAACGGTGAGAGCAGCAAAGCAGGAAAAGCGGCGTTCAACACAGATTTCACGTTCAATATTGCGGAATTTATGCACTTTTCTTCCCGGCTGCTCAAAAATGAGCCGTCCAAAGGTGAAAAAGGCGCTCCGTGTATGATCGTGTTCTGTGCCTTTCAGCAGATTCCGGAAGTGCTGCATCAGGCTGAAAAATACGGGTTCAAGAAGTTTCAGTTTTTGTGCTTTATGAAGAATTACAGTCCGCAGGTTTTGAAAGCCAATATGCGTATCGTGGGAGCAACAGAATATGCTTTGGTGCTGTATCGGGGCAAGCTGCCGAAGTTTCGCAATACCGATGCGGACGGCAAACGGCATATGATTTTTGACCATTTTGACTGGGTGCGTGACGGCAAGGAGATACCCAAAATTCATACCAGTCAGAAGCCGGTGAATCTGCTGAAACGGCTGATCAGGATTTTCACCGATCCGGGCGATGTGGTCATTGATCCCTGTGCCGGAAGTGGGAGTACACTGAGAGCCGCACGGGAGCTTGGCAGGCACAGCTATGGCTTTGAAGTCAGCAAGGATTTTTACACAAAAGCCTGTGAGCAGATGCTTGGGGTGAAGAAAGGAGAATCAACATCATGAATGAAATTGCAATCGTTGTAAATTACGATAACGAAAAGCCAACCGTCAGCGGTCGTGAGCTGCATAAGGCACTGATGATCGAAACGAGATATAACGACTGGTTAAAAAGAATGTGCGACTATGGATTTGCGGAGGGGCAGGACTTTTACTCAATTTTGAGTAAAACTTCCGAATGCGGCAGACCTTCCACCGATCACGCTCTTTCCATTGACATGGCAAAAGAACTCTGCATGATTCAGCGTACTGAGATCGGCAAGAGGTGCCGTGAATATTTTCTGACGATTGAACGCCATTGGAACAGTCCCGAAGCGATTATGGCGAGGGCATTGCAGTTTGCCAACCAGAGGCTTGAATTGATCATGCAGCAGAACAATGAGCTTCTCGAAACCAATTCCAGGCAGGCAAAACAAATCGCCGAAATGCAGCCGAAAGCAACTTATTATGACGTTGTACTGAACTGTCCGAATGTAATCCCCATCAGCACAATCGCAAAGGACTACGGAAAATCCGCTGTATGGCTCAATAAATGGCTGAATGAACATGGAATTCAGTACAGGCAGGGCAAAGTGTGGCTGCTCTATCAGAAATATGCCGACAAGGGATACACAAAGTCAAAGACTTACGCAATCCCCGATGATAACGGCGATTCACAGGCAAAAACGCTGACTTGCTGGACGATGAAGGGCAGGCTTTTCCTTTATGACCTCTTAAAAAGTCATGGTATTTTGCCGCTGATCGAACAGGATACGGCTGATGACGAAGCGTGAATGTGCGGTGATAACCGCTTACACAGATGTTTCAATGCTCAAGGGCGATGACCTGAAATATCTGTATGACTATCTTTCGGGATTTATCGGCAGAAAAATATATACGCATGAGATTTCTGCAGTGGCGGCGGCTTACAAAGAACAGATCAGAGAGGACTTCCTCGAACTGTGCAGGAATGCAAAGGAGGCGGATTATGAATAACACAAAACTGACGCTCGGCAGTCTTTTTTCGGGATCGGGCGGATTTGAATTGGCAGGCATTCATGCAGGAATCAAACCTGTGTGGCTGTCGGAAATCGAGCCGTATGCTGTGCTTGTAACGCATAACAGGCTGCCGCAGGTAAAACATTATGGCGATGTGTCCAAACTGAAAGGGGGTGACCTTGGGGCTGTCGATATCATCACTTTCGGCAGCCCTTGCTGACAGGACATGAGCATCGCAGGAAAGCGATCAGGTCTGGACGGCGAACGCTCCGGTCTGTTTCATCAAGCGATACGCATCATAAAGGAAATGAGGGATGCAACAAATGGAAAATACCCAAGATATATCCTGTGGGAAAATGTTGAAGGGAGTCTATCATCCAACAACGGAGAGGACTTCCGGACAGTCCTGCAGGAAATCTGCAATATCAAAACCGATGCCGTATCTGTACCTCGACCTGACAAGAAGTGGCACAGGGGCGGCATTATCATGGGAGATCATTTCTCCCTTGCATGGCGACTTCTTGACGCACAATTTTTCGGCGTCGCTCAAAGACGCCGCCGTGTGTTTCTTGTCGCAGATCTTGATGGAGGGAGTGCCGCATCGATATTATCTGACGAGTCGCGCTTGTGCGGGGATTTTGCGGAGAGCTTCCGAACGGGGCAAGGAACTGCCGGAGGTACTGCGGAAAGCTCTGGAACGACAGGCTCAGGCAGATATTGTATCAACACGCAGGGGCAGAGCGGAGTCTCCGTAACAGTCGATCATGCCGGAACTTTAGTCGCACAGGATCATGGCAATCACCCTGCGGTGTTGGAGGCCGCAGGATTCTGCACAGAACATTCAGCGCAGGCAAGAGGAATCGGCTACGAAGAAGAAAAATCCCCAACGCTCCGGGCAGGTGTTGTGCCGGCTGCGCTCCTGTTTGAAAATCACAGTGCCGATACGAGATACAGAGGGCCGTTGGATGTTTCTCCTACTCTATCCGCTACGCTCGGTATGGGCGGTAATAATCAGCCTTTCGTGGTGCATCTGCCAAAAGCCTATGGGATTTGTGCCAAGCACAGCAATTCCATGCTGTCGGATAATCCTCACAGCGGATTCTATGAAGCGGATACAGCGAGGACGATAGATACATCGGATCAGAGTCCGGTGAAAAATCAGGGAGGCATGTGTATACTGTCATTTGAACCGGGTGCTGCATCGAGAGTAGGCGGTCATATTTATTCTGACGGAAAAAGCGGTATACTCCGTGCCAATGCCGGAGATAATCAGCAGGCAGTACTTGCACCTGAGACATACGATGTCAGATTTACTTCAAGTGGAACAAAAAATGCAAGAGGGCATTGCTACAAAACTGAGATATGCCGCTGTCTCGATACAGGCGGTCAGGATCCCAGCAGCAATCATGGCGAGATTGCTGTTGTGAACGATACACCGGAAACTTACGCTCTCCAAGGCTCTATGATCGGTCGTTCCGAAAAGAACGGTCCACGGGGCTGCGGTGTGAATAAAGATATCTGCTTTACTCTGAATTGCGCAGATCGCCATTGCATCGCCGCACCGTCAGAGCCTATTGCAATCTCCCGTGATAATCATTTCTCCGTTTCGGAGGGTGTTGCAGGAGCCTCGGTGGCAAGAGGTCCTGCATCGGTGGCTGTGCCGGAAGGCGAACATTATTCCACAAGCAAAAACTCACATCACACGGTCGCCGCCCATGAGCAAGCAAATACGCTGGTGGCATCCGACTGGAAAGATCCGCCACTTGTGAATGATGCTCCAAACGATGAGCCTGTGTATATCGTGCGCCGTCTGACACCGACTGAGTGCGCAAGATTACAGGGCTTGCCGGACTGGTGGTGTAAAAATCTTGATAATCAGAATCCGACCGCTGAGGATATCTCATTTTGGCAATGTGTGTGGGACGAGTGGTGTGACCTGAACGGTAAAAAGAGAAAAACAGAAAGTCAGATACGCAAATGGCTGGCTGATCCCTATTCAGACAGTGCTGAGTATAAGCTGTATGGCAACGGAATCGCTGTACCTTGCGGTTACTTTGTACTGTCAGGCATTGCTTGGGCGGCGGCAAAGGATTCTGAAATTCATGCAGCAAATTGTGAACAAACCGATACTAAAGCAGACGATTAATCTTTTCGGGACGGTTTCACGTTCAGATCGGGGCTGATCGTTCCTTCGATCTTGTCGTGTTCACGTTCAAACGCAAGAATACGGTCACGGACAAGGCACAGCACCTCGCTGTTGACAGAACGTCCCTCATACTCCGCAATATAGCTGATTTTCTTCAGCATCTCCTCTTCAAATCTGATCGATACACTTTTCGTAGCCATAAAACAAACTCCTTTTCTGAATATATTATATGTTTATTTTACAGCTATTCTGTGGTATAATGTGGTGTATAGGTATATGGTATATCTATTAAATTTCAGAAAGGGACGGATTTGATATGAAAGTTGCAATTATAGGCTCAAGAAATCTGGGAGTAATCGGATTGGAGAACTTCCTGCCAGAAAACGTTACGGAAATCGTCAGCGGCGGTGCGAGAGGTGTGGACACCTGTGCAAGGGAGTACGCTCAGGCACACGGCATCAAGCTGACGGAATTTCTGCCCGACTACACTCGCTACGGAAGAGGTGCTCCGCTGAAACGGAATCTTGAAATCATCGCTTATGCCGATGTGGTTCTTGTATTCTGGGACGGCACTTCTCGCGGTACGAAATATGTCATCGATAACTGCCGAAAGCAGGGCGTTCCGATCAGAGTATTTCTTTACAAGCCTAAAAAATAAAAGGGCCGCCCTTTCGGCAGCCGCATGTGGCAAAATGTGAACGGACTGATACTATGTTATCTTCCAAATTCACATAAAGTTATCAAGTAGAATTATCACAGATTTTATCCCGATATTTCGTCACATCTCACACTTGCTATTCTGTGCAAAAGACGGTAAGATGTTAACTACAAAAAGCCGCAAGGCAAGGAGGAATTGCAAATGAAAATTGACTATCATCTTACCGGAAATGACCGCAAAGAGCTGGTGAAAAACATCAGTGAGATCATCGGGCAGACTGCCAGATACCTATATATGCCGAGCTGTGCATACAGAATTGGCGACTTCTACACGGTGACGAGAGAGGGCGTTCTTGACATTAGTGATGATGCGGATAAAAAGGAAATCCAGCATCTTCTGGAAAAGCTGGATAGCCGAGGCTACCGCAGACCGACGGAAGAATCCGAAAATAAGCTCACGATTCAGATGCCATTGGATTCACTCAGCGAAAGAACGCTGAACAGAGTCAGACGCATTATCGAGAATAAGGGAGAGCTTTTCAAATCGGCGTTCAAAACCGACACTCTTGACATTCTGAAAACTGAGAAAACCGTGGATTTCCCTTGGTTTACGGTCGAGCAGATCGGCGATGCAGAGGCTTACAGCACTTTCGTTTCCATGCTCTGCGAGTTTGCCAAAAATCAGAACCGCATCAACAACAAGCCGGATACCAGTGATAATGAGAAGTACGCCTTCAGGTGCTTTCTGCTCCGAATCGGTATGATTGGCACTGATTTCAAGGCGGCGAGAAAGGTGCTGCTCCGCAATCTGACAGGGTCTTCAGCGTTCAGGCATGGTTCAAATTCCTGAGCCACTGGGGGCGATTTTTAATTGAAAACGCTCCTTCAGTTTACACCATTTTACCATACAAAATCAAGTATAGCAAGACTGTAAA
>JAETSI010000101.1 GCA_021769725.1 Oscillospiraceae bacterium | reverse complement strand
GTACTTTGTATTCATGGTCATATTTACGTGCCACTTTGAATACCTCCTTATTCTCTTGGTTTTATTATGAAATCTTTGAGTATAAGGTGTCAACTTTTTTTATACCACACCATTCGGTAGGTAAAGGATGGGAGGCAGCATTTGGTAAAAGAAAGAAAACTTGCCGTGCCTGATTCAACGATATTTATAGTTCAATTGCCGGCAGGGACCAGACATATTATCCGTGAGGATTTAGAACAGCACGCGCGGGAGAACGGATACCGCCTTGAGTGGGATTGGGAAGCAAAGGACTATGTAGGCATGACAAGACGGTTTTGTGATATTGATGAAATATATAAAGATACAAAACTGATATTTTGTGAACGTGGAGAAGATATAGAAGCTTTTGAATTGAGTAAACGGCGGAATATGACGCTGATCTTACCAGATGATGATATTGATGCGTTATGTAAGAAAGCTGGAAAATACCAATTAACAGTTTCTCAGTTAATAGAAAATTTCATATCTGATCTGATTGAAGGCTCGAAGACGAATGGCTCTGATGAGCGTATGTATGCACAGCAGTGGTTTGAACGCTGTTGGTTCAGTACTCTTAGTGAAAAGACTTTTCTCTCTTATCTGATTGATTTCGATCAGATAGATTCTGTAATAGAAATGTGGGAAGAACTGCAATATTACAAAAGACAGGACGAGTTAGATGAGTACGCTAAAGAAGAGAAGGAAGTACTTCAGGAAGAGCTGGAGGAAATGTTTAAGGATTACAGGGAATGGTATAGTGAACCCGAGGATGCAACGCTTGAAGATGGAATGGAGAAAGTTGCTGCATGGAGTAAGGAACGTGAGGGGCTAATAAATGGAAGTAAAAATATAAAACAGAAGAAAGCGAGATAATATTATGGAGAGGAGGGCGAATATTGTGGTTCATACGCTGACGAAAGCGGAAAGACTGATTTTGGAAGAAATATACCCGGTTGGCAGCCGGGTACAGCTCGAATATATGGAACCTGATCCGTATAGTAAGTTGAAACCAGGAGACATGGGAACTGTTAAAATGATTGATGATGCCGGGGGGATACATATTTCTTGGGACCGCGGAGGCAGTCTTGCTTTGATTTATAAGGTAGACCGATGTAATTGCCAGATGAAGAAAGAACAGATGGATGCCTTTTTTAATCATTTGTTCATAATGCCTTTTGAAAACTGCGAAAAAATGAAATCCTGGATTGAAAAAAAACTAAGGACTGCATTTCCGGCAATGACCTTTGAAAATGATACGAAAGGCAGATTGGAATTGAGGTTAAATGTAAATGCCTTTGAAATGAAAAGTACCCAGATCGGTATTGAATATCAGACCGACGAAAACGGGCATTTGTTCATTAAAAAGTGTGGATGGACACAGGATGATCCGGCGAAAGATAAAATCAGTAAGACACAAAAACCGAAGAGATAAAAAGTTGCAGAAATCGACAATTTTTTTTGAACGGTAGTTGACACATGGAGGTAAGACCACCCTGCTCAACTGCATTTCCACCATTGATACGGTCAGCACGGGACATATCTATCTGGATGGAACCGATGTGACCGAAATCAATGAAAAGCAGATTGCCCGGTTCCGTCGGAAAAACCTGGGCTTTGTGTTTCAGGATTTTAACCTACTGGATACCCTGACCATCTCCGAAAATATTGCCTTGGCTCTTACCATCAACAAGATCCCCGCAGGCGAGATCGACGGCCGGGTGCGGGAATTGACCGGAAAGCTGAACATCACGGATATTCTGGACAAATACCCCTATCAGGTGTCCGGCGGCCAGAAGCAGCGGTGCGCCTGCGCCAGAGCCATCATCAACAATCCCAAGCTGATTCTGGCGGACGAACCCACCGGCGCACTGGACAGCCATTCGTCCCAGATGCTGCTTTCCACCATTCAGAGCATCAATGAAACCATGGGAGCAACCATTCTGATGGTGACGCACGACGCCTTTTCCGCAAGCTACGCAAACCGTATTTTCTTTTTACAGGACGGTGCAATCTTCATGGAAATTCTCAAAGGCAACGATTCACGCAGGACTTTCTTTAACAAAATTTTAGATGTCCTCACCATGATGGGAGGGGGCGTGAACGATGTACTCTAAACTTGCTTTTCGGAATATTCGTAGGAGTCTACGGGATTATATCATCTACTTTGTGACGCTTACCCTGACTGCGTCGTTGATGTACTCCTTCCTGGCGCTGGGATTCTCCCCAGATATTCTTGCCATGACGGAAAATATGTCGATGCTTACCTCTGGTATCCTGATGCTGTCCGTGCTGGTTGCGCTGCTGTCCTCGTTTATCGTTGGATATGCTATCCGGTTCATGTTGAGCCAGCGGAAAAAAGAGTTTGCCGCTTATGAACTGATGGGTATGGAGGTGAAAACCGTCCGAAACCTATTTCTGGTGGAAAACAGCATGATTGGCGGAGCCGCCTTTTTGCTGGGTTCGCTGCTTGGAACCGGACTGTCCGGGTTATTGAATCAGGTAGTTCAAAATATTTTTGAAGTTACGCATCATTATCAGGTCTTGTTCTCTCTCCGTGCTTTGGGGACGACCTTTTTCTTTTTCGTCCTGATGTATGGATTCAGTATGCTTCGTGCGGCAAAGGTCATCCGGCGCCAGAAAGTGATTGAACTGCTTTACGACAACCAGAAGAATGAGGAAGTTGGATACCAGCCCTTATATCGGAGCGTTCTGACCGGTCTGCTCTCCCTTGCCGCTATGGTGGCGGGCGTAATTCTGCTGGAAAAGGCGCTGCACATTCAGACCAATGAAGCGATGCTGTATTGGAGCGGGGCTTGTCTGCTGATTCTTGCAGGCGTTTATGAGCTGCACCGGAAGGTTCCTGTGTTGCTCTACCAACTGGCAAAAAGAAACCCGCGCCGGAAGTATCGGGGAGAAAATCTATTTTTCTTGGGACAGATCGGCAGGCGCATCCAATCTTCAGGGCGGACAATGGCTTTTGTGGCGATCCTGCTGACCGTTTCGCTTGCGACCATGTTTGTGGGATTGACAATGGGGGCGGGCTATAAGGCCAACATGGAGGCGTATTACCCCTATGATGCCGGTGTTGCCATTGACGCGCCCTTAACCAAGAACAGCATGGATTCCGTCCGTTCCTTTGTGGAGGAACGCTGCGAGGCAGAGGACAGCGTAACCTATTACCTGTATGCGGTTCCGAATGAAGCCATTGAAGCCTTGGCCTTGTCTGACTACAATCACCTCCGAGAGATTCTGGGGCTTTCGCCTGTTTCCATGAGCGACAATGAATTTTTGATTCACTGTGATACATGGAACTATATGGACGGCACTCGGCAGAGATTGGAACAGCAGCCGGAGATTACACTAAACGGCCGGACTTTGACCCCTGCGGAAACGCCGATCCTGACAGAGCCAATGGAGCAGTATCAAATGGCCGGAACAAAGGGATATGTTCTGGTTCTGCCGGATGAAGTGGCTTCCCGGCTGTCCGGGGAGAAAATCCGTCTGGTGATGAAACTTGAGGATAGCGGATACCCGGAACTGAAAAACGAACTCAAGCAATTCCTGAACAGCGGTAAATGGCAGCCTGACATCCAGCTTGGACAGGGTTTGCCGGAACGGGTGACGATGGGAGTAACAGTAAAGGCGTGGGGCGTTGCCAATTCACTGACCGGATTCACGACACTTTCTTTCTGCGGCTTGTATCTGAGCGTTATTTTTATCATTCTCTCCTGTTCAGTGCTGGCCTTTGAGCAGCTTTCCGCCATCGACCGGAACCAGAAAAATTACGCGGTGATTGACCGGCTGGGTGTATCAGGCCATAGGCAGGCTTCCCTTATCCGCAAGGAACTGTCCACCGTATTCCTAATCCCTCTATTTTTTCCTATCGTTCTTACAGTTCTGCTGATTGTGGGGACGCAGTTCTTTTTCGGGGACGCAATTTTGCAGGAAGGACTGGTGCTGTTCTATGGTCTGGTCACAATCCTGCTGTTCTGCGCTATATACCTGACCTATTTCGGTGCGACCATGTTCCTGTTCAGACGAGTCATTCTTCGGCCTGAAATGAGATAATTTTTGGTTGGTTATAAATTTGAAATGCCGTAATATTGACCATGAAATTGGCTGGTAGTTGGATGTAGCTGAGGTGTGGTTGCCGATATCTATCTGCTTCGCTTAATGCAGGTAATCGTCAAGATCAGAAGTATCTGCCTATAAGGCTTGAGTTGACAATAGAGTGCAAATTACGTATAATTTATTACAGTAAACATGAGAGAGGTGAACACGATGTTGTTCGGGAAGTTTTGTATTGGATTCAGCTCCACACAAGTTTATACTATGAAACATTGTGCGGAGCCTTTTCTGAAAGTTGATTTATAAAGTGGAAAGGCTAAGGCAGATATAAGACTGTCTTTGCTTTTTATACCCTTTTATCAAATCAACAATCGATAATTGACTGTTTAGGCCACAGACAATGTTTTGTTTGTGGCCTTTTGTTTTGCTTATTTATAAGTGACTATGCAAAGGGTGCACGATGTAGTGTACCCTTTTTCTTTTGGAGGAAATAGATATGACTGAAGAACATAGTTTGTTGACCGGGAGTGTGCCGAAAAAACTGGTCGTTTTCGCTTTCCCGTTGCTTTTAGCAAATATACTGCAATCATTTTACAATGTAGTAGATATGCTTGTAGTCGGCCGAATTGTAGGCGATACAGGCCTTGCGGCCATTGGTAACGCTTCTAAATTGTGCTATATTATCAATTCAATTTGTATTGGTATGACGATGGGCGGAGCCGTGTTGATTGCTCAGTATAAGGGGGCAGACGATAAAAAGGGGCAGGCGGAGTCCTTTCAGATGCTGGCCTTGCTTTCACTGGTATCTTCTCTGCTTGTGACTATTGTAAGTTTGGCAACCTACCAGCCTTTATTCAAGATGTTAAATGTTCCAGCAGACACATATCAAGATGCCTGCGACTATATGAAAATCATTTGCTGTGGGACTGTGTTCGTCTTTGGATATAATGCGGTCTGCTCTGTGCTAAAAGGATTGGGGGATTCTAAATCTCCCCTCTACTTTGTGGGAATTGCTACCATCATCAATGTCGTTTTAGACATTATTTTGGTGGGGCCTTTTGGAATGGGAACAGCAGGAGCGGCTTGTGCAACAATTACTGCACAAGGAATTTCCTTTGTGATTTCTCTATTCTATTTGAAGCGACATAAGATATTTTTTTCTATGGAAACTCAAAGAAAATTTACGTTTCAATGGGATAAGCTGACCGCCATTTTGAAAGTCGGTCTGCCTACAGCCATCCAGATGGTCGTGGTAAACACAGCCTATCTGCTTGTGACGGGAATGCTCAATCAGTTTGGTACTGCAGTATCTGCTGCATTTAATGTAGGACTGCAAATCAACACATTTGCCGGTATGCCCTGCTGGGCTATTGGACAGGCAGTAACGGCGATGGTCGGTCAGTGTATGGGGGCTGGACAAGTCAAACGCATCCGAAAGGTGGTAAAAATTAGTTTGTTGATGAATGTTGCCGTAACGCTCGTTGTCGTAATTGGCATACAGCTTTTTGCAAAACCATTGATTTTGCTTTTCGGTAGTACCAGCCCAGAAGTAGTAAATGATGGTGTTTATTATTTGCGTATCTGTTGCGGTATCAATAGTTTGATTTATGCCGCTATGTACACTTTGGATTCCTTTGCCATTGGTGTCGGTGCGGCAAATGTCGCTATGATTAACGCTTTACTGGACGCAGTTATCGTGCGTCTACCTATGAGTTGGATCTTGGCTTTTGCACTTAATATGGGGTTCCCCGGCATTTATTACGGTCAGGCGCTTTCGCCAGTCCTGCCCGCTATTGTAGGTTTACTCTATTTCATGAGTAAAAAATGGGAGCGAAAAACGCTCATTCAATCAAGCAACAAGGGGAGAAGTCATTGATGAATCGAATTGAAAAGAGCCAGACGCGTAGATGCAGAGTCGATGAACCTGTGAGTCAATAGGACAATATGAAGTGACCCCACATTTGTAGCAACGTGGATTTACCTGTATACTGGAGTTTGATAAAAACAATGGTAACAGGGATTACCGCATACAAAAGGAGGTCACCTTAT
>JAETSI010000015.1 GCA_021769725.1 Oscillospiraceae bacterium | reverse complement strand
TCATATTGCGGCTGTTTATTTGTCATTGGTTTTTCCTCCTTGATTTTTCTCTTGACGTGTTTACTTTTATTATATCCCTTTTTATCTTTCTTGTCTACTTTTTGGGGAGGGTACCAACATTGAATATACCTGCAACAGTAACCACCGCTACGGCAAGCAGTTCTGTACGCCGCATACTGTCAGAGAAAGTCAGCTTGATGAATTGGTTCAGGACGAAGTCAGAAATATGCGTGAGAGAATTCTTGCCGAGAGTGAGAAGTACGAAAAAATCATAGAGGACTGGGTTAAGAAAAAGCCCGAATATACTCGCCGAGCTGAGCAGTTAAAAGACAAAATATCGGCTTTAAAACAGCAGATTGAAGATTTGATAATTGAGCGTATCGGCGACCGTGAACACGCCGAGATTTACAATAATATGATTGCCAAACGTGAAGAAGAAATCAAAAGTTTTGAATCCAAAATTACTGAACTTGCTGAATATGACAAGGTATGCAAATTGAAAAAAGAGCAGCTGAAAAGTACCAAACAGCTGCTTGACGAGATCCTAACCGATGGCGTAATTTCAGATGTGAACCTGAGAATGTTGGTCAAGCAGATTCTGATTCATCAGAATGAGGACAAAAGTCTTGATATTAAAATTGAAATGAACGGAGATTTTGACGGGTCAGCAAGCGTATTCTTGGATAAGGAAACGGCGTAAAATTATACGAATAGGGGTGTCCGAAAAAGACACCCCTATTTTGTATATATCACTCACAAAAGGTAGGGCGTGTTTCACGATCTACCGATACACGGTGTAAAACCTGTATCTCAAAACACGACGATGACTTAAAAATTAATGGGAAATAAGTAATTGACCGTTCTTTATTCACCGACAAAATACAATGATATTTTGTCGGTGGGGACAATTGAGTAAAAATATAAATTATAATAAGCAAGTGAAAAAATAAAAAGAATTATCTTTATATAAGGAATGTAGATGTGACCAATATATGGTCTTGAAAATAAACTAAACTATAACATGAAAAATGAATTTTTTATTCTTCAATTTGGTGTTGCAATTCAACCAATTCTTTCTTTATTAAAAGTATCTGCTGGCTGAAATCATCGTTTCTTATGGATTCACTATCAAGCTTATCAAGTTCTTCTTGTAAACAGTCCTTGATTTTATCAAACTCACTTGCAGCCGAGGAAATCTGAGCGTTGTAGTGTTTTAACGTATCCTCTGAAACTTCATTAAACATTGATTTGATCTCCGATTTTACTTTTCGGGTTTTCTTTTCACCTAATTTTTCGACAAGCCACATTGCCCCCTCGATAAAAACACCTACTCCAGTAAGAATCGGACCAATCCACTTGCTGATCTCAGCGATTTTCTTAGTGATTTTTAATGCTTCAAATGGCTTGAACTTATATCCGAATTTGTGACCAACATCTTTTACGATCTTATGAAGATCACTTCCGTTTACTGTCCATATTGATATTTTACTTACATCAGAGACATTTGCTATCTTTCCAATCCAAGCATTGATCTTTGGTGTCGCTACGTTAGCAGCATGAGAAACACTTTTTTCTATCTCAGAAAGTCTTTCCGTTTTATTATTACTACCCTTAAAGTCTTTGCCTAATCTTAGATTATGTTCTTTAAAAAAGTGCTGTGCCATTTCAGAATTCATGACTTTTGTTACTTCGTCATCAACTTCTTCGGCGTATTGCTCAAAATACTTTTGAATATTTTGGAATAGTTCGTCCTCTAATGGTTCTGAAAAATCCTGAAAAGCTTTTTCATTAAATTCATAACCTTTTTCCCCTAAGTGCATAGCAACATCATCACCCTTATGGATGTATTTATTTGCTGTTCTTTGCACCTCTTCATTTGCTGTTTTAATAAAGGCTCTTTTCTTTTCCTCGATAACATCACAGATTTTTTTGATAAGTCGTTTGCCTTCTTTAATGTGATCGTCAGTTTCAATTTCTATCGAAGAGTTCTCAACAGAGTCAAGCAAAATAGAGATAGGCGTGAGGAGTTTTCCTTTAAGTCCACGAAGTTCAATGAACTCATTCAGTTTCTCTATAAATGCAGTAAAAAAGCTATCATTAATATAATCTTGATCGTTATCTGTTATGCCGGTTAAATAGTCTTTAGCGTCAACAAAGAAGTGATGAAAATCAATTATTGAATACTCTGGAGCTAATGTTTTGTTTATAGAATCGGTATAATTCTCAACTAAATCATTATAATCTCCGGATTCGGCGTTCATTTTATTGACCATGAGGAATATTTTGGTACGATACTTTTCAGCAAGCTGTTTGAAATCTTTTTTTGTAATAGGACTAAACAAATCACTTGTAATGCAATACACAAGAAGATCAGAGCGCTCTATTGCTTCCATTGTCATAATATCATGTTCCTCTTTTTCACCCGTCTTTAACCCGGGAGTATCTACTAAGAGGAATGAGCCACCCCATTCGTATGGAGTAACCGCTCCTGTTGCTATGTCAGCATCAATCAAAATATCCTTCTCTCCAGTTAGAGCTTTGATAATTGTTGACTTTCCAGAGGAATACTGCCCCACAAATGCAACAGTGATTTTTTCTTCTTTGGACAATTCATCGTAATCGGTTGAGAGCTTATCGGCAGTCTCGCTTTTTTCAAACTTGTTATATAGAGCTATCAACCTTTTATAGATGCTTTCAGTTCTACTTGAAAAAGAACCAGCTTTAAACTCGATATTCATATTTACCTCCCTGTTCAATTAACACACCGTATTCTTATCTTTTCAGTTGAGATGTTCTGATACTTTAGAACATCAATCTTATTCCTAACATTTGAGTTGCGTATATATATTGTGAATGTATTCTTAATTAAATCACGTTCAGTTTTTACTATATCATAGTAATTCTGATTATTTGTGAGATATTGTATTATTCTTTTTACCAAATTCATATCAATGTTCTTTATGCCATCATTAAATTTATTACAGCAACTTGATACAAAATAAATAACCTCATCCAATTGTTCCTCTAAGGCATCAAAAAAGCGCTTGATTTCATCTTCGTCATCTTTTAGTAACTGCTCAAGTGTTTCTTTTGATTTTTTAAGGACTTGTTCCTTGCTATAATTAGACAGCTTATTGAAGTTTTCCAAAGTCAGTGCTTTTGCATCATTTATTTTTTGTTGCTTTGATTTAAAAAAACTACCAAATAATGATACAGGAATTGAAATAACCGCAAGAACGGGCCAAGCAATTGATAATACATCTAAAATCATCGAAGCTGCTTTAAAAATCCCTTTAAAGGATAATGTTGTCCGTTTTTCTTTTATCGAAGCAGAGTCCGAGCCAAACAGATTGGCAGTATTAAGTTTGGCATAGTTGAGTTCTTCATCTATTTCGCTGATTATTTCGGAAATCTTGTTATGGTACGCCGAAATATAATCCGACAAAATATCGCTTATATGTTCTTTGACTTTGTAATCATCAAGGTATTGATTATAGGACTTATTTAGAGTAAAGATACTTTTTTCTTCGTAATTCTCCTCAACGTATTCATAACTCTTAGCGGTATAGAAATCATCAAATTCGGTTTTAATTGAACGTTCGCTTTCAAAAAGAATAGTTTTGCGTGACGAAGCTATACTGTCAAAAATGACTTTTCTGATTTTTTTTACCTTATCTCGTAAAGTACATAGTTTGATTCTCTCATTTTCAAGAATAGTAAATGCTTTATGTAATCTGATTGACGGCTCATCTAACATAGTCTGCGATTTATATATGATACTATTATCACATACAAGTGAATGAATAGCATCAATAAACGCCCGATAGTTAGAGGCTCTAAATATCAAATCATCTTTGCTCTCTTTACCAATTTGAGCTGCTAAAAGAAAAACAGGAACAACCTTCATTAGTTTGTCATACTTATGTGCTACTGCATTTCTGTTCAATCTATTAATGTATCCTGCTAAATTCGATTCACCATTTGTTAATCGCCAATCATCAGGATTATTAAGGAAAGTTTTTAAATGGCTTTTTTTCCTTATATCTTCTTTATGATTCAGAACAATAATCATAGGCTTATGATATTCAGCTATCTGATTGAGTAACTCAAGTACATCGTTTTGAATGGTATCATCAATTACTACGAAGCAAATCATATCCGCTTGTGACAAAACACTTAGTGCGATTGCTTCATCTTTTTTACCTTCTTCTTCGCCTGCTCCGATTCCTGGGGTATCTATTATCTTTAGCTTATTCCAACTAAATACTCGGTTAAATCGTGTTGTTCTTTGTGATCCCTTGCCTATAAACTCTTGCCCCTCATTGCACATTATGTAGTGTAAGGTAGATTTTCCTGCCTTTGTTCTACCCATAAGAGCAATGGAAAAATTCTGTGAGGCAAGTTCTTTTTTGGAAGAACTTGCTTTTAAATCAGATAGTGCAAATAATACTTTTTGCTTATATTCAGCCAAAAAACTTTCTAAAGTTGATTTCAACAGTGGCATTTTAATGACACTTAATTTTGTTTGTAAGCGAGAAGATAATTTATTACATTCACTAAATATTTGATTGAATACTGATTTATATACATTATAATCATCTGATGCAATTCTTAATAAAGAAGCAAAGTCAAGATTAAAAGAATTTGTATCATCATTAGTATTATGATATAAATTTTTATTTATTGTCTTTATACCTTGTCTCCTTTGTGATGATATATCGGAATTACCCATATATGTTTCAAGTTCTCTCAAAATGGATTCTTCTTTACTATCTGGGCTGTTGGAAAGAATATTGTCATTATCTACAATGGCAAGCTGAAAGCATATTATATAAATAAGTTCCTTTGTTTCTTTTGTTTCTTGCTGAAAAGCGATTAAACAATCATTGTATTCTATCTTTTCGTCTTTATCGTCTAAAATATCCTTTATTATTTCATCATCGTCTTTAATCTCATAATGAGCTATAATATCATTAAGTAATTTTATCTGCCTTGAATGGATCTCGTCATTTATAACGATAATATATCCTAGCAAACCTATAGTTTTTAGACAATTCAAATTCATATTATTTCCCCGCAAAAATATTAAAAATAAACATTGATGATTAAATAATCCGTAAACTTCACTTTATGTGATTAATCAATTGAGTCCATTAACTTCCAAGTTCGAACATATAAACTGCTATAACAATAATGAGTTTTTAATTATCATGAGTATAGCTCTTTGCAAAAACTTTAAATTTGTTAATATGACTATCACTTTCCCTCAGCAAGCCTAAAAGTCCAGACAAACGGACAGATAGTGTGATATAATAAAGGCATAGCAACGAAAAGAGAGGAAAAGCGTTATGCCTGCAAGAAAAAATCACAAAAGCAAGTTCAGTATCATAGATTTTCAGAAAAAATTCAGTACGGAAGATAAATGCCGTGAATTTCTATTCAATCTTCGTTTTCCGCAGGGCTTTGTTTGCCCCGAGTGCGGCTGTACAGAGTATTATGCCATTTGGAAAAGGCACACCTGCCAATGCAAGTACTGCCGTCATCAGACTTCTGTTACAAGCGGAACGATAATGGACAGAACTCATTTAAAACTTACTTACTGGCTTTGGGCAATGTTTCTTTTTGCAAATGACAAGCGTGGCTGTTCGGCAACTTACATTTCACAAACGTTGCGTCTGCCGTACAAAACCGCATGGTTTCTTATTCAAAGGCTCAGAAATGCGATGTCAAACCGTGAAAACAAGTACATTTTAGACGGCATTGTTGAACTTGATGATACCTACATCGGTTCATCGGATCACGGCAAAAAGCGTGGACGAGGCACAAGCAAGATGAAAATAATAGTCGCTGTTTCTAAAGCCGTCAATGGTGCTCCCAAGTACGTAAAAATGAAGGTTTTGCCTAATCTCAAAGATACTACGATAGGAAAATTTGCAAAGAAAAATATTGCTGAGTTTTCAAAAATCGAAACCGACAATTATCGTTCACTTCGCAAGCCGCTTGCAGAAAAGTACTTTCACAGCTATGAGACCTTTGCACCTGATAAGAATATGCTGAAATGGCTGCATACCATAATTTCAAATGCTAAAGCGTTTGTTGAGGGTACATATCACGGTATGGAAAGAAAACATATTCAGCTTTAACTTGCTATACTATAACCATAGCCAATATCATCATCACTTCAACTTTCATATATCAATATGCACAAAGCAATAGTAAGAACTCTTTTCGGAAAACTTTACTTTTTACGGTATCAATACTCAATCGAGTATGATATATTTTACTCATACAGACAGAGGTTTTCTTCTTTTAACTTTGCGGGTGAAAACTCCGCTTTCTGCAGAGTGAAACCTCTTTCTTATGGGCTTTCATTTATGAGCCGGATGCGGGCGGATTCATGCCGTTCTGCTTTTGTCGAAGCAGGTTATGATCCATAAGAATATGAGGGCTGTCTGTAAATTTTTTAGGTTGGTGAGCTTATGTTTTTTGTAGGGATAGACATTGCCAAGCGCAATCATGAAGCCGTAGTCACAGACAACGGCGGTAACATTGTGATCAAAGCCTTTCGCTTTACAAACAACTTTACAGGGTATCGCTATCTGTTTGATAAGGTGAAGACGGTAACCAAGATGAGAGACCAAATCGTATTTGGTATGGAATCAACAAGCCATTATTGGCTTGCACTGTACACGCGTCTGATGAAAGATGGCTACTGCGTTCATGTCTTCAATCCAATTCAGTCGGACGCTTTGAGAGGGCTTTACATCAGACAGAACAAGTCCGACTCCAGAGATTCATTTATCATTGCAGAGGTCATCCGTTTCGGAAAATATTCCGATACAAAAGTTCCGCAGGAAAAACTGCTTGCTCTCAGAGAACTTTGCCGCAACAGATATTTTTTAGTTGACTGCGTTTCGGATCTAAAGCGAAAGGCAACTGCTCTGATAGATCAGATTTTTCCCGAGTTTGAGCAGCTGTTCTCAGATAATTTCGGTCATGCGGCTATGGCTTTGCTGCTTAAATATCCCACTCCGGATAAGATGAAAAAAGCAAACGCCGAAACAATGGGTAATCTCCTAAGCAAATCCAGCAACGGATATTTTGGATTGGGGAAAGCTCAGGAGATCAAGAGAATTGCCAAAGAAAGCTTTGGCATTGAAGACGCATACGGAACATACTCGTCTCTGATCACTCTTTATCTCAAGCAGATACAGTTTATTACCTCACAGGTAAATGAAATAGACGAAAAAATATCCGAACTGTTTTCGGAACTTGATTGTAAGATCACAACCATAAGCGGAATAGGCAACAAACTTGGAGCAGTAATTATGGGAGAGATCGGCGACATAAGCAGGTTCAGATCCGCAGACAAGCTTGCCGCATATGCCGGTATAGATCCTTCTGTTAAACAATCAGGAGATTTTGTAGGCTGCAAGAATCATATGTCCAAACGAGGGACACCATATCTTCGCCGAGCCTTGTGGCAGGCAAGTGTAATAGCTGTTCAGCACGATCCGATGTTCAAAGCCTATTATGATAAAAAGGCTGCCGAAGGCAAGAGGTATATGAATATCATAGGACACTGTACCAAGAAAATGGTGGGTGTTATCTATGCTGTTCTCAGGGATAACAAGGCTTACGAGCCGGCTATGAAGTGACATTTTCAAAGCATTATTTTCAAGCTCTGTCCCTACAGAAGCCGGCGCAAGCATGCGAAATTTTTTTACGATTTTGTGTTTAATATTTTTATATGGATTTTTAGATTTTTCTATTGACTTTTTATAGCCGGTCTGATGAGTTCTGCTATCGTTTCAACAGGCGTTCTTTCCACGAAAATCTTTTTGAACATTTAGCTTTTGCATGTGTAAACTGCCCTGAATGCAGGCTTGAGAGTTTGCTGAGGTAAGGTGATAGTCATATTTGTTAATAACAATATCATACCAAATGATAGAATTCTCAAACCAGTTCACAGCTTTCTGGACGATTTTGTGCAACACCACGTATCTATTAGAAAACATCTCCTTGATCTATAACAATAGCATAGAATCAACCTAAGAGTGTTTTTATCTTTGTATAAAAATTAAAGCTCCGGAAAATCCCAGAGCTTTTGTGGTGCAGGTGAAGGGACTTGAACCCATACCTCCTTGCGAAGACTAGCACCTGAAGCTAGCGCGTCTGCCTATTCCGCCACACCTGCATTATTATGAATCTGAAATTTTTACTCGGCTCAGATTCTTTGACCGAGGTGGACTTTCACAAGTTGCTCCACAAATATGCTGAAATGAACAGCAGAATCATTTCTACACAGACGTTACGCTACCTGAAGCCAGCGCGTCTGCCTATTCCGCCATATCCGCACATGATTGATTTGTTTTTAATCCCAACACAATAATTATATCACATAATAATTGATTTGTCAAGTTGTTTTATTGAGAGCAATGTAAAAAAATATTATAATACAAGACGATGATTTGTTGAAATTAACAATAGTGATCCCGAAAGACAATTTATCTTCCGGGATTATATTATTTAATGTTCATATTATCTATGAATTCTTTTATTTCATTTCTGGCATGGATGTATCGCTTGTGAAACTCATCTGCCGAGATTCTCATTGCACCGTTTCCAAATATAATAAGCTGTTCCGGACCGTCGGAAGTTGCAACCCTTACACGATAATTGCGTGAAAGTTCATGGGTAGTGCGCTCTATATAAGAATCTGCGGTTTCGGATTCTTTAGTATAGACAATATTGATATTAAGATATTTTTCGACATCACGATGTTTGCCTTTGACTTTATATGCATCGAAAACGAGAATAAGTTCACTGCCGTCGTATCCCTGATAGTTGCACATCATATTTATAAGTTCGCTGCGTGCGGCATCAAGATTTTCAGCAGCTATTTTCTTCAGTTCATCCCATGCATAAATTATGTTATAACCGTCTACCAGCAGATATGTCGGCTGACTGAGATCAGGGAGTTTCACAGGTTTGTTGTTAAGAGTTACGGCTTTCGTTTTTTTGAAAGCCCGGCGAGGATCTGTGTTAAGCTTGCCGTATGTTCTCTGGAATATTTCCATAAGTTCTTCGTCAGAGACAGAAAATCTTCGTTTTCTTTCAATATGCAGTTCTGATTTATTTTCGGATTCAAGATAAGATGGAAGATGCATTTTACTATGAACCTCATCCCATTTAACGATAAATCCTGCGCCGTGGGAACAAAAGACAGAATCGGCAGTGTTATTAATATCGCTGTCACAGTTGTATCCGATAGACTTGATAACTTCTTCGGCATTGTGACATTCTCTGTATCCGTATACACACAAGCTCAGACGTCCTCTTCCACGAGTGTAGCTTATGAGTTCAGCCTGATAATTGCTCATTTCCGAAACAGGTGCAACGCCGCTTATTACTGACATATCACCGGTATTTTCAGGAGTGCTGAAATCAGCACACATATGCTGAAGATCTGCAATGGCACGTCCGACACACTCTGTAGGAAGTTCCAGTTCATATTCATAGCATGGTTCAAGAAGGATTTTATCCGCTTGTCTGAGGCCTTGACGTACAGCTCGGTAAGTAGCTTGACGGAAGTCTCCTCCCTCCGTATGTTTGGTATGCGCTTTGCCTGAAACAAGTGTTATTTTCATATCAGTTACAGGTGCTCCGACAAGAGTACCAATATGTGTTTTTTCCTGCAAATGTGTTAAAATAAGTCTTTGCCAGTTTGTATCGAGAATATCTTGAGAGCAGTTTGAATCAAATTTAAGTCCCGAACCACGCTCTAAAGGCTCCATAAGAAGATGTACTTCTGCATAGTGACGAAGTGGCTCGTAATGTCCTACTCCTTCGACAGTATTTCCGATTGTTTCCTTATAAGCAACAACGCCGTTCAAGAATTGCACATTATATCCGAATCGCTGCTGTATCAGCTGTGTAAGAACTTCCAGCTGTACTGTTCCCATGAGCTGGATCTGAATTTCACGGAGGTGATCGTTCCATAAAATGTGAAGCTGTGGATCTTCGTCCTCCAGACGGTGCAAATCGTCAAGGACGTCATTGATATTTTTATTTTCAGGAATTGATATAAAATAGGTCATAACAGGTTCTGTAACCAATCCAAAAGTGCTCGTTTCACATCCAAGTCCTTGACCTGCGTATGAAGAATTCAGACCAGAGACAGCACAGACGTCGCCAGAGCTGGCATAATCTGCCGTTCGGAACTTTTCACCCGAATAAAAGCGAATCGAACTGATTTTTTCAGTTATATCCTCATTATTTTCGTTCCTGAATGATATCTCACCACGCATTTTCAGCTGACCGCCAGTTATCTTCAGGTGAGTAAGCCGGCTGCCTTTCGAGTCATAGGATATCTTATAGATCTTGGCTCCGAATTCTTTTTTACGTACAGGTTCTGAGGTGAAACGCTTGAGTTTTTCAAGAAATTCTTCTATGCCGTTCATTTTTAAGGCCGATCCAAAAAAACATGGGAATATTTTTCGTTCGTTAATTGCCTGAGCAATATCATTGTCGGCAAGAATACCGTCAGAAAAGTATTTATCCATAAGTTTCTCTGAGCAAATGGCAGAATTCTCACATATCATACCGTCATCACCTGAGAAATCAGTACATTTGTCCGAAATTCGCCGTTTAAGATCATCAAGAACATTTTGTTTTTCCACACCTGTAATATCCATTTTATTAACAAAGATAAAAACGGGAATGTCATATTTTCGCAGCATCTTCCATAAAGTAGCTGTATGGCTCTGAACACAATTCGTACCGCTTATGACAAGTATCGCATAATCCAGAACAGGCATAGTTCGCTCTGTTTCTGCTGAAAAATCTACGTGCCCCGGTGTATCCAGAAGGAAAAATTGAGTATCGCCGACAGTAAATTCAGCCTGGTGAGAAAAAATAGTTATACCTCTGCTGCGCTCAATATTATTGGTGTCAAGAGCAGAATTTCCATTATCAACACGTCCGGCTTTGCGTATTGTTCCGCTTTTATAGAGCATGGCTTCGGCAAGAGTGGTCTTTCCGGAGTCAACGTGAGCGGTTATTCCTATTGTGATTTTTTTCATCAGATCACCTCAGAGTAAAATTATATCAGACCGATAAGCGCAAGCGAAAGCAGCAGGGCAAGCATACCGAAATTGACAGCAGAAAAGACGAGAAGATATTGTCCGGAATGCGCATTTTCTGATTTTCTGTAGAATTGAAATGAAATCAGACTTGCAAGTGAAGCGATTATCGTTCCAAGTCCGCCAAGATTGACACCGAGAAGAAGATCGCTGCCGTTATTGGTAAATCCTGACAGCATGACTGCTGCCGGAACGTTGCTTATACCCTGAGAAAGAAAAACTGATACTGCAAGTTCCCGTCCTTTGAGAGTATCGGAGAAAAATCTGTTTATGCTTTCTATTCTGCCGATATTTCCAACAAAAACAAAGAAGCAGACAAAAGTAGCAAGCAACGTATAGTCTACTTTCAAAAGCAGCCGGCGGTTAAGCAAAAATACCGCAGCAATAGTAACGATCAGACAGACAATATCAGGTACTATGTGAAAAACTGTAAGCAGACATACGGCGAAAAGAACTGAATATGCAGAAAAATATCCCTTTGAAACAGGTTTGGAATCAAAGCCTTGGGCAGTGCATTTTGTTCCGGGAAGAAAAAAGCATAGCAGCATAAGAAGAACGAAACACAATATGCCTGCAGGGAGCATTATCCGGAAAAAGTCACATATAGTCATGTTGTACTTCTCATAAATATAAAGATTCTGCGGATTTCCGAACGGTGTTACCATACTTCCGAGATTTGCGGCAGCCGTTTCAAGAACAATGGTATATATGCAGCTTTTTTCGTTGGATATTCTGCTGTAGACGATCAGTGTAAGCGGAACAAAAGTCAGAAGTGCAACATCGTTTGTCACCAGCATAGAGGTAAAAAAGCAGACAGATGTGAATATCATACCAAGCCTGCAGAGATTTCCTGCACGCCGCAGCAAAGCATCAGTTATTTTTTCAAAAATTCCGGTGCTGCGAAATCCGGCAACAGCCGTCATAAGGCAGAAAAGCTGTATAAGTACGGCTCTGTTGCAATATGTGAGATATTCTGCATCAGGAGGAATGATGCAGACCGTTATCAGAGCAGCAACAAAGGCTGCTGCAAGAACAGGCTGTGATTTGCAGAATTTTATTATTCCAGGCATAATATCACCTTAACGCTTTCCAAGCTGCCAGAATGCAACGGCACTGGCGGCAGCTACGTTAAGGGAATCAACGCCGTGTGACATAGGAATCTTTACCGTATAATCGCAGGCAGATATAGTAGATTGTCTGAGTCCCTCTCCTTCGGTACCGAGAATTACAGCAAGTTTTTTTTCATTGTTCAGTTCCGTATTGTCAATGCCGACAGAATTATCGGTAAGAGCCATGGCAGCAGGGGAGAAGCCCATTTTTCTGAGAGTGCTTACATAGTCGTTGGACGATTTTTCAAGATAAGCCCAAGGAATCTGAAAAACAGTTCCCATACTCACTCTTACAGAGCGCCTGTAGAGTGGATCGCTGCATCCGGAAGTCAATAGAACAGCATCAAAACCAAGTGCGGCTGCCGAGCGAAAAATTGCTCCGACATTTGTCTGGTTCATTATATCTTCCAGAACTGCGATGCGTGATGCATGACTGCATATCTGAACGGCATCAGAAGTTGCTTGTCTTCTCATGGCACAAAGCGCACCCTGAGTAAGCCGGAATCCTGTAATAGACGTAAGGACATCGGAATCGGCAGTATAAACAGGTATATCTCCGCAGCGTTCTATTATATCCGCAGCCTGACCTGTGATATATTTTCTTTCCAGCAGCAGTGATATAGGTTTGTATCCGGCATCAAGAGCACGGCGAATGACTTTCGGGCTTTCAGCGATAAAAATTCCAGGTTCTGGTTCGTTGCATCGCAGAAGTTGTACTTCCGATGTTACGGAGTAAAAATATAATTCCTTTTCCGTAAGATCGGTTATTTCAATTATTTTTGACATAATTACTCCTTTGAGTTTTATATAATTAAATTATACTGCATTTTTCGTAAAAGGTCAAGTGATGGCTTGATTTAAAATAGCATATGTGTTATAATATCAATGAAATAAAATTTTCCGGGAGGATTATATGGAATACAAATTTTATGGCTGGGAAACAACAGAAGTCAAACCAATTAACAATATATATCCTGCAATACATTCTCCGAGAGAGCTGTATGATGCTCTGTCTGAAATATGGTCTGCGGAAACCTGTGCCCCAAGAATGCGTGCATACTGGACATCCGATAACAAAACACTCGGGCAGTGTTCTATAACTGCATTTCTTGCGCAGGATATTTTTGGCGGACAAGTTTACGGAATACTTCGCAGCGGAGGCAATTATCATTGTTATAATGTGATTGGTGACTGTATTTTCGATCTGACAAGCGAACAGTTCGGCGATGAAAAGCTCGTATACAGTGATAATCCGGAACAGTTCCGGGAAGTCCATTTTGCTAAAGAAGAGAAACGGTTAAGATATGAGTCGCTTAAAAAATCATTGGAGAAGTATACAAATGCTTGACGGCTTTGTGAGTGAAAAGCTGAAAAAATCCCCTGAATACGCAATTCAGGGGATAATTTATTGAATAGTACTTACTTCATAGCTTCTTCAACAGCGACTGCGCAAGCAACAGTTGCACCGACCATGGGATTATTACCCATACCGATAAGACCCATCATTTCAACGTGAGCCGGAACAGAAGAAGATCCTGCAAACTGAGCATCCGAGTGCATACGTCCCATTGTATCAGTCATACCATAGGAAGCAGGACCGGCAGCCATATTATCAGGATGAAGTGTACGTCCTGTACCGCCGCCTGATGCAACTGAGAAATACTTCTTTCCTGCGTCTGTACGTTCTTTCTTGTAAGTTCCTGCAACGGGGTGCTGGAAACGTGTCGGGTTGGTTGAGTTACCTGTGATAGAAACGTCAACGTTTTCTTTCCACATGATAGCAACTCCCTCTGTTACGTCGTTAGCTCCGTAGCAGTTTACCTTTGAACGGAGACCGTCAGAGTAGGGCTTGCGGAATACTTCCTTAACCTCACCTGTATGATAGTCCATTTCGGTTTCAACGTATGTAAATCCGTTGATTCTTGCGATTATCTGAGCAGCGTCCTTTCCGAGACCGTTGAGGATAACACGGAGAGGCTTCTGACGAACCTTGTTTGCCTTTTCAGCGATACCGATAGCACCTTCGGCAGCGGCGAATGATTCGTGACCTGCGAGGAAAGCGAAACATTCTGTTTCTTCTTCAAGAAGCATCTTGCCAAGGTTTCCGTGACCAAGACCAACCTTACGCTGATCTGCGACAGAACCGGGGATACAGAAAGCCTGGAGACCTTCACCGATAGCAGCAGCAGCATCGGCAGCTCTTGTGCAGCCCTTCTTGATAGCGATAGCGCAGCCTACTGTGTAAGCCCACTTTGCGTTTTCAAAGCAGATAGGCTGAATGCCTTCAACGAGTTTGTAGATATCAAGTCCTTTTTCCTTGCAGACATCTGCGCACTCCTCGATAGAGTTGATGCCGTATTCCTTGATAACGGCAAGTATCTGCTTTTCACGTCTTTCATATGATTCAAATAAAGCCATTTTTAAGGTCCTCCTTATTCTTTTCTGGGATCAACGATTTTTACAGCGTCAGCAACTCTGCCGTACTGACCCTTAGCCTTTTCGATTGCAGTATTTGCGTCGTCGCCTGCCTTGATGAAGTCCATCATTTTGCCGAAGTTTACGAACTGATAACCGATGATCTCGTCATCTTCATTGAGTGCAAGACCTGTAACATATCCGTCTGTCATCTCAAGATAACGTGGGCCCTTAGCGAGAGTTCCGTACATTGTGCCGACCTGTGAGCGAAGTCCCTTTCCGAGGTCTTCAAGACCTGCGCCGATCACAAGACCGTCTTCAGAGAAAGCGCTCTGTGAACGACCGTAAACGATCTGAAGGAAAAGTTCTCTCATAGCTGTATTGATAGCGTCACAAACGAGATCAGTATTAAGAGCTTCAAGTATAGTTCTGCCGGGAAGGATTTCAGAAGCCATAGCAGCGGAATGAGTCATACCGGAGCATCCGATAGTCTCGACGAGACATTCCTGGATAACACCCTCTTTAACATTAAGAGTGAGTTTGCAGGTACCCTGCTGAGGTGCGCACCAGCCGATTCCGTGAGTGAAACCGGAAATATCCTTAATTTCCTTAGCCTTAACCCACTTTGCTTCCTCCGGAATAGGAGCGGCGCCGTGTGCAACGCCCTGAGCGATGGGGCACATTTTTTCAACTTCGTGAGAATAAATCATAAAAGTACTCCTTTCATATTCAAGGTGAATATATCACCTTAGCATATATCGTAATTATACAATATTTTCGCAAAAAAATCAAGTGTTTTTTAAAAAAATAAGTCTATTTGTGTATTGATATCCGATTTATCGCCGATATTGCGCTGTTTATTCTGTTTCGCCGTCTGTATTTCCGAGGAGATATCTGTCGATTATTTCGGCGCAGTCGTAGATGCAGCCGGGGCAGGGACGTTTTTTGTAGTATTCGGCGGTTCGTTCTTCGGGGCGTGAACCGTTGTCTTTTGGCAAAGATGCACCGAGAAGTTCACGGCAAATGATTGAACCATTTTTTTTCTGAAAAGCGTCTGCCATTTCTCTTACCTTAGCGTAGACTTCTGCACGATTGTCGAGATCCTTTGGCTTTCCTGAACTCAGTTCCAGTCCTGCGATCAAAGCCATTGCAGATACGGCTCCGCAGGTAAGGCGCATTCTGCCCATGCCTCCGCCGAGACCGTCGCTAAAGCGCATTGCGGTATTCATATCAATATCATAGAGATCGGCGAAAGCTCCCACCACCGACTGTGTGCAGTTATAGCCCTCATAAAACAAAGATTTTGCTTTTTCGGCACGTTTACTCATTTTCATACTTCCTTTCGTTATAGTATCCTTTTGAATTATAACATAAAACCGGAAGTTTGTCTATACTTATTATATTGATCTGCTCAAAAGTTTGTGCGGTGTTGCCGTAAAGTTACAATAGAAGTCAGACAATTTGCAAAATGAAACGAAAATGAAAAAGCCGGTGTTATCTATACCGTTTTGATTTCTCCTGATAACTCAAAGCCCTTTTTGGCAGTAATAACAGCAATAATTTCATTTATAACAGCAGCCGCTGCGATTGTTCCCTGCAAAATGCTTGCAAGTTCAGTTCTGGCAGCAAGAGCTGAACAGGCAATTCCCGTAAAGACAAGTGAAACTCCAGAATGCGGCAGCAACGTAAGACCCAGATATTTTTGCACGGTATCAGGCATTTTCATAGCTTTTGCACCAAGTCTTGCTCCAAAATATTTTCCCATGCCTCTTGCAGCAATATAAATGAACGTGTACGATCCTGCACCTAAGATCAGATGGTAATTCAGCGGAGCGCCAAGATCAACAATAGAAGCAAGCAGACTAACGGCTAAAATCGGATGAAATTGGTCTGTTATTTCTTTTAAACGTTCCTCGCTGACTATATTTGTAAATGCGGCGGAAAATGAAACTCCCATCAGCATATAGTTTAATGTAATTCCAGATAATTTCATATTAACAAACCAGCCTATACCGACGGTCAGAGTGATGCCAACAATCAGAACAGCCAGAGTTTGTATTCTTCCTTGTGTTTTTTTCAGGAGCAGACCTGCCGGAAGTCCCACAACGATGCCGATTATTACCGGAAGAAATATCATCAGCGGTATCATATATAATGACAATGAACCGCCGGAAGCAAATCCTGATACAACGGAATTTACCGTGAAAAAAACTACTATTGCCACAACGTCATCCAGTACAGCCATTGGAAGAAGCATATCAGTCACAGGACCGCTTGCATGAAATTCGTTGACGATAGATAATGCCGGTGCCGGAGCGGTAGCCAATGCAATACTTCCAAATATGAAAGCAAGATAGATTGGAACACCGATCAATCCAAATATTATCCCAAAAACAATCGTTACGAGCAAGAATGTGCCTAACGATTGCGTTAATGTAGTGATAACAAGCCCCTTACCGTAATTTTTCATTTTTTTCCATACCAGTTCCGTTCCGAGCATTAATCCAAATGCACACTGCATCCACATGATAATAACTTTATACCATGACGCATCCAGAACGTTCTGAGAGACGATTCCTAATGCGTGTGGTCCGAAAACCATTCCGATAATCAGCCACCCCAAAATAGACGGCAGTTTGAGCTTGGATATCATTTTTCCTGTAAGTGCCGCCAGAGTCAGCGCTGCAAGCCATCTTAAAAGTAACGTCATTTTTCATTATCTCCTTCGGCAATTCCGTACAGCATAAAATCAAGCAGCTTTGGTAAGCTTGCTTCGTGTTCATTGAAGCGTTCGTCAAGCGACATATACCGATAGGCGAAATTGCTGAAATATCCGTTGAACATACGCTGCATCTGTTTGAAATATTCGATTGCTTCCTTTTCGGTTATCCCGTCACGCAGTTTAACAGTTGAAACTATCGAATGATATACCGTTTCGTTGATCTTCTCAAATGGCTGTAATATTTCTTGTATCTCGTTCCATAAATGCTCTTGCGGTTGTAATATTGACTCAAAAAATATGTGAGCCTCATTCGGGTATTCCTTAAAGAAGGACATCCGTACACTCATATACCGCAGCAGATTGGACGAACAGTTATTTTTTTCAATTTGGTTCATGAGCATTTCACAGCTTTTCTCCAGACATTTCAGATAAAGTTCGTCCTTGCCCTTGAAATTATGATATATAAGTCCTTTGTTAATACCGCTTTTGCAGATATTATTTACAGAACCGCCGACATAACCGTTTGCGCCAAATTCAATTATTGCTGCTTCCATTATCTTAGATAACGTTAACGCTGTCTTTTCCGATCTCTTCATAATGACCTCCATGAAAAATGATTTGCATTATATATATTATAACAAAAATTAACTGGGTGGTCAATATTATTTTTTACTTTTCAGGAAAATTTCACAAATGGAATATATGCGGGAGAAAATAATAGTCATAATCAAACTGTTACGTTTGCCTTAATAGATTAAGAGCGTGTTCATATAAAATGAATGTGCAGATTTTCGAGCATAGTTTTAACGAGGGAAAGGGTGCGGGTGTTCAGTAGACACCTCTGTGAAGCAGAAGCACCGACCGAGAGAAAATCGAGACTCGAAAAAGTGAAAGCATGCTGTCATATGGTGAACTTTTTCAACGCAGTAGCCGTCAAGATTTACTGAAAAGACGTGGTGCTTCGTTCTCAGCCGAGTGAGATTATGAGTTCGATGATGCTCTGGTGAAGAAACTTCTGGAAAAGGTGACCATTCATGATCAACGCCTCTGTCGGAGTGAAATCCGACAGAGGCGTTAGTCTATTAGCTTGGAATAATAAGATCAAATCTGTCATTGAATGTGGTCTCAGGCACATAATACAGCAAACCGGGAAACGGAAAATCCGTTTTATCAACGTCCATTATTATCTCTGTACATTCATCTGTTATAAGGGTTTTCCAATCGCTCGAAACGACATATCCGCCATTGACTTTTTCTATTTGCGGATGGAACTGATACAGTGTATAATAGCAGCTTTCAACGGCAGTGTCTCCGCTTATTATTTCATCATGTTCACAGAATTTTCCATTACCCTTACCGATCGGAATTACATAGCTGCTGCCTTTTTTTATTGATACTATCGAATCACATACAAAATAGTAGTCCTCAACTGTTACTTCGTCTCCGACATTAAAATCGCCGCTGAAAACTTTGTCAACTCGTATCTTATAAGCCACTGTTGATGGTTTATGATAAAGCAGTCCATTAGGCTCAAACTTATCGCTTGCTGTTGCATACTCATAATGATTAACCCACAAGTCAATTATCTCGCCCTCGATAACACCTACAGAATCATTCAGCATGGATTCATCAAAGGCTGCAATATCCAACGAAGCGGATGAGCCATATCCGTCAATCTCAGGTGTTTCGGTATTCTTTACCAACTTACTATAATACAAAGGTTTATCAGTGATCGGATTATCGCTAACCGTTGGCTGTTTTGCCGTAACAGCAGCGGCATCTGTTACTGATTCAGCAGAACTTATAGTACTAATTCCTTTTTTGGCTGTTTGAAAATCTCTTTTCAGCAGACCGTTCTTGGCAACTCCGATGACTCCAATTCCAACAAATGCAAGGCAAAGCGTCGATATGGCAATTCGTCTTATACGGCTTTTCTCCTTGCTGAAATCTGCAGAAATAGCCTTAAAATCATCAGATTCAGATATATAGTCCTTATTAATTCCTGATAACGCATCACGCAGATCATTCTTTTTCATAAGCTCATCTCCTTCAGATATTTTTTGAATTTCTTCCGTGTACGCATAAGAACAGTTCTGACATTGTTTTCTGTAATATCATAGTTTTTAGCAATTGCATTAATATCCTCAAGATAATAATATCGCCTGATAAAAACACTTTTGTCACGTCTGTTCAATGTTGACAGAAAATCATTCAGGTCTTTTAGCAGATCGTTACTGTCGGTGTCTGATAAAAAGCTGTACAGTTCATTGAGGACTGCATCACTTCTGCTCATGATCTCATCAGGTGATACCGAAAGAAACCCTGCTATCTTTTCAACCATATTATAATCAGGCAGACAAATATCTCTCTCCCATTTAGATACCATTGCTCTGGTTACATAAAGTTTTTCAGCAAGTTGTTCCTGCGTTATTCCCGCTTTCGTTCTTAATTCTGCAATCTTTTGACCGGTCAGCATCTTATCACCACCTCCTTTCTTAATTTCATTATAACGCATTATTCTGAAATAGTAAAGAAACTATTTGTGACACTTTGAAGTCCAATAGGATATAAAATTCCCCTCGTCTCAGGATGTAAAACTTAGTGACGAGGGGATTATTTATACATTTTGACGAATGACAACTAAATGACAGTGTACCGACCTCTCTGTTATCCAGACTTCACATAAACCTCACTGTGCAGATTGGTTGTCAGGCGATTTTTTACTGCTGATGTTTTTCCGAATACAGCAAAAAAGGCATTCAGATTGAGTGTGTCATTCGGTACAGCACTCGAAAGGTGCCGTAAATTCGGGGATTTTATGTCTTTTCCCTTGACATCAAAACCACGCACTCAACATGCCTCGGAAGCCTGATATTGATGTTATACCAACAACCATATCAATGAAACGAGAGGTTTGAGTGCGGAGTTTGGATGTATTGTATGCATCAGATTCATAGAATTTACAGTTTCTATACTAATGCAAACTCATCTGGATCGCTTTGCTCAACAATAAATGTTGTTTTTGTAGTATCATAGAATTCGTCTACGTCTGTTGTTTCTATAGTGCTTGTTTCGTAAGTTGTTGATTCCAAAAATCTGAAACCATCTGGGTCGGATGTTTCTATTGATCTCGTCTCAGTTGTACTATCGACATGAAACTCATCCGGATCAGAGGTTTCAATGGAGTGCGTCATTGTTTCGTCTGGCTCAGAATGTTTTGTCAGGAATCCGAATAATCTGAATTCATCTGCATCAGACGATTCTGCTGATTCTGTTATGACTGTATTATCTACTGACGCTTCAGCAATCATTTTGATTTGCTTAATGTAATTTGACAGGATATGCTTTTTCATTATGGTGTCCTCCCTTTATATACCAGTATTTTAGCATCATTTGTCTCTAATTGATCATCATAAAGGTACTGTATTTCAAACGACGAATCAAATATTCTTAATTCACTTTCAATGGCAGATATATCCGTGTGGTCATTATACATTACGATAATTTTGTCTGCGCTTTGCGTTTGAATACTCTTTCTTATGTCGGTTAGCTGTATAGAGCTTTGAGAATAAGGGTCGTTTAAATCAGTTATATTAACGTTATAGATAAGGCTACTTGAATTAATGGTGCTATTTTGCGTTGATCTACTGTGAGTGTAAAATTGGTGATAAGAAAAAGTGATGATAAATAACACAAAAGATGCTACCATCCATGTTTGTATGTTTTTTACGTAACTTACAAAAAGTCTTGCTTTACTTTTCAAAGACTGAAAATCATAATAATACTGCGCTATCAATCTTTTAGTTATTCGTTTATTTTTTTCTTTTTTTAATTCAGAAAAACTACTCATACTGTAGCCACCGACTTTGATGTATTGATACAGATAAAGAGTAATATTTAATATAAAGAACACAGCTAATCCAATAGCTAGCTTATATATCAAATTGATATTAAACAGCTCCAAAATTGTATCAAAGCTTATGCTTAGAAGGATTGGAAGAAGTGTTAGTACAGCTGTAGCATATATATTCATTTTATTATCGCTTTTTTCAAGCCTGCTATTCTCTGTTTCGATATGATAACATAAGCTTTCTTTTTCAGCTTCTAAACGCTCATTTTTTATACTTGGACTCTTTAAACGGTTATAGTAAACAGTATAAATCTGCTGAATATGATCGCTGTCATCACATACTTCTTTGAGAGACAGTAATCTGACCCAATTCCAATGTACAGAAGCCATATTAGTATTTTGATCAACTGTTCTATATGCTGATAATACATATAGCTTGTGCGCACCAAGCATGATTTGTAAAACACTTATACGCCATTCTCGAAGCTGTGGTCTAACCGGTGAACTATGATTAATTGATAATTCTCCGAAATTGGAATCTTTTGTAAATGAAAAGATAGGTGACCAAGACCAGAGCATAAGTAAAAAGTTAATTATTATTTCTTTCATGTTTCTCCTCCGATTAATACCTCCATGATGCTATCAGAGATAGAAAGATTTAGAATACATTCGAGCCACTGCCATTGTCCATTAGGGTTTATTTCTAGAAAGTACCAATTTCCATCATCATCGACTATATAATCAATAGCGCCGAATCGGAGTTGAAATTCCTTCATCATCTTTTGAATGCACTCTCTTATTTCCTCTGGAACATCGATTAATTCGTATTGATTATTACCATTCCGCCAATCAACAGAATTATCAGATATTATTTTTACTGCGAAATAATTATCATCAATGACAGTTACTCTCACCTCGTAACTCTTTTGAACATAATTCTGGATATATACTGGTGTTAATTCTATATTATCATAGCAGTCTTCATCATGCATGAGGTTTGTTTGAATTATACCTATTCCGGAAGAAGTTGCTATTTTTCCTATGGATAAAGGCTTTATAATTCTAGGCTTGCTAAGGTGTTCCCACTGATTGTTATTCCCTACAAAGGACTCAGGCATCAAAATAGAGTGTTGCTGTGCATATACCAACTGGTAAACCTTATTTTCAGCTCTTCTTAATAGATATGGCTTGGTTATAACTGTTCCATCGAAACTATTAGTTAATCCGTCTATTATTGCAAGAATATCGCTTTTTATCATGCGTCTATATTCAATGTCAAACTCACTTGTGTCAGGAAAAGCCGGCTTGCGGTAATAAATACTCGTTGTTGTTTCTTTGGAAATTGTATTATTACCATGTGTTATTTCCCAGTTTATTGCAGATATTGTAACCTTGTATTCTGAGAAAAGATCTACATTGAAACGAAAAAAATCGGCCTTGTGATTGTATTTATTCATAATGTAGTCTACAGTTTTATCATATGAACATGTAATAATAAGGATTTTAGACATGCGCACCACCTATAATGACTAATACATTCGTTTACTTGGGTACTTAACAAATACCGATATACTCATTTGCGGCATAGTTTATTATTGTTAGTTGCAGCGGAAGATGCATTTAATAATAATCAAAAACGAGTTAAGGAACACCAATCTTTCCTTATAGTATATTATACTTCAAATATCCTGAAAAAGCAAGTCTTTTTCCGTAGATATTCAAAAAAATCCCCTCCACCAGAAATAAATTCCGGCAGAGGGGATAACACACATATTCAGTTTGGGGCTTCAACACTCACTCCTGACTTGAATTCAAATACCAGCTTACTCTCAAATACTGTGACTTTCGTCAGCAGACGCTTGACTAACCCTTCATCAAACGCTGTAATCTCACTGGGCTGTGCTACGATAAACTCCTGCAATTCACGGATTCTGTCAAGGGATTCGTTTCTGGAAGTGTCATTCAGCATGGCATTCTCTTTCTGCTGACGGAGTCTGAGGACTTCCTGTGCTGCATCATCGTAATCTTCCTGACGGCTTGCCTTGTCGATGATTTCCTGCTGAAGCTCGTCAATTCTTGCCTGAATACTTTCGGCAGACTCCGGATTCATTGTCATAAGAACTGACGCAATGTTATTCTGAAGAACAGGTATATAGGAATCGCTGTCAGTTATCAGTTGGTTTAGAGCATTTACAAAGGCGTTTTTCAGTTTCTTCCTCGTAAACCGTTTTCGCATTGCAATCGCCACCCTTATCTAATCTTGTGATGCATCTCCACACGATAGACTTGCAGCCACGGTTATTCCAGTGGATTCTGCGGAATTGCTCACCACACTCGGCGCAGTAAATTAGTCCGGTGAAGCAGTGTTTGGAACTGAATCCACGCTTCCGACCTTTGCAGTCCATCTGTGAACCTCGCCGTGCCATTTCCTCCTGTACCTTCATGAAGATTTCTCTCGGAATGATAGCCTCGTGGTCGTCCTCCACATAATATTGCGGAATGTCTCCGTTATTCTTTGCACGCTTCTTTTTGAGAAAATCGACCGTATAGGTCTTTTGCAGGAGCGCATCGCCCATATACTTTTCGTTTTCAAGAACGCGCTATCATACCACCGTTTATTTCCTCTTGCAGTAGGCACGCCGTCTCTTTCAAGCCCTCTTGCAATCTGCTGGCAGCTTGCACCCTCCAGATACTCCCGGAAGATGCGCTTGACGATTTCAGCCTGTTCCGGATTGATAACAAGATGTCCGTCCTCGTCTTTGTCATATCCAAGAAAGCATTTCGCATTGACCATGACCTTGCCCTGCTGAAAACGATGCTTAATGCCTATCGTTACATTTTGGCTGAGTGATTCTGATTCCTGCTGTGCGAGTGATGCCATAATCGTTATCAGGACTTCGCCTTTTGCGTCCATTGTATTGATGGATTCCTTTTCAAAGTAGATCGGGATATTCAGTGCTTTGAGTTCTCGGATATAGTTCAGGCAATCTACAGTATTTCGCGCAAAGCGGCTGATGGATTTTGTAATGATCATATCGACTCTGCCATCCTTGCACGCCTGTATCATTTTATTAAACTGTTCTCTGTGCTTGGTCGATGTCGCACTGATTCCATCATCTGCGAATATTCCGGCAAGTATCCAGTCAGGATTCTTCTCAATTATATCCGTATAATGTTCAATCTGCGTCTGATAGCTGGATGCCTGTTCCTCATAGTCCGTAGATACGCGGCAGTAGGCAGCTACACGCAGTTTGCGTACATCTTTCTTCTTGGCGAGATTACCGATCTGTTTCTTTGCAGGAATCTCGGTTACTTTTGGCATTTGACCACCTTGCTTTCTATGAGGCTGTATAGGTATTCAGCTTGCTTGTATGGATCATCATAATGCATCTGCGGCGAGGATAACATGAATTCAGTTTCCGGTTTCGGTATTTTTCTTCGCGTTTTTCCGGTCTGTTTCATAGATGCAGTGCGCCTTTTAAGCTCCTTATTCGCTGCCTGAAATGTCGCTCTCTCAATAATCTCAGGATAAAAGTCATCTCCGCAGTAGCACACTCTTGTCAATATCCGTTTTACGCTGCTGTGTACAATTGGATGTCCTGCGGATTTGGCGGATTCGCTCAGACTCATACCATTTATATAGTTATCAAAGATGCGCCTGACACACTCCGCTTCATTCTTGTTGATTACAGCGACACCATCTTCAATTCTGTAACCATATGGCGTATGCCCCATCAAACCACCTCCTTCAGTGTGAGTCCACACTTCAGCTTGAATTCGATATAGTCTCTTCCATAAACAATAATGTGATCCACAAACGTAAGGAATGTTTCTTCATTAAACTCAGTAATCATAGAACTTGATTCCGTGAATCTAAGGAGTTTTTCCATTTCAGAGACTTCATATGCTTCTGCGGAAGTATAGCAGCTCAGAATAGCAAGTTCATTCCGATACGCTTCATCAGCCTTTTTCAGCATATTCAATTCCCGATTGTACATGACATTATCGATGATCTCCTGCGCACGAAGCTGTCGGAGCGTATGCTTCTTCTCAGAATTTGTTTCAAGCAATTTCTGAAGTTCCTGCATTCTCTTTATACTTTCGTCTGTGCTTTCTGCTCGGAGAGTATCGTATAGTGGTTTCAGGATTATTTTTCTGCTGAATATCAGTTTATTGAGCATTGTTACAAATGCGGCTTTCAAAATATCGTCACGCACATATCTTGCAGAGCAGTGATTGATATTCACAATATGTGTTTTACAAGTCCACGCTATTTCGTTTCCTCCGTCATGAATCCTGCGGATCAGTTTCCCTCCACAAATTCCGCAAGTGATCTTCCCGGAAAAGGCATATCGACTTTGATACTTTCCCGCCACCCTTACGATGCCTTTTTCTTTCCCGCGCTGCTTTATCAAGGCATTTGCTTTCTCAAATACTTCACGGCTTATGATTGGTTCGTGATGCTCTGAGATCAGATATGTTTTGACCTCACCGTGATTGGCATGGCGCTGAAAGGTATCATCGGTGTAGGTCTTTTGAAACAGGGCATCACCAACGTATTTTTCGTTCATTATGATATCTCGTACAGTCGAGCCTGACCACTTTCCGCCTTTTCTAGTGGGAATATGCAGCCGGTCAAGCGCCTTTGCAATTGCGTCTGTGCCATGTCCGGCAAGAACAGAATTGAAAATATAGCGTATCACTTCAGCTTCATTTGGCTCGATTATCATATCTCCATTGCTGTTTCGTTGGTAGCCATAGGGAACATACGCCATTTTATATACGCCTGTTGCCATTCTGCGCTGAATCGACCATTTCTCGTTTTTTGAAATAGATGCTGATTCGTCCTCTGCCATACTGCTGAGTATTGCAAGAATCAATTCGCTTTCCATATCGCCGGTATCTATATTTTCCTTCTCGAAATATATAGTCACACCAATATTAAGCAGTTCCCGGATAATGGACAGGCAGTCTGTTGTATTCCTTGAAAAGCGGCTGATGGATTTTACAAGGATATGATCTATTTTCCCTATGCGGCATGCTGTCAGAAGGTTTTGCAGTCCTTCACGAATCTCTGCCTTTGTGCCTGTGATTCCGGTGTCATAGTACAGCCCAGCAAATTCCCAATCCGTATGGAGCAGAATAAATGATTCGTAATGTGCCTTTTGCGTTTCAAGACTTTCAAGCTGGTCGGAATTATCGGTAGACACACGGCAGTAAGCAGCAACGTGCCTCTTCTTTGATGCTGCGTCATGAGGCTTTGTAGGCTCTATTTTTCTGACTTTTCCCATAAACCTCCCCCTTTCGTAGTGTCCATATTAACTCTGTTTTGAGGATATATCAAGCGTTTTCGGCAATAAATCCACGAAAAGGGGAGAGAAAGACTTGCGGTTTAATTCCGTCAATTTGTCATACTCGACAAAGGAAATCCGACCGCTTTTATAGAGTAGTTCTGTGATAGCCTGCGCCCTGTGATAGTTAACTTCATCAATGATTTTCTGCTGATCCATAGACACCTCCGCCAAAAGTCAATTTATGTGCAGCACCTCCCACGGATAATATGTAAGAGGCAGAGAACAGCCTCTGCCTCTATTCCTTACGTCTTCACAAGCGTACCCTTGTAGGTGTCCTTGCCAATGGAGACAGCCACGCTGACGCTCGCGTCCGGCTTCGGATCAGGCGCAGTCGTGGGAGGTGGCTCTGTCTTACCGTAGCCGTTCTTACCGGCTTTTTTCACCTTCGTTGTATAATCAACATACGCCTCATCGAGATCAACATTGCCGCTGACACCGTCCACGCCGCCCTTTTCACTGTACTGCCAGATACCGACAGCGCCGCCGTAGTTGAGCTTGCTGCCCCACTCGGCTACCCACAGGGCATAGCGCTTCTTGATATCATCCTCGATGTGCGTGGACAGCATGGAACGGCTGGTATACAGACCTACCCAGTAGCCGTTCTTTTCGAGAACCTCACAGAACGCGCGCACCATTGCAGAGCAGTTTGCCTTGCCCGTATCGAGCGTTTTTGTTTCCTCCTGATCGAAGAAGATCGGGAACTCGAACTGCTTGCCCTTGAGGATATACACACAGACCTCTGCTTCCTGCTTTGCCTCATCAGGCCTTGTCGCATAGGAATACCAGTACGCACCGACCGGAATGCCTGCCGCCTTCGCACCTGCATAATTGTCCTCAAACTTCTTGTCCTTCTGCGATGCTAGCTTGCCGTAACCGGCGCGGAGAATTGCAAACTGGATACCAGCCTTTTTAACACGCTCCCAGTCGATATTGCCGTTGTGAACGCTGACATCAATGCCCTTCATACCGTTCATTTTATCTCTCTCCTTGTTATCTGTGCCGTCCATACCAAAATACTTGTAGAAATCATCGGTCACAGTGCTGTTACCATGCACCTCATCGCCGTACCATTTACTATTTGGACGTACATCCACATGCGTGTAAATGTAGGCGGCGGTAATGTTGGCGATGCCACTGAACCCGATGTCCTGTGCCTTGCAGCAGACGATTTTTGAAGAAATCGGCTGTCCGTCCTGCCCATAGCAGCAAATATCTGCCGCATTACCAAGCGTGTGCTGACCTGTACCACTGCCGCCGACGTTCTTATCATGCTGTTCACATCGATAACCGCTTGTCACGATGATCTTGCTGCAATTGAGACTGTCATACAGCATTTCAAGTTTCTGAATCAGCTCATCGCTGATAAGCGTTTCATGATTTTTGCCGCACTTACAACGGAATTCCCTCACATTAAAATGCGGAGAAAGCTGTGTAGAATCATTGAAATCATAGGTCTTGCTCATTTCTTATCATCCTCCTTGACTTCCTCATCATCCATAGCATCGATTATGTGCTGAAGTCCACTGTCCATTTTCCCTGCCTTTTTCTGAAGCACCTCGATGCCTTTCTTGATTGTTTCGGGGTACGGAATGCCGATCAAACTGGTGTTCTCGACAATTGAAAGCATCTCGTTCAAACAAAATCCGATGCACGTTGCATCCCTTACATATGTTGTACCGATGAGAATATCAACTCTCACCGCAACAACAATAATCAGCAGTGTGCAGAATTTCTTTGCAAGTCCGTACCAGCCCGCCTTGCTGCTCAGCCTGCCTGTCCAGCTATGCTTGGATTTACCAAGTGCCGCGCCAATCACACCTGTAATAAAATCCACTGCCATGAAGATCACCAGCGTAATGAGCGCAGTGTCCCAGCCGCCGAGCAGCATCGCAATAAAACCGCCGATCACACCGACCACTGTGCAGATATTTTCCTTCATGCGTTCCCTCCATTCTGTTTTCGTATTACTCTCTTTGCGATAAACGTCCATTTTTACACCTCCAGCACCTTGATATTTCGGATATACGGATGTGTATTATCCGTGATGGCTTTCCATGCAAGATAGTAGTCCCCGGATGTGATGTTTCCGCAGTCGATCAGCACAGTTGTATAGTTGTCTCCAGTTTGCAGCCAGTTGAATGACAACGATACAGCCTGTCCTGCCATGATCGTCTCGTGGATATATTTTGCAGTCTCTGCCGGAGACAAGGACTGACCGCTTTTAGGAACAAGCCACATTTCCCCCGCGTCCGCAGCACCGGAGCAATAGCTGAACAGAATGGACTTTGCAGACGAAAGCGCAACGGGTGTCACACACTGCGTATAAATGGTCGCACTCCAGTTGAAATCTGCCTGATTGTAATACAGCGCGTAACCGTTCTCCTCCGAGCAGAAATTCGGATAGGATTCCGCAAAGCCTGCAAGAGAGCGATAACCGTCATTGTAGAAGGTATAGAGCTTTTCGCCGTAGTCATGGAGCATGTCGATGGATGCCTTGAACAGCGTGATATCCTGCTTGGTCTGCGGGATTTGCAGCACCTTCGGAACGAGGGTATTCAGCTCTTCGTTTTCAGATGCCTGCACCCCCATCGTTACCAGATTTTTCGCAAGCTGGTTTCGCTGTTCATCAAGGGCTGTCAGATAATTTGCAATACTCATTTAGTACACCTCCACGATATTTGAAAGAGCTTCCTCTACGCCGGAGAGCGCATTTTCAACGGCAGCAAGTCTTGTGTAGATATCCGTGATAGAGGTTTTTGCGCCCTGCATATCATAGAGAATTTCCGTCTTGAAATGCTCGAACACGCCCTCGTTCACTCCCACACGCTCGTTCAGATTCATTGCAGCGGTGTATGCCTCGTTCCAGCGGGAAACATGAGATCCAGTGATGCCGTTGAGTGTTGTGAGGTTGTGATGCCAGTGTGCCTGTCCTACCACAGTCGAAATGGAGGATATATCATCGAGCATTTCCTGCGTGATGCTGTCCAGAACAACTTTATTGGCGTGAGAATGCGTCTGCGCTGAAACCTCGCTCAGTCCAGTGGAAAGCCCATGCAGAGCGTTCGCCGTAGATGCTTGGAATGCGGTCAGATCGCGCATAAACCGCTCTGTAATGCTGTCAAGAACATCCTTGTTTTCGTGTGTGTGCGCCGCATTGGAGAAGTTGTTGACGGATTCAAACAGCGTGTGGATCTGTTCTCTTGTCCAGTCCTCGAAAGGACCGTATTCCTCCATTGCAGTAACAAGAGCCATGGTGATACGGTCAAGCACAGCCTGATTGTTATGTCGATGCTTGTACTGCTGTAAATTGAGGATTTCCTCGTTGACCGTCTGAATGTCATAGACCGTTTTATCCTTGAACTGTTGTAAGCCCTGTAAATCCTCCAACAAAGCCGCAGTGATAGCATCCAGCACAGCTTTATTGGTATGCGAATGCAGCTCTCTTGTCAGCGGGATCATTGCCTCACGAATCGACAGTGCCTCCGATTCAAGAGCCTCGGTTGTTGCAAAGGTCTCCGGCGTGATGCCTGCGAGTTTCCGCTGTTCCTCTGCGGTATACGGCGCAGTCGTTGCATCCAGCACAGCCTTGTTGTCATGTGTATGAACGTCCTCAGCGACAGGCTGGATGACTGTCTCCACGATTGTCTGCACTTCCGTTGTTTTCGGATACTCGGACATATCCGGTGAAACGCCGTCCTCGCTATGCAGAGATGCAAGCCAGTCCTCCTCAGAGCCGACATAGCCGTGATCCACAGCGATCTCATAGGCAGATTTGCCGTCAAGCCCATGTTCTGCATCCTCAATGCGCTTCAGAAGCTGTGTATACAGATCCGGTGTCGGCGGAATGGGCGGTTCTTCGCCCTCAAAGCCGGATTCACGGATATTGAGCGTGACCGGAACAGTTGTCGCTCTCACAGTGTTATCTGATGCCGTGTCATAGCCGTAAATGCCCATTTTCACAGCGCCTACATGAAGCTCCGCAGGCAGATAACAGCTTGTGCCGTCCACACCAAGAACGATAGAATACACCTCATCGCACTGCGAGAATTGCACCACCTTGTGAAAACGCTTCCAGTCGCCGTCAAATGTGAACTTGAACTGCACATACCGGATCTGATGATCTGCCAGCACTTCACGTTCCAGAATCTCAATACTCTGGTTTTTTACAAGAAATTTCCACATTACTCGCGCACCTCCGTCCATTCATGATTCTGGCGATTATATTCCATATATCCGTCAAGGCAGATGACCTTGTTCAGATAGCCGTCTGTAGTTCCACCGACGTTGCCGTCCCAGTTCTGCATTTTCTGAACTTTTGCCCAATCTTCAAGACTCCCCTCATAAGTGATTTCGTGCAAAAGCGAACAGTAATTTATCATATGAGAACCTATTTTCTTGACATTGGTGCTTAATGTCATCTGATTCAGACGTGAGCAGTTGACAAAGCAAAACGCAGGAATTTCGGCACATTCCACACGGACATTCTGAAGCGTATTGCTATCCATAAAGAGATATGTGCCAAGTTCTGTAAGCGTTTCAGACATTACAAGCGAGGATGCAGCAATATTTGTAAATGCCTTCTCGCCAATTTTTGTGACCGATGCAGGGAGATTCAAAGTATTTAAACCGCCTGTCGTATACATGAAAAATGCCCTCTTACCAATAGATTTAAGGGTAGTTGGAAAACTTACAGAAGTCATATTAGAACAGCGTTCAAAAACGCTGTCTCCGATTGCTGTGATGCCTTCTGAAACCACAAGAGAACGAATATCTTCGTCCTCCCAGAACGGCGATTCTCCGAGGTTGTAATCATAAGTTGCACCAGTACCACGCAGGAGCAGTCTGCCGTTGGAATACTTCACATAGTAGATATTTTCGCCAAGCGATCCGGTCGCCACAATATCGCCGGTCAGATCATCAACCTTTGTCTGGAGCATATCAACTTTGCCTGTTAAATCAGAAACAACAGCGTTATATCCCTTAATTTTTGCTAAAATCTGTGCAAGCTGCGACTGCATTTCCGTGACCTTGCACTTGCCGAGAATACACCTACAGTAGCCACACACGTTTTTATCCTCACGATAATCATACCAGTCACGCTCTGTTAAAGATGTTGCACCAACATTAAGTCTAACTGCATACATGAGCAGTCGTGCCTTGTTTTCACTTTGTGGAAATGACGGAAGTGACGGAGATTCCGCAGGCGTTCCGGGAGTGATTTCAAGAGATACACTACGGACTGATTCTAAAGTGTCAAGCAGAATAGAAATCGCCACATAGCGTGGGAGCGATTCATCCTGATACTCCGCCAAATCAATGGTATGACGGGTATCGTTAACGAAATAATGCCCGTTTATCCACGCCTTTCCTGTGCCGAGAATAACTCTCAACCCGACCGTCGAAGCCGTCAAACTGAAATTCTGACCGTAGGTGTCGAGGATTCCGTTGCAGATAAGACTTGACAAATACTCTGTGAAATCCTCCACCGTGTACGTCCTGTCAAGTCCCTTTGAATTGAAAAATCCGCTGTAAAAAGCCATAAGTCAAACCTCCTTAAAAGTCGGCGTGAGATTTCGTCCGTTCTGGTCGAAACTCTCGATCATGCCGATAATTTGTATTTTATCCTGCCGCAGACCGAATCTGCGATGTTCAACTGTCACATAGTCGCCGACAAAATAATCGGAATTATACTTAAACTGCGTGGACTGCACTGCTATCTGTGATTCCGATGCAGTCATCGGAAGAATGATCTTTTCCTTGCCTCGCTCTTTGAGAAGTTCGATGTATTCTTCCTCTGAAATCGGCTTTGTTTCACCGTTTTCCTGCTGCTCGTCAGCCATATCCTTTGCGTCAACGTAGACTTCATAACGACCTAAAAAAGACGGCTCGTCACCGTCAAAGTACGTTGTTCGTTTACGTTCTGCACCTTCACCTTTTCCCAGAACATAGGCGAAATTACGCTGTGCAGAAATATCAGAAGAATATGTGAATGACAGCAGATTTGTGTATCCGTCCGAGAAAATAATGTGGGGATTTTCAGCTTGTAAAACGCTCCTGTCAGTACCCTCAGAAAGATCGAGAATCATTTCATATTGTTCACCGTTGATTTTTTTCAGGCGGATATTTGCAGTACCGCCGATTTTCTCACAAATGGTGTAAATCCATTCCATTAGATTATCGTAGCTGACCTGCAACTTAGTTTTTTGTTCCCAACAACTGCCAAAAACAGTACCAAGAGAAAGTCCCGGAATCCTGCGGTTGTCATCGCTGATAGCGTTCTGCGAAACAACTGCATGGACAATATCAGAGTAGCTTTTCTGTGAAGTGAAAGAGCAGGTCGGATAAATTATACGCCGTTCCAAAAGGCACATCAGAAATCTGCCTGATACCGTCAGATAATCGCCGTTTTCTGCATCGGTTTCGATTTTAACAGATTCGATAATTCCGAAATGCTCCTTGTCATCGTCACGCCCGACGATTCTGCCAGTCTTGAAAACCTCTATATTCCGCGGATTAGCAGCAATATACACCTCAAATCTTCCACACTGGTAATACTCAATATCCCACAGCAGACTTGAAAAACTGTCGCATATCGCTTCGAGGGTAATCGTTAGTTTTTCGCTGTTCGCTGTCATTTTGTAAACTTCAATCTGCATAAATCACACTCCAAGATAAGCATTCCGGTGAATCAGTCGTACTTTCAGATTTGAGATACCGCCCGATGCACGAAGATAGAATTTGTTTTCACCCGTCCGCAGCGTAAACCACGCTGAACCGGAAACAAGGCGGTTGATGATGTTAGTAGTCACACCCTCATGTTCTAAGGTGACCGTTTTATTGCCTGTTTTTGTGGTAATTCGGATAATATCGCCCTCCTCAATATCACCGAGAATCTGCATATATTCATCTGTTTCAGCGTTGTACAAGGTTGGATTCTTAGCAGGTCCACCGCTGATTTCAAGCGTAAATCCTACTTCATCGCCGTCATTGACTACAGTCATCACATTCTGCGTATTGTACTTTCCAAGCGGAAACGGCTTGTCGTCATCAGGAAAAACGAAGTGAAATGCTCCCAAAATCTGCGAATATTCGGCAATCTGCGTTTCTGTTGAATACCAATAAATATCGGGGCAGATGATTGAAATCTGTCCCTTGGTCAGCATCTCAAAATTTTCTACTTCGCACGTCTCCACGATTCCCTCGGCATACACGGAGATATTTGCAGTTTTGTAGTAAATCTTGATGTAGCGTGAGGGCTTGACTACTTTGTACAGCTCATGCCGTCTCTTTTCTACGCCAAATCCACGCATTTCAAAAGAAATAACCACATTTCGCTTTTCGATGAAAGCGTTGTTCAGATAACTGCCGTTCATGCCTGCGTAGCTTGATGTGGATATTGTTCCAGCGGGCGGATATAGACCGTCTATTTTGGAGGTCATATATTTATTGGCGGTGGTGGTCAGGTTGAGTTGAGCACCGGATTCGTTTTCTAAAATTAAGGTAAAACGCATGAGATTTGCCCCCTTTTTGGAGATTGACTTTTTCGGAGAAATGTGGTATACTGGACTTAAATAAATTAGAATTTGTAAATCTGATAATTTCTAACTTTCCAAGCAATTAATCATGTATGAAGTGATAAAAAATAAATATTCAAGGAGTATATTGATATGGCGGATAGACGAAAATTTTCTATTTTTATAAGCTCCACCTATGAAGACCTTAAAGAAGAAAGGCAAGCATTGGTGGGCGTAGCACTAGAAAATAATTTAATCCCTGTAGGAATGGAGCAATTTCATGCTGCCCCTATAAGTCAATGGAATGTTATAACAAGGATGATTGACGAGTGCGATTTTCACCTTCTTGTTATTGGAGGGCGGTATGGATCAATCGATGAAGAAACTGGTATAAGTTACACGGAAAAAGAGTACAATTACGCAAAAACTAAAGGGCTACCAGTACTCGTATTGATTAAGCAATCTTCAGCTATTGCTGAAAGTGAAAAAGATACTGGAGACGGCAAATATGATAAAATGAAAAAACTTGACGAGTTCAGAGAAAGAGTCAAAAAGGACAAAAATACTGTCGATTTTTTCACAGATTTAAACAATTTAAAGTATGTGGCATCATCGACGTTTAGAATGCCATTAATTACGCTGATGATAATGCTGGTTGGGTTCGATATCAAGATATAATAGATGTAATCAATGAAGAGGCAGAAGGACGGAATAAGACCAACCTTGAACTTGTAGAGCATCAACAGAAAATGTTAGAAGATATGAAAGAGATGTTTTCTCAATTTGGCAATAGACTCACTGAGATAGAGAATAACCAGTTAACTTGGGAGGAAATTCCCACAGCAACGAATGAGGACATTAATAAATTGTTTCGGGTTGAAAATGAGACATTATTTATTGAAAATTCGGAGAGAGATAAATCAGTTGTAGGTCAAGATGATGTTGGCAACATTCCTGTGGAATCGGCTTTTCTATTAGTGTATGCAGCTGATGGTGATGGTCGAATTATAAAGACACAGACACTTAGCTCACCTACTCAGATTTCTACATCGGGTAAGCAGTTTATGACTGATAACTCAAAAAGAGAATCTGCAAGATGGGTAGAGGCGTTAGACCGACTTATAGTATGGGGATGGGTCAAAGCTGTAGGATATAAAGGCGAGATATTTGAATTGACAGGAACTGGTTACAGTAAAGCAGATTGGTTGAAAGATGGTATGGAAATTGATACTTCAAAAGACCCACTTGATGAGTTAAAAGAGTATGAATATTGATATTTATATATAGACTCATTAAGTTCCAGTTTATAGGGAAAAAGGAACGACATAAAAATCGCTCCTTTTTAAGTTTTCAGAGCATTCCATGTCTGCCTGTAAATTTCCAGCCGTGACAGCGATTTAGGCGAGTTATTCGTCTGATTCACCGTGCGGCTGTTGTCATTGTTGTAGTTATTGATGACCGTGCCAGTAGTACCGCCGTTCATCATTGCACCCGAAATGGCGTCCAGCTTCATGCTAAGTCCGGATTTCATTGTAAGCTGCATCGACTCTGACACGCCCTCAATAGCAGATTCTACATATTTTCTGTTTTTGTCAATGCCCTTTGCGAGTCCTTTCATAAAGTCCGGCATCCAGCTTTCAAAATCTGTCAAAGGACCTTTTTCGGGAACTGAAAAGTGTAGATATTCCCAGATAGAATTTGCAACATCAGCCACCGTATTGATTAAATCAGACAGCATATAGCGGATTCCGTTGATGAGGTTCTGCATGATGTCATAACCCCACTGCCACGAGGAATTGACTATATTTTTGATACAGTCAGCAGCGGAATTTAGTCCGCTTGAAACAGCATCACGGATACCGCCGAGCCTGTCACCGATGCCATTTTTCACATTGTCCCAGATGCTGAAAACCGTATCGCGGACATTATTCATCGCCCCTTGAACTGCATCGGGCATGGCGTTCCAAGCGGAAGAAACAGCGGATTTTACCGCATTGACAGTACTTTTTACACCATTGGAAATCGCCGTCCATGTTGAGCTGACAGTATTTTTGATGTCAATCTGTCCCGTAGAAATAAAATTTTTGATAGCATTCCACACAGTTGAGATTACAGTTTTTATGCCGTTTATCGCTGTTGTTACAACATTTTTGACCGCAGTCCAGCTTGTACTGATTGCGATTTTGATGTTTTCAAGGGAAGTCTTAATTGATGTTGTAATTGCGTTCCAGCCATTTTTAACAGCATTTCCGATATTGGTTAGAACTACACTCATATTACCTTGAATGTTGTTCCAGATGTTAGTGACTTCGGTCAAAGTGTTCTCCATGAATATTTGAATCGTTGTCACGATATTGCTCATTGCAGTTTTGAACGTATCTGTAAGTGCAGTTGTAACATTCGTGCCGAATGTGCTGAGAGCATCACCCACAAGTCCTGCATTTGCCGAAATACCGTCAGCAAGTCCCTGCATAAAATCTGGCATCCAAGATTCAAAGTCCGTAAGAGGACCTTCGTCCGGAACGGAAAAGTGCAGAAAACTTTTGATTTTATCGGCAACTCCCGTAACGGCATCTGCCACAGCCTGAATCTTAGATTTGATGCCGTCAACGATGCCGTTGATAATATCTGCGCCCCAACTCCAAGCCTCATCTGCAAGGTTTTTCACGAAGCTGACAGCATTATTAAAGCCATTCACAATCGTATCTTTGATGCCTGTAATTGTATTAGAAATCGCAGATTTTACGCTGTTCCAGATGTTTGAAACGATGGTTTTGATTGCGATCATCACATTTGTGATGGTTGTCTTGATAGCATTCCAAATATTTGAAACAGTTGTAGAAATGGCATTCAGAACGCTTGAAACCGTCGATGAAATACTATTCCAAACAGAAGAAATAACAGACCATATCGAGTTCAAGATACCCGAAATAAAGCCTGAAATCGCATTCCACACGGTCGTGATAACGCTGTGAATTGCATCCATTACAATTGAAATTGCCGTAGAAATAGCGTTCCATATCATTTCAAAGAATGATTTGATACCTTCCAAAATTGGAGTAATAAATTCAACGATAGCATTCCATATGGACTGAATCTTCTCGGAGATCCAGTCCATAACGTTGCTGATAATAATATGAATCGCTTCAAAAATGGTCTCAAACAGGTATTTAAAGGCATCTAAAAGCGGGGAAATAAACTCATAAATGGTGTTCCAAACAGTCGAGATCACGTTATAAATCGTATTCAGAACAGTTGAAATTGCTGTAGAAATCGCATTCCAGATAGTCGTAATTACTAAATGAACAGCATTGATTTTCTCCGAAATATAGGTGTAGATCGCATTCCATATTCCTACAAAGAAATCACGAATTCCCGTCCAGATAGCCGTGAAGAAATTGTTGATTGATGTGAAAATCCCTAAAATAAAGGAAGAAATGCTGTTCCAGATATTTACGAAAAATTCCTTGATAGAAGTCCAGATTTCATTCCATGAAGTACCAAACCAGCCGAAAAATACATCGGCTATACCTTTCAGAGTGTTAACGATATTTGTGAAGCAGTTTTTGATATAGTCTCATATTCCGACAAAAATGCCCTTGATACCGTTCCACATCTGCTCCCAGTCGCCCGTAAACAACCCGATAAAAATGTCAAGAATTCCGAGGATCACATCAACAATAACATCGAAAGTTTCCGCAATATAGGTGAAAACGCCCTCAAACCACGGTGCAAGAATATCGCAGAGTCCCTGCCATATCGACTTCACCAAATCGCCAAAATCTTCGAAATTAAAGCCGAGAGCATTCAGCCTGTCAACGATTCCGGATGTGAGACTTTCAAAAATCGCCTTGATTTTCTCCCATATCTCAGTGATTTTATTACGGAAGTCATCGTTTGTTTTCCACAGATGCACGAACGCCGCCACAAGCACTGCAATCGCCGCAACGACAGCAACAACAGGCTCGGAGATTCCGCCGATTGCCGCACTGACAGCGGAAAACGCGGCTTTCGCTTTTGCAAGTATTGCAGGGATTCCGGATGCAAACTGCATTAGTCTGCCAACCGTTGAAATAGTTTTGCCAACCACGATTAAAAGAGGTCCGAGAGCTGCCGCCACGAGAGCAATTTTTACAATGGTCTCCTTGGTGGCAGGCGATAATGCGTTGAACTTATCAACTAAAGCCTGCACCTTTGAAACAATCGCACGAATAGTCGGCATGAGGATTTCGCCGAAGGAAATAGCCAGTTCTTCAAGCTGAGATTTCAAAATGGTCAACTGCCCCGCGAGGTTATCCTGCATGGTGTCAGCCATATTTTTTGCCGTTCCCTCGCAGCCGTAAATGGCGGTACTCAGCTTGTTGTAGTCCTCCTCGCTTGCGTTGATGATCGCCAGCATTCCCGACATATTCTGCTTGCCGAAAATGGTCGCTGCCGCCTGCATCTGCTCCGCCTGTGCAAGTCCCTCTGTGGTTGTGGAAAGTTCTGCAATGATGTCGTCAAAATCACGGACGTTGCCTTCTGCATCTGTCAGTTCCACATTGACCTTGCCCATTTTCTCACGGAGCGTTCCCATGATCTCGCCAAGACTGCGCATATTGCCGTCCGAATCTGCCATCAGCGTATTTGCGCCCATAATCTCCTCAGAAACTCCGGCTTGCTCTTTTGCAAGCTTTTACTGAGCGTCAATGAGTTTCTTTTGAGCCTCCTCGTATTTGTTGCTTGCAAGCTGTGCCTGTGTGCTGTTTTCACCGTACTTGGTAATCGCATCATTTAGCTTGATTTGTGCATTATCAAGGCTGTATGTGGCGGATTCTACCGCTTTTTCGGCTTTTTCTACTTTTTCAAAGTCGATTTTCTGAATCGTTTCTGTAGAAATAAAGCCGAGCTGCTGCATTGCCGCCGTCTGCTGTTTGGTAGGCTTTGTCAGATTGACAAGAGCGTTTTTTAGCGAATTTCCAGCCTGAGACCCCTTGATGCCGCTGTTAGCCATAAGCCCGAGAGCAATCGACAAATCTTCGGCACTTGCGCCCATTGCGCCAGCCACGGGGGCAACGTACTTGAAACTCTCGCCCATAAGAGACACATTGGTATTGGCGTTGGAAGATACCGCTGCAAGAATATCCGCAAAATGTGCCGAATCATCAGCGCTCATTCCGAGAGCCGTCAGAGCGTCAGTTACGATGTCAGAAGTCGTTGCGAGATCTTCGCCTGATGCGGCAGCAAGGTTCATAATACCCTCGATACCGCCCAGCATATCCTCTGTTTTCCAGCCAGCCATCGCCATAAAATTGAGCGCTTCACCGGCTTCGGAGGCGGAAAATTTCGTCTGACTTCCCATCTCACGAGCCTTGGCACGGAGAGCGTCCAAGTCCTCGCCGGTCGCACCTGAAATAGCGGAAACCTTGCTCATAACAGCGTCAAAATCCGCAGTTGTTTTGACTGCCATCGTCCCAAGAGCCGTAATACCTGCGGTCAGGGGGAGAAGTTTTTCGCCTGCACCAGAGATCTTGTCACCGACCTTTTCCATTGTCGCACCGGCTTCACCGATTTTCACAAGTGCCGTTCTTGAATTTTCAGCCTCACGCTGTAGATTCTGCAATTCCTGCTGTGTTTCTACGATCTCACGCTGTAGAGAATCATACTGCTGTGGGGAGATAGGATTGCCGAATTCATCAGATACGGCTTTTGCAGACTCTTTCAGAGAGGTCAATTCATCGGTAGTTTCCTTGATTTCACGTTGCAAAGCATCGTACTTTTCCTGCGAAATTTCGCCCTTTGAAAGCTGTTCGTCTGCTGTTTTCGCCTGCTCTTTCAGTTCTTTCATCTTTGTTTCAGTTTCGCCGATCTTCTGCTTGATAGGATCGTATTTAGCTTTCCACGCATCGTAGTTGTCCTTGGTTTTTGCCGCCTGTTCGCTCGCTTTTTTCAGCGTTTCCAGCTTGTCACTTGTAGAGGATACGGCATCGGCAAGCAGTCGCTGTTTCTGTGAAAGAAGTTCTGTATTGGTGGGGTCTAATTTCAGCAGTTTTTCAACGTCTTTTAGCTGTGTTTGGGTGTTTTTGATATTTTTGTTGACACCCTCTAAGGCTTTGGACAGCTTGGTAGTATCGCCGCCGATTTCAACGGTTATACCCTTGATTCTGCCTGCCATGCGGTTTCACCTCCAAAAAATAACATAAAATTGTGCGACAATCGCTTGCAATTTGCATAAAATAGTGGTATAATAGAAGTAATGATAATACAGAAAGGAGTTGCTACTATGGCACAAGCAACAATCTCTGCTCGCATTGACGAGAACGACAAAATGGCATTTGACAATTTTTGTTCTGATGTGGGATTAAATACATCTGCCGCTATCAACCTTTTTGTCAAAGCGGTTTTGCGTGAAAAACGTATTCCATTTGAAATTTCTCAGTCCAACGAACCCTTTTACAGCGAAGCCAATCAAGCACATCTGATGAAAGCGATTCAGGAACTCCGTGACGGAAAAGGTACTGTTCATGAATTGATCGAGGTGGAGGATGAGTGAAAAAATCTGGTCTGATGTTGCATGGGATGACTATCTTTACTGGCAAACACGGGACAAAAAGACCTTAAAACGTATCAACCAACTAATCAAGGACATTGAAAGAAATGGATGTTTAGAGGGTATCGGTCAACCGGAAGCCTTGAAGAATAATCTGCATGGTGAATTCAGCCGACGAATCAATGAAAAGGATCGTCTTGTATACCATGTTGAAGGCGACAGAATTTATATTGTCAGCTGCCGTGGACATTACGGAGATAAATGAAAAATCATCTGAATATTGATGGATATGTTTCTAAAATTTATCCATTGCATCCTGATCAGCAAGAATACTCCATTCCTCGTCATCTCTTTCACGTTCGCAGAACATATCATTGACAAGCCCGATAGTGAGAAGCTCCAGCTCGGAAAGAGAAATTCCGAGCTGAACGCATCTCAGGAGGAATAAGGGCGTTGTCATCGGTCGGTCAGTTTGGCGATGTTTTTTTTAGATTCTATCTGCGTAGCTGTATTTAGTCCCCACAGTTCGATAAGCTTCGGAAGAATTTCATAAATACTGAATGTGTTGAACTGCTCCAAAAAGTCATCAGGGTTATCGGGAACATTCTCCGGGTCGGCGTGCTTCGCCATGATGAAAGCGATATTTTCAAAAACCTCCAAACTTTCAATATCAAGCGCAGAGTTTTCCTCATCGCCCTCTTTGACATTTGTCTGCAATGCGGCAAAGTCCTTGTATATGTCCCTGTGGAATTTCAGACGATAGAGACGAGGCACAGCAGCGCTCGCCTTGAACGGAACTTCAATGCCGTCAACGGTAATATTTTTCTTGATAGCCATAGCTGTACCTCCTTAAGAAGTTGTTTTAGTAGTGGTCTTAGTGGTCGTAAACGTCGGAATATACACGGATTTGTACCAGTTGTTGTAAGTGGCTTCATCCGTATTTTCACAAGTTTTAGACTTTACAAGACCATCGGGAAGTGCAGATGCTTTGAGGGACAGCGTTTCCGTCTTGACCTCTGTACTTTCCTCTGTAGTGGAAGATTCCGTTTTCGGACGGCTTGCACTGCAGCAATAAAGTACATGACGGATATGATTTTTGTCCCCGTTAAATTCAAAAAGCAGTGCAAACTGTGCAGTTTCAGCATCGTTACGCTCCACAAGTACGCCCTTTGTATCCTGAATCTCGCCGAGAATTTCTGTTGCAAAATCCGTAGGGATAAGCGCGATCTCCAAATCGCCTGTGTAGCCTGCATTGTTATTGATGACGTAATACACGGTATTATCGGCGTAAAAATTCTCATTTTCGCCGTTGGCATCAATAGAAAGCGATACCGCGCCGGGAATTCTCACGGGCACTGCAAATGTCGGGACACCGTCATCAGACTAGCCTGTGATTTTTGCCCAGTGTACTTTGTTAAGACCAAACTTGACCTTATTCTTTTTCAGAGCCATAGGGTTTAAACCTCCATTTCGTATAACACTTCATACATCTCCTCAGATGCGATCCATGTTTCGGTTTTGTTGTAAAAAATATGATGATGCCGCAGAACAGACTCAATTTCCGTCTCTGTATCTGGAGATTTTTCATCGGTGTACAACTCAATATCCAGTTTCTTAAAGCTGTGATACATGATGTTATCCGCCGAAAAAGTATGCTCTCCCGGTGACAGAAAAATCAGAAAAGGCGGCTTAGGACTTTCGCCCTCTGCAAAGTGATGATAGGCGAAAGGAAGTCCCATTTCCAGCATCATTTCGTTAATACTCTTGTAACTCATGACAACTCCTTTTTTATCAGCGATTCCAATAACTCTGCACCGTTTTCTTCAGCGGGAGCAATATGCGGTTCACCAGCCACACGTCCGCCGTTCCGCTTGGCGTGTCCCTTTTCAAGCAGGTGTGCAAGCTGATAGCGGTCTTTCGAGTGAACGGTCATTTCAAGTGTATGACTGTTCTCTTTCGTTTTCTTGGTCGTCCAGATTTTCGCATACTTTCCGGTACGCTTGGGAGCATTTGCGGAAATTTCTTTTTTCACAGACGTTGCAGTCTTTCGGACAGCTTTTTTCATGGTAGAATCCGCAAGCTCACTGTATTCCATCAAGCCTTTCATAATTTCATCCGCCATATCGTCAATCGAAGTCATCCTGCTCACCTGCCTTTCGTGTGCCTGCGGTGATCTTCATATAGTCCATAGACCTGAAATTCGGCTTAACACCGTCGATATTGTAGAGCAGTCCCCGGAAACGCAGCTTGTGTGTAGTTGAATTAATTCTCATGGTATCGGGTGTCTGCCGAACAATAAATTCCAGCGATGTTACTTCCTTTGTTACGCCTGCATCCGTAGTTTCTGTGGAATTTTTCACGGAAACAGCAGCCCAGCAGGAGAAAAGCTCCTCCCACCGGGCTTTGTGGTTGCCGATGCCGTCAATCTTCGTGCTGTGTTCAAGAATGGCGATTCTCTGATTGAGTGTTCCAATTTCCATCAGATGATACCCTCCCTTTGTGCAAATAACAGCGAACGGAGCATGAGTGTCAGCTTGTGGTAATCAGCGGTATTGCGGTTCTCATAGAGGTAAGATACAGTATAAAGCATAGCCTGCCGGGAGGTTTCCTCATGAACCGCAAGTGCCGTATCGTCCATTCTTCCTACATCCTGCACGAGCCGTTTGGCTGTGTCGATCAGAGAGAGGATGAGCCTGTCGTCCTCGCAATGGTCAACACGAAGATAATTCTTCGCTTCACGCAGCGTTACCATAAAATCACGCCTTTTTAATAGTAAGTGTTTTCACAGCTTCCGGCAGGATAAGTTTTCCGTCCACACGCTGCGTTGTCATAAAGCCTACCTGATCGGTGCGTGCATACAGCTCGTTGAGGCGGCGGAAGGTACGGTTCTGACGGTCGGCAACCCAGTAATTTTTCAGGTCACCAAAGAGGAGAACACGCTCACCCTTGCCGATTGCAGGCATAAAGGAACTGGTGCGGACAGGTCTGCCGAGAAGCGTATCGGGCTTCGCAATGTCAAGGCTGGGCTTCCATAAATACTGGTCGTTTTTGTCCTTCAGCTTCATAAGCTGAAGCAGAATGGTCTCGTTGCAGACAAACTGTGCGTTTCGGCGGTAGGGAGATTTCAGGCTGTAGTAAAGGTCGAAAATCTCGTCAAAGGTGATCGCCGTCTGGGATGCGGAAGTCACTCCAAGTTCCGCACCGCCTGTTTCTGCAAGGATACCAAGGGGTTTCTTATCGCCGTCACCAGTGAAAAACGCACGCTCCTCCGCATTTCCCATAGCTACGCCGAAACGGGTGGCGATATTAGCTGGCAAGGTCGAAAGCAGAATCGTGCAGAAGCTCGTTGCTGATCTTGATCATCGTGCCGAGCTTGTAGGCGGAAAGAGTTGTCTGTCCGAAACGAGTGTCGGTCTCCGGGATCTCCTCACCCTCATCGATCCACTGCGCCTCCATTGTGTCGGTAGCAATTGGAATCTTGCGAGTACCGGAATTGGTCTTGATGACCGTTGCCATCTGACGGAAGATGTTGTTCTCCTCCAGAGCCTGCACAAGACGGCGCTCAAACTCGTCTGGAACTGTAAAGCCGCCCTCGGTGTCCTCGCCAACGGAAAGGGCATTGCGAACAGCAAACTGATCGCCCTTGTTGCGGATCATATTCCAGAATGCGTTTTTGTACTCGTTAGTTGCCGTGCCATCCGCCTTAGAAGTGGACTGATTGGGAGCGTTGTTGACGGGCTTTGAAGTCGGTGCAGAAAGTGCCGCATCAACGGCAGCCTGCTGTTCAAGACGCTCAATTTCTGCGCCGAGAGCCTGCACATCTGCCGCCATTTTGTTGTACTGCTCCACGGCAGAAGCCTCCACAAGACCGTTTTCACCGCGGTGCTTTTTGAGGTATGCTTTTGTCTGCTCCCACAGGGTATTGCGCTTGCTGCGAAGTTCCATGATCTGGTTCATAATTTTTCTCCTATTCTCCGGAAAAATCCGGTGTGCATAAAAATAACAGCCTACTTATCTCATGCAAGCAAGCTGTGCTTTCAGAATTTCATACGGCATTGCGCCGTCTTTGGTTTTGCCGTCAAGACCGATCACAGGCACATTGACCGTCAGCCCTTTCTCGGCAGGTTTCTGCGTGTTATCGGTACTGTCGTTTTCGTCCAGATTTTTGCAGGACGCACCGATTTTTCCCAGAATGGTCTGTCCCATGATACGGGTACTGTACTGCCAAAGGGCATCCCCGGAATCCAGCTTGAACGGCTTTTTCTCCTTTTCTTCCTTCTTTTCATCGCCCTCATCGTCACCGCCTTTCTCATTTGGCTCGTCGGGTTCTTCCGGCTCATCCTCTTTTTCTTTTGGCTTTTCGTCAAAGAGAATCTCATCTGCGAATCCCAATTCCACGGCTTTTCTCGCATTGATCCATGTCTCATCGCTCATGAGCTTTGAAATTTTGCTGCGTGAAAGTCCGGTTTTTGCGGCATATGCGTTGATGATGCTCTCCTTGACTTCGTTGAGGGTGCTGATTACTTTTTCCATATCCTTGGCATTTCCCATAGCTATCGTAGACGGATCATGGACAAAAAGTAAAGCGGTCGGTGACATCTGCACGGTATCTCCTGCCATTGCTATCACGCTTGCTGCGGATGCTGCGATGCTTGCGATTTTTACAGTTACATTGTGAGGATAATCCCGGATCATCGTGTAAATCTCTGCTGCCGCAAAAACGTTACCGCCGGGCGAGTTGACCCAAAGAGTGATGTCTCCGTCCTCCGCATACAGCTCGTCACGGAAGTCCTGGGGCGTGATCTCATTGCCCCAGAATGACTCCGAATCAATAGGACCTTCAAGACGGAGTACCCTACCGCCGCTGTCATCGTGAATCCAGTTCCAAAATTTCTGCATAATATCTCCTCCATTACTCTTCATTTTCTGACGTATTATCGGTGTTTTTCGGCTGATTGATGGCATAGGCTGCACCTGCATCCTGCAGCTTGTTATAGCTGCCGTTAAGGTAGTAATCATCGCCGCCAAGATCATGCGGAATTAGATCCATATTTTCAAGTCTGCGGACGTCATTTGGCGAAAAGAAGCCGTTTCCCACGCCAATCGCATAGGCGTTCATGCGAGATTGATAGTCTCCTCGCATCAGTCCGTCCACATTGAATTTCGGAAAATATACATCCTTTTCTTCTTCAAGCAAAAGATCCTTGATGATGCCCTTTTCAATGCGGATGATCCACGGCATCAGAGAATACTGCACGAATGCGATGCCCTGATGTTCGATATTGTTAAAAGTCGACCTCTTTAAATCTTGCACCAGATGCGGCGGCACTTGAAACATACGGCAGATCTCCTCAACATCGAACTCTCTTGTAGACAAAAACTGCGAATCTTCGGGCGGTAAGCTGATCGGTTTGTAGGACATACCCTCCTCCAAAACTGCAATACGATGGGCATTTCTTACGCCGCCGTAAACACGAGTCCAGTTCTCCCTGATCTTCTCAGGATTTTTGAGAACTCCCGGATGCTCCAGAACACCGGCAGGCTGTGCGCCGTTCTTGAAGAAAGCATTGCCGTATCGCTCCACTGCCATTGCCGAACCCAGCGCATTCTTCATCATTGCGATTGGCGAAAATCCCACCAGACCGTTGAACCCCAAACCGGGAATATGGAGAATTTCATCACGCTGAAAAATGATGTCCTTGTCATGCTCGCCGGGCTTTTCATCGGTATAGGCATGGTAGGTGTAAAATAGATTACCGCTTTTATCACGGTCGATCTCCATATTTTCAGGCAGCAGCGGATACAGACCTAAAATGCTGTTTTTGCCGTCCCGGACGATCTGTGCGTAGGCATTTCCCCACAGCAATAAGTGACACATCAGAGCCTCCCAAAACGAGAATGAACTCATTTCGGGATTTGGCTGCCGATAAAGAATTTTGTAAAGCGGATGATCTGTCGCCAACTCCTTATCCTCGCCCTTTCCCGTCATGCGGTAAAGATGCAGGGGTAGCCCTGCGATCGTATTTGAGAGTAATCTCACGCAGGCGTAAACGGTCACGATCTGCATTGCAGTGCGCTCGTCCACTCGCTCTTCACTGTGCGTCATACCAAACACAAACAGATTTCCCGAATCACGGACGTTGTCCGAAATATCTGGGATTTTCGGTGCATCTCTCGGCTTGATAAAACCGAATCGGCTCATAAAGCCCATGTTATCTACCTCCTCAAAAAACGACCAGTTCATGGTCGGGATCATCATAAACGCTGCCCTGCATCTCATGACGGATACAGCGGTCAAGAGCCATGATCCATGCAACAACACCGTCTATCTTTTCAGTTGATTTTTTCTTGCTTGGCTTTATATTTTCCGCCGCATCAATTTCAGCGACCACATTTCCAGCCATCCAGCGCAGGACAGGATTTCCGCCGTGAATGAATTTCCCCTCAAGCAGCAGCTTGTACAGCTCTTTCATGGGCGGCGACATATCCTTAAAACCGGCTCCGATAGGAACCATAGTGAACCCGTCTCCCTCAAGGTCAGTGATAAGCTGCGTGGCGTTCCAACGGTCAACACCTATCTCCTTGATGTTGTACATCGTGTGCAGTTCATTTATCGTTTTCCGAACGAAATTGTAATCGACCACATTGCCCTCGGTGATATGGCGGTGCAGTATGTGATCGAGGAGCTGACAAACCTTTCCGTTCGTGTGGAGCTTGCCAGTGAATTCCGATACAGAAAAATGAAAATGCGCAGCAACAGCCTTGTTATTGTTATCAGCCAATCCGGTGAAACTGCCGACAGTCTGGCGGCGCTCCGTTCGGCGAAGGAGCAGGGCATCAGAACGCTTGGCATTGTCAATGTTGTCGGCTCGTCGATCGCAAGAGAGGCGGATCACGTATTCTACACCCTTGCTGGACCGGAAATTTCCGTTGCGACAACCAAGGCGTACAGCACGCAGCTGATTGCCGGATATCTGCTTGCGATTCAGTTTGCTAAGGCAAGAGAAGAAATATCCGATGACGAATATCATGCGCTTATTGCGGAAATCAGCACAATTCCCGATAAAATCGAAAAAATACTTGCCGATCAGGAACGTATCCAGTGGTTTTCTGCAAAGCTTGTCGGCATCAGGGACGCATTTTTCATCGGACGCGGCATCGACTATGCAATCAGTCTGGAAGGCAGCCTGAAAATGAAAGAGATTAGCTATATTCATTCCGAAGCATATGCCGCCGGAGAATTGAAGCACGGACCGATCAGCTTAATTGAAGACGGAACAGTTGTCATCAGCACGGTGACACAGCCGGAGCTCTACGAAAAAACAGTCAGCAATATGGTAGAGGTCAAAAGCCGCGGCGCAAATCTTCTGGGCATCACCACCTACGGCAACTATGCAATGGAGGATGCTGCCGATTTTACGGTCTATATTCCCAAAATTGATCCGCTGTTTGCAGGGAGTCTGTCGGTGATTCCCTTGCAGCTGCTGGGATATTATGTTTCCGTTGGCAGGGGATTTGATGTGGACAAGCCGAGAAATCTTGCAAAGAGCGTCACGGTGGAATAAAAAACAGGAGGTCAAGGTGGGCAGAGAATGAAAAAAATTCTGGAAAAATTTCGATACCGAAAGGTCATTCTTGCGGCGGTATTTCAACCTCCGGGATTACCTTTCCTGCGTAGGAGGCGTGCTTTTGGGAATGACGATATCCTGCCTTTTCTTTGCTGTCATGACGGGAGATATCGACATTACATATGCTGCGATTCATTTCACGGCCGCAACACTGGGAATATGCGCTTTCCGCTTTCTGTTCAAGAGAGCGTTTATCGACCTCACCAATGCCGGACATCAGGAATCGCAGCACAAACGCACCATGATCATCGGCGGCGGACAGGCTTGCAGGATGCTTTTGAAAGAAATTGAAAATGCCCGGAATTCGCAGAATTTCAACCCCTCGGCGGAGTTCGCCCCCATGTGTATTCTCGACGATGATCCGCGAAAAATCGGTACGGAAATCGGCGGCGTGCCCGTTGTGGGAACGACTGCGGAGGCAGAAAAATTTGTAGCTGAACAGCAGATCGAACAGATTATTTTCGCCATTCCGTCCTGTCTGGAGGACGAGCGTCAGCGTATTTTGAACCTCTGCTCCAAGACCGAAGTACCGATAAAAATTATTCCCTTTATCGGCAATCTGTTTTTTGACGACAAGCGAGCAACGCTGCTCGGACAAGTCCGTGATATTCGTGTGGAAGATTTATTGGGACGTGAACCAATCAAATTTGACAATGCTGACATCAAGAATTTCATCAGCGGAAAAGTCTGCATGGTAACGGGTGGCGGAGGTTCCATCGGTTCGGAGCTTGTGCGGCAAATTGCCAAATATTGCCCAAAACAAGTCGTTATCGTGGACATCTACGAGAACAACGCCTACGACATTCAGCAGGAGCTGATCATGGAATACGGCGACGAGCTGAACCTTGTCACGCTCATTGCAAGCGTCCGTGACTACTACCGCATGAACCAGATTTTCTCTCGTTTCAAGCCGGATATCGTCTTTCATGCGGCGGCACACAAGCACGTTCCGCTGATGGAGGATTCCCCCATGGAGGCAATCAAAAACAACGTCATCGGCACATTCAACACGGCGACGCTTGCCCAGTTTCACGATGTAGAAAAATTCATGATGATCTCCACCGACAAGGCGGTCAATCCCACCAACGTCATGGGAGCATCAAAACGCTGCTGCGAAATGATCGTGCAGTATCTCTCACAGCAAAAGGAGGGAAAAACGCAGTTTGTGACCACCAGATTCGGCAACGTCCTCGGCTCGAACGGCTCGGTGATCCCGATTTTCAAGCGGCAGATCGAATAGGGAAAGCCGGTCACAGTCACGCATCCTGACATTATCCGCTATTTCATGACGATTCCCGAAGCGGTCAGTCTTGTGATGGAGGCGGCGGCAATTGCCCATGGCGGAGAAATTTTTGTCCTCGATATGGGACAGCCTGTGAGAATTGTTGCCCTTGCGGAGAATCTGATTCGTATGTACGGAAAAATTCCGTATAAAGACGTTGAAATTAAATTCACGGGACTGCGCCCCGGCGAGAAGATCAAAGAGGAACTTCTCATGAACGAGGAGGGCTTGAAAAAGACCGCAAACAAGCTGATTTTCATTGGTCGGCAGATTGAAATTGACGAACAGAATTTCCCGAATCGTCTGAGAAAGCTGCGGAATGCCGCTGAGAAAAACGATGAGACTGTGGCGATTCAGGCGATGCATGAAATGGTGCCCACATTCATCACGCCGGAAGAATTCAACAAGCAGGCGCCTGTGACAGTCTGAGGAGGAGAAATGGAAAATACATATTCGATCAAAAACATTTTACAGCTTATGATCGGTAAGCTGTGGTTAATTATTATACTCACTGTAATTGGCGGAGGCGCAGCGTTTGGATACGCAAACTATATGCTGCCCTTGCAGTATCAGTCTTATACGACTTTGTATGTGCGCGACAATTTGAATAGCAGCGGAAATAATTTGAACACTGCACGTTCCCTTGTCAGCACGTATATTGCAGTGCTCAAATCGGATGCCATGCTCGAAAAAACGGGAGAAGAACTCTTGAAAAAGTTTGGAAACGACCGTATATCGCTGGTTTTCAGCGTAAGTGACAGCAAAGTCTCTCCCGGCTCGATCAGGAGCTGTCTGACAATGACAGCGGTAGACGGTACGGAAGTCATGCGGATCACTGCCGTCACGAAGGATGCGGAGATCTCGGCAGCGCTCTGCCGTACAATTGCCGATATTGCGCCTGAATTTCTGACCCGTGTGGTAAGCTCAGGCACGGTGGAGACGATAGATACAGCGCAGATCAATCGCTCTCCCGTTGCGCCGAATGTGCCGAAAACCTCGATGATCGGCGCAATGGCAGGTATGGCGCTTGCAGTTTTGATTATCTTCCTCATTGATTTCTTTGATAATACGATCAAAGAGTCAGAGGAAGTTTCCAAGAAACATCAGCTTGCGGTGCTCGGCGAGATTCAGGAGAGAGGTTCTAAAAAATCACGCAAAAAAGAACGTGAGCATTATCTCATTACGGACAAGACAGTTCCTTTTAATATTACGGAGAGTTATAAAGCGATGCGCACCAATCTGATGTTCTCGCTGTCAACATCGGACAAAAAAATTGTTGCAGTATCGAGCGCATTGCCCGGCGAGGGAAAGTCTACGATTGCCGCAAATCTTGCGATAGCGTTTTCTCAGTTGAATGAAAACAAGGTTCTGTTGATTGACGCGGATATGAGAAAGCCCGTTCAGCACAAACTTTTCAACGTTAAAAATAGCGCCGGAATCGCAGAATATCTGGGAAAAATGAAGAAAAAAGAAGAGTGTATTCGGAAATCGGGCGTTCCGAATTTTGACATCATCACATCAGGCTCGCTGCCGCCGAATCCGTCGGAATTGCTTGCGTCTGAGCAGATGGAAAAGCTGTTGACGGAGGTGTCGGCGGAGTATGATGATATCATCATTGATATGCCGCCGGTGAATATTGTGAGCGATCCGCTGACCATTGGCAGGAGCATTTCGGGAATGGTCGTGGTGACTCATTACGGTAAGACCACCCATGAGGATTTTGCCGATATGATGCGGAAAGTGCAGACTTCCGACACAAAGATCCTCGGCTTTGTACTTAACGAGATCAAGAGCAGACACAGCGGAAAATACGGCTACAGCAAGAAGTATAAGTATTACAGCTACGGTGACCAATCTAAGAAAAAAGAGGAAAATAAAGAGGATAAGCATGCTGACTGATTATCATTGTCACGTTCTTCCCGGAATTGACGACGGGGCGGAAACTCCCGAAATATCGGAGAAAATGCTGGATCTGATGAAAATGCAGGGCGTCGGGAGAGTGATCCTGACGCCGCATTTTTATCCGCACCGTGAAAGTTCTGTGGAGGATTTTTTGAGGAAGAGGGCGGATGCCTTTGCAAAAATCTCGCACAGGACAGAATTTGAGTTTCATCTTGGGGCGGAAGTTGCGATAGAGCGCGGATTTTCAGAGATTTCCGGAATTGAACGGCTTGCAATCGAGGGGGCGAATCTGATGTTATTGGAGCTGCCGTTTTCGGGATACGGACGGTGGGTTATTGATGAGATCCAGAATCTGACTTGCGATACGGGAATTGTGCCGATGGTTGCTCATATTCATCGGTATATCGGGATGTATTCAAAATCGCAGCTTGATGAGATTCTGAGCAGTGATGCGGTTTTTCAGGTGAATACGGAGGCGTTCGCAAGTTTTCGTGAACGCAGATTTGTGAAGAAATTGATTCGTTCCGGAGCTAAAGTCGTGTTCGGGAGTGATGCCCATAATCTGGCGGATAGAAAACCAAATTTTGATTTGCTGAAACGGAATGTGAAGGCGGAGAGGATTGAATGTTCTAATGGTATTATGTAAGTTCTATTCTTCCCAATAAGAAAACGATAGCTTTTCCCAAACAAAAACGCACCCTCTTTATCATGAAAGGGTGCATTGTATCAAAATTGCAGTCTTTAGCCAGTCAAGGAGGCTGGATTCTAACCCTTATCTCGATTTTTTCCCAGAACCTACTGACTTGTTTCCACGGACAAGAAAACGAATATTTTTACACTTTGATCTGCTCCCTCTTACAAGATAGGCTTGGATACTTTGTGTCAATCAACATGCGGTGTATCTCCGAGACACACTTGATTTGTTTCCGAGGACAGTCAGAAAGTCATAATCTCAACTGCCATAAAAACTACATAACAGAAAAAGTGCCGTAAAATCGGCACTTTTCTTATTCTCAGTATTTCTCCCTTGACATCAATACTACGCACTCAACGTGCCTCGATACCCTCGATTTGATGTCAGAACGCAGGCTTTATCGATTTATATGTTCTCGGAAAAAGGTCAACAGCTTTTCTGCGTTTTTGGAAATAAGTCGGAATTGGATTTACTCAGTCCTTCAGCGATTCAAGGTATTCAATCGCTTCAAATACCGTTGAGAACGTCTTGCTGCAAGTATACAACCATCTATTCCTCGTATCGGTATCGTTCAATTCCGGCAGTCCTTCTTGAAGCAGATCGCTGAGAACTGATTTCGCATTTTTGACTGCATCAGGATATTTTTCTGCAATTTGTGCAGTCGCCGAATAATCACCTTTTACATAGGTTTTCACATAATTTCTCAATTCACGCAGAATCCTCTGTTTATCCGCTGGAGACTCGATGTCCGGTGCATATTTCTTATAGTGCAGCATCAACCAGTATTCAATGCAAGCAGTCGTCATTAGAAGTCTTATGTGGATCTCCGGTTTCTTCCGGAGTTTTCTTAATTTTTTGATAATTTGATAGCGAGAGTCCCACTTGCCCTTTTCATCCTTTTCAACATCAAAGAAGAACCAGATTTCATCTGTGACCTCAGCATGCTCCCTATATCGCTTATCTTTTTTGAAAATATCATTTGCTTCTTCAAAGAGTCCTGTTGATTTCGGACGTTTTATGACAGCAATATCTGAAAACTCTTTTTTCAGAAAATCAGTGTAAGCTTGTTCGCTTTCACCTTCACAGAACACATAGATTAACGGCTTTTGATTTCTTGTAGGGCGTGGCATCACTCCACCCCCTCAATCTCGATATTTGGAATTGCTCCATACTTTCCAAGAAGATATCCTTTTCGGATATTATCAGAAGTTTTCGTGGAAAACTCGCTGATTGTGTAAAGTTCAGAAGATCCATCGCTCTGATTTTTATCCACAAAATAAATCTGATCTTTTCGAATAAGCGTTTCACTCATCAATTCTGTATTGTGTGTGGTGAAAACGATCTGAGCCGCATTTGGGTTACTGGATGGACTCTGGAATTTTGCAATAATATAGTCAACGAGCATCGGATGAAGTTCTCGTTCGATCTCATCAACAAGCAACAATCCGCCATTTCTTAATGCTGACTCAATTGCAGGTGCAATTGCCATCAGTTTGCGTGTTCCATCTGATTCATCTGAAAGCTCCAGCGGAAACTGCTCTGTCTTCCCTGCACTTGTTTTTCCGACATGGAAAGATGTCGCAGTCACTTCACCCATTTTCAGGCGAACCTCCGAATTATTTGAAGTCTCTGCCAGAATCTGCATAAAGTTGCTTAACGCTGCTTTAATGCCTGCTGGAAGGCCCTCAGGAAAGTGTGATGAATCAGAAATCTCCTGGCTGTTAAAATCAAACTGCACGTCCTCAATACCAAGATCCGCTTCCCTTGCATAATTTGTAATTGCCTGTAGCATATTTGGATCATTGGAATACTCCAGAAGCTGTTTTGGAATATCAGAATACTCTCTGGAAAATAAAACATACTCCCTGAACCAGCGCATTGCAAAAGAACATTCGATATCGTTCATTGTACAGGCAACAGAAAAGAACAACTGATTCTCTGCGACAGTTTCACTGATCAGCTTACGTTTCGCTTTTTGTTCAGTGAATTTAAAAGTCTGCCCGTTTCTTTCAAAAACAATAGCCCTTTGACCTTTGGGAGCGTGGTAGAGATATTCGCTGACAATTTTTGTTCTGGTAGCTGAAAAGCCGTAGATATATTTAATATCATCTAAAACATAAGTGAACTCAAATGATGTCGGTTCGTTCTTTGAGTAATCATTAAGCAGAAAAGGCGAAACTGGTACTTCTGCTTTTTCGTGCTGTGTTCTCTGGGCGTTTCTGATAAACTGTACACCAAGCCAGAATGCTCTTATTATATTACTTTTACCACCACCATTTTTTCCATAAACAGCGACTCCGGGCAACAAACGCAGATTGCCATAATTCAAAAGACTATCTTTAAATGTACTTAATCCAGTAGCCTCCATAGATAGTACCGCTTCATCACGAAAGGAACGGTAATTGCTGAATTTGAATTCAATAAGCATGAAAATCACCTCTTGACTATAGTATACCACTTTTTGATTGGAAATTCAATAGAAAATATTGAATATTTGAATTTTTTCAATTTGATTTCGAATAATGTGATCTATGCTCATTAAACCACACTTTAAGTGCTTTCTTATATCTCCGACACACTCTTGTCAATATCACGGTAATAGTAAAGGTTGGAATGCTTTCCGGCTCAATTAAATGGTGAAGCATTGTTGATTTGCCAACCTATCTCTGACCACACACCATGATGATAGGATATGGTTTTGAATTTTTTATAATTTAATTTTCGAGAAAGTGTTTGATGTACATAGCACACCTCCGAGAAAATTTAAATCTAATTTTTTTATACTCGTTTTTTAGTCAAGCGGTTATTCAGAATTTATGAATAACTATTTTGTCTAAAGAATTTTACTGGAAACTATCTGATTTTCGCTTAATTAAGCAGTTTTTGGAGGTTGTTCTGTTTTTATAAGCTAAAACACTTGAAATTTTATGTAATTTGTGGTATACTTGAATAAAGTGTAACATTTAGTGTTTGGAGGGATGGTATGTCTTATCAAAGCGAAGCACAACTTGAGCAACAGCTTATTGAACAGCTTGTCAGTCAGGACTATAAAAAAGTACAGATCGATGATTATGATTCCCTGATTGATAATTTCAAGATACAGTTTGAACAGTTCAACAGCAGTAAAACCGACGGAAAACCATTTACTGTAAAGGAATGGGAACGTATTTTCAATTATATATCCGGTAAAAGTATTTTTGAAAGTGCGAAAATATTGAGGGATAAATTTGTCCTCGAAAGAGATGACGGTACAAGGGTTTACCTTACTCTTCTTGATGAGGACTATACAAAAAATATATATCAGGTCACAAATCAGACGACTGTGATTGGAAAATATAAAAACAGATATGATGTAACTTTGCTTGTTAATGGTCTGCCATTGATTCAGATTGAACTGAAAAGGCGTGGTGTAGACATCAAAGAAGCAGTCAATCAGATTATGCGTTACCGTAAGCATTCCTATCAGGGACTTTATCACTTTGTTCAGATTTTTGTGGTATCAAACGGTGTAGACACAAAGTATTTTTCAAACAGCGACAAGGATATTTTGTATTCGCATACTTTCTTCTGGACGGATGAAAATAATATCCGCATCACCAATCTAAAAGACTTTTCAATTGCCTTTATCTCCCGTGATGTGATTATCAAAATGATATCTAAATTCACCATTCTGAACGATACAGACAAACTGATGATGATTATGCGACCATATCAGGTTTATGCTACAGAAGCTTTGATTCGTCAGGCACAGCTCACCAATAGAAATGCTTACATATGGCATACCACAGGCGCAGGAAAAACTCTGACATCATTTAAAACAGCACAGATACTTGCATCAATGCCATCTATCAAAAAGGTGATTTTCCTTGTAGACCGCAAGGACTTAGATACACAGACAACTGAAGAATTCAACAAGTTTGAGGCTGGTTCAGTCGATGCCACCGATAAAACAACCGTACTTGTCAAACAGATGAAGGACAAGAACAGACAGCTTATCATTACTACAATTCAGAAAATGGCAAACGCTGTTAAAAACCAGCGGTATGCTTCTGTTATGGATATGTACAGGACTGAGAAAGTGGTCTTTATTATAGACGAATGTCATCGTTCACAATTTGGCGATATGCATAAGGATATTGTCCGTCATTTCCAAAATGCCCAGTTTTTTGGATTTACGGGTACTCCAAGATTTGAGGTGAACGGTAAGGTTGAGGGCAAGGTTGTACAGACGACTGAAAAACTGTTTGGAGAATGTCTGCACAGCTACTTGATAAAGGATGCTATTTTTGATAATAACGTTCTTGGTTTCCATATAGAGTATATCAACACAATCAAGGGCGATTATGATGAGAATGACCCTACCATGACAGAGGCAATTGACGTTGGCGAGCTATATATGGCAGATGAGAGAATGTCGCTCGTTGCGAATCACATTGTACAGAATCACAAGGCAAAAACACGGAACAGACAGTATACAGCTATATTTGCTGTTTCGTCAATTCCTATGCTCATTAAGTACTATGGCATATTCAAACAGATTCACCATGACCTGAATATCGGTGCAATTTTCTCTTATGGGGCAAACGAGGATTATGAAGGACACGACGAACATTCCAGAGATGCCCTTGAACGCATTATTGCTGATTATAATGAGATGTACAACACTAATTTCAGTACGGACACATTTTCGTCGTATCACAAGGATATTTCCGACCGTGTTAAGGGAAAAAAGACAAAACAGCTTGATATTCTGATCGTTGTCAATATGTTTCTCACAGGGTTTGACAGCAAGCCTCTGTCCGTTCTGTATGTGGACAAAGACATGATGTATCACGATTTACTGCAAGCGTATAGTCGTACAAACAGGGTGGAAAAGGAAACAAAGCCATTTGGCATTATCGTGTGTTACCGTAATCTGAAAAAGAAAACAGACGAAGCACTTGCACTGTTTTCGCAGGGACATACAGAAGGCGTTATTACAAAAGAATTTGAATTTTACGTTCAAAAATTTAATGAATTGACTGCCAGAATCAGAGAGATTGCTCCAACTCCTGCTTCTATTGATGATATGCAGTCGGAGGAGATACAGAAAGAATTTGTTATCCTGTTCAGAGAATTATCAAGATATATGCTTTCGTTGAAAACCTTTGTAGAATTCAGCATTGACCGCAGTGATCTCGATATGACAGATCAGGAATTTCAGGATTATAAGAGCAAGTATCTGATGATATATCGTCAGCACCAGGACGGTAAGGAGGTCATTTCTGTCCTGAATGATGTGGATTTCTGCATTGAACTGATTGAGAGTGATAAAATCAATGTGGCTTATATTATGAACCTGATACGCAACATAAACTTTGAAAGCAAAGCGACAAGGGATAAGGATATTGAGCATATAAAAGAGGAACTCGAACGTTCTGACAATACAAGACTGCACAAGAAAATTGACATACTTCGTACTTTCCTTGATGAAGTGGTTTCAGGATTTGAGGGCAGCGAAGATATTGATTCCGAGTATAATGCCTATGAAAACAAGCGTAAGAACGAAGAAATCCAAGCCTTTGCCAAGCAAGAAAACATCGACTCGAATATATTACAAAGTGAAATTGCAGAATACGAATTTACAAGTGTTCTGAATCCGGGCGATATTCGTGACCAGATACAAACGCCTATGTCGCTCTTGAAAAAGCGTTCTTTGGTTAACAGAATTGTAGACTTTATCAAATCTCATGTTGAAAAATACAGTAGTTAAGCACTTTTCCGTAAGGTGCTTATTAAAAAAATTTTTATACTCCTCAAGTTAGTATAAAGAGGAGTTTTTCGGAGGAAATAACGAATTATGGACAATATCCAACAGCATCAGAAAGAACTTTGCCAGAAACTTTGGGCAATGGCAAATGCACTTCGTGGAAACATGGAGGCTTATGAATTTAAAAATTATATTCTTGGAATGATTTTCTATTACTATCTGTCCGACAAAACAGAACGTTACATGGAGAAAATTCTGAAAGATGATAACATCACCTATGAAAAGGCATGGGAAGATGATGAATACAAAGAAGCAGTGATTGAGGAATCACTGCGTGACCTTGGCTTTGTCATTGAGCCTCAGTATTTATTCCGCAACATGGTTAAGATGGTTGAAAATCGCTCTTTTGATATTGAATTTCTGCAAAAGGCAATCAACTCTCTTATGGAGTCAACAATCGGCAATGACAGTCAGCAGGATTTTGAGGGACTGTTTTCTGATATGCAGCTTGATTCTTCAAGACTCGGTCACTCTGTTAAGGAAAGAAGTGCTGTTATGTCAAAGATTATCGCTGCGCTTGATGAAATTAACTTTGGTGTCGAAGATACGAAAATAGACGTACTGGGCAATGCTTATGAGTACCTGATTGGTCAGTTTGCAGCTACGGCAGGAAAAAAAGCAGGGGAGTTCTATACTCCGTCTGGTCCTGCGGAACTTCTGTGCAGACTTGCTTGTCTTGGTTTGACGGATGTGAAATCTGCCGCTGACCCGACTTGTGGTTCTGGTTCACTTTTGCTCCGCCTAAAAAATTATGCAAATGTCAGACTTTACTACGGACAGGAACTGACCTCAACGACGTATAACCTTGCAAGAATGAACATGATTCTGCGTGGTATTCCATATCGTAATTTTGAAATTTACAACGGTGATACGTTAGAAAATGATAATTTCGGCGAGGAGCATTTTAGAGTACAGGTTGCTAATCCTCCGTATTCTGCGAAATGGTCTGCTGACAGCAAATTCCTTGAGGATAACCGTTTTAACCAATATGGCAAGCTTGCTCCGAAATCAAAGGCTGATTTTGCATTTGTTCAGCATATGGTTTATCATATGGACGAGGATGGCAGAGCTGTTGTTCTGTTACCTCATGGAGTGCTTTTCAGAGGCGGTGCGGAAGAAACGATTAGAAAGTTCCTGATTGAAAATCTCAATGTGCTTGATGCAGTAATCGGTCTGCCTGCCAATCTGTTCTTTGGAACGGGAATTCCTGTGTGTGTTCTTGTACTGAGAAAAAACAGAGGCAGTAACACGGATAATATTCTGTTCATTGATGCATCAAAGGACTTTGAGGCAGGTAAAAATCAAAATATCTTGCGTGAGTGTGATATTGACAAAATTGTTGGTGCCTATGAAAAGCGTGAAGATGTTGACAAGTTTGCTCATGTTGCAACGATGGCGGAGATTGCTGAGAACGGTTTCAATCTCAATATACCCCGATATGTCGATACCTTTGAGCCTGAACCCGAAATTGACCTTGACGAAGTTGCCGCAAATATCCGCAGATTGAATAAGGAAATCAAGGAAATTGATAAGGAGTTAAAGCCTTATTTTGATGAACTCGGCTTGTCATTTCCGTTTGGTGAGGAGGACTGATTTTTATGAATAATGTATCCTCAAGTAACGGTCTTGATAAGCTTGTCCCGAAGCTTAGGTTTCCGGAGTTTTCGGAGGAGTGGCAGACTGTCAAGCTATCTGATTTTGTTGAACGTATTACAAGAAAGAACAA
>JAETSI010000100.1 GCA_021769725.1 Oscillospiraceae bacterium | reverse complement strand
TTCTGACCAACAATCTGACGTCTTCTGCTGAGACAATCGCCGAGCCTTACCATAACCGACGGAGTGTGGAGCTGTTCTTCAAATGGATCAAACAGCACCTGCGCATCAAGAAGTTCTGGGGCACATCCGAGAATGCCGTTCGCATCCAAATCTATTGTGCCATAATTACTTATTGCCTCGTGGCGATAGCGCGGCATGACATGAGACTGGAGCGCAGCATCTATGAAGTCCTTCAGATACTTGGGATATCGCTGACAGACAAGACCCATCTGCGTGACCTCTTCGACAAATCGAATTTCAAAAATGTCAATGTCCTCTGTGATTCAAGTGAACCGAATTTATTTAATTTTTAACCCCGTCCATTTTTAGTGGACAGTAGTGGGAGAAGAGTATAATGCAACCATTGGGATGAAGAACTGTGGCAGAACAGAACTCACGCCTAATACGAAAGATGATATTTTAATTATGGCCAATGATTTTGATATCGACAAAGCCAATAAAGATATTATACAGCATATATAATCTGCAATAATAATCCTTTTCTTGGAAATCACTTCTCCCATTGGGATAATAAGTCCAAGACCTATAACATAACCGAGCTGTGTTAAAGCACTTATAATGCTCCCTTCATATTCCGGAATAGACAAATCCGAAGTTATGCTATCCAACAAGGGTTGATTATAATAGCAGTTGGCTACTGAAAATCCAGTAGCCAACGCCATTACTATTAAAAGAATTGTAGGGATGCCTTGATCCTCTTTTAGAGTGTAAGACATTTTATTGCGGTTAATTTGTTACCAGCTTCAAGCCAATAATGGACGCAATCAATGTGAATATGAAAAATAGACGCAATGGTGTGGCCGGTTCCTTAAAAAACAATATTCCGATAATTACCGTACCAACAGCCCCTATGCCTGTCCATATGGCATAGGCTGTACCGATTGGCAGTGACTGAATGGCTTTAGCCAATAGGTACATACTCAATACGGTGGACAATAGGAAACCTACTCCCCACATATAAAATTCCGTTCCAGTACTTACCTTAGTTTTGCCTAAACAGAATGCGAGGCTTACCTCAAATAAGCCGGCAAGGAAAAGCAATATCCAATTCAACATCTTGTTCTAATTTTATTTCTGATTATGTAATCCAATGAATACTTACCAGCTCCGGAAATCCATAATATCATGAATGTAAGCAGGAAAGTGAAGGCTGATTCTTTGGCGGAGAACGGGTCTCCGGAATGAATCACGAAAAATGCAATACACATGGTGAACACCATAGGAATAAGTGCCAATCTTGTCAGCAAACCCAAGATTAACATAATGGAGCAACCTACTTCGCTAAATATTGCGAGAATAAGAGAGGCCTCACTTCCTATTCCAAGTGGGTCTGGGAACGACGATGATATTTGGCTGAAATCATTTAGTTTTGACAGACCATGCACCATAAAGAGAATTCCAAAAAGGAGTCTGAGTGCCAACAGGGCGACATTTATTCTTCGGCTCTCTATCGAATTGGGGAATAAGATTGTTATTACAGTACCCATATTATTTATAATATTTTTTTATTTTGGCGCAAAGTTACACAGTTTTCGAGATAAGACTTTTTACATATGATAAATAGCGATACACATTCATAAAATTTGTAACTTTGCACAAAATTGTTATGGAAATTAAGGAAATCATAAACCGTAGGCATATCTTGCCTGAAGACTCATTGGCTCTTCTTTGTCGGTCAATGGAACTGGTTCATTATCCGAAAGGTCACCATGTGCTTGAAATCGGCAAAATTGAACGGGACATTTACTTTATTTCCAAGGGTATAGTGCGGGCATTCACTCTTGTAGATGGTAAAGAAGTGACATTCTGGGTTGGCAAAGAGGGCGCGACAATTGTATCAATGATGGGATATGTAAAAAATGAACCCGGCTATGAAACAATGGAATTAATGGAGGATTCTGAACTTTATGTAATCAAGAGAGCAAAATTGCAGCAACTGTACAATGAGGATATACATATTGCCAATTGGGGTCGGAGGTTTGCGGAAACAGAACTTTTAGATGCTGAGGTACGGGTTATAACTTTGCTTCTTGCAACAGCGACCGAACGTTATCGTGATCTGTTGGATAACCAGTCTGATTTATTACAACGACTGCCGTTGGGATGCATTGCCTCATATCTCGGCATTACGCAGGTCAGTCTAAGTCGTATAAGGGCTTCAATTGCCAAAGGAAATAAACAATCTATTTAGAGTGGTAATCTTTCGCCGTCAGTGGGAACAGTAACTTTTCCGCTGTAATAAGCCGCCGCTTCATCTTGATAGAGTTCTTGCCTGTGAGCAACATCATCATCCTCACAATGAATAAGAACCAAGTTTCTAATATTAAACCTTTCCGCCAATACGGCAACATCGCGCACTGTCGAATGATGCTTTTCATAGGGCTGATAAATTTCCTTGTCGGCATAACGGCAAAAAGCACCGCAAATAAGGATGTTGCAGTTAGCTGCGTTCTGTGCATTGCGCAATGTCAATGATTCATCACCCAGGCACACAATTTCTTTTCCTCTTGCCAAAGTCATTCTGAACCCAGTCTGTTCTACATTGGCGGAGCCAACGTCAAAGCACTTGAAAGAAACATTCTGTATCTGAAATATATCATCATTGCAGACTTCTACAAATTTTATGCAGTCGGCCATCTTATCATAGTCAGCATTCAAAAATGTTAATTGGCATATCTGCCAGATTGTATTAAGAACAGATTTATTACCATATATATTTAATTTGCCGGAATACAATGATTCTTTAGCCATATTGACGACCTTTCTGATAAGCCATATTGCACCAAACACATGATCTGTATGTACGTGTGTAGTAAATAGATGATGAATATCGGCAACCGCTATCCCGGATTTCTGAAGAGCCGCAAAAATACCATTGCCCCCGCCTGCATCAACTAAAAGCAAAAATGATTCAGATCTTATTGCAAAGCAACTGTTGTAGGAGTGTTTAGGGAATGCACTCCCTGTTCCAATCATTATCAGTTCAGTGTTCATGTCATATTGCTGATAATAGAGTATCTACATCTTCATTTGTTATTGACCAATCTGTTACGAATCTAACAGGTGTTTCCTTTTCCCCCTTTGGTCCCCAAAATTCAAATGACGCAATTGCTCTCAGTTGCTCTATCTTATCATTCGGCAATATAACGAACTGCTGATTTGTAGGAGAATCGATGTACAATTGATATCCTCTGTTTATAAACCCGGATTTCAATCTCATCGCAAGAGAAACAGCATGTTTCCCTATGGATAAATACAAGTTGTCAGTAAAGAGTTGTGTGAATTGGACGCCAAGCAATCTCCCTTTGGCAAGGGTTGCCCCATGCAATTTTATGAGCGAATCAAATCTGGGTAACAATTCCGGACGCCGTGTCACAATTGCCTCACCAAACAAAGCACCGCATTTTGTACCTCCAATACAAAAGACATCGCTAAGTGCAGCAATATCACTCAATAATACATTTCCTCCCTCGGCGGCAAGGCCGTAGGCAAGACGCGCCCCGTCAATATACAAAGGGATTTCAGCCTCTTTGCAGAGGGATGAAATTTCAATAAGTTCATCGCGCGTATATACTGTGCCAAGCTCGGTAGGGAATGAGAGATATACCATTGCCGGCCTCACCATATACCTGTGAGTATCGTCATTGTAAAAATTTCTTATGTATTCCCTTATATCGGATGCCGACAATTTACCGTCGTGATTCGGAAGAGTTATAATCTTGTGGCCATTGGCTTCTATGGCACCGGCTTCATGGACATTGATATGTGCAGTGTCGGTAGCCAAGACACCATCGTTATGGTCAAGCAAACGGTCTATCACCACGGCATTTGCCTGAGTGCCTCCTTCAAGAAAATACACGGCACCGTTATATAAATCGCATTTCGAGAGTATTAGCTGTTCAGCCGTTTTAGTGAACTCATCACGTCCATACCCAACGGTGTGAAGTCCGTTGGTCTCATTGAGGCGTTTCATAACATTCGGATGCGCCCCAACCATATAATCGTTATCAAAATAAATCATATGCAAAGATACGCATAACCTTCTTCAAAGCATTTAACAAATGTAAAAATAGAGAACCAATCCTCTGAATGTATTCTCCTCAATAAGCTTTATGATAGAAATCTTATCATTTCTACTACATCATCTCCATTTAGAAATTGTGCCTTCCTTGTCTTATATTTGAGTTGCTTCAATTCGTTCTCCTTACCCCACGTCTTGGCGACGATGGCTTCGAGCTGGGGAACGTCGGCTTTGAGCTGGGCGGTTCGTTCCTCATATTGGGCAATGATGCCGGGTATTTTCTCCAAAGCGTTGACGAAGTTCATGCCATTCTTCTCGTCCATTGCACCCTCGTCGATGGTTCTCGCTCCGAGTGCGACGGCAATGTCCTGCTGTATCTCCCCGAACTTTTGGCTCTTTTGAGGGATAAGCGTGTGGTCAAGCTGAAGCACGACGTGTTCTGGCTTGGCATACCTGCCGACCGTTTCAATGAGCTGCTTGTCAATGCCGGCTCGTTGCACGACATCTACCGCTCCGCCATCTTTCATCACTTCAAGAAGGTCTGGCCCGTTCAGGTTGTTTACTATGGCGATGACCGGGAACGTGAATTCCTCAGTCTTCTGCCAGTTGATTTTTTCGCCCTACGGCTCAAGGAACTCCTCTTTGGCAGAGCCGTCTGGGAGTTTGCAATCCGCGACAATCACTGCGCCGGGGGCAGTTTCTCTCTTCGAGAGCGGCAAGCCGATTACGCCACCTCGTCCTTTGCAGCCTCCATCGTCTCAACGGTTATTGGCTCATAGCCGGACTTGACAAGCAAGCCCGCCATAAGCCGACGGTCGGATTCGTAGGCATCAACAATGAGTACCTTGTTCATCGTAAAATTAATTTAACATTGATATTTATTAATTAATAGTCCCCGACAAAAATGCCGAGGACTGCATGATTAGTGTATAGAGTTTCGACAACTATTGAATTGTTATCGCCTCGGCGAACTTCTTTTTATCACTATCGAAAAATCTGACAGAGATGGATTCTATCAGTTCCTTGATATAATCCTCTTTCGATACTTGGGGATAGTACAGAAAGGGTCGGAACTCGCTTTCGTGGGAAAGAAATCCTATACGGTCAAGTTCTCTTACTACTGTCGATATTGTGTTGAAATGCAGGCTCTCGTCAATCAGTGGAATAAGTCGACTAACTATCATAGGTCCGTATTCCCAAATGAGTGACATTACCTGTTCTTGTCTGTTTGATAACCGTTTCATTCCGTGCTGAATCTTGAATTGTCTGTGTTTTTTTCAATATTCGGGGAGCTGAATCCTTTTCCCGAGTTGAATTTGTATGTCACGCCAATTTTTGCCGACATATATGTTTTCGTGAAAGTAAAACGGTTGTAACCTGATGATTCAGTTCTGATTTTACTTTTCCGTTGCATCATGTTTTCAAGACCGACCGATACCGACCAGTGCTTGCCAAACTGTTTCTGTAATGTCGGATTGAGATTCAGAATCGGGAATACAGTGATGTTGCCAATCTTCATTTTGGAGTTGTAGAAGCAACTCATCGTAAGGTTAAACCCTTTTGGCAATAAAAATGTGGTGCTTGCCACAAGCTGAAGATAACCGAACGTGTCAAATGAATCCTTGTCTGAGAGTTTCTGAGAGGTTATCATATTATTACTGTCCGCTAAACATTTTTCAATCGCTCAAAAATGTTTAGCGGACAGTAATAATTAAATTTGCACCATGAAAAACGAAAAGCAAAAACTTACATTAGATGACGGCAATATTGTCGATGCGCAGGCTCCGCTGATTGTTTCAGCAAGTCGAGCCACCGATATTCCGGCATTCTACAGTAACTGGTTTTTCAATCGTCTCGGCAAAGGGCATGTAAGATGGCGTAACCCCTACAATGGCAAGGATTCATACGTTTCTTTTGACAATACCAAATTCATCGTATTCTGGTCGAAGAATCCTGCGCCGCTATTTCCGTTCCTGCCAATCTTGAAACAAAAAGGGATTGGTTGTTACGTCCAATATACACTTAATGACTACGAGGCCGAGGGATTAGAGCCGAGTGTTCCACCTTTGCACGGGCGAATTGAAACATTCAAACGTCTGGTTGATGAATTGGGCTTAGGTTCAGTCGTTTGGCGATTCGACCCGTTGATTCTGACAGACAGAATTTCGGCAGAGGATTTATTGCATAAAATCAGCAATATAGCAGGCGAATTACGCGGATATGTCGAGAAACTGGTGTTTAGTTTTGCTGATATATCCTCGTATCGCAAAGTCGGTCGGAATCTTTCCGATGCAGGGATAAACTATCATGAGTGGTCGGAGGACGAAATGGTTGAATTTTCACGCAGACTGGCAGATATGAAGCTCGGTCTCGAACTTGCGACCTGCGCCGAAAAAGTTGATCTGTCAGAATTTGGAATCAGTCACAACCGCTGCATAGACCCGGAGCTGATATGCCGATTATCGCCGGAATTAGAACCTTTGATACGCAATTCTAAAACAGACAAAGGCCAACGCTCACTCTGCGGTTGTATCACATCAAAGGATATTGGGACTTACAATACCTGCCCGCACGGATG
>JAETSI010000099.1 GCA_021769725.1 Oscillospiraceae bacterium | reverse complement strand
GTCGGCTACAAGGAAAAAATTCGCAGACATACTGACGTATGACAAGGATTTTTGACGCAGTAAGCGGCGAAATTTGCCGAAAAGACGTGCGAAAAAAGATACTGAACAGGCTCTTATAGTGTTCATGCCCTCCTCATCCTGCAATACATCTCCCGGAAGTCTGCCGTAAGCGACATTCCAGTAGTTTGATCCTACTACAAACATATCGTGATTTAGAAACAAATGATTCATACTGTCCATAGCAGTTATCGCTCCTGCACGTCTTGCAACTGCTACTGCTGCACCGATTTTGTGTTTCAGAATTTCTGGATTACAATCCGCAACAACTGCGGCTCTTTCTATGAATGCCTGCATATTTGCAGAAACATTGGCTGAATATACAGGTGAGCCAAAAACAATTCCGTCTGCATATAGTATCTTTTCAAATATCTCTCTGAACGTGTCATTTCTGTAAATACAGTTTCTCTTTCCGCTGCATCCCCAGCAAGCTTTGCACGGCTCGATTACTGTACCTGCAAGCTGAATGAGTTTCGTTTCAATATTTTCCTTATGAAGCTCCTCAAAAATTGTATTCATGAGAATTGAAGTATTCCCATCTTTTCTTGCACTGCCGCTGATGCCGATCACTTTCATCATAACATCTCCTTTTGGAAACTGCCCACAATCAAAATAACTGTGGGCAGTATGTTTGTTGATTATTTCAGATACTCATGGTAGAAACTCTCCAGATTATCAAAGGGAATCACATCCATACGGTCATACAGATCAGTATGCACAGCATCCGGAATGAGCAACAATTCCTTATTATCACCCTTGAGATGTTTGAAAGCATCCTTGCTGAAATAGCAGGAGTGCGCCTTTTCACCGTGGATTACCAGTACAGCGCTGCGGATTTCATCGCTGTAGGCAAGAATCGGCATATTCATAAACGAAAGTGCGGAAGTCATATTCCAGCCGCCGTTGGAGTTCAGTGAACGCTCGTGATAGCCACGCTCTGTTTTGTAATAATCATAATAATCCTTTACATAGAACGGTGCGTCCTCCGGAAGCGGATCGACAACACCTCCGCCAAGCTGATAGCTGCCATTTTTGTAGTCCTTGATTCTCTGTGCATTGAGAGCCTTACACAGTTCATAACGGGCATCTGCATCCATTGCATCAAAATATCCTCTCGCATTCACACGAGTCATGTCATACATGGTAGAAGCAACGGTTGCCTTAATTCTGGTGTCAATTGCAGCCGCATTCAGAGCCATACCGCCCCAACCGCAGATACCAAGAATTCCAATACGCTCCGGGTCAACATTGTCCTGCACGGAAAGGAAGTCCACCGCTGCGGAAAAATCTTCTGTATTGATGTCAGGAGACGCTACGTAACGAGGCTGCCCACCGCTTTCGCCTGTGAACGATGGGTCAAAAGCAATTGTCAAAAATCCACGTTCTGCCAGAGTTTGCGCATACAATCCCGACGACTGTTCCTTGACTGCACCGAAGGGACCGCATACTGCAATGGCAGGAAGTTTGCCGTCTGCATTTTTCGGCTCATACAGATCTGCCGCAAGGGTAATGCCATATCGGTTGTGGAATGTGATTTTTCTGTGGTTGACTTTGTCGCTTTTCGGGAATGTTTTGTCCCATTCTTCGGTTAAGATGAGTTTCGCATTTTCCATATTACTTTACCTCCAAGGATTTTTTGAGTGTGTATGTGAAATAGTCAAGGCAGTCGATCTGATCGTTGTACGCATGGATGCTGTCGAGAAGTTTCCGGCGATAGTCGGAAAGAAATTTCTGTAATGCTGTAAATTCATGTTGGTTAATCATTTCCAGACATTCCGCTATTTCTTTTTTGTCAAGACCTGCGTCTGCCAGATTCTCGGTTATGACAGCGGTTTTGTCAGTTGCCAATGCCATTTCATCACCTCCGTGTTCTGTAATTTCAGTATAACACAGAGTTCCAAAGATGTAAAATACCTATTTGTAATCTCTTGCGATTCTTTACAGGAATGACAAAATGTGATATAATAAGATCATCCAATTACGGAGGTGTGCTATGGAAATCAGAGTGTTACGCTATTTCATGGAAATTGCAAGAGAAGAAAATATGACAAAGGCGGCAGAAAAGCTGCATATTTCACAACCGTCACTGTCAAAAGAGATCAAAAAACTAGAGGAGGAACTGGGACATCCTTTATTTATCCGCACCAATAAAAATATGCGGCTGAATGATGAGGGAATGCTCCTGCGAAAACGTGCGTCAGATATTCTCGCAATGGTTGACAAGACTGCCGAGGAATTCAGTACGCTTGACAGTATTACAGGCGGCGAAATACGGATTGGTTGTGCTGAAAGTGTACAGATAAAATATCTTGCCCGTGCGATAAAAGCATTTAAGGAAAAATATCCGAATTTCATGTTTCATATTTTCAGCGGAGATACAGAGCCTGTTGCAGAACGTCTTGACCGTGGATTGCTGGATATTGCAGTCATTGTGGAACCGCCCAATTTATCGAAATACAATTATCTTCCTGTACCGGGAAGCGATAAATGGGGCGTTGTTATGCGGCGTGACAGTCCGCTTGCAGAAAAATCAGAACTTACCTTTGACGACATATACGGACTGCCGCTGTTTACATCAGAACAGTCCATCAAGGCGGATTTTCCACGATGGTGCGGAGAAAACGCTGAAAAGTTAAATATTGCAGGGACGTTTAATCTTTCGTTCAATGGTTCAGTGTTTGTCCGGGAGGGGCTCGGATATCTGCTGACCTTTGAGCATCTGATCAATACGAGCGAAGAAAGCGGGCTTTGCTTTCGGCCGATCACTCCACTTCTGGAAACAAAAATGTATATCATTTGGAAAAAGTATCAGATTTTTTCTCCGATTGCAGAGCTGTTTCTGAAGAGCTTAAAGAAAGATTTATGATAAAATGCTGTTTGGACTTCGTGTATATTTCAATTTATTGGTTTCATGAGCTTTTCGGGGTACAATTCAACGATAACCTCTAAAATAAAACGTTAGCCTTGAAAAATAAAACGATTACTTGCTATCGTTTTATTTTACCCTGCAAAAAAGAAACAGCCACAGTGATTTTTACCTCACTGTGGCTGCTATCGTTTTATAATAAACCGAAAATGCCTTGTTTCTCGGCTTTTTTGTAATAAAAATGCACCCAACGATTGTATCATTCGTTAGGTGCGATTATGGCAAGTAACCAAACGAATGATACAATGCACCCTAAATTTTTAGGGATGTAAAAGGGTGCAATTTGCACCCTTTGGATAAACAACAAGACTTATAAATTTTTACAAGCAGCCACTTGCAAGAATTCATAAATTTTGTAGTCTCCACTTTATCTCACTTTTTAATTTATCGAAAGAAATTGTAGTTGCTTTTTCGATGTAGATATGGTATACTAAAATAAAAGGAATGTGAGGTGAGCATCATGGAACGCTCTTTTAATATTACGGGAGCCTGCAATCCACAGGAACATTACATGGTCAATCTGGACAGCAGACTTTCGGAAATCAAAAAAATGGTGGATGCCGGAAAATATTTTGTTATCAACCGTGGAAGACAGTATGGAAAGACTACGACACTAAAAGCGTTGAAAAAATATTTGAAGGATGATTATACTGTAATTAGTTTCGACTTTCAAAAGGATATGAGTGAATTAGATTTCAAGGATGAAAACAATTTTTCCATTTCTTTTGCACATATATTTGTTGCAGCTTTGAAAAAGATAAAAACTATAGATATGGAAATTGCTCAAACTCTGCTAACGCAAATAGATATTTGGAAAGAACGGTATGGGCTGGTACGTTTATTTCAAGGAATCAGCGAAATTTGTTCTTTTGCTAAACAAAAGATTGTTCTTGTGATCGATGAAGTTGACAGTGCAAGCAATAATCAAGTTTTCCTGGATTTTCTGGCACAGATGAGAGGTTATTATCTTGATCGCCATGACACCCCAACCTTCCACTCCGTCGTTCTTGCCGGAGTACATGATATAAGAAATCTCAGACAAAAAATCCGTCCTGATGCAGAACACAAGCACAACAGTCCGTGGAATATTGCATCTCCTTTCGAGGTGGATATGAGTTTTTCATCCGATGACATTGCAGGGATGCTGACTGATTATGAGAATGATCACCATACGGGAATGGATATTCAAAAAATTTCTCAGCTGATTTATGATTATACTTCTGGTTATCCGGTGCTGGTTTCAAGTATTTGTAAGCTGATGGATGAAAATTTTAAATGGTCAGAAAGTTCAGTTGCAGAAGCTGTAAAAATCATTCTAAAAGAAAACAGTGCACTGTTTGAATCGCTGATCAATAAAATAGAAGATTACCCAGATTTATACGATTATCTGTATCAAATCTTGATTGAGGGCAGACGTATCTCATATAATCCTGATGATTCTGTAATTAAACTAGCAATGATGTATGGATTTGTGAAAGAGGAAAATGGCTCAGTTGTAATAGCAAACCGTATTTTTGAAACACGTCTTTACAATGCGATTCTAACAAATAAGCAGATGCAAAAAACGTCAATTTTTAAAGCCGGTGAAAATGATAAATCTCAGTTCATATCAGGCAATCAACTGAACATGGAACTCATTCTCGAAAAGTTCATTTTGCATTTCAACGATATTTACGGTTCACAACCTGACAAGTTCAAAGAAGATGACGGCAGAAAGCTGTTTCTCCTTTATCTGAGACCAATCATAAACGGAACAGGAAACTATTATATCGAAGCACAAACTCGTGATCAAAGACGTACAGATGTAATCGTTGACTATCTTGGAAAGCAATATATTATTGAATTGAAGATCTGGCACGGCGACGAATACAACACGCAAGGCGAAAAACAATTATCTGAGTATCTGGACTATTATCACATCGACAAGGGCTATCTGCTTAGTTTTAATTTCAATAAAAATAAGCAAAGCGGTATACACACGATCGAACTGAACGGCAGAACGATTGTGGAGGCTGTTGTCTGATTTCAAATCATATGAAAATGCACCCTTTTAGGGTGCATTTTTCTTTAAAGTTAATCGGAGCATCTTCATTTGTTAGAACGATTGATCATGCACAGATATTTTTTATATTGTCACTCGCAGCAATTCCGAGTCTCCATACAATTGAAGGTCATCGGTGTTTGCTGGTACAAAAATACAATTTCCCTTTGAAAAAATCATTGTTTCCTTATCACCACAATCTATTTTTCCGTTTCCATCTATACAAAGCAGAATCTGGAATTTTTCTGATGCTGGCACTATGGTCGAACACATATCTTCTTTTTTCTTTATGGTCATATGCTCTACCTGAAAGTATGGACAGGAGGAGAGCTTCTTTATGCAGCTGTCATGTTCTTTTTTTACAGGATGAGGCTGATCATTTGGCAAAGAAACAGACATATCTATTACATCAATCGCTTTTTCAATATGCAGCTTACGCTTGTTTCCATTCTGGTCCGTCCGGTTATAATCATAAAGGCGGTACGTGAGATTTGAACTTTGCTGAATCTCTGCCAACAGAATGCCGGCTCCGATCCCATGAACAGTGCCTGCTTTTATGAAGAACACATCTCCTTTTTTAACTGGAATCCAATTCAGATAAGGTTCTATTGTACTGTTCTCCAGATGCTGCTGTAATTCTGACTTTGACATAGCCTGGCAAAAGCCGTATACAAGATGTGCATCCGGCGCAGCATCTAATATATACCACATTTCTGTTTTGCCGTTCTGTCCATTCTCATAAGTCTTTGCATACTCATCATCGGGATGCACTTGAACAGACAGATTTTGCTGTGCATCTATCAGTTTTATCATAATCGGCAGTTCGCCGTCTGTACTGGAGCAATATCCCAGATATTCCGGATGTTCCTTCAGTACCTCTTTCAGATTCCATCCGGCATATATACCGGAGGCAACTATACTGATACCATCAGGATGTGTGGAACATTCCCATGTTTCAGCAAGGGGATTCATACCGCAGTCTTTGCCGAACTCCTTGCGCAGGCGTTCACCGCCCCACAAATAATCTTTTCCCACAGTTTTTAGTAAAAATGGAACTGCTTTTTTGGCTGTATTCATAAAGACCTCACTTGCTCTCAGATATATTTCAGGAATGGAGAAGCGGCTATTCCCGATTCTGTAAACAATGATGCTTCTCCAAAGTTATACCACCCATAGCGCAGTGCACATGGATATTCAATGTTTTCAGATTCCGCACAAAGCAGATTGTTTTCTGTAATATTCACCTGAGCCGGAACAAATTTACCGTCTGCGCCGGCGATTTCAAAGGAATTCTGATTTGTCTGGTGTAAAGTCAGCTTATCCGGAACATTGCAAAATGAGATATACAGTTTTTTTCCGTCAGAATAGACATAATCAGCTGTGGGTGTTACTGAACCACTGTTCCCATATACCATGCTTTCTGCAAGGACAGCAAGACGTTCACCGGGCGTTTTCTTGTTAAGTGGATGAATATTGTCAAATTCTCCGCAGTCTGCAAGAGAAATCATTCCTGAATTCTGAATCATATTGTCATCGTATTGATGTTCTCTTTTTCAAAAATCACTCCGATTCCGAGATCTTTAAGCTGTCTGACATATTCAAGGCAATCCACGGTATTTCGTGCAAAACGGCTTATGGATTT
>JAETSI010000098.1 GCA_021769725.1 Oscillospiraceae bacterium | reverse complement strand
TATTGGCGGTGTGCCACCTGCTGTTAAACGTAAAAGATTTTATGATATGCTGTCCGTTGCCGCTTAGCTTCTATTTCTTTCGAACACTTTGTGTCAAGTATTATTGACAATTTCAGCGATACTGGATTATATGCTGAATGCTGTGAAGTTTTTTGTGACTTCGCAGCATTTGTTTTTGTGGGAGGTAAGAAATGAGAAGTAAAAAGAACAGTGTTCAGAAACTTATCGGATTTGAAAAATTCACGAAATACGGCGTAAAAACGGACAAGTCTGAGTTTGTCTTTTTCCACGTTGAACCGACAAATATATCGGTGCTTTCGCCGGAGTCGGTGGAGTCGAAGATACATCACCTGACGGCTCTGCTCAGCCTTGAACCTGACCTTGAAATAATCGCTCTGGACTCCTGTGAGTGCTTTGACAGCAACAAGTCATACGTCCGAAAAAGGCTTGAAATCGAGGAAAACGACGCCGTGCGAAAACTCCTGACAGCCGATCTTGCGTTCCTTGACGATATACAAATCGGAATGTCATCGGCGAGGGAGTTTATGTTCTGCGTAAGATTCCGCAGAGAGAAAGAGGAACAGGTTTTTGAACTTGTAAACCGCATCGGAAAAGTGATTTCAGATCACGGATTTATGCCTCGAAGAATGAAGAAAAGCGAGCTGAAAAGAATGCTTGCGCTGTACTTCGGAGCGAGTATGTACGGCGATGAAATTCCCGATATTGATGGGGAAAATGAGTTTATTTTGGAGGAGAAATTTAATGAAATTTAAGAAAAAAGAACTGTCCGCAGAACAGCTTGAAATCGTTGAAACAAAGGATTATTTTGACAGGATTGTGCCGTCGGCGATTCGATTTTTCACAGACCATTACATCTGCGGAAACTTTTACAAATCGGTGTGGGCGATAACGGAATATCCGCCTACCACCGAGGAAACGGCGATACTTGCACATCTCGCCGACCGCAGCGGAGTAACGCTGAGAATTTACAATCGACTCGTTACAAGCGTGGAGCAAAAAACGATTTTGCAGCAGGCGATGCGGAAAAATCATATGATGTCAACCACCAATGACGTCAACGAAAATATCAGGGCTGAGGACAACATGAGCGATATTGTGAATCTGTTGTCAGAACTCCGCCGCAACAAAGAACCGCTGCTGCATACGGCTGTTTTTATCGAATTAAAGGCAGATTCCGAGGATAAACTGAAAGAGATTCAAGCCGATATTTCGATGGAATTGACGCGTTCCAAGATCAGTGTTGACAGGCTTCTGCTCCGTCAGAAAGAGGGATTTTTGTCTGTTCTTCCCACAGGGAACAACGTTTTTGCAGGGCAGTTTGAACGTGTTCTGCCTGCGAGTTCTGTTGCAAATATGTACCCCTTGAATTACTCAGGCAAGACCGATGAAAACGGTTTTTATCTCGGACGTGACAAGTTCGGGAGCAATATTCTTGTGGATTTCGACAAGCGCACCGATGATAAAACTAACTCAAATATCCTTATTCTTGGTAACAGCGGACAGGGAAAATCCTACCTGATGAAGCTGCTTTTGTGCAATCTTCGGGAGTCGGGAAAATCCATAATCTGCCTTGATCCCGAACATGAATATGAGGATTTGTGCAATAATCTTGGCGGCACATATATCGACATGATGTCGGGAGAATTTATGATAAATCCCCTTGAACCGAAAGCGTGGTCGGACGGCGAAAAATCCACAGATGATAGTCCCGAAACGTTCAGAAAAGTCACAAAATTATCGCAGCACATTAGCTATTTAAAGGACTTTTTCAGAGCCTACAAAGACTTCACTGACGCCGAAGTTGACACGATAGAGATCATGTTGATGAAACTTTATGCGCGTTTCGGAATCGATGATTTTACGGATTTCAATACGCTGAACAGCGAAGATTATCCGATTATGAGCGATTTATATGAACTCATTGAAAAGGAATTTTTGTCATTTGACAGCAGCCGAAAACATCTGTATACCGAGGAAATATTGCAGAATATCTGTCTCGGACTGCACTCAATGTGCAAGGGCGCTGAGTCAAAATATTTTGACGGTCACACTAATATCTGTGACGGAAAATTTATTTGTTTCGGCGTAAAAGGTCTTATGGATACCAACAAAAGGCTCAAGGATACGCTGCTGTTCAACATTCTCAGCTTTATGAGCAATCAGCTTCTGGGTAAGGGAAATACTGTTGCGGCAGTCGATGAATTGTACCTCTTTTTGACCAATATAACGGCGATAGAGTACATCCGAAATGGCATGAAGCGTGTTCGTAAAAAGGAGTCTTCTTTCATATTAGCTTCGCAAAATGTTGAGGATTTTCTGCTGCCTGAGATCAAGGAATTCACAAAACCGCTGTTCTCGATCCCGACCTACAGCTTTCTTTTCCATCCCGGAAATATCTCGCCTGTGGATTTCATGGAGGCTTTGCAATTGCTCCGCTCCGAGTACGCTCATATCTGTTATTCGGAACGTGGAACTTGTATGTTCCGCTGCGGTAATGAGCGATATCTTTTGCAAGTCCACGCACCTGATCACAAGGCAAAATTGTTCGGAAAGGCAGGCGGAAGATAATTTTTAATAATCTGCGAATTTGCTTGATTTATAGTTTGAAATGTGATATAATAGTCTTAAGGAAAGAAGGCGATCAATATGAAAACAAACAAGCAGCTCATAGATGAAGTCAACGGAACAATGAGTATTGAAGGAATGCCGCTTACTCAAGATGATAAATCACGAATGCTTGAATATCTGAATAATCCTTCTAAATTTGATGAAATTATGAAGTCACTGATAAGAAAGCATACAGTATTTACCGATGGAATAAGTGGTGCAAATGTCGGATAAATATTATTATGATTATGAATGGGACGAAAAATACTGTTATCCGAATTCGTATGTTCTGAAAAATAAGCTGAATATTTCAGATTCAAGTGTCCTAAATAACGCTGAAAGAGAAATAACAGCGATGAAAATATTGTTCCTTAAGAAAAATATTGTAAAAGGTAATTTTGATTTCAAGCATTTGCAGAAAATTCATTTTGCAATTTTTTCGGATATTTATGATTGGGCAGGACAACTTCGAACTGTGGATATTTCAAAAGGAAATGTGTTCTGCCGTTCCAAGTATATTGAATCTTATGCAAACGATATTTTCAGACAATTGAAAAAAGAGAATTATCTGCTGACATTTCAGAGAGCTGAAATTTCGCATAAATTGGCTTATTATCTTGGCGAAATCAATGTTATTCATCCTTTTCGTGAGGGTAATGGAAGAGCGCAAAGGCTGTTTGTAGAGTATCTTGCAGACATAAATGGTTTTAACATTGATTTTTCATCTGTTACTGAACACGATATGATTGAGGCAAGTGCGTTGGCTTTTAGTGGTAATTACGTTAAACTGAACAAAATATTTGATGAAATAACCGAGGAAATTTCGTATCAGGAACAGCAAAATAATATTATTTCTTTTTTCGGTGCAGATAGTACACAGATGCAGTTAATTGATTCATATGATATTGATATTGAGTATGAAGAATCCGAAGAAAATATAGATATGACAATATCCTAAACAGAATATTGAACAATCAGAGTCGCAGTAAAATGCGGCTCTTTTTTTGTTGAAAACGAAAGGTTAAGGTGATGAAATGGCAGAAGCAATAGCTGCCGCAGCCAAGGCATTACTGAAAAAATTGGCGGTTGACCTTGCACTTGATAAGGACAAACGAAACAAATTTCTGCTGATAGTCGGGAGCATTGCAGTTGGTGCGATGCTCCTGCTTTTTGCCCCTATTGCGGTGCTTTCGAGCATTGGGGGCATCGAGCCGCCGAACGTTGAATTAGAGTTTAACGAGTCGGATTTTTTGAATAATATGGACGATGAAAGCCGTGAAAAATTGGCGATAATTCAGGCTCAGGGGCAGGCTATCGAGGACGCTATGATCAGCGCAAATATCGGAAGTCAGACTATAAAAGCGAAGCTAATTTACTTGTCTTTTTTTGAAAACGTACCGAATTTTGATGTGCAGACCTATGTAAATCTGTTCAGAGATAATCACGAAGATACGGCTTTGATACAGGCAATAAACGCTGAATACGGCTTGGAAATCGATTTCGATGAATTTATGCGGACGTATACTTTTGTGATGAGCACGACGATCGATCCGCATATGTTTACTGATTCAGGAACGAAAAACTGCGCCGATCTTGCGGCTTGGGCAGAAAATGCGTACACATCAGGCTGGGGATTCCAAGAGAGCAGCTACGGTGAAATCGACGAAAATCTACGTTATCGCTGCGCCGATAATGTGGGACTTATTATGGGGTATCTGAGATATATGCCGTCCGAAAAATCGTTCAATACGGACGTTGATACGCTGATTTACAACGAGATCGGCGCACTTGATACCATGCCGGACGTCGCAGGAATCGGACTTTTTGACGGCAATAATTTCGGGGTTTATGTCGGAAACGGCAAAACGGTTTTCGCATCATACGATGTGGGAAACATCGTAAAATCTCCTGTTTCGGAGGGAAACTGGGTTAGCTGGTGTACCTTTGAGGGCATCAATTATCCGCAGGAAGTGACAGATAAAATTAACGAAATTCAGAATCCGAATGAAGAAAATACAGAAGAAGAAAATGAAAATGGAGAGTGATTTTTTTATGAGAATAAATCTGAAAAACGGCGAATCGATGTCATTTACAAAGAAATTTCCCATGAATGTTTTTGATATTCAGGACACCCTTGACAGACTGAAAATTCCCGATGATAAGCCAATTGTGCGATTTGAAATTTCGGAACACGACAATATGGAATTTCCGTTTGCGTTATGTCTCAGAAATTTTTCAGCAGATATTTATCGCTTGAATCTGTTCGCAGAACGTCTGGAAAACCTCGACTTTTCGGAGATGATAGCGTTCAGAAGTCTGCTGAAAACTAACCCTGAAAGCAGTTTTGAGGATATTTTAAAAATGACTTACGGGCTTGATTCCGTGATAATCTATCCCTGTTCGGAATGTCGTGAACTGGGCGAAATGGTCATCGAAAACGAAATGATGCCCGAAATTGAAAGCTGTTCCGATGAAATTCTGGAACTTCTTGACCGTGAAAAAGTCGGCAGGCTTATGCAGGAGCGTGAGGGCGGTGTGTTTATTAACGAGCATTACTGCGTGACTTCGGGCTATGAACCACCCGATATTAATATCGAAATCGGCAGACCTGAGAACTGTTTTTTCCGTCTGCTGATTGTGCCGGAGGAGGAAAAAATAGAACAGGCAAGATGGATTTCCCTTCCGTGCGAAAAGGAAATTACTTCTGATTTTTATAATGGAATCTGCTTGGACTTTCAGTCGGCGCTGCCGAATTTGAGGTTTGACGACGCGCATAAAATCGGTACGTTAAACGAGCTTGCAAAACAGATATCACAGCTTTCTCATGATAATTTTGTGAAGCTGAAAGCGGTTATGGAATTGGAAAATATTCATGAAATCGGTGAAGTTTTTAAATGCATTGAACGTCTTACGGAGTATGAATTTGACAGAAACATTTTCGATCAAAGCGATTTTGGCAGGGCATATCTGATGAAAAATCTGCCTGCGGATTTTGATTCTGTCATTCTTGAAAACGCAGATCTGTTTGATTTCGGGCAGGAAGTTCTGGCTCACAAACAGGGTGAAATCACACCCTACGGAGCAATTTCAGGCAGAGGTCAGGAGCTTTATTCAGCGCTGACTGTTCAGCCTGAGCAGCAGCTTGACGAGGATTTTGAAGAAGATTATGAGGAAGATTTTGAACCGGAAATGGGAGGTATCAGCCTATGAAAAAGTCGGTTAACGTGAGCGTTGATGCAGAGAAATTAGCGGCTCTGGAAATGTATTTAGGACAGAAAAATCTGAAGCTGGCAGAGGAACTTGAAAAGTTTTCAGAACAGCTTTATCAGAAATATGTGCCCTCCAACGTCCGTGAATTTATAGAGTTGACGGCAGCTAAGAAATCGCTTCGCAAAGCCAAAAAGGACGCTCCAGCTGAATCAGAAAGTCAGTCGGAGCAGTAACTCGCCACGGTTTGCTCCACGTTGCCCTGTAGGGCGAGGTTAGGCAGTCAGTGGGGTAAGTTTACCATGAAAACGGTCAGGGCGGATTCAGGGCGTTTGTTGCAGAGTTGGAAAATGGGTGGATTCGGAAGAATCAGAGGTGGGTTGAGGGGAATTTATTTCATTGCAAGTTAAAGTGTCGGGGTTGTGACCCCGACACAGCCACAGCGGACGGCAAAGCCGACCGCAATTCTACGAGGTTTATGAAGTTTTACGCAAAGGGGTTGCAAAATCTGACTTTTAGAAATTCAGGAGTTGTAACCGCAGAAAATGGCGTAAATACAGCAATTTTTTAGGAGTTGAAGTAAAAATATGAGTTTTCAGAATAAAGTAAAATTTCCATTGTGGGCATATCCCGAAACGCTTAAAGATGTGGAAGTTCATTACAAAAATGATAACTGCAAATCCCAGAGTGAATTTATTGAGAAAGCAATAAAATTTTATGTCGGTTATCTTGACGAGGAAAAAAGTGTGAATTACATTTCACCAATGATAACTGAAATTGTCAATAATACTTGACACAAAGTGTTCGAAAGAAATAGAAGCTAAGCGGCAACGGACAGCATATCATAAAATCTTTTACGTTTAACAGCAGGTGGCACACCGCCAAT
>JAETSI010000097.1 GCA_021769725.1 Oscillospiraceae bacterium | reverse complement strand
CCAAGCACTATCAGGAATATTCCACAAGCCAGATCATATTGGAAAGCCAGATCATACAAATCATCTGAAAGATATCCAATAATCTTAACAATTCCATAAGCAACTAAGATGATGCCCCCTGTGATACATAGCACCAGTGGGGATATAGATGGTATTGTCATACATACGATTCCAACTATATAGAAAATAATTGAAATCAAAATATACCCATCTCTTGCCATACGAATTTTTTTCAATATTTTCACCTCCGTTCTCTTTTTCTTGCCTAAATTCTACATACTATTTCGTTCTTCTTCTATGGGCAAACATCTTCTATATATCCAAAAACTAGGCAAACTTAACATGTTTGTCTGGATTCATTCAAAGTCCAAGATCAATAAAAGCTTCCCATTGCCGACATAAATTTCGACAACGGGAAGCTTTTGCTTATTTGTTTATCATGGAAAAGAATATGATTATTTCAATTTTTTCAAACTCAAATAACATGATATTCTTTCAGCAGTTTTTCCACATCTGTGTTTTTGATAAAGTCTAAAGCCTTTTTAACAGCAATCTTTTCCTTGATTCCCAGCTTCATCTCAGTCAGTGGTTCTCCATCACGCAATTTGACAGTCGCATTCAAAAGATCCCTCACATCATATGTGCTGCCCCAAACCTCCGGAACTCCACGGTCTACATTAAGCAAGGTATAAACAGCCTCCATACCGGTACGCATGGAATACTCTGTTGTAAAAATAGTATCCCTTGCGGTCTCGGCAAACTGGCCAATAAATGCAAAGTTTACTGTTCCATCAGGCACAACTTTTGGACGATCCGTATCATTACGAGGCATGAAAAAGGCATCAATATAAGGCATCATGACCGGAACTGTGTTTGCACTGTTCTCAGCCAGTTCTTCGATCTCGTTTTCCGGCACACCAATATGGTACAGCCATTCCATACAGATCTCTTTTCCTGTACAATCTCTCATTGGCTTTTTGACATAGTCACCAGGTTTGTCATTAAAGAGCGCATATACCCAAACGAGACAATGGTCTTTTGGCTGGGAACGGAACTGTGGCTGACGGTTAATCGTCCAACTCAAAAGCCAGCTGGAATCTTTTACAGATACAATACCGCCAGTGACCACTTTACCAGTAAACGGATCTCGTTTGCAGATATTTGTGATATATGGAATAATTCTTTGATCCAGTGTCTCCACAGTGGCACTCATCCAGTTACACAGCTCACTGTCATAACAGAATTTATCAGGGTTTCCAAAGTCAGGACTCTGGGCGGCAATACGTCTCCACATATCCCATCCGCCACCTGGCTTGATTTCCGGATTATATGGAGCCGGCGTATTCTGGGATCCCATTGCAGAGTTTTCCACACATCCACCATTTGTGATGAACACAAGATCATCCTCTGTGAGGTCTACGAAACGTGTTTCACCTTCCGCCTCAAGTTCAATACGGGTAGCCTGCTTTCTGTTGGATGTAACATCAAACTCAACATTTACAACCTTTGTATTATAGTGGAATACGACACCGGCATTTTCCAGATATTTTACCATCGGAAGGATCATACTCTCATACTGATTATATTTTGTAAAACGCAGAGCCGTGAAGTCAGGAAGACCTCCGATATGGTGGATATAGCGCTTAATATAACGCTTCATTTCCAGTGCACTGTGCCAGTTTTCAAACGCAAACATCGTCCGCCAGTACAGCCAGAAATTTGAATCAAATACCTCGTCGTCAAAATATTCATCGATACGTTTATCATACAATTCTTCATCCGGAGTGAAGAACAGCCTCATGATCTCCATCTGTGCTTTGTCTGAAACTGCAAATTTCTTATCTGTATGTGCATCCTGTCCCCGGTTGACAGTAGCGCGGCAAAGGGAGTAATTCGGATCTTCTTTATTGAGCCAATAATACTCATCCAGTACACTGACTCCCTCAGTTTCAATAGATGGGATAGAACGGAACAAATCCCACATAACTTCAAAATGGTTATCCATTTCACGTCCGCCACGCATTACATAACCTACACCCGGATATTCAAACCCATCACAAGCACCACCAGGAATCGGATCTTTTTCAAAAATGTGTATACGTTCACCTTTCATCTGACCATCACGGACAAGGTAGCATGCAGATGAAAGTGCTGCCAGACCTGTTCCAATAATATAAGCTGACTTGTGATCTACTCCTTCTGGTTTCTTCGGATGAGCAAAAGCTTCATAGTTTCCACTTGAATAATACATAATCATACCTCCTGAATTTCAATTCGTTATATATGTTTTTCAATTACATCCTCAATATACATTGAATGATAACTACTCACAATCAACAGAATAGCCCCATCATCGAATTCTTCGATGACAGGGCTATATTGTTGTTTTTTTCGACAAACTTCATCATTTGTTGATATTATCATATGGCTTATCAATCCGGCATTTTTCAAGCATACGAATGATATCTCCCTCTATTAAATTACTCAGTCTGAAAATCATCTTTTCCGGTGACGGTTTCATGTCCTTCCGTATCCAGTCCAGCATCATACCCACAAAAGCATACTTGTAAAAATCGGCAATAAATTTTTTATCCTCCTCCCTGACACTCATGCCTTGTGCGCATTCTTCAACAACATTAATAATCAATTGATAAACAACCCTGTACAGATATTGAATAATCTGTTCCTGACTGACATGACGGTAAACATTAAGTATAAAAGGCTTGTTTTCTTCTACGGCATGAAAAATATTCAGAAATCCCTGTTCCCATGTATCATATGTAGTATTTCCATTTGCTGCTATGCGGGAATCCTCCTCACAGGACCATTCAATGAGGTCATAAATATCTTTGAAATGATAATAAAAAGTTGCACGGTTGACACCGCAGTCTTCTGTAATATCACTAATTGTAATTTTGGTAACTGGCTTTTTCAGTAACATCTTTTTGAGAGATGCCTCTAATGCTCTTTTTGTAATATCCGACACTTATCAATCCCTCCTGTTCTATATATTATCCATTCGTTTGAAAATTATTATACCAAACTCACATATTTTCCACAATGAACAAAAATAAAGCACTGAAACTTCCTAAAAACCAAAAAATCCAGTACTTTATTGTAGATAAATCAAATTACAAATAACAAATCAGCCAATGCCTTATATCGTCATAAACATCTTCTTTGTCTGTCTCATTAATCAATTCATGTCTGTCATTTTTATAAAGTTTTATCGAAATATCCTTAATTCCTGCTTTTTTATAGATTTCATAAACATTTTTAACTGCCTTTCCATAATTACCAACAGGGTCTTCTTCTCCTGCAATCAAAAATACAGGAAGGTTCTTCGGTATTTTTGCAATATTATTTGAATTCTGTATGAATGACAGCACGTCCAATAAAGTACGGTATCCATTTACCGTGAAGGAATATGTACAATACTTTTCTGTATTATATTTATCAACAATAGTTTCATCCTTTGTAAGCCAATCATTTGATGTCCTGACGTTTGGAATATGACCATTAAATTTGCTGAAAAACATATTTTTCAGCATCTTGGATCTATAGCGGTCTCCCTTAAAGAATTTAGTCAGCGATACCATTATTTTACCAGCTTTCAGTACACTTCCAGACTGGTTGCCTGTTCCGGAAATAATCACTCCATCCAACTCATTTCCATATGTCATTATATAGCGCCTTGCCATAAATGACCCCATACTGTGTCCAAACAAGAAGTAAGGAACATTAGGGTAATTTTTCTTTGCAAAACGGGTTACTTCATATAAATCTGCAACGACAGTTTCACTCATGTTGCTTGGACAAAAATACCCCAAATTGTCATCTGTTTTTGCCGTTTCTCCATGACCAAGATGGTCATTCCCAATTACAAGAATACCATGTTGGTTTAAGTACCCTGCAAATTCATCATAGCGTTTTATGTATTCAATCATTCCATGAGAAATCTGAACAATTCCAATTACTGTAATATTGGGATCCCAAATAACAACATGCAACTGATTCTTTCCATCTGTGGATGGTATATATAATTCCTTCATTAAACTGCCTCCTTGTTTCTTATCTCTAGAAATATACTTTTAAATTTCCTATGCATTATTTCAAGTATCCTCTATTACAGCATATCAGATATCCTCCCAACGACAATAGGCAAACACCTTTGCTATGTTAAAAAAATGGATATTCATACAAGGTATGTCTAATAGTTTTAAATCATTGTTTCATGAAACTTTGCCATAACAAATAAACTACAATAATTTCCTTAAAATAAGGAGAAACATTCATCATTTGAACATTTCTCCCCCTGCAGTATTTTTCTTCTGCAATATAACTTATAGAACTCTTCTTGCTCTTCAGTATTTATGCAAGCTCAACCCCTTTCGCTTTGCTATCTTTTCCCTGCTTTTTCGCAATAATCTCCTTGTTCATTTTTAATCGCTCATGAATAGATTTCCTTTCCTTTTTCCCCATTGTTTTTTCGTTCTCTAAAAGGGAGCCCTGTTTTAAGGCACCCTTATCGGATACTGCTCTTTCAGGCAACTTCTTTTCTCCATCCGCCAATAATTGAACTTTTCCTTCTATTCGTTCAGGTTCCTTCTCTTCCAAACTGCAGAAACTCTGCAAATACGGCAATACATGCTCCTGCATATCCGTAAGATCTGCCATATATGCCTGAAAAGCTTCTTCGCCCTTACCCTTCTGGTAATTCAACCAGCTTTCATCATGCAGCTTCATTTCATTCTGGTTCTTTAACTGGCTCACAATACCGCCGTTTCCATCTCCGATATTGATTTTCCCTTTTAGTTCCTGCATCTGGTCACGATCCGGATAGTAAATTGTAAAGTACATCTGTACAGTTTTCTCCGGCATTCCAGTCTTTGGATCTGCTTGTGAAGCCAGTTCTTCATCCATTTTGGCTGTTATTTCATCCAGGCTTCCCAGCTTCTGATAACCGGAAATATCCATTTCCTTATCCTCACAGAAATTGATGCGGGCAATCGGTACTGCTGTCTCTGGTATTTCTGGCTGATAGGCTTTCAGTTTCTCCAGAAGTTCTTCTGCCCGTGAAGACTCTTCACATTCCTCATCTACAATATCTTTCAAAAACGGAATGTACTTATGGGCATAGCCGCATCTTAATTCCAATGCGACAGTTTCCACCATATCTTCCTCCGGGCTAAAGTTGTCATGATAATCATAATGGTCAAAGTCTTCTGCTAATCGATCCAGTGCTGCAGCCAGTTCATCCGCAGTCATCTTCTCCGGATAATAATGGACATTCAATTCTTTTGGGGGATAATATCGAAAATCTGGAAATGCCTCTACAATCTTTTCCAGTGCTTCATGTACCATTGGAAGTGCTGCCAGAAATGCCACATCATCCAGACTGTCTCCCCGGATAGATTTCCGGCTGACCAAAGATACCTCAGCTTCATCATAAAAAGTATCATTCGGGTCACGGTAAATAATGCCCATGCCATTTCCATAGTAGCTTAACGTTGGGTCATCAATGATTTCCCGGTATTTTGCAAGGATCTCATCAAGATTGGTACTCTTATATATTTTGCCAAGGCTATGGTATTCATCACATTCCGCAGCATAGTATTCCAGATACGGCTCTTTCTTTGGAGGCATATTGTTCAGAACGTTATCGATCATATTGTAGTTTGCCTCTTCCAACTCTTCTACTTTCGCCAATGGTTTGTACTCCCCTCTGGCTTTCAACTGCTCCGTTTTTTTATCCAGATACCGCTCAGATTTTTCAAGAAATTCTTCTAACGTACCAGTCTTATCCGGTCTGATCGGGTTCATATCTACTCTCATATTTCCGACCTTATACTCTGCTTCATTCAATACGGAAAACAAATCATCCTCACGTACAGTTCCCTCATAAGCAATTACCACATCCACATCAGAATCCTCATGATATAACCCATCCCTTGTACGGCTTCCGTACACACGCACAGCCTGTATCCTGGCATCCAGATCATTTTCAATAATCTCTGCCTGTGCAATCGCCCACACGGTCTCTTCGATTTCTGACTGGCTCATTCCATTTAATCCGGCTTCCGCTTCCGTATGATCCGAAATAACCGGCACACGCTTTCTCTGGCTTCTTACTTCCTGAAGAATCTCTGCCTCCACTTTTTCCGCTTTTTCCTGCAGTTCATCATAATCTACGGGTATCCGTTCTAACTGTTCTAGTCCTTCATCCTCTAAAATATCTTGAATAGCTTCTCTCATAGAAATATCCAGATCATCCAAAATGCCGCCGTCCATGAGCTTATACTCCTTATCATAAAAGGAATAATCATACCCCTCCGTTGCCACCTGAATGGCAAAGTATTGATCCCCGATCCGGTAAGCCACTTCCTCCTGGTTCAGTTCCGGCTCTAATTGCAGGAAATCCGGCAATTCACGGAAACTGATACTGTCTACAAAGATTGTAATACCGCACAGCATAATTAAAAATTGCCCCCAGCTGACAGTTGATCGTTTTCAAATATGTTTCAGAATAATTCTGCTTCAACAACTCGTTCTGCCAGTTCCTGATATCTGCAACTGTAATCTCACTTAAGACTTTATGCTCAAAATATGGCTTGATTTTCAAATCAATGATGTAACGTTTTGTGTACATGGTATTTTCACGCAGTCGGACTTCCATATCTTTGTAATATAGCTCAAGGAAATTACCAAACTCAATCTCAACGCTCTGCGTCTGCTGCTGAAGGAAATCCCTCTCCCACTCTTTTGCTTCTCCCTTGGTTCGAAAACCACGTTTCTGTTTTCTTTTCCGGTTTCCCTGCCAGTCCCTGTAATACACCTGTACTTTCCAGTTTTTTCCTTCTTTATATACTCCCATTGCTATTCCTCCACTTTCATGCCATAAATCTTCTCGGCAAGAAAT
>JAETSI010000096.1 GCA_021769725.1 Oscillospiraceae bacterium | reverse complement strand
GCAGGTACTTCATAACCTAATGTGAGTACTGTGCCGCCGTCTTCTACAACCATAGGCTCCATACTAGAGTCTAACGACTGGAAGTTGAAGCTTGACTCGTCAAGGTTAATAACAAGCGCTTTTTCAAATACCGGAGATGTCTTTCCGATATTTGTAAGCTTGATAGGTGAATCCTGCTTAAGGACTGCATCAATACCGGAAATCTTGTTTCCGTTTGCTGTAAGAATTACGCTTACCTTTACCTTGTCTCCGGGCTTTGCTGTGTAGTTGCCAAAGTCAAATACGATATCTGCATCGCCTACAGGCTTTGTTGTTGTTGTAGTTGTATCAGCTTTCTTAGTTGTTGTTGTAGTAGTAGTTGTTGTTGTTGTACCAGGATCAACCGAGCCACCCTCAACAGTAATAGTCATATTCTGGAGAGTAAGCTTTCCGTTTTCTTCAGTAAACCTTTCAGTAGTCTCAATCATTGTTGCAGGGTTTACCTTGTCAGGATTACCGGTTGTATTGAAACTTGTGAACTCAAGCGTATACTCGCCTGCAGCAATTCCCTTAGGAAGAGTTACGTCGAATACTACAACCGGGTGGTCGGTAGACTTGCTGCCGGTATATTTATAATTTTTTTCATAAGTAACCCAGCCATAGTTCATATAGTAGTTATTTGTATTACAGCCTGACTGACCCTTTTGTGCAACAATCGAACCTGCCATACCTGTATTCACATATGATTCATCAAAGTCGTCATATTCACCTGTAAAAGTAACATAATTTTTTGTACTGAATGTAGAACCGTCTGCAATAGTATACTCCTTAGCTTCAGACCAGTAGCTTGCCCAAGGGTCATACATCTTAGCTGTGATCTTTTCAGCGTCTGCACCGCCGTTTACAAACCAGGACGCACCGATTGTAGCGCTGGGAGTAGTCTCGTCAATATAAAGAGCACAGGGAATTGTAACATCGCCAGCAGCAATATCTTCAGCAGATACTGTTATATTTGAGCCCATTTTACTGTACTTGGAATCAGCCTCAGCAAATGCTTCAAGAGACAATCCCTTAACCGTGTCCTCAGCGGCAACTGAAGCCGGAACAAGAACACTTGCCATTGATGCAGTCAACACGAGAGATGTAACTGCAGAAATAAACTTTCTCATTTGTAATAATTCCTTTCTTTAGGTTTTTAGCCTTTAATAAATTTAAAATTGGGTCGTATTCCTTTGTAAGGGGGACAAATCAGATAATCATGAAATCAGATTTTATCAACAATATGAATCAAGAACTGCTGAATACGAAGTGCATCTGCATTTGTAAGCAGATCACCGCCATTGTCGTTATCGCCGCCGGCAACATCGCCGTTAGCAACGCCCTGCTCTGTGATATGAGCAGCATCACTTCCGTTCACGCCGTAAACATCGGGGTTACCGATAGCCTGCATAATAAGAACAGCGTCGTTCAGAAGAATCTGACCATCACAGTTGGCATCTCCTCTTAAAATCTTAGAAGCGCCGGGCACAGTTACTTTACCGTTTGCAGTCTTAACTTCGTATGAGACCTTGCTTGTACCGTTGAAATAACCGCATGCGATCTTGTCAATAAGAACTCCTGAACCAGGGTATGTCTCACGATTAACAGGAACGAGCTTAAGATCAGCTACAGTTCCCTCAGGTGCTGACTTAGATACAGTACCGGTAATTGTACAGAAAACGCCATCCTTACTGAGCCAGTAAGAAGAATCTTCAAGTGCAGTTGACCAGACAAGGTTTACACAACCTTCTTCATTCATGATCGAACTGTCAAATATGGGGGCTTCTGCATTTGAAGTATCAGACCCCTCTGCATTTGTAGATGTGATGGCGCCTGCCTTTACACTATCAATTGTGATAAGTGCATTGTCATAGACAATTGAAAAGTCAATTGCCTGGATACCGGTAGATGGAATATCAGCCAGTGATACGTCCACTGTGAACTGCTCTCCTGCCTTAGCCTCAGCTGAACCAACGGATATCTGCACTGTTTCGCCGGCAGCCACGGCGGGGGCGATTGAGCAAACGGAAAGTGAAAGCATCGCAGCAGCAACTGCTCCAACGACTACCTTTTTTGTCTTCATTATTTTTTCCTCCTTCTTCATTGATGTTATATAACAAAGGAACGAAAAGCCCCTTTGATTATATCGTGTCTTAATTGCGGCAAACCTTTCTGCCGCATCCGCAAAACCGTCCGCATCAGGAACGAATTCTGACCGTGCTGTTACACATAAAGATATACAGAAATTGGTTTAAACCGACCTGAAACAGCGGTCATGAATTTTTCTCTGCGCAGCAGCCTCAGCGAAAGACGCACCACACTGCCGTGATGAGATACTTAATCCCAAATCTATATTTATTCTCAAATTTATTATATAACAACCTCAAAAAAAAGTAAATAGCTTTATATTGTTTTTGGTATTTTATATAAACAGCTCTATTAATTTTTGAACGGTTTGCACAACTATATTTTTTTGGATATCATCTAAAAAAGCGTTGCATCTAAACAAAATGTGAATTAAACAAATTATCTATCCAAATCCCTAAATTCCTCCGGAATACTTTCTTCAATTATGCCGTTAACGATATCCCAGCTAAAAGTATTATACGTACCATATGGTATCGCATAAGGAATGCCATGACTTGCTGCCAGTTCGGGAGTATACATACTGTATGGATAAATTCTCATATTTGAAAAGTTGCCGTCATCGTAATGAATAATAGTTGGAACACAAGAAACATTTTCAACAGTAAGTTCATTCGTCTCGCCGTCAACAACCAGATCAAACTCGGGTATTTCGCCTACCAGATTAAAATTATCCGTTTGTGCACAGATAAAATTCCCCATTGAGTAGTAAACAAATCCTCTTGTTCCGTCATCACGTTCTATCCACTCCATAGTTTCTGCCGTGTGAGTATGACAGCCGAGAATAACATCTGCTCCCCAATTCACCATTTTATTGGCAAGTTCTATTCTGTCATCACTGACAACATTTGTATCCTCTACCCCCCAGTGAGCCGAAACTATAACAGCATCAGCTTTCTGTGAGGCTTCCTTGATCTGCCTTTCGATAACATCCTCTTCACTGTTCATTATAACTCTGAGCGATGAATCTGCGGGAATACTGAACCCATTGATATGCTCGGCATAAGCAAGAAAAGCGATCTTCACACCGTTCACCTCACGGATACGGATGTTATTGGCATCTTCCTCATTCAGATAAGCACCCAATACTGTAAGATCATATTCCTGTGCCTTTTCATTCCAGAAATTTATCGACTCTTCAAGAGCTGATGCACCAAAATCAAGCAGATGATTGTTTGCCATAGTAAAAACGTCAAATCCCAGATCAATGACAGCGTCGGCAACTTCCGGCGGAGAATTGAACAGCAGTGCTCCTCCGTTTGCTCCTCTTATTTCATTGCTCTGTGATATTATAGTTTCCTGATTAAGAACAGCAACATCAGCATCCTCAATTATATACCGCACATTTTCGTAAAGCGGAGCAAAGTCATACGCTGCTCCTTCACCTGCTTCAAGTGCATACTGTTCGGCGTTCTTATATACCGAATAGTGTATAAGATTATCTCCGGCTGCACAGACGTGAACCACCTTATCTTCCGTAATCGGCTCAGTAGGAGCTTCCGAAGTGGAATCCATCGGCAGCTCAGTAGTTATTTGTCCTGGATCTGCTCCTGAAACCAGATCAGATGAAACCTGACCGACATTTTCTGTTTTACCGCAGCTTACTGTTGATAAGGTAAGCAATATAGCTGTAAGGACTACTGTAAGGGAACGACTTTTTTTAATACTCATTTTTTTCTCCTGTTATCCCCCGCACCGGAAAAACCGATGCAATGAGGTGCTTAATTTTTATACTTATGTAATGCCGCCTCATACCTCATCACTATATAGTAATTATAGCACATAATCTGGAATTTTGCAATTACAAATTATTCCGGACATCACATAATTATCACTGTTTTCAATGAGGCAATATATCTCTCAAACGACGTATTTAAGGCAATTTCCATGCCATTGAACAGCCAAAAGCAAGAAGCCTGTGCATTTATACAAAGTTTTCACGATTTTTTTGTGTATTATGACGATACTGAAGTTCTATGAACTCTTCCGATAATCTGACAGCTTCTTCATATGACGAAAGCTGATAGCAGCGCCCACGGAATTTAGCCGAACCGTAATAACCGTTCATATACCATGCGGCGTGCTTTCTTGCCTCGTGCATTGCCATTTCCTCAGATTTTTCACTCAGGCTGAGAATCAAACGGATATGGCGCAGCATCACCTGCATCTTTTCTTCAATGTCTGGCGGTGAATACTGTTCTCCGCTGAACCAACTGTCTATCTCACGAAACACAAACGGGTTTCCATAGCTTCCTCTGCCGATCATTACAAGATCACAGCCTGTTTCTTCATACATTTTAAGGCAGGATGACAAATCGGTAACATCTCCGCTGCCTATCACCGGTATCTTCACTGCCGATTTTACCGATCTTACCGCTGCAAGATCGGAAGTCCCGCTGTAGAACTGATCTCTTGTCCGTCCATGAACAGTTATCGCTGCTGCTCCGACATTTTCAATAGCTTTTGCAAAGTCTGCCGCATTTATAGCATCCGCACTCCATCCACTCCGAAACTTTACAGTCACAGGAGTTTTTCCGGCAGCCCTTACAGCCGCTTTGGTTATAGATGCTGCCAGATCAATATTTTTCATTAGTGCCGAACCTGCTCCGGTATTCACAACCTTTGGCACAGGACATCCCATGTTAATGTCAATTATATCCGGTTCATAGCGCAGAACGATACTCACTGCCTCAGCCATAAACTCAGGTTCGCTGCCGAAAAGCTGCACACCCATAGGGCGCTCTCCATCGGTAACAGTACACAGCTCCGCCGTTTTACGGTCACTGTAGCATATTCCTTTGGCAGAAACCATCTCACTCACCGTATAACACGCCCCGTATTCCCGGCACATAAGCCTGTAAGCACGGTCAGCAACACCTGCCATCGGTGCCAGGGCGGCAGTTTTTTTCAGGATAACTCCGCCGATATTTACCGTATCAGCCATCGCTCTGTCCCGAATCTTTCTTTTTGAAAACGAACAGCTTGCTGAGTATATAATTTGCGATAAAGATAAATACCTGACTAAGGAATGTAATGAGCGTTCTGCTTACATGAAGCCAATCACAAAACACCAGAAAAATGACCCACTCCATAGCAAGTGTAGCAAGTCTCGCACCGTAGAACGAAAGGAAAACCCTGCCGAATTCCTGCCGTGTTTTCGTTTCGTTTTTGAAAACATATTTTTTATTGGTAAAAAATGCAAATGTCACAGCGCATATCCACGAAAACACAACGCCTGCTGTAGTTTCCCAGAACGGTTCTCCCGGAACTATTCGAAACAGCATCAGCTTTGTGACTATAGCAATGAGGGTAGTCAATCCTCCAAACACAAGATAAAGCCACTTTTCTTCATACTTATAATAAATGTCCTGCAATGGCTTTGGCAGAACAGACACACATAGCTTAATGAATTTTTCCATTATACATCCCCGAACAATAAATTATAATTCATATAATAACAGCATTCGCATATTTTTTCAAGTAATTTCATTGATTTTTGTGATTATGCACAAAAACATTCCTTATCCGCACAGAAATATAGCAACATCATTGTGCTTAAAAATTATTTGCTATTTCTTTGATATTATGTTATAATAGTATATATTATAAAACTTAAAATTAGCTGAAAGGAAAATACTATGAAACTACTTGCAATAGACGGAAACAGTATACTTAACCGTGCCTATTACGGCATCAGACTGCTTTCCAACAAAAACGGCGTATTTACCAACGCTGTTTTCGGATTCATGAACATCTACCTTAAAAATATTGCTGATGTAAAGCCGGATGCTATTGCCGTAGCCTTTGACCTGCGCTCTCCAACATTCCGACACAAAGCTGTATCATATTACAAAGCCAATCGCAAAGGAATGCCTCCGGAGCTTGCACAACAGCTTCCGCTGATAAAAGAGCTTCTCACTCATCTGGGCATAAAGGTACTGGAGTGCGAAGGCTTTGAAGCCGATGATATTCTCGGTACACTTGCTAAATCCTGCACCAACAGCGGCGATCACTGTTTCGTTCTCACCGGAGACCGTGACAGTCTCCAGCTAATCTGCGACAACGTTACCGTGCTCCTTGCGACCAACAAAGAAACTATACATTATGATAAATCCCGATTTACCGAAGATTACGGTTTTGAACCCATTCGTCTCATTGACCTTAAAGCTCTTATGGGCGATAGCTCCGACAACATCCCAGGTGTTCCTGGCATCGGCGAAAAAACTGCCTCAGCTCTTGTAAAGGAATATGGTACTATTGAAAATCTCTATGAAAAATATGCGGATTCTTCCCTGACCAAGGGCGTAAAAGCAAAATTGGAAAATGGAAAGGCATCTGCCAAAGAAAGCAAATGGCTGGCAACCATCGTCCAGGATGCACCTATTGAAACATCGATTTCCGCCTATATTCCCGCACCGCAGGATACCATGGCAGTAAGCCGTCTGCTTTCAGAACTTGAAATGTTTAAACTGCTGGATAAACTGGGCATTTCCGCTGCCGAATCTGTTTCCGAAATTCGCCAGGAAGAAACAGATTCCCCTGAAGAACTCAGCCTGATATCTTCTCCGCTGACGGATGATATTATCGGTTCACTGTCAGAATGCAGCTACATCCTCAGAGACGGCGAACTTTCTGTACGCAGTGGCGAAAATATCTACACAGCCGACCATGAAAAACTTATAATGAAATTCTTTGGCTCGGAATGCAGAAAATCCACCGATGATTCAAAGCCGCACTACCGTTATGCAATGAAAAGAGGCGGAGAACTGCGGAATATAGTCAACGACGCAGCCGTTTCCGGATATCTTCTGAATTCCTCCGCCTCCGACTATACAATTGAAAAGCTCTGCGCTGAATACGGCGTCCGCTACTACTCTGACCAAGAAGAAAATGCCGATATTGCTTCTCTTGACGGTCTTATAAAAAAATTGCGCAATAATATCGAAGAACAAGGAATGACACCTCTGCTCGAAAGTATTGAGCTGCCGCTTACCGAAGTGCTCGCCTCAATGGAAGATATCGGTATCTGCATTAACCGGCAG
>JAETSI010000213.1 GCA_021769725.1 Oscillospiraceae bacterium | reverse complement strand
AGTAAAATTCCGCTACTTCCCTCATCAGTTCTTCAATTTCATCTAACTTGGTCAGTTTTGCCTCATATATACATATTTCATTAAACATAAAATACCTCCACAAATGTCGATTTGTCGCTTTTACTTCCCAGTATATTCATAAGCCGGAATCAGCTTTTTCATTTCATAATTTCTCGGTTCTGTTTCGTTACTCGCCGACAACCAGGAAGTTATCTTATCGACACAATCCACCCGCCACCCTGAACCAAATACTGAAACTCTGTCAGTTCTGGTGTATTCATCACTTTCAAAAGCTCTGCAAGGTCCTTAACTGTTTTCATGCTTGGAAGGTGGCTATATTCGACCCATTCCATAAGCCCTTCTTTCGATGAAACAACATTCCCCAACCACTCTGTTGCCTTAAACAGCAATACAACATACCTTCCGTTTTCTATCGGAAACTGCTTTATGCCAACTAACCTGGGATTTGTAATTACTAATCCGGTTTCCTCTTTCATCTCCCGGATCACAGCATCCACAAACGATTCTCCCTGTTCTACATGACCTCCCGGCAAGGCATACCCTTGCCAGTCTTTCTTTGTCCTGTTCTGAAGAAGGACCCTATCTCCATCCTCTATTAAGCATAAGACCGTCAGTTCGTCCTAAATTTCTATAAGCAAATGCCTTTATAACAGATATTTCCTGCCGGTGCTCTTTCAACAAATCATCCGGACAGTCATATATTCCAAAATCCTGATTGATACCTTCACTTTGTATATAGGTGTTATTCCCATCAAAATCAATGACAGGGTGCTGAAAGTCTTTTACGGCAACGCCATAGCCGCAGAATGCCCCGATACAATCGCTGTGTACCTGCTGTAATTTAGAGAAATATTTGTTGTCTAAAATAAACGCTTCCAATTCATACCAAATATCTTCAAAGAATACCTCTACCCAACTATGCAATACATTTTTTGGAGCTGACCTGTAAACCAATCCCGTCATTGCCCCTTTTTGCAGTTTCTTGTCAATCGTAAATCCATGTACCCTGCATGGAATATTGCAGGCTCTGAGCAGCGCCATAAACAGGGTGCCTTTTGTATTACACTGACCGTAACCGTCAGCAAGAACTTTGGATGCGGGAATACTGTCGTCTATATTATATCCAAACGGGATTTCGTCCCTCACATAGTTGTAGATTGCTTTTATGCAGTCAAAATCAGATGCATATTCGTTTCTTGTATGTATCTGTCCACCGCATCATATCCTTTCATTGATGTCTGACTCTTTGATAATGTATTCTTATGTCCGAAAAACTAAAAGTTACTTCTTTTTGTTTTTTATAAAGCAGTTGTTATTCCACATATACTAATATCTCCATCAAACTGGAATCTTTATCAATATTATCGTTATTCAACAATACGAATGCTATAAACATTAGTAATCTGTGCAGGAAATGATTCTGCAATCGAACCGTCATATTCAATTTCCAAAACATCTCCAACTTCCGGCTCCGGTGAAAGATTCTTATTTGTCATAGGGACTGTTATTTGGTCTGCAATGTTCAATTCTGTACTTCCGTCAACGGGCTCGACAAGGTAATTGCCATCACGTATTTCTAATATAGTCACTTGAAATGTGGCTTTTCCGTTTTCGTACACATCTGATTCTCCACCACTTATACTTCCAACAATCGCTTGCTGTGTCTGTTCTGTTTCGTCAAAAACATTTTTATCAATCTCAGGCATATCTGAAACATCACCACCTCTTACAGGTTCTCCACTGCCAGTTGCTTTATCACAAGCAACTAATGACAACATACAAATCAATACCAAAAATAATGCCAATACCCTTTTCATAG
>JAETSI010000095.1 GCA_021769725.1 Oscillospiraceae bacterium | reverse complement strand
TGTCAGTCTTATAAAGCAATAATATCAGAGGGAAAACAAATTAGATAGCGAAAAAACAATGCACCTGTTTCATGACGCATTGGTGTCTTTCGCAGAAAGACGGGTAATACAAATGACTAAACGGATCCCCAACGATGCTGCCTGCAAACGCAGGGTAAAGGGATTAAAGTGAATTATTTATAAAAATCAGGAAGTTTTCACAAATTTTTTATAAAATTTGTCTTTTGAAAAAGGATCGACCTTTTGAAAATAGAACTGTATAATTAGGGGCATATCAAAGGAGATATTGATGGAGCACGGCTCATCAATATCTCCTTTTTTTATATGATACTCTGCACTACAAACACCATTTTCATGAGGAGGAACTATTATGACAAAAGAAATTATGAATGCCGTCAACGGTCAACTCTTTGCAGTCTGGTTTTTGATTGGCGCCGCCCTCGTTTTCTGGATGCAGGCCGGTTTCGCCATGGTGGAGGCAGGCTTCACCCGTGCCAAAAATACAGGCAACATCCTGATGAAAAACCTGATGGATTTCTGTATCGGAACCATCGTTTTTATCCTGATCGGTTTCGGGCTGCTGCTCGGCGAGGATCTGGCAGGCTTTATCGGAAAGCCGGGCCTGGACATTTTCACAAGCTACGCAGATTTTGACTGGTCCAACTTTGTATTTAACCTGGTATTTTGCGCCACCACAGCTACCATCGTATCCGGAGCCATGGCTGAGCGGACGAAATTTCTCTCCTATTGTATCTATTCCGCGGTCATCTCCGCTGTGATCTATCCGATAGAGGCTCACTGGATTTGGGGCGGCGGCTGGTTGTCCCAGATGGGCTTCCACGATTTCGCAGGCTCCTGTGCCATCCATATGGTGGGCGGCATCTCCGCCCTGGTGGGCGCCGCCATCCTTGGGCCCCGTATCGGAAAATTCGACAAAGATAAATCCGGTAAAATCGTTAAGGTCAACGCGTTCCCCGGCCACAACCTGCCCCTTGGATGCCTTGGCGTATTTATCCTGTGGCTTGGCTGGTACGGCTTTAACGGCGCAGCCGCGACCTCCGTGGAACAGCTGGGCTCCATTTTCCTGACCACCACGGTCGCCCCCGCCATCGCGACGGTTGTATGTATGGTCTTCACCTGGATAAAATACGGAAAACCGGATGTTTCCATGTGTCTGAACGCTTCTCTGGCCGGCCTGGTGGGCGTCACCGCGTCCTGCGATGTAACGGACTGCGCAGGCGCTGTTGCCATCGGCGTGGTTTCCGGCCTTCTGGTAGTCTTCGGCGTATGGCTTCTTGACAATGTGCTCCGCGTAGACGACCCTGTGGGCGCAGTCGCCGTCCACTGCCTGAATGGTATCTGGGGAACGATCGCCGTCGGCCTGTTCGCCACTACCTCCGCTCCCGGCAACGATACCCTTGTAGGCCTGTTCTACGGAGGAGGCTTTGGGCTGCTTGGGACCCAGCTCCTCGGCATGTTCTCCGTCATCGCCTGGACGGTAGTTACGATCACCGTCACATTCCTGATCATCAAAGTAACCGTCGGCTTACGTGTCAGCGAGGAAGAGGAAATCGTCGGCCTGGATGCTACCGAGCATGGCCTGCCGTCCGCCTATGCGGGCTTCAGCATCATGGATATCTCCAATACCATGACGATGGAAATCAATGAAAACACCAAGCTGGGAAGCGACGACTATGTAACGGCTTCTGAGGCCCAGAAAAACGCTGCTGTCAAGGTAGTAAGGGGACCGGAATCCTCCAGCGGCATCTACAAGGTATCCATCATCTCCAAGCTGTCCCGATATGATGTGCTGAAGAAAGCCATGAACGATATCGGCGTAACCGGCATGACCGTCACCCAGGTGATGGGCTGCGGCGTACAGAAAGGCGCCGGTGAAAAATACCGCGGCGTAGAGCTGGACGCTACCCTCCTTCCGAAGGTAAAGGTAGAAGTCATTGTGGGCAATATCCCCGTTGACGAAGTCATCGAGGCGGCAAAGAAAGCCCTCTACACAGGACATATCGGCGACGGAAAGATTTTCGTCTACAACGTGGACAAGGTCATCAAGGTCCGCACGGGCGAGGAAGACCTGGCTGCCCTTATGGATGTGGAGTAAGCTTCTTCCCACTTCCCGGTATGGCCGGGTGTCCTTGACATACCATCTTGTTTTTAATAGAAATAATCAAGGACTTGTAAGCGGATAACCGCTCCCATTATCATAGAAAATCTGGATTTACAGAAATTATTTTCTCGTCCCATTTTTTACGGTCTGTGCATTTACTGCACAGGCCGGCATAACAATAGCTTTCTATCCTGTTTCCCATACACAGGCTTTCTATCCCTTGCAAAATTCTACTGTCTTTTGCATAATATCCTTTAAATTCTCCAGGTCTTTTAACGTATCCTTACATTCCAGGGAATGATTGCAGCCCTCATAGACACTCAGAGGAATCCCGCTTCTTTTTGAAAGCTGGATGATCTCATCCTTATCGCTCCAGGGATCTGCCGTCCCGATAAAAGCGATCCCCTGCCTGGGCGCAAAAAGATAGGTCTGCGCTAAAGGCGTATACAAAATATGCCTTACCTGCTTTAACCCGTACTTCTCCGCATAGGACGCCGCTATGATTGTGCCGATGCTCTTTGAAACAAAAAGTACATCTTCAAAGTCAGACCAGGCAACCTCCGCAAGCGCAGCCTCGGCCTGCAAAAACAGCGCTTCGTATGCTTCCTTCATTTTTTCCTCATTGCCACGGATATTTCCCGCTTTATAGGAATACGTCACATTTCTATCATTCTCATATCCAAGCTCACGGGCCGCCTTCCTGCTGTAATACAGGAGAGGTTTGTCGCAATGGTATCCGATGCCTGGGAAATAAACGGCTAATTTTTTCATATGAATTTCCTCCCTGGGTGTGGCTTTCTTCTATTCTATACCATGTTCGGCAAAATCAAGAAGAGGCGCGGTGCAGAAATGTTCTAGACTGTCTCCTCTTATTACGTCAAAAAACCATGTAATAAAAGGGGGCTGCATAAGTTGTCCTTACAGACATTTTATATCATATTTTTCAGACTTTACCTAGCCCTTTTTGATGCTCTCCAAAATAAATGCAGCTATCTCATCCACGCATTCTTCTGTCGCACCATTATTGGAAATTCGCCGGGTAATTCCCGCCTTCCCGATATTTTCCTCCGAAAATCCTGATTGTCCACCAGATATCTGCGGCGCAATTCATCGTAATTCGGTACTCTCTGCCCTTTTTCCCGTGCCAATGCCCGTTCCAGATGTTTGTCATCCGCCACCTCTATATAAATCGGTTGTCCCGTAATAATTTCTCAGTTTTTCATAAGACACCCGAGTGCTGATCGCCAGATAATTTTTATGTTCCGGATCCATCTGCTCATCATCCACAGTATAATATTTCCACACACCCCCTACCACCTGATAAGCCCTCAGTTCAATCACTTTACCGGCCTTTTCCAATGCCCTCAGTCTTTCCTCATCCACAAAATGATACTGCATCCCCTCCGTCTCATTTGTGCGGGGCCTTGTCGTATACAACACGATTTTGCTTAAACCAAGCTCTTTTTTTGTCATAAGCTCTTCAAAAATTGTATCTTTTCCCGATGAACTTTTTCCCATTGCATTCCTCTTTATGTCATTGTATTCTCTGACCATAACAGTAACATTTTGATAAAAAAGCAAAGAGAAAGCACAAAGAAGTGGTATAGCATAACTGTCCTGTATATTTATTATTTCTTCACTGTAACCATACAGATTGCCTTTTTACCTTTCTTATTTCTGCACGTTATTTTTACTTTTCCCGGTTTTTTCGCTGTCACTACACCTTTCGCATTTACCACCGCTATTTTCTTATTTGAGGATGTCCATGTTACTTTTTTATTTCCGGTATTGACGGGCAATATAGTTGCTTTCAAAACTAGTTTTTTTCCTCTCTTTAATATTACTTTCTTAGCATTAAGAGAAATCCTGGATGCTTGAATATCTTTCTTTACAACCGTTACCTTTACACTTGCTTTTTTTCCATTTACCGTCGATGCGGTAATCACAGCAGTTCCTTCTTTTAATGCTTTGATAACCCCCTTGGCATCCACAGATGCAATTTTTCTGTTCGAAGATGTCCATATTATCTTTTTATTTAAAGCATTGGAAGGAAAAACCGTAGCTTTCAACCATTTATATTTTGTTCCTTTCTTCATCCTGATTTTTGATTCATTCAGTTTGATGCCGGTGGGCTCTATTTCCTCAAATCTCGCTTCTATACTATAATCCGCCTGAATATTTTTCAAAGTATAGCGCCTGGCAGTTCCTACCGAAATGCCATTCACCATGACATTTGCAATCCTGTAACCATTCTCCGCAATAATATCAAAAGTGATATCTGTACCAGAGGCGGCAACCAATTTACCTTTTGGAGAAATAAATCCTCCCTTCCCTGCACTGGCTTTCACTGTATAGTAGATCACAGGTTCTTCATTCCCCGATAAATCCGCTTTATCTACAAACACATAATAACCACTGCATGTAACCGTAAATTCATATTTATCACCACGGCCCTTTAATTCTAGCGATGCAGCATTTCCATCCGGATCCAGAAAATAAAGAGCAGGATCTTTATATTTATCAGGCAGTTCAACCACAACCTGCAGGCTTTTAGAAAACTCTGTTCGTTTCTCATCATTAACACCATAAATATCAAAAGGTGCCACCTTGTCTCCAAGCCCATTCATGCTGTTTACGAACCAGTCATATCCCTCTGTATCCTCTGTAATATGATGTACTTTCAGATATGTGGATGAAAGCAGCTGATTATTGGAAAACTTAAAAAAATAGTTTCCCGCCTGAATATTTCCACTATTCCACTTTGATACGGTTGCACTATATACATTTTCATGGCTGTTTGTCTTGCTCTTAATAATTACATTCTTTTCCCATCCTTCCTGCATTTCAGCCGCCCGGCAAACAGGAACCATATTACACATCATGACTACCGCCAATATCACTATCATCCAATGTCTCATTAATCTCTTCATCTATTTCCCCACCTTTACCATGGTATTAAGAGTTACACTGCCCTCGCTGTAATAAGTTTCCGGTTGATAAGCCATCAGCTTCAGTCCTATAGCTGTTCCAGTCTTCGGAATTATATCAAATACGAGTGACTGTACGTATTCACCAGGCTTAATCAACCCTGTCTCACCTAAAATATCCCCATTATCATCTAATGCCCTGACCTTTAGCCATACTTTATTACTCTCTGGATTCGTCAGCCAGATATCTGCCTGTCCACCTTTCAGAGTAACCACACTACAGATTGATGCTTTAAATATCTGAACGTCTACTTCCCCCCATTTCAAATCGTCCGGCACGTCCGGAATCCCTGACACAGCATGCGAATCAAAAGGCGGGGATATAAACTGTGACTGTTGAGAATCTTTTTTTATTACCAATACAAATATCATCACAATCAATGATAAAATACAAAATACTGCTGTCATCCGCAGACATCTATTTTTTCTGATTTGTTTTTGTTCCAAATATCCTCACACTCCTTCCTCTTCTCTCATGTTTATCCACAGTATTCTATGAATAAACATCAAAGTCCAAGGACAGGCTGTCTTACATCCTGCCTTGGATATGTTTTTTTTAAGAAATAACGATAGTAATCGTACCGATTTTTGTATCCGTCACTCCCTTAGATAATTCACCTGATGGCTTCACTGTAATATTCCCTGTCACCGCTTTGCCTGCTTCCCCATTTATACCATTGTCAGCCGTAGCAACTTTTAACGATCTGTCGCTAAAAGTCATTGTAATATTTTCATAATCTGATTCTGCAGCATAACTCGGCGTTGCCGTAATGGCATCGTTAGAATGATTTGTCACACTAATCATTCCATCACTCCAGTAAGGCTCCGTAGTGGGATCATAGGTATGTGTCTGAGGATTCCATACGGTATCTGCTGCAGTATATGTAAAATTCATCCCTTGCCAAGTAATATCCACGCTATAAATTTTTCCCGCATCCGCACCATCATTATAAGTAGCCTTTACATCCGCAGAAGAACTGCCATTTTGACTTATATTCTCAGCGAATGCTGTTGTTGACACAGCCAATGTCATAATCAAAGCCATAGCTATCCTTTTTTTCATTAGCCCCGCTCCTTCTTCTTTTTATCAAATAATTTTCACAGTAATCTTACCTACTACAACGCCTTCTTCTGTAACATTCTTGTTCGGAGTTCCGCTAACAGTCAACGTAGCCGTAACACTTGGAATATCCGTCAGATTTCCTTCGATTGCAGCATTCAGATTTACAGTACTTTCTGTATGAGTCAATGCGGATGTGACTCCATAATTATCTTCAGGGACATAACCGAAAGATATATCTACGGGTACATTTGAATGATTGGCTACCGTTACATCAGCACTGTCTTTATCCCAGCCTGAAGTAACATTTTCTGTATAGGTATGCGTTGCCGGATCCCAATCCATTGTACCCGCTTCAGAGTAAGTAAATGTCATGTTGTCCCATTCAATATCAATACTATAGACATCCGGAGTCGTAACCGTATCCGAATACTTGGCCTTAACATCAATATCCTGTCTGCCATTTTGACCTACTGTCCCGGCAGCCAATGCGGTAAAGCCCATATTGAAACCTATAGCCATTGTAAAAATAGTTGCGATGATTCTCTTCATAAATTAATATCTCCTTTCAAATCACTAAAATTATTCACATCCTTAAGGATTGTAAATACAATTTAATCCCTGACAGTAATGTTAATAGGAATTTCTGTGTTCACAACTGCTTTTTCTCCTGTTTCGGAATGATAATACAGAACCACAAACTTTCCTTCATACCCGCCTGCCTTCAACATTTTTGCCGTATTATTCAGCAAATTCAGACTTTTCACCTGATTACCCGGTTTTAAAGTCCCTGACTGAACAATAACTTCATCCTCAATTACGATTTGCAGCACCATATCCTGATTAGATTTGTTTGGATTAGCAAAGTATAGTTCTGCCGTTTCGTCTGAAAGGTTTATCGTTACATCTTTAGCATAACTTAAACTGACCGAACTTCCACCTTCTGGCTGCTCCATTTTCCCCTCTTCATCACCCGGAATGCGTTCTGCATTTACTTCTTCTTCCTGCGGTGCATAATCCGGAGCCAAAGTATGACTGTTTTCCCGGAAAAATAACGCCCATACGGTTATGCCTACCGCAACTATGATAATAGCAATGAGTAACACAATTAATAAGTTTATCTTAGACTTTTTTTGCTCATTTTCCTCCAATTTTACTCACCTCCGTTATGAAGTGACTTTTGTCAAGAGGTAAAATTAAAAAATAACAAACTTTTTTCCCTGACAAAACCCACATTTGTTTTCTGAAGATATCTTGGAGAAGCCTTTTGAGT
>JAETSI010000094.1 GCA_021769725.1 Oscillospiraceae bacterium | reverse complement strand
AACGCAGGAAATGGTATCGTCAATAAGGAAATATCTGCGGGCGTTTGCCAAGCTGCGCGACTCGGATTTCCGCACACGCCCTGCCAAAATCATGGTGCCCACAGTATAAAGTCTAAAGGATTGTACCAAAGGTTGAGATGGGAGTGCATATCTCCCATCTTTTTTATGTCGTAATTGACTGATAGATTTAATATTTATCTAATATTTCCGATATAAACGTGAAATAAAAATGCGGTTACTTTGTATCAAAGAAATACTATAAATCATGTACGTTACAGTTCTCTCGATAATGGCTTTGGCCGGAATCATCTTTATGTTGCGACGGCATATCCGCAGACGTAAGGTCAAGGAAATGTATTGTTTTATCCCCGCCCGTCCTGTTGAAAAGTCTTGCTTGACTATGACGATGCAGTCATGCGGTCCGATTATCGACAAAGCGTTGAAATGTCTTTCAAACAATGACAGTATAGCCGTTTGCAAGAATCATAGAATCGGTCCGCAGACCATTGATATAATCAGCGATAAAGTCCGTAATTGTTCGGCGGACTCTGATGATACTATCGGCAAGACTGCGCTATATTGTGAATATATGCTTGAGGCTACGGACAAGATTGCCGAAACCACACGTCATCTTGTCACGTCCCCGGATGGCTATATACCTATCTCTTACAAATGTGAGATCGAAACAATTCGTGGAGGGATTGTCCGACTGTCTCAATTAGCTGACAGCATACTCGGTTCAGATGTTGATACAATGAAGATTAATGGAGATGCGGGCTTGGAGAAAGATTTTATCGAACACAGCATCGCCGTACATTCCAAAGGGATGACACATGAAGACTTTGATGAAGGAGCCCCCGCTTATTCTTATCTTATGCTCCTGTATTATCTTCATTCCTTTGTCAGCTCCTTTTCACAGGCACTCAAAAACATTGAAACAAGCAATAAACCAATGACAGCATGAGACGAATTTTAATTATGACGGCATTGTCTGTATTTGCATTGCCTGCCGTGGCTCAGGATAAAAATCCATTCATCCCTGAAATACACGGGACTATCCGGGCCAAATATGAATATGAGCCTCAAATAGATAAGGGACGCTTTGAGATACGCAATGCGCGTCTGAGCGTGGAAGGCAAGGTGATTCCTATTGTAAGATACAAGGCCGAGATAGACCTTTCGGACGAGGGTACTATAAAGATGCTTGACGCATATATACGTCTGCAACCTAAAGACGTGTTAAAGTTCACCTTCGGTCAGATGAGAGTGCCGTTTACAATTGATGCCCATCGTTCACCTCATCTACAGTATTTCGCCAATCGTTCTTTCATAGCAAAGCAGGTCGGCAATGTGCGCGATGTAGGAGCATCAGCATCGTGGACGTTCAATGACCGTATGCCCATTACGCTTGAAGGAGGTATATTCAACGGCTCAGGACTGACAAATCAAAAACATTTCTGGACCAACAACTATAATTTCTCGTTCAAGGCGCAGACAATGATTGCCCGGCAATTTAATATCACACTCAGTTACCAGAAGGCAAATGCCGGTGATGTGAACGTGATGATGTACGATGCAGGGGCCTACTGGCAAAACCGGAGATGGCACGTCGAGGCGGAATACCTCCGCAAGCACTATGCCCACGGCTCTTTCACGCCTGTAAATGCGGTTGACGCATTTGCCGCATATCGGTTTCCGTTGAAAAAGGGTCTGACTTCCATATCATTCCTCGGAAGGTATGACTATATGTCAGATCACAGCAAAGGTACGAAAGATGAATCCGGCAATCTCAAAGTAGATGATCCTGAAAGGCATAGACTGACTGGAGGTGTTACATTGAGTCTGGGAAAGAAATCATTACAGGCAGATATTCGCCTCAACTATGAACAATATTTTTATAACAAAGGAGTAAATCCGGCAATTTCAGAACAGAATAAGATAGTCATGGAATTTGTAGCCCATTTTTGATTTTATGTCATAAAAACAAAACCGACAGCATTTGATTATTCATCTGCTGCCGGTTCAGTTTCTCTATCGTAATCCGGAGAAAGCACGACGTGAGGCATATATATGAACAGGTTCCGCAACCATTGTCTCCTTCGGGCCGGTAGCCTGAGATTGGTTATCACGTACTTCGACCCTTTGGGTGTCGGGCTGCTGTTTGTTTTCTTCGCCGTCCTGTTCCTCATTCTTGGCAGCAAGGGCAGCGGTGATTTTGCGGTCGAGGGCGGCAAGTTCGGATTTGAGGGCTTTAAGTTCGTCTTCGTCAGAACTGCCCTCATCGATTGTGCGAAGCCCATCGCCCCGCGTTTGAGCTGGGATATGAAGGTCTGCTTACAGTGCAGGAGGTTGAACTTGTAAGAGTCCAGAGACTTCTCAACCGCATAGATGATTACATCCACCTTATTATCAGCATACAACTTGGCAATCTCGTTGCCGGCTCGTATGGCTCTGCTATCCCTCTGAGTCAGGTCAGAGGGACGCCACGGCGTGTCCAAAAGATGGATGCAAACCGCTCTTTGTTGGGTATTTACACCTGTTCCGAGCATACTCGTCGAACCGAACAAGACTCGTACATCGCCGCTATTCATAGCCTCAATGACTGCCTTTCGGCTACGCTCACTCTTACACTCCTGAATGAAGCGTATCTCGTGAGCCGGAATACCGTAATCTTCTATCAGCTTGCGCTTGATTTCGGAATAGACATTCCTCTCGCCGGGCTTGTATGTCCCGAGGTCACTGAAAACAAACTGTGTGCCTTTCTGTGCGTCATATTTACGGTAGTATTCGGCAATCATTTTGGCACAGTGCGAGGCTTTGTTGTTCGGATCATACTCGGCATTGGGGTCAATCATGCGCATGTCAAGAGCTATTTTGCTGGCATCGTCTGTGGCAATGAGCATCTTTGCCTTTTCCTCAGTCTCTGACAGCGGGGCGCGTCCCAATATAGTAGCATCACCACTCTCTGCGAACTTAATCAGTTTCTCGGTGAAAGCCTCCTGCGCCGGAGTCGGTGGGATATTATGAAGAATCTCGTTCTTCATCGGTCGGTCAACTCCCACATCTTCGGCTGTGCGGTAGTCGGTAATCTCGTTGTAAAAAGCAGCCAACTCCGGTACCTTGATAAAGTAGCGGAAACGCTCTTTTGCCAAGAATTTGAATAGATGCTTAACATCTTGTTAATCAAGTATAATATGCGCTATTTAGTGTACTATATGAATAAAATGGAGAAGAAGAATAGATGAGATTTAAGAATTTTATATGTCTGTTGGGAATTTTTAATTCGACTTTGTTCTATTTTTCTGACGGCAATTTTCCCGGAATGTCGTTTTTCTGACCTATTCGAACAAGATTTCAATGGCCTCTTATATTTTTACCAACGGACACACCAGTCAACCCTACACAGACAAAGAGTAAATTTCAAACAGTAAACCTAACAAAGCGAGTCAACCTCTTTCTGGGACGGACAATCCAATGGAATGCGGGAGACAATTTATTTGTCCAAATTTACATTTGTGTAAAACTTTTTTATAACTTTGCGTTGTCATTATAAACGCAAGGTATTATGAGCGAAGTAGAACTCCTTTTGGTAAACAGCAGCGATAGTTGCACTATGTACACAATATAATTCTTGTCTGACGAACAGAGCGAATTTGAAAAATTCGTTTCCAAATTCAGACAAGACGCTGAATTGAATCCTGATTTTCAGGCTATCATGCGTTTTGTAGGACAGATTTTATCTAATGGAGCATTGGAGAGATACTTCCGCAGAGAGGGTAAAATGAGTGATTCAGTTGTCGCTCTCCCTGTTCTGAAATCGAAACTCCGTTTATATTGCCTTCGTTTGACAGATAAAATTCTAATCCTCGGCAACGGTGATGTCAAGCGCAGCCGCGCTTACGAAGAAGACGATACGCTTCAAGGTTACGTTATTGACTTGCAGAGGTTTGAGCGTCTGCTTAAACAGGAAGTCCGTGCCGGAAACGTGGAGATTACAGAAAAAGAGATACTGACCGATAAAACTTTTGAAGTATGAGAACTGCTAATATATCGTTACAGGAGATTTTTAACGAAATCCCAGTCGAAAAACGCGAGGAAACCCGCCTTTCTTTTGCAATTTCAAATCGGATTGCCGCTCTTATGCAGGAAAGAGGACTTAACAAAAAGCAGTTTGCAGAAGCTCTCGGCAAGCGGCCTAATGAAATCACACGTTGGTTGAGCGGTGAGCATAACTTCACCATTTCGACCCTCGCCATGCTGTCGACTTTCTTTGGCAAGTCGATTATAAACGTTTGATTATGCCATGAAATCAACCGATGCTATGAAGAATAATTTATCTGCCAATTCCGGTTCAGCACTTCGTTATGGTATGTTCATTCCATTGGCTTTAATGATAGCGTCGGTTATTACCTGTTGCTTATCATACTCAAACGCTAAACAGAATATCGCAGATGATCTTAATGATGCGATGTTTGCTTTAGCTAATGAGAATAGTGAACTATGGACGCGCCCCGACACTATCGCCGCCATACGCCACATGTACGAAACCACCCATAAGCCTCTTATTTATCAGGCATCGGATGTCAATTTTAGAAACCCGTCGCTGAAAGACGAGGCATACTTTACACTTGCGCTTGTCGGTACTAAAAGTGCTTCGCGTGGAATCGGAGGAAATAAGATAGCATCTGACTCAATTATGCTTATGCCCGAACACGCTGCCGAAGGGCTTGCAATACAGGTTCAAGGTTTTGCCGACTGTTCCGTGGCTTCTATTTTCTCTGCCTCGGACCAGACATTGCCGGGAATTCTGTTCTCGCTTTCTATTTTCTCAATAGCAAGTATGCTTATTTGGAAAAGAAAAGAAACCGAGACACCCGAAGCAGAATTTATTGCTATTTCCGCTTCTCCATCGCTTGATGGTATCAAACTCACTCCCATGCAGCGGCAGCTGACCAGAATGCTTATTGACGCGCCCGGCATGAGAGTAGATAAAAGAACATTGTGCGAAACCCTCTGGGGCGATAAAAGTAATGCCGAGGAATCGCTTTATACCCTTGTCAAGCGCACAAAGAACGCTCTTGTCCAGGCAAACATGGAGATTGTATGCAACCGGGGCGACTCTTACGAACTTCGGATAAATAGCTGATATACAACTTCGTCAGAATTTGTCAGATAAAAGTCAGACAAATTTTTAGGTCATATTGAAACATTTTCACTTGCTTTGCAGGAAAAATTCGTAAAGCATGAGAAAATTTATTTTCACTTTCGCGTTCTTGTTACCATTACTGTTACAAGCACAAGAAGTCAAGACAGACTCCTTGTCCACTACTCTTGATGAAGTAGTGGTAACAGCCGATATGGTCAACCGCTTTGCTGACCATAAGAACTATATACTTACACGGTCGGAAAAGCAACAGTTTCCCACGGCAATTCAGGCGATTCAGACCTTGCCTAAGATTTTGGTTTCCGATCTGACAGTCAGTTCCAGCGATGGTAAAGGTGTGAAGATACTGATTAACGGTGTACCGTCATCATCGGTAGATCTTGCATCTATCCCAAGCGATAACATCTCAAAGATACAATACTATTCCCAGCCTCCGATTCAGTATTCCAATATGGGATTGGGAGCGGTGATCAATGTGATTACGAAGCAACAGACCGGTGGTTCCTTGATGCTTAACACATTGAATGCAGTCACCACAGGATTCGGTAACGACGTGGCGAGTCTGAAATATAACTGGGGGCGTTCAACATTGGGAGTGATGTATAACATCAACTATCGCAATTATAATGACCGCCGTCTTGATGAAGAAATTTCGTATCCATTGGTGGATGGTTTCTATTCCAAAACACGAACCGGACGCAAAAGCCCGTATGCTTATGAGCAGCATCTGGCTGAATTAACATATTCAAATGTAAAGCCGGATGATTATGTGTTCAATGCAAAGTTTTCACTTGGAGCTCTAAACCGCAGACGCTCGTCTTTACAGTACTTGGTTATGACTCGTCTTGGCTCAGATTTGCAAGGAACAGCGTCAAGCCACGACAAGGACAAATATCTCAATCCCTCGCTCGATTTATATTTCAATAAAATCTTTGGTCGCCATGAATTGACATTCAATGCCGTTGGTACCTACTATAATTCATCATACAATTACGACTATTCCGAAAGCGGAATTGATGATGGATTCACAACAAAAACCAATATTGAGGCTGATAAATATTCTCTGATCGGGGAAGGATGGTATGGCTACACAATCAAGCCCATGACAAAATTCCTTGTCGGTGTCAGATATGCCTATAATACGGCTTCCCCGAAATATTCGGACTTATCGACCACAACCAACGAATTATACACCTACGCAGGGTTGAATGGCATGATTGGACAAAAGTGGAATTATTCTATGAGTCTTGGGCTTAACGGCAATTATTTCAAGGATATGAATGGATGGAACCATCACTACTATTATTTCCGTCCACAACTCAATGTCGCTTATTTCATCGACAAATCATCTGAACTTACATTGAACTATGAGGTCAATACACTAAATCCAACCATATCCCAGCTATCATTCAATCCGTATTATAAAGACATTGACTATCTATATGCCGGAAATCCAAATCTGAGACCGCAGAATTCACATGCAATCAGTCTTTCGTATTTCAAAGGATTCAGAAAATTCATAATCAATCCAGAAGTGTCATATACGTATGGCAAAAGTCAGATTGCTCCGGTCTTCAGCACTAAAGACGGAGTGATAAATGAGACAATCGGCAATCTTAAATGGATGCAATACTACAAGGCGAGCTTGTTCATGCAATGGATGCCTTTCGCCAATAATCTGCTGCGCTTACGGTTGTATTCGGAAGTCATGCATACACGAAACAGTTATATGGGACACGAATGGGACCATACAGGCTATACGATAGCCCCGTCGGTATATCTGAATTATAAAAAATGGTCGGCAGAAATATTCTATCAGACAGAAACCGAAATGCTGTCTGGACAGATGTTAACCACACGACCAAGTATGGCAAAAGTTGAGGTTTCATATCATCCGATTCCTACTATGACAATCGGACTTGGTATAAGATATCCATTTTATGATTCTTGGAAACAGACGCAGAAGACATACGATACCAATGTTATTTCTACCTCAAATGTTGAAAGAATTAAGAACAACGCCAATATGGTATATGTGAATTTCATCTATAACCTACCTTTCGGGAAACCGTCAAAAACGCCCAAGCAGAAAATCACCAATACCGATAAGGATTCTGGTATTTTCAATCGCTTATGATATTTGGTCTATATCGAAAGTGGAAATTTCTTATTCCCGTAATATTAAACTCCTTCATTTAAGTACATGACAAAAATTTGAAAACATCGAATTTTGGGGTATAAGTCGGACGCAGAAGTATTGTTGAAATCTCCTCCAAACCATACTTGACAAGCGACTTTGCCTTTCTTCC
>JAETSI010000093.1 GCA_021769725.1 Oscillospiraceae bacterium | reverse complement strand
TGGAGGGGCGAATTACGGTAAAAGACAAAAAATCCGGCAAAATTTGGAGGTGATAGAGGTTTTTGAGCCGGTAAAAACACCTATGAGACCTGTAAAATCACAGAAAGGAGATCAATTATGGACGAATTCTTGAGAAAAATTGCGAATGAAACGGCGGAAATCCTCAGAAAAAAGATGCAAAACACAACAATTCGTGTCGTTGAAGTGGCCAAAAACAACTGTGATACGCCAAAATGCGGCATTTGTATCTTGAAAGACGCGGAGTCAGAGACGTCGATCGGCCCTGTTCAATACGTCGATGATCTGGTTTGGAATCTCGGCGAAGACCCGGAAAAACTGGCCGATTATCTGATTTCTACCTATCAGGAGACCGAAATTTCGACCGATTTTTTCAAGTATGACTACCTGAAAACCGTGATTTTACCGCAACTTGTGAGTAAAAAATTCAACGAAGAACTGCTCAAAACGGTGCCTTATAGGGTCTATACTGACCTCGCTGTGGTGTTGGGAGCATGGATTCCTTTCGATGGCCATAAGGGTAGAATCCTGATCAGAAATGAGATGCTGGAGGCCTGGGAGAGGAGTTTTGAAGAGCTTTTCGAGATTGCAATGAACAATTTCTGGACGATAGACAAGACCAAAATCATGGATTCGAACGACTTCGAGGCGGTACTGGATAAGGCGGTACTGCCTTATTTTTATGTCATTACGAACCTTTCATGTGAGTTCGGAGCAGCTCGAATTCTCGATTTTGAGGCTATGAATGTGCTTGTGGAGAAGTTTGATTCTGACCTGATTGTGCTTCCGTCAAGCATTCACGAGATGATCGTAGTGCCTAAAAATGAGCTCGAAACAGTCGATATTGAGGCTCTCACAGAACTTATTCGGGACACGAATAATGCGACAGTAGACCCGGCTGAATGGCTCTCGGATCACCCCTATATTTACACAAAAAATGGTGTTTTTATGTCGCTTGAAACACCGTAATTTTTATGGTCACTTTCGTTTAAAGATTTGACCATAAAGTGACCATTTGACCATTTTTGGCCATTTTTTATTAATTTTTCGAAAAATTGAGGCAAAATTTTTGATGACAAAATCGAAAAAAATGGTCATTTTTGGTCAAATCTTGGTCAAATGGTCACTTTCTGCCCACTTTTGAAACAGGATTTGACCATGAAAAAAACCAGTATTTATGCGGGTTTCCGGGCTTTTTGGTCAAAAACCCACTTTTTTTTCTCAATTAATGTGAATAAAAAATAATAAAAATATATAATAAATAGGATTCAAAAGTGGGTTTTTGACCAAAACCGGTTTTTCGGCGATTTTTCGATGATTTTTGAGGGTATTTTTTACATGAATTTTTACGAGAGGAGATGACCAAAATGGGATGGATTTTTAGCATGATTTTGATGTTCGACTGGGTGTATTCTCCGGCCTCATCAAAGAACGTTGATGCACTTCTGATTGCAGCTGGTTTATTTGCGATAGCCGGCGCGATCGGTTTTAAGAAATAATAGATACTCCGTCACAGAGCTGGTGATCACACTGGCTCTTTTTTTTTGCACGCGAAAAAAACATGTCCTTTTATGAGGAGAGAGGTTATAAGCGCCATTTTTAAAATGGACACTTTCTCTTCAGTTTTGAAAAGGAGAATGAAAGAAAGTAGGGTCAAAAGAAAAAAAAACGGAAAGAACCGTGTGTGGGCTCTTGTCCGTTTTTCATTGGTTAGTCGTCGCTTGAGCGATCATACCCCAATTCACGAACCAATCTCTTATACTCTCTGAGATCTGCTTCGTGCTGTGCAAGTTCTTCGGTTGAGAACATGCGTCTTAGTATCGCGGCTGTGCCATATATTGGTTGGCCGCGTCTGCCAGTTGTAGACAGATTTGAAATGTTCATTTTCATCACCCCGCTTTCTTTCATCTTTTTCAAAACAACATAGCACACCTTTTACTCGAGTGCGTGCTGTATTTGAAGTAAAGGAGATGGCGGCTATGTTGGAAAGTAAGTTTCAGTCAGATCTGATTAAGGAATTGGAAAGACGGTTCCCTGGGTGCGTGGTTGTGAAGAACGATCCGAACTATCGTCAGGGCTTTCCAGACCTGACTATATTTCACGGCAAGCATTGGGCCGCCCTTGAATGTAAGAAAGACTCGCGTGCAAAGAAACAGCCAAACCAGGAGTATTATGTCGGGCGATTGAATGAGATGTCATTCTCAAGATTCATATGCCCGGAGAATAAGGAGGACGTATTGGATGAACTTCAACAAGCATTCGAATCTTAAAGGACAGCACGCTTTTCTTGGCGCAAGTAAGTATCATTGGATCAATTACAGCGAAGAGAAGCTTGCTACCGCTTACCTGAGAGCTCTCGCTGTTCAGAAAGGCACTGAGCTTCACGACTTTGCTGCTCAGTGTATCAAACTTAGGCAGAAGTTACCACGAACACAGAAGACATTACACATGTATGTGAATGATGCGATCGGCTATAAGATGACACCAGAACAGCTTCTGTATTATTCAGAGAATTGTTTTGGTACTGCCGACGCTATTGCATTTCGGAACGGTATTCTGAGAATTCACGATTTAAAGACAGGTGAAGTAGCTGCTCATATTGAACAGCTTGAAGTTTACGCAGCACTCTTTTGCCTTGAATACAATGTGAAACCCGGAGAGATCGAGATGGAGCTGCGCATTTATCAGAATGATGAGGTTTTGTACCACAAGCCAACTGCAGAGGACATTGCGCCTATTATGGACAAGATCATTACATTCGATAAGATCATCAATAAAATACGGGCGGAGGAGGAGTAATCATGGAGCGATATTCTGACGATGTGTTAATGCATTACGGAATGCCGAGACGTTCCGGCCGATATCCCTGGGGTTCTGGTGAAGATCCTTACCAGCATTCCGGGGATTTTCTGTCTCGTGTAGAGGAGCTCAAGAAACAGGGCAAATCAGAATCACAGATCGCGAAAGAGCTTGGCATTGTCGGCCCGGACGGAAGGCCATCTAGCGGCAGACTTAGAGCTCAGATTGCAGTAGCCAGCGATGAACGAAGAAGTCTTCAGGTTGCCACCGCGAAGTCTATGAGAGAGCACGGATATTCTTTGAAAGAGATCGCAGACAAGATGGGATTTAAAAATGATTCCTCCGTGCGTGCGCTTCTTGATCCGAAGGCTGAAGCACGTATGAATCAGTCTCGTGTGACGGCAAACTTCCTCAGAGACCAGGTGGATAAGAAAGGCATGGTCGATGTCGGAACAGGAGTTGAGCGTGAGCTTGGCATCTCGAGAGAGAAACTCAACCAGGCTCTTTATATTCTCGAGATGGACGGTTATCCGACTTATGGCGGCGGTGTCCCACAGGTGACGAATAAAGGACGGCAGACCAATCTCAAGGTGTTGTGTAAACCAGGGGCGGAGCATAAGGATATTTATGCTTTTGACAAGATTGGATCTGTCACCGATTATGTAACGCATGATGGCGGTGAAACCTTTGACCGGTTTGTGTATCCAAAGAGTATGGATTCTAAAAGAGTTCAGATCCGATATGCAGAAGACGGTGGCGAGTTAAAGGACGGCGTGGTTGAGCTTCGTCGCGGTGTTGACGATTTATCTCTCGGTAATTCTCATTACGCACAGGTACGCATTTTGGTCAACGGGACGCATTATATCAAGGGGATGGCTGTATATTCTGACGACCTACCAGATGGCGTTGATGTCGTGTTCAACACGAATAAGAAGCGCGGCACACCAATGATTGACACCGAGTCCGAAAAGGGTGATAAAGGGGTTCTCAAGCCAATTAAGAAAGATCCGGATAATCCTTTTGGTTCGCTTATCAAGGCTGGTGGTCAGAGCTACTACATTGACAAAGACGGAAAAAGACAGCTTTCGCTCATAAACAAAAGAGCAGAAGAAGGTGATTGGGGTGACTGGGCTGACAAATTACCGTCCCAGTTTCTGTCCAAGCAGAACTTGTCTTTGGTCAAGAAGCAGCTTAATCTTGCTGCAGCAGATAAGGGAGAAGAATTCGACGAGATCTGTTCCCTCACCAATCCGACGGTGAAAAAGGCATTACTGCAGTCTTTCGCTGACGATTGTGATTCTGCCGCCGTTCACCTGAAAGCGGCTGCTTTACCGAGACAGAAGTATCAGGTTATTCTGCCGCTCACTTCGATCAATGACAACGAGGTGTATGCTCCGAACTACAGAAACGGAGAAAAGGTAGCTCTGATTCGGTATCCACATGGTGGGACTTTTGAGATCCCGATTCTGACGGTCAATAACAAACAGCCGGAAGGAATAAGGGTTCTTGGTAAAACACCTAAGGACGCTGTTGGAATCAACAAAAAGGTTGCTGATCGACTGTCAGGCGCTGACTTCGATGGTGATACGGTAATGGTTATTCCCACTGGCGGGCGAATTAAGATCACGTCTACGCATCCGTTGAAGGGATTAGAAGGATTCGATCCGAAAGCAGAATACGGGCCGGATACATATGCCGGGCGTGAGATTAAGATTATGAAGAACACCCAGACAGAGATGGGTAAAATATCTAATCTCATTACCGATATGACTCTGAAAGGTGCGCCACCCGAAGAAATTGCAAGAGCGGTACGTCACAGCATGGTTGTCATTGATGCCGAAAAGCATAAGCTTAACTATAAGCAGAGCGAGATCGACAACAACATCAAAGCACTCAAGAAGGAATATCAGGGTCGCTACGATGAAGACGGACGCTATCGCGAAGGTGCTGGGACTCTTATCTCGAGAGCAAAAGCCCAGACCTCCGTACCCAAGAGACAGGGCAGCCCTATTATTGATCCGGAAACTGGTGAGCAGTCGTGGAAGATTGCCGACGATCTGACTTATGTAGATAAGAAGACCGGCAAGACCATAACCCGTACACAAAAGAGTACCCAGATGGCCGAAACTCGTGATGCCCGCACCCTATCTTCGGGGCACCCGGTTGAGGAGGAATATGCGTACTATGCAAACCGCATGAAAGCCCTGGCCAATCGGGCACGCAAGGAGATGCTGGCAACAAAGGATATCCCGTATTCAGCATCTGCCAAGTCTGCTTATCAGTATGAGGTGGATACTCTGAAAGCGAAGCTCAATGTGGCTCTTAAGAACGCCCCTAGAGAAAGACAGGCCCAGACTATGGCAAATGCGATCGTCGCAGCCAAAAAGCAGGACAACCCGGATATGTCAAAGGCGGAAATAAAGAAGGCCAGTCAGCAGGCTTTAACAGCAGCCAGAGTGAAGACCGGAGCCAGCAGAAGGGACTCCATTATCGAATTAACAGACCGAGAATGGGAAGCTATTCAGGCCGGCGCAATAAGTCCCAATATGTTGAAGCAGGTCATCAACAATGCAAATATAGACTCTATAAAACAAAGAGCGATGCCGAGAGCTACAACTGCACTCAGTACCGCAAAGCAGAATAAGATAGCAGCAATGCGTGCGTCTGGATATACGACTTCTGAAATAGCGGAACATCTAGGCGTGTCAACATCGACTGTATCTAAGTACATGTAAGAAAGGAGTGATCTGTAAAATGGGTTATGCTGTAGCATTAACAACAGTTGACAATCCTTTTGATCCATTTGAGCAGTTCGACTCATGGTTTCTGTTCGATGTTGAGAAAGGTTACAATTCGTGTGCATACTTGGCTCGAATCGCAAGAACATCAGATCAGTTCTCAGAAGAAGAGAATGATGAAGAAGTTGAAAGAGCGATTGATGAGATTATCAAGTATGATTTCATGAACATTTACAGGAAAGTGAAGAAGAAGATTGCGTAAATCGAAACTGTCCTGTTGATTACTGTGAATGCGTGAAGCTGAAAGAATAGAAATTGTTTGGAGAAAAACTTATGCCAAAGCTCAAAGCACATTTATCAAACAAAAGTATTAAATCAGCTAATAACAATCATGCGATTACACAGAAAGGCGTGGCTAAGATAGGGAGGGGAGGGGTACGAAAAGTACACCCCCTACCGTCATCGCCGGCCTCTTTGAAAATTCTCCGGCGGGATATTTTTGGAAAAGTCTTCGGAAGCATCAGGAGGGAATAAGGTTATGGATAGAGTAGAGTTGGATATTTTGCAGGATATGGCGATTGATCAACACGGTTGGATACATGCCGGCCAGGCAAGATTGCTGGATCCTTGTATTGAAATTGACAAAACGTTGAAAATTGATTCTGACGTACTCAAAAGTCAAAAATACAATGCATCAGCCAAAATTGCATTAGATATCTGTCAACAATTAGAAAACAATAATGCCACCATCGGTCAGGTGATGGAGGTAATTAACTATATGTTGATGATAGTCGGCGGTTCGAAACAGGCGTGCAAGTTTACCGTAGACGACCGCGTATCAAATCTTGGCATATTTACGGAATAAACTTGCTTATTGCATCAGTTAGAACGGAGCTTGCGGCGTTGGAGAGAATTGGAACAGACACATACCCAATTTTTGAGGCGATAGATTTTATCTTACTCCAGGCAGATGCTGGTTTTATTGAATCAAGAAAAATGTGACCTTCGTAAGTGATGGCATATACTTGTTTAATTTTAGCACCGTCCTTTACGCCGTTAAAACATGTTTTGATAAAACCAGCCTCTTCAAGACGGTCAACTGTATATCTGATTTGGGGATGTGTATATTTATCTGACAAACCTCCGCATATCGTATACGTTGAAATATTATTGTATACGCCATTGTCGGACAAAGTTAGGTTATCCTCAAGATATATTAAAACGTCTCTTAAACAATCCGCATCTAATGTCATGTGATTTGTACCTCCAAGTTTTATTTTTGTGTAGATTATACCGAAATCAAACATGAAAAGCAATCAACAATTTTTATAATCTTTTGTGATATTTAGAAGGACTTATATGGCCGGGTATTGAACTTTTTCGCTGTCTGGCTCCCGTATTTTTGAACTCCTTTCTGCGGGTGATCGGCTATATAAGTTCTTCTAAGTAGCACAAAAGTAATGGCAAACAATAATCAAAGACAGAGGAAGGGAGGCAAATTCCAGTGAGCAAGAGAAGCTATACACCAAAAACTCCTGAGTCAAGAGAAACTCGTTTGGTTGGCCTGGCGCTTGATGTGGCTGAGCAGAAGCTTAGGGATGGGACAGCTTCCTCACAGCTGATCACCACAATACTTCGTCAGGATACAGCAAAAGCAAGACTCGAGGTAGAAAAACTCCAGCAGGAGAACGAACTGCTGAAAGCGAAGACAGAATCACTTCGATCGGCACAGCATACAGAGGAGATGTACCAGGAAGCAATCAAAGCGTTTGCTCGTTATCAGGGTAACAGTGGGGACGAAGACGAAGACTATGAAGATGATTACGACGACGAATATTAGAACATATTCAGAACTGATTACACTTCCGACATTCGAGGAGCGCTATCAGTATTTGAGACTGAGCGGTAGAGTGGGAGAAGACACCTTCGGCTTTGATC
>JAETSI010000092.1 GCA_021769725.1 Oscillospiraceae bacterium | reverse complement strand
TATTGGCGGTGTGCCACCTGCTGTTAAACGTAAAAGATTTTATGATATGCTGTCCGTTGCCGCTTAGCTTCTATTTCTTTCGAACACTTTGTGTCAAGTATTATTGACAATTTCAATGCTGTTTTAACGGCGTTGAAGAATCATTCAAACCTCAGTGAAATTGTGCTTTGTGTTGATAATGACGAGGGAGGTATTGAGGCTGTTGACAGACTTCGGGATATTCTTGCGGAAAACGGATATCCAGATGTTAAACGGTTTGCGCCTGAGTTTAAGGACTGGAACGAATGTCTGAAAGCTCGGAATGGTGTTGAACCGCTTCCTGCTGTTCCGCATAAGCGAAAAGACGAATATCTGAAAGAGGTTAGCGAACTTGGGTATTTGAAATGCCGTCCCGATAAGCTTACCTCGCAGATCTATGCAACTTTCAAGAACGGACAATACAAATATCTCGCCGAGTATGCGCTTGCAGGCTCGGCTTTTTTTATTGCCGGAAACAGCGAAAATACGATGTTTGACAAGCTGAGATGTAAGCTAAAAACGGAGTATAAACCATATACCGATAAGTGCAAAAAGGCGCAGAAACAAAGGAATTTGCAGCACTGTGTGCAAGATGTTTTGCGTGATCTGAAACAGACATCCCGTACCCGTGAGCAGTCGGTAAATACGGCAAAGTTGCTGTATAAGCTTGCGGACAATGCTGTCAGATTATCTGTCGAGGAGACCTTAAGCGTTCCCATTCAGGAGCAAACCGAGGATATAGATATCGTTTCAGAACTCGAACCTTGTATGGAATTCAGCTGATCAAGTTTTTCGTTTTTGCGGAGCAAACCCCGGACATTGTCCTCTAAGAAAAACTTGCAGCAATAGCCGTTTGCGGCTATTGCAATACCCTCCGCTTCACAGCGCAATACCTTGAATAAAACAAACTAACTTATCTTTTTAATGCAAATGGAAGAATATTTTATACAGATTGGAGATGAAATTTTGAATGAGAAACAGATGATTTTAATAGGCGTACTTGCTGTGGTTTTTATTGTCTTTTTAGTGATCGTAAATCTGCTTGATAACAAATCGCTGAATGGAATAAAGTCCAAGAGGATCGGTGACGGACAGCACGGAACTGCAAGGTGGGCAACGAAAACAGAGATAAAGAGGACCTTTATTCCTCTGCCATTCGAGCCTGATCTCTGGCGTAAAGGCGAGAATCTGCCGACTGTTCAGGGTACGGTGGTAGGCTGTCGAACGCACGGTAAAAAGACTGTTGCTCTTGTAGATGACGGCGATGTTCACACGCTGATGATAGGTGCAGCCGGAGTCGGAAAAACAGCATACTTCTTGTATCCGAACATCGAACTTGCCTGTGCGAGCGGAATGTCGTTTATCAGTACAGATACAAAAGGAGACGTGGCACGAAATTACGGAACTATTGCAAAAAAGTACTATGGCTACAATGTTTCAGTGCTTGATCTGCGTAACCCGACACGCTCAGACGAGAACAACATTCTGCATCTTGTCAACAAATACATGGACATTTATCTATCCGATAAAACCAACCTTTCAGCTAAAGCAAAGGCTGAAAAGTACGCTAAGATCACGGCCAAAACAATAATTAATATCGGCGGAGGCGACAGCTCAAGTTACGGGCAAAACGCCTTTTTCTACGATGCGGCTGAGGGATTGCTCGCCTCCGTTATTCTTTTACTTGCAGAGTTCGGCGACAAAAACGAACGTCACATTGTTTCTGTATTCAAGCTGATACAGGACTTGCTTGCAAAGTATCAGCCGAATCCCAAAGCAAAACCGAAGATGTATTTTATGAAACTTATGGACAGGCTTCCATCGGAGCATAAAGCTAAGTGGCTTGCGGGAGCGGCGCTTAATTCATCGGATCAGTCTATGATGTCCGTAATGTCGACGGCACTTTCAAGGCTTAACAGCTTCCTTGACACGGAAATGGAACAGCTGCTCTGTTTCAGAACAGCTGTTGACGCAGAGAAATTCTGCAATGAAAAATCGGCGATTTTTATCGTCCTCCCCGAAGAAGATACGAGCAAGTATTTTATGGTAAGTCTGCTGATTCAGCAGTTATACCGTGAAATTTTAGTCATAGCCGATGAGCATGGCGGCGCACTTCCAAACCGTGTAATGTTCTATATGGACGAGTTCGGAACATTTCCTAAAATCGACGGTGCAGAGGCAATGTTCTCCGCAGGACGTTCGAGAAAAATATCTATTGTTGCGATAATCCAATCCTTTGCACAGCTTGAACAGAACTACGGAAAACAAGGCATGGAGATCATCACGGACAACACTCAGCTGACTGTATTCGGCGGATTTGCTCCGAATTCTCAGTCGGCGGAGGTTCTTTCAAAATCTCTCGGAGAACAGACAGTGCTGAGCGGCTCTGTTTCAAACGGCAGAGATAAAAGCCAATCGCTCCAGATGATAGGCAGACCGTTGATGACTGTAGATGAATTAAAGTCCATGCCAAAAGGACAGTTTATTGTTATGAAAACGGGTACGCACCCGATGATAAGCAAGCTGAAATTGTTCTTCAAATGGGGCATAAAATTTGAGGACGAATATTGCCTGTCGGATAAGACCGCAAGGCACGTTTCCTACAAGGAGCGTGACGAACTGATTCGTGATGTTGAAGTGAAATATCCGCAGTCGAAAAAAGCGGTTCCTCCTGTGGAGATCGAAATAACGGAGGATGAAGGATTTGAGGATGAGCCTCTGAAGAAAACCAGTATTAAAACGAATGGGAGTTGATGCGAATTGATATTACCGAGAAGAATTTACGATCTGGGACTAAGCCACAAGGCTGTGTCCGTTTACTGCTATCTGGCAAACTGTGCGGATAAGAATGGGGAATGTTTTCCGTCTGTTCGCAGGATCGCCGAAGATCTGAGTGTTGATAAAAGTACGGTGTTTCGGGCGTTTAACGAATTAGAGAAACATGATTTATTGGAACGTTTTCCTCGTTATCATGCTCAGGGAGGACGGCGGAGTTCGTCGTATCGAATAAAGGGCGAGATCACTCCAACGGGAAATCGAGGTGACATGAATGTTTGATTGGATTTCAGACGCTGTTGACTGGATAGGCGACGGAATATCGTCGCTTTGGGACAGCACGGTAGGTTCTGCTGTCGATACCATAACGGACGCTATCTGGGACATCATGTTTGAGTGGGTGTTCAACCTCATTTACGGAGCAGTAGCCGACCTTTTTGTATTCATAAACGAAAGCACAAGCAACATCTTTACGCTTTCATGGGTGCAGTCGTTCATATCGTTGTTTCATAGTCTTGCCTGGATGCTGTTTGTATGCGGAATGATAGTTGCGGTGTTCGATACGGCGATAGCCTACGAATCGGGACAGGCGAACATCAAAAACACTTGCATAAACGTGCTGAAAGGCTTTATGGCAGCAAGTCTGGTGACGGTTGCTCCGCAGAGATTATACTCGCTCTGCGTTGCGCTTCAAGGCACTTTCTCCCATGAACTGTTAGGCGGTTTTATCGGAGCGACCTCCGCATCGGTGGCAGATACGGGACTTTCCGTCATTGTTGCACTTGCATCGGACGTTTCGCTGTTCAGTCTTTTTTTCATAATTTTATTCGGCTACTGCACGGTAAAAGTTGTGTTTGCAAACATCAAACGAGGCGGCATAATGCTATGCCAGATCGCCGTAGGAAGTCTGTATCTGTTCGGAGTTCCGAGGGGTTACACGGACGGATTTTACGGCTGGTGCAAGCAAGTGATAGCGACTTGCCTTACTGCTTTTTTGCAGACCACGATACTCTACCTCGGACTGCTTACCTACACTCAGCACGCCCTGCTTGCGGTTGGAATCTGTCTGTCTGCAAACGAAGTTCCGAGGATCGCTCAGATGTTCGGACTGGATACGAGCGTTAGGGTTAACATGATGAGTGTTAGTCATACAGTTTCTATGGGGGCTAAGGCAGTTGGTATGATCAAGGGAAAGGCGTGATTTTGGCAAGTTTGCGAATTGACGTGAAAATTAATTTATGATATAATATGCACAAGTTGTTGTTTGAAAACCAGATAAATTCTGGAGCAGGGAGTGAACGGAATGGCGATGTGGAATCCGTGGAGAGGATGTAAAAAATGCAGCGAAGGCTGCCTGCACTGCTATATCCATAAGGGTGATGCAAAACGTAATATTGATACGGCTGATATTGTTAAAACAAAGGATTTTTCAAAGCCGACAGAAACATTAAAAAACGGCAGTTATAAAATGAGATCTGGTTTGGTGTATACGTGCTTTTCCACTGATTTTCTTATTGAAGAAGCCGATGACTGGCGTGATGAATGTTGGAAAATGATTCGCAGTAGGAGCGATTGCACCTTTTTGTTTTTGACTAAAAGAATAGACAGATTTCTTCAATGTATACCTGATGATTGGCAGGACGGATACGATAATGTAGTGGTCTGCTGTACAATTGAAAATCAAAGGAATGCGGATCATAGGCTGTCGATTTTCAGCAGACTTCCCATCAAGCATAAATGTATTACTGCACAGCCGCTGTTGGAGAAAATAAATATTGAAAAGTATCTGGATGATATTGAGCTTGTTGTGGTCGGCGGAGAGTCGGATCATTATGCTCGTCCTCTTGATTACGCATGGGTTTTGGATATTAGGGAGCAATGTATCAGAAAAAATATTTCTTTTGAATTTCGGCAATGCGGTACACATTTTATAAAAGACGGAAGAAAGTATAAATTACAGACCAAGGATCTGTGCAAACAAGCAAAATTAGCTAATATAGACTTTAATCCAAAAATATGATTTACAGTCGAGTTTAAATGCTTGGCTGTATTTTTATGCAGAACGGAGCGTGATAACAAAATTGAAAACCTACATCTACCCCGAAAATCTGAGATCAAACGTAAAGCTGTGGTTCTGGAGCGTACGGGATTTTATCATAATTTGCGGTGGAATCATTCTGTCGGTTGTGATACTGGTGAACTTCTGGAACGTCCTGCCTTTTGTGGCGACTGCCTGCTTTGCGTTTCTCTCACTTCGGGTCGACGAAACTGCAATTATGGACTATATCTTCAATGCTGTAAAGTTTTTCGTGACTTCGCAGCAGTTATTTTTATGGAGGAAAAATTAATGAAGAATAACAAAAACAGCGTTCAAGGCTTGATAGGTCTTGAACGCTTTACTAAATACGGAGTAAAAACCGACAAGTCTGAACTTGCGTTTTTCAGCGTAGAGCCGACCAATATTTCTGTGCTTTCTGCGGCTAATATCGACGTGAAGATACATCATCTTATGATGCTGTTAAGCACAATTCCAGATCTTGAAATACTCGCTCTGGACTCCTGCGAATGTTTCGATACAAACAAAGTGTATGTCAAAAAACGTTTGCATACCGAGCAGAACGAGGCAGTTAGAAAACTGCTGCAAGCGGACTATGATTTTCTTGATGAGATTCAGGTGGAGATGTCCTCTGCAAGACAGTTTATGTTTGCGGTACGGTTCAGACGTGAAAAGGATGAGCAGATTTTTAATATCATCAACCGAGTGGATAAAGCGATCTCCGAACACGGCTTTTCAGCAAGAAGAATGTCAAAATCCGAGATAAAAAGAATGCTTGCGCTGTATTTCGGAACAAGTATTTCAGGAGAGGAAATTCCCGATATTGAGGGAGAAACCGAATTTGATTTGGAGGGAAAAACGGATGAAGAATAAACAGGAGAAAAAAGAACAGTCCGCAGAGCAGCTTGAGATAATCGATACAAAGAACTTTTTTGACCGCACCGTGCCGGGAGTGATTCGGTTTTACACCGACCACTACATCTGCGGCAACTTTTACAAATCCTGCTGGGCAGTAACGGAGTATCCTCCGAGTACGGAAGAAACGGCTATCCTTGCCCACCTTGCCGACAGGAACGGCGTAACGCTTAGAATTTACAACCGTCTTGTGACGAGTATGGAACAGCGCAAAATTGTTCAGCAGGCAATGCGTAAAAATCATATGATGACTACAACTAATGATGTAAACGAGAGTATCAAGGCTCAGAACAACATTGACGATGTAGTTGAACTGCTTTCAGAACTTCGTCGAAACAAAGAGCCTCTTCTGCATACGGCTGTGTTTATTGAACTGAAAGCGACAAGTGAAGAAAAATTAAAGGAATTGCAGGCGGATATAACTATGGAGCTTACCCGTTCCAAAATATCTGTTGACAGGCTTTTGCTCCGACAGAAAGAGGGATTCCTCGCTGTTCTTCCGACAGGTAATAATGTGTTCGCAAGTCAGTTTGAACGTGTTCTGCCTGCAAGCTCTGTTGCGAATCTTTATCCTCTGAATTACTCAGGAAAAACCGATGAAAACGGCTTCTATATCGGCAGGGATAAGTATGGTAGCAACGTTCTTGTGGATTTTGACAGACGTACCGAGGACAAGACTAATTCCAACATCCTTATACTCGGAAACAGCGGTCAGGGTAAGTCGTACTTGATGAAACTTTTGCTGTGCAATCAGCGTGAGGCGGGGAAAAGCGTGTTAGTCTTAGACCCCGAACATGAGTATGAGGACTTATGTTCAAACCTTGGCGGAACGGCAAGGGCACAGCTGAATATTCATCAAAAGCCATAAAATATTATTGCGGTAAATAAGGTTAAGGTGCTGACGGCTTGTGCGGTCAGCTCTTTTAAATCTCATATGAAATGCAAGCGGAAGATAATTGACATGAATTAAAAATTGTGATAAAATATATGCGAAGGGTGTGATATTATGGCAAATACAGATCAATTTTCAGGCTTGGATATGGAAAGATTAATCGGCAGTCCGTTGAAGGCAGCCGCTGAATCTCAAGTAACACTTACGCAATCTACGGCAGATTTCATTAATAAAGTCGGTTTTGATGAGAACGGAAAAACAAGGACGGTATTATTTCAATATGAAAAACCGATTGTCAATGACAATCAGAAAGTCGACATTGAAACTATGAAATTAGATGTTCCGATGTTGGAAATTGTGCCGGTACCTAATCTTCAAGTAGACGAAGTAAATGTACTTTTTGATATGGAAGTTCATGAAAGCGTAGGCAATGAAGAAAAAGCTGTAGCTTCCGTTATCGGGATCAATGAACCGTCCGGATTTAAAATTAATATTTCAGGAGCTGTTTCTCAAAATAATAAAAGTAATTCGGATGAACTGCAGAACGCCAAATATCATGTCCATGTGAACGCTAAAAACGATCAAATACCGGAGGGCTTGGCACGAATTCTTGAAATAATGTCTGATACAATTGATATGAAAGAAAAATAGGGTTACGGAGCTGTCTTTATGACGGCTCTTTTTTACGCCCCAAACTGTTCGCAGTAAGCGTGGAATTTGAGTGTGACTACAATGGGAGGACTGATAAAAATGCAGAAGAAAAAATACGGCATATGGAAAACTCGCTATGCTGAAAACAGCAGAAATATTTTTGAAGACTGGGTTCGCCGAAACGGTGAGCCCATTTTGTTTTCCACGG
>JAETSI010000091.1 GCA_021769725.1 Oscillospiraceae bacterium | reverse complement strand
TTATGGAGGTGTTATTATGTCAAATATCACAATGGATCAAGTAGCTGTTATGAGTGTACAATATTTTCATTATACACTCGATTATTATCTTAATTCCATGCATCGTTGTGGAGTTAAAAATCTCGACTTATGGGGAGCATCGCCACATTATTGCAGATTAGATTATCTCACTTCATCTGCCGCCGAACGAAAACTTCGTGAGATCAGAAAAAGAGCTGAAGATTTAGGACTTAAATTTGTAATGTATACGCCAGAAACTTTAGCATATCCCTACAGCTTGAGTGCTCCTGAACAACCTATTCGCGATCGAACAATTGATTACTTTGATATGGCTATTGATGATGCACTTACTTTAGGAACAACTAGGTTATTTATGAATTCTGGTTGTGGTCCTCTCGATATTCCTCGAGAAGATAGTTGGAAGCGTGCAGTTGAAACAATTAGTAAAATATGTGAAATGGCGCATAAACGTGGAGTTACAATCTTACTTGAACAACTTCAACCATATGAGAGTAATTTGTTGGTCAACTTGCCACAAATGAAAGCTATGTTGGAAGAAGTCAATAGTCCAGCATTAAAGACTTGTGTTGATTTGGTCGCTATGGAAGTAGCGCATGAGAATCTTGAAGATTATTACAAGGTTCTTGGTGAAGATATTATACAGTTTATCCATTTTGCAGATGGCGATCCTTCCGGACATTATATTCTAGGGGATGGTAATTATCCACTAAAAGAATACATCAAAATTCTTGAAAAGCATAACTATACAGGTATTATCGATTTAGAAATAAACGATTCAATATATTGGGATGATCCTCATAACTCAGTAGAAAGATCTGTTGATTATCTAAAGAAAAATATATTTAAATAACTATTTACTTAATTTAAATATAAGCAAAATGGGCTGTAAAAAAAGAATAAGTCCCGAAAAAAGAAAGACCAAGAGTTCATAATGTGGAACTCTTGGTCTTTCTTTCTGCCGCCATACCAACGCACCTTTTCCGGTTTGCCTGCAATGTGTCCTGCAGGTCCTTTCCATCACATTTCTTTGCTTAAGAAGATTCAGAAATCACTTATGTATCCAGGTAAAAGAGAACTCGCTTGAAGGATTTATTATATCCTATATCGGCGGTATTAATTGTAATTATCTTATTATTCTTTTAGCTTTTGTTAAACCTATCTCCAGAAATCTGTTTTTTGACTAAGCCCGATGTCTGCGCTTTTAAAAACAGGGTTAATTCTTTTCTTTAACTATGCTTCATAATCTTGGACCGCTTTAAATGCAATCTCTGATAAAATCAGAATAACCGGAATGTTAATGAGCGCCATAACCCCATCAGTACATTGAAAAGATCCCACAAAAGAGACATCTCCATTCCTGCGCCCAGAAAGATTACAAGTGCCGATACCAGTCTGAAGCCTTTCATAAAAGCTTTTTCCGGCTGTTTTTTGTGAATGTAGATTAAAAGATTGTCACAATAGAAACAGTTTCCGAGCAGAGTTGTAAATGCAAAAAATACCATTGCAACTGTAATAAAGATCGGTCCGAAAGAACCAAGTGATTCCTGAAGAGATGCCTGCACCCACGGTGCTCCCTGCAATTCTTTTGCCGGATCGATCCCGGATGACATACACATCATTGCTGTTGCTGTACAAAGCAACAAAGTATCAATAAATACGGATAACATCTGTACCAGCCCCTGTTTTACCGGATGGCTGACATTTGCCGAAGCCGATGCATTCGGAGCGGAACCGATACCTGCCTCATTGGAATATAGTCCCCGGCGGATTCCCTGCATCATGGCTGAACCGGAAAATGCTCCGAAAATTGCTTTGAAATCAAATGCTTCTTCAAAAATGCGCACGAACATTGCCGGCACGTTCTGAATATTGATAATTACTACCAAAAGTGAAATTCCGATATACGCAATCCCCATTACCGGCACAACCATTGAAGTTACTTTTACGATACGTGATCCGCCGCCAAGCAGACACCATCCTGTCAGCACTGCCAAAATCCCACCGATGATCCAGGGACTCATCTTTGCCTCATAAAAAGAAAATACTGAAAATGTAGACTGCAGATTATAAGATGCCAGCATATTAAATCCAAATGCGTAGGTTAAAATCATTGCAACGCAGAAAACAATTGCCAGCGGGCGACAATGAAGTGCCGCTTCAATATAGTAAGCCGGTCCTCCATAACAGCTTCCATCTTCCCCTTTTTTCTTATAAATCTGTGCCAATGTACTCTCGATCAGTGCAGATGCACTTCCGATGATCGCAATCACCCACATCCAGAATACAGAACCAAATCCCCCTATACAAATTGCCGATGAACCCCCGACAATATTTCCCGTTCCCACACGGGATGCTGTTGAAACCATAAGTGCCTGAAAAGAGGAAATCGCCTCTTTATCCTCTGGCTTTTCCATTACAGATCCACAAGCTCTCTTAAATAATCTTACCTGTGGAAATCTTGTTCGAACTGTAAATACATCCTGCACCAATCAGTATAATGACCAGCAGCTTGCTGTACATAAAAGAACTGATTGTACTAATAATCGTTTGAAACATACCTTCTTTCCTTTCCCTGTTTTTGTCAATATATTAACGGAAAGACGGGGGATTTTCAAGTTTTTACACCAAATAAGTGTGATTTCATTCCGTCCCTTTCTTAAGAATCCGGATGTGATTGTTGTAAACGATGAACCAAAGTCGAATAAAAGCGGCGGATCTGCGACAGAAGACATTTTAAATAATCCAGATTATGCTTCACTAAAAGCAACAATTATCTTAACATTCCCCAAATACACTCCAGTAATGTTAGTGCAAGGATAATGTTAATAACACGAAAATGCTGCAGATAAAACTTCTGAATCAGTACGCCCAAGCCAGTCCAAGTACAGGTTGCAATCGTTCCGATTGTTGCAATAACCAGCTCAAAAAACAGCAAAGCCGGAAAGGAGGACATATATCCTACAACATAACCCGTTAGTGCGGTAACTCCAAACATATAGATCTTCACATTGACAAATTGCAACATGAAACCTTTCAGAAACGATGCCGATTGCTCTGCGTTTTCTGTTGACGGCTTGCTGAAAGCAATATGAATCGCAAGCCACAGAATATAGGCTGCTCCGATATACTTCATCACTTCCATTGCATTTGGAAGCAAAGAATTAACCCCATATACGAAAATTGCACATAAGATTTGTACTACATAGTAGCCCGCAAAAATCCCAAAGAACAGCGGTACATACTCCAGGTTCGCTTAATTCCTGATTTTCATTCAGCACATATCCAATATGCATTGTTTCATTTTCTGCAAGCGGAACGGAGATGATATTTTCTCCGTTCAAATATTTCGGGAAAATGCCACTTGAAATAGTATAGGCATTCAGTCCAAGCATGAAATTGACAATAGCCCCTCTGTCATTGACCCGAATTTCCTTATCCACCGGAATGGAGCTGAATAGTTCCTCTGAGAAATAGACAGATTCATACTCTCCCTGTACAAAGTTTAGCCGCGGATAAGGTGCGAGGTCATGGACGGAAACTACTTTTTTCGATGCCAATGGGTGATCTTTTTGCAAAAAACATGAGGCTTCGCTGAAAATAGTTCGGTAAACACCAGATGGTTTTCCTTCTTTTTATTCTTACAAATCTCAATTTCTATGTTGCTTAAATTCCAAACAAAGAATCAGTCTATAATTGATTTATAATAATTTCCATTTTCCTCCGATGAGAGATACTGCTGTTGCAACTGGGCATTCCGGTAATTCTTCTTTTGCTCGCATAATTCTCACCTCCAAGTCTATTGTAATACATTCAATTTTGAATGTACAGTTACAAAAAGGTGCGTACTTGTTTTTGCATATGTCTCACACTATACTAATACCACGCAACCCTGAAACTACAAATTAACTATGGAGGTATTATTATGGCAAATTACACAAAAACAACTATTGGAAAGGAAAACCGAATTGAGCTGCATGAAAAGTTGTCTTTAACAGGTGCAGAAATCAGTTTAAATGAACTACCTGCAGGAGCAAATGTCCCATTTGTTCATTCTCATAAAGAAAATGAAGAAATCTATGGAATTCTTTCAGGTAACGGCAAAGCCATAATTGATGGAGAAGAAATCAGCCTTTCAACTGGAGACTGGCTAAAAATCGCGCCTGCTGCAAAGCGTCAGTTTTTTGCATCCGATATTTCCGGAATTACTTATATCTGCATTCAGGTAAAAGAAAATTCTCTGGAACATTTTACAGCAGAGGATGCCGTAATCGGCTAAATTAAAAGTATTTATTTACAGAAATGCACAGCTCCCGATAAGCTAAGAACTGTGCATTTCTTCTTTCTTCAATTTTACGATTTCTCAATTTTTCAAACTTGAAGTTTTCAATTCTTTTCAATTCCATCTGGCATATGATCTTTCTCAGTTATCTTACGAATAACCCGGCATGGATTTCCAGCTGCCAGACTATAAGGTGGAATATCTCTTGTTACAACACTTCCTGCACCAATTACACACCCTTCTCCTATGGTGACACCACCGCAAACAACTACATTAGATGCCAGCCAACAATTATCTTTTATAGTTATTGGTTTCGCATATTCAAGATTATAAAAACTACCATCTTCTCTCTTTCGGATATTGCGTTCTTCAGGTAATAATGGATGCATAGGAGTTGCCAATGTAACATTTGGACCAATCATCACATTATCGCCTATATGTATTTCACATACATCTAAACATGTAAAATTAAAATTAGCAGAACTGAATTTTCCAAAGAAAGTATTGCATCCGTAATCAAAATAAACAGGTGCCTGCAAATACGGAAGCTCCTCTGTTGTTGGCAGTAATTCTTGCAATATCTGTGCTTGCTCTTCTGGCTGATCTTCATCTGTCAAATTGTATTTTCTTGCTAATTTACGCGCATTCAGGCGTAGTTGCTCCAATTCTTTATCTGTTGGATCGTATATCTCTCCACTTAGCATTTTTTCTCTTTCAGTCATTTCCAATAGCCTCCAAATTTTGATTTGTTACTCGCATGATATCGTGTTTTTTCTTCAATTACAGCACTTTTTAACGTAAAAAGCGTTTTTATATGATGCAGCCAACGACAAGGAGTCTTAGTAAGTGAAATATCACAACACTTCTCTATGATCCTATGTCTATAACTAAAACTAATCTTGTTGTCTTATGATTTCTGATATTATCGACAGCAACTTATCAACCTGGATTGGCTTTGCGATATGACCATTTTCAATCTTATCAAAACAGTTAGACCAGTCACATTTCACATATTCAAATTTCCATCCGGTATAGCCCGCCAGAGCCTGCATGAGTTCGTAACCATATCCTCGTCTTACACCGTTTTTATCAGCATAATTGAAGGTATCCTCAAATAAACAGCTTATCGCCCCTACAAATGTAAAGTTATCAATTAGCGAAATCCAACAACTCGATTAACTTATCGAGAAATGCCTCTTCCCCCCATGTATTAATTTTGAAAAATACAGCTTGGCTTCCTCCCGCTGTAATTGCGGAAAGTTGAACTGGATCTTTGTCATTTTGAAAAAGTGTAATGTTAAGACTCACTCTGTTTCCTCCGGCATAGCTGTAACGCTCAAAAACACGAACGCTACAACGCGCAGTTCCACTTTGAAAGTCACTGGCATCTTCTAACGTTGCTGACATACTGCCATTTATTATTCCGTTCTCAATTTTGGAAAGTAACTGTTCAAAATCTTCATTTATATATCTTTCTATTTTTGCCATACCCAACACCTTCCTCTCAACTATCTACACTGAAATCTAGAGCACTATTTACTTACCTGTTTTTATTTCATTTTAACTTAGCAAATGTTATAAGTCAATTTTTAGGTTATTTTGAATTTTCTAAAATTCTTTTCTCTCACCCTGTATTTTACCCTTTCATCTTTTGTATATGTAAGAGGGTTTGTAGATTAGGATACAAACAACTTTAGATGAATGTTTTTATAAACAATTCACTCTGAGAAACATCCATTAGAAGTTTTATCGTTAAAAACTCCTGTGTAAAATCTACAGGTGCTTTATATTTTCCTGTTGAAATTTTAATTCCAAACGTTTGCGCATGAATCTTTTCAATCGGATAAGATATATCTAGTTCTAGTACTTCTTTCTTATCGCACAGCGTCCACTCTTCATCCGCTCCCATCTTTATGTTTTTCATTTCATGCTTATTTGTTCTTAAACACTCCATTTCTTTAACAGGTAATTGCTTTAAAATATATTTTTTCTCTTTTTGCACTAATTTCAATTCACGGACACAAGACATCTGACCCTTGAACGGACTTGTTGGAAGATAATCTCTGTATTGCCAATTATCAGCCCATGCAATCATCAATCTTCTGTCTTTAGGTACATGATTCCACGTAACTCCAGCATAAAAATCTTTTCCATAATCTATCCAAAGACCTTTCTCTTGGTTTGAATCTGCTATAAATTTTTGACCATCGAATTCTCCCACAAAATACTGCATTCCTGTTCCACCTGCTGGAGATCCATCATTAACACTTACTGTTAAAACCCATTTCCTTTCTTCTGTTGTCTCAACTATCATTGGGAAAAGATCTGGACATTCCCATACCCCCGTATGACTTTCTTGATTTCCTTTGAAAGAAGATATTTGATTCCAATGAATTAAATCCTTTGATTCATACAAAAGTACACAATCTCCACCTGAAAGAATCATAACCCACTTTTCTTCATAGCGAAATACTTTTGGATCTCGAAAATCTTCTCTTGAATCTGTTAAAATCGGATTTCCAGAATATTTTTCCCATGTACGCCCTTTATCATAACTAAACGCTACTCCCTGACTTTGCCTTTTGGTTTCATGTTCACTATAAGTAAAAAATGCTACCATTCGCTGATTTTCTTCATCCACAACCGCACTACCAGACCAGATTTGTCCAATTTTATCTGGTGCAATAGCTTTAGGTAGTCTCTTCCAATGCACTAAATCTTTACTTACTGCATGTCCCCAATAAATCTGCTCGTTAATATTATACTGATGAAAAAGATGATATTCACCCTTATAATATACCAATCCATTCGGATCATTTATAATATAATCTTCTGCTGAAAAATGTATTTTCGGTCTGTATTTTTCCATTTTAACACCTTTAGGCATTCATCCAGCTCCGATGAATGCCTGTCTTTCTATCACTTCTTAAATTTATTTTTTTAATTCAACAAAATCTGCTTTCAACTGATCTACCATCTGATCAAATGTATATTCTCCACTGAAATATCCTTGGAAATCTGCTGCAGCTTTTGGTTCATACCCTGAAGGAAATCCTCCCATTACCCATGGAAGTGTCTTCCCTTCATCAATATATCTTTTTACTTCTTTTGACAACGTATCTGTGATTTCAACATCAGTCTCTGTTTCAACAGAGGTCCTATACCTTTCGGTGGTATCATTATTGCTTCGCTCTTCCCATAGGAGTCTTCGCCTGCACGAGCCGGATTATCTCCGGTAAGCATGTTCCTCA
>JAETSI010000090.1 GCA_021769725.1 Oscillospiraceae bacterium | reverse complement strand
CGACCCTTGTTGCGGTTCGGGTGGTATGTTCGTCCAGTCCATTAAGTTCGTGGAGGCGCACAGTGGAAACAAGAAGAAAATATCTATCTACGGTCAGGAATACACAAATACCACATTCAAGCTGGCAAAGATGAATTTAGCCATTCGTGGCATCTCTGCAAATCTTGGAGAGATGGCGGCGAATACCTTTACTAATGACCAGCACAAGGACCTGAAAGCCGACTACATCATGGCAAATCCTCCGTTCAATCAGAAGGAATGGCGTGGAAACGACGAGCTTACAGACGACCCTCGTTGGAACGGTTATGAAGTGCCGCCGACAAGCAATGCGAATTACGGCTGGATATTGAATATTGTTTCCAAACTCTCACAGAATGGTGTTGCCGGATTTCTACTTGCCAACGGTGCGTTGTCCGATGACGGAACAGAGCTTAGAATTCGGCAGCAGCTTATAGAAAACCATCTTGTGGAAGCCATTATCATTTTGCCGAGAAACCTTTTCTATACTACTGACATCAGCGTTACGCTTTGGATTTTGAATAAGAATAAGAAGGCTCGTGTGGCGGAGCAGAATGGGCAGCTTAAACGCTATCGCAACCGTGAAAATGAAATTCTGTTTATGGATTTGCGGCAAATGGGTAGTCCTTATGAGAAGAAATACATCGAATTGACGGAGGAGGATAGAGCAAAGGTCACTGCGGTATATCATAACTGGCAGCAGGAAGGATATGAGGAAACATACGAAAATGTGCCGGAGTTCTGTTACTCTGCTTCACTTGAGGAAGTGAAAGAAAAGGGCTTTACGCTTGTACCGAGCAGATACATTAAATTTGTCAACCGTGATGAAAACATTGATTTTGATACTAAGATGAAAGCGTTGCAGGGCGAGTTAAAAGAGCTGCTTGTTGCCGAAGAAAAATCCAAGGCAGATATGCTTTCCGTATTTAAGGAGTTGGGATATGAAATCGAATTATAAAAAACTCGGACAGTATATCCAAATAGTTGACAACCGAAATAAAGATTTGTCCATTACAAGATTGCTAGGTGTTAGTATAGAAAAGCGGTTTATTCCGTCGATCGCCAATATTGTTGGAACGGATTTGTCAAACTATAAGGTTGTTCAAACGGGACAATTTGCTTACGGTCCTGTTACCTCCCGAAACGGCGAAAAGGTGTCTATTGCTTATTTGGACAGTGAAGATTGCATTATTTCAAGCTCTTATACTGTGTTTGAAGTCATCAAAAAAGCTGAACTTGATTCGGAATATTTGATGCTTTGGTTCAGCCGTCCCGAATTTGACAGATATGCAAGGTATAAGTCACACGGCAGTGTGCGGGAGATTTTTGACTGGGACGAGTTGTGCAATGTTGAACTGCCTGCCCCACCTATTGAGGAACAGCGAAAAATCGTCAAAGCTTATCAGACAATCACGGATCGGATTGAGTTGAAAAAAAGGATAAATGATAATTTAGAAGCGGTCCTTACTGCTATATTCAAAAAAATGTTTGTTGAAGATACATCGGTAGGATTTACTGTTAAAAAGCTCCACGAACTTGCAGACACTATTGATAACAGAGGTAAAACTCCACCTAACGATAGTGCAGAAACGCCATATCCGTTGATTGAAATTGCAGCGCTAAGAACCGATGGCAGAATTGCAACATACCGAAACTGTGTTAAGTTCGTTTCGGAGGAAACCTATAAAACTTGGTTTAGAAGCGGACATCCGAAACAAAAGGATATATTAATGAGTACAGTTGGCAGTTTGGCTGAACTAAAACTTTTTTGGGGAGATACGGGCTCTATTGCTCAGAATATTGTGGCTTTTAGATGTCACGACATTCATCTACCGATGTATTTGTACCAGTATCTTCTTCGTAAGCAACACGAACTGGCTGCTTATGAAATTGGTTCTGTTCAGGCAAGCATAAAAGTATCACAAGTTGTTGAATACGACATTACAGTTCCGCCTGATGCTCTTTTAGAGCAATTTGATAAGGTAGCGACTCAATTAACTGAACAGATTTATCAAAATGAGGCTGATATTGATGTGGGTCATCGGCTTTGCAATATGCTTCTTCAACGATTAACACCGCAAGATTAAGCCGCTAAATTATCTTTTACGAAAGGAGGCATTGCCAAATGTCTACATATAGATTCTATTATGATGAATCTGAGCACAGCCGAAAAATCAATTATACGACAGTAAGTGCTATAAATTATTACGATAATTTTGTAACTATGATTGTGGGATGGTCATCAGAAAAGAAAGATGTTTTGCAGAGACATGCTGCTTTTGAAGAAAAGTATGCAGACAGAAAAGATCATAATGGAGAAATCAAAAGTACGATGTTCCAGCAAAAACAATTTAGGTATGGTTTTGCTTCCCTCAACAAACAGAATGCTCAGTTTATAAATGATTTTCTGTCTCTTTTTGACGAAGAGATTCATATTTACTTTTCGGTTGTTAGCAAGATCGAATATCTTGTTTTACAGCTTTTTCAGGGATACAGAAATAGTTTTCTTATTGATGCAGACTTAATGAAATATTCCATTACGAAGGCTCTTGTTACGTATCGTCCGAAGGAAATCATCAAGTCTCTCTATGAATCACCCGAAGACTTTTTAGAGCAATTAAAGAAGTTTTTCCGAGATAGAATTGAATGCAATAAAAGAAATCAGAAATTAAAGCAGGCAGAAACGAGCGCATTTCAAAAAATCTTGCTCGTATTGGATGATATTTCTGATAGCCCGGAACTTGATTGGGATTATCATATGCCTTTTGATGGCTTCAAAAAGTATCTAGGAGAAAAAGATATACAGAATTACATTTTGATTATCGACAAAGAGGGCAAAGAAGATGAAGAAAGTAAAACCTTAAAGGTGGCCCGTGAAATAGGACTGGACAATTCGGATGAAGCAAATTCTACGAGGTATCCAGGACTTCGCATAGCAGATATGATGGTAGGTATCATATCCAAGTTGTTGAAGGGGTTATGTGATTCTTTACGATACAAATCTCTTGACGAAAGTACCAATAAAAAAATTTTGAGTACAGGTTGGTTTTGTTTGAATGAAGTTCAATTGGAACTTTATAAAAAACTTTATCAGATTATTTGTAAGTGGCAACCTGCCTGGTACAAATCTTATTCCGGAATTTACTCGGATGATTTGGTTTTGTTCAATGCCTTACTTAATTTTATGAACCACTTTGAATCTGTTGAACAGCTTCGAGAAGACATAGATATGCAAGGCGAATACTTTAATGCGTTTGCTTGTGAGCAGTTAGCAAGGTATTTTAATCAAAGAAGATGCAAACTTCCCATTGAGACTGTAAATTCTTTTGATAAAGATTCATATTTGAATCAACAGGGTAGGAAGGTATATTCTGATTCGAGGAAACAACCTCTCTTGCCGTTACATGAAAGTTCCCAGACATTTGATGTGTTATCCGTTGGAGTAGATAAAAATTTTGTACCATCAATAACAATTTTAAAAGATAGAGACACGGTGTGTTTTAGAATTCCGGAAGAATTGAGTGAATGGGCTTTCTGCGTTGTCGGAATGGCGAATATGGGTACGAATCTATTTCCGTCTAAGGTAACTTTCACATGTGTTGGCGGTAAGTATTATGCAGATATACTGTAATAGCTGAGAAAGGAAATCAATATGCCTGATTACATAAAATATCAAAAATCTATTTCCAACGAGTTAATGTCTATCAAGGATAGAGTTAGATACTTTATCGATAATCGTCATTGGGGTGAAGATGGGCGATATAAAGAAATAATTCTTTCTCATGTATTGCGGCAGCATTTGCCTAAAGAAGTATCGGTAGGAACCGGATTTGTGGTAAATAAAAATCAGATTACAAAGCAAATAGACATTATTGTTTATCGACAGGATTGCCCGCTTTTGTTCAAACAAGATGATTTTATTATTGCGCCCTCAGAATGCGTACTGGGAATAATCGAAGTGAAATCACGAGTAGATACTCGCATTGGTCGTGAGTCAATTCGTAATGCAACCGAAAACGGACAAATAATTGGCAAAAAAATATTTAATGGCGTTTTTTCATTTGAAAGCCAAACTGTAAATCTTAAAAATATGGATATAAAAAAGGAGTTGATTCGTAGTTCTGGTATTGTAGATAATATTTGTTTTGGAAAGGATATGTTCTTAAAATATTGGGATGCATGGATGTCTCGTGATAATCAGCATGATAAGCCTCATTATGCTGTATATAGAATTGAAGATCTTGCATTTGGTTATTTCATTTCAAATCTTGTGGAGGATGTTTATATTTCTATACATGGCGAGCAAATACCAGATACACTTAAGAATATGTTTTATCCAATTGAAAACACAAAAGAGGCTTACAGGATACGCACGATAGAAGTAAGAGAGGTATAGACTAATGGCAAATTTTAATGAACACGCATTGGAAATGTCCATCATGGAGTTGTTTAAGGACGAGGGTTACATCTATGTAAGCGGCGACCAAATTCACAGAGAAAGGACGGAGGTTCTGCTCACTGACGATTTGAAGCAATACCTTTATAACCGCTATGCAAAGGAAGGTATTACACCAGGTGAGGTGGAAAGTATCATTCTTATGCTGCGGAACATTTCCGGTACGATTTACGAGGCGAATAAGGCGGTATATAAGTATATCTGCAATGGCTATACGCTCAACCGTGAGGACAGGGCGCAGAAAGACCTGCATATTGAATTTATTGATTTTAACACTCCTGAAAACAATATTTTCAAGGTGGTCAATCAGTTTGAAATTGAGGGTATTGACAATCAGCTTCGTATTCCCGATGGCATTGTGTTCGTAAATGGTATTCCTGTTGTTGTTCTTGAGTTTAAAAGTGCGGTAAAAGAAACCACAACGATAATGGACGCTTATAAGCAGCTTACTGTCCGCTATTGCAGAGACATTCCTGAAATTTTTAAGTATAACGCTTTCGTTGTAATCAGCGACGGAGCAAACAATAAGTACGGTTCTCTCTTTAGTCCGTATGATTTCTTCTATGCGTGGAGAAAAATCAATGCGGACGATAAAGAACTGGATGGTATCAATTCCCTTGTGACGATGATTAAGGGACTTTTTCGCAAAGACCGGCTGCTGGAAGTGATTAAGGATTTTATCTACTTCCCGGACAACTCTGATAAGGATTTGAAAATCGTATGCCGCTATCCTCAGTTTTTTGCGGTTAAAAAGCTCTATGAAAATATCAAGGCTCATCTTCGTCCGGAAGGAGACGGAAAAGGTGGTACATACTTCGGCGCTACCGGGTGTGGTAAGAGCTATACTATGCTGTTTCTTACCCGTATGCTGATGAAAAGCAAATACTTCTCTTCCCCGACGATTCTGATTATCACAGACAGAACTGACCTTGACGATCAGCTTTCCAAGCAGTTTGTAGGCTCAAAGAAATATATCGGTGATGAAACGGTTGTGAGTATTGAGTCCCGGGAGGAACTTCGTCAGGAACTTCAGGGCAGGGCAAGCGGTGGCGTATATCTGACAACCATTCAGAAATTTACGGAGGATTTGCAGCTCCTTACGGATAGGACAAACGTTATCTGCATTTCCGATGAAGCACATAGAAGCCAAATCAACCTCGACCAAAAAGTAAGAATTACAGAGTCCGGTGTGGAAAGAACCTATGGCTTTGCAAAGTATCTGCACAATTCACTGCCGAATGCTACTTATGTTGGCTTTACCGGGACTCCGGTCGATGGCACGATAGAGGTGTTCGGCGCTGTTGTTGATGCTTATACAATGACCGAGGCAGTGCGTGATGGTATTACCGTCAATCTCGTTTATGATGGTCGTGCAGCTAAGGTCACGCTTGACCAGGAGAAGGTAAGGCAGATTGAAGAATACTATGCTCAGTGCGAGCGTGAGGGTGCAAATGAACATCAGATAGAGGAAAGCCAAAAGGCGGTTGCCAATATGGAAGTAATCATTGGCGATCCTGACCGGCTTCGTACAGTTGCGGAGGATTTCATTGAGCACTATGAGACCCGTGTAGCTGAAGGCGCTACAGTTGCCGGCAAAGCGATGTTTGTATGCTCCAACCGTTTTATAGCGTATGACCTATACAAGATTATCAGGGAACTCAGACCGGAGTGGACAGAAAAGAAAATCTGCGATGACGGCGTGACTTTGAGTGAAAAGGATAAAAAAGAGTTAAAGCCGATGGAGAAAATCAAATTGGTTATGACTCGTAATAAGGACGATGAAAAAGAACTGTTTAATATGCTCGGCACGAAAGACGACCGTAAAGAGTTTGACCGCCAGTTCAAAAATCCAAAGTCCAATTTCAAGATTGCCATTGTGGTGGATATGTGGCTGACCGGGTTTGATGTTCCTGAGCTTGATACGATTTATATAGACAAGCCTATCCAGCAGCATACGCTTATTCAGACGATTTCCCGTGTCAACCGTGTGTGTGAAGGCAAGGAAAAAGGATTGATTGTTGATTATATCGGCATTAAAAAGAATATGAATATGGCTCTCAAGAAGTACACGAACTTTGAGAGTGAGGAATTTGAAGGTGTAGAGCAGTCTATCACTATCGTCAAAGACCAGTTGGATGTTCTCGGCCAGATGTTCCACAACTTCAACAGCAGCGATTTCTTTATCGGCTCGCCAACCGAGCAGCTTGCCTGCTTAAATCGTGCAGTTGAGTATGTGCAGCTCTCAGAAGAATTGGAAAGACGGTTCATGGCTGCTGTCAAGAGAATGAAGCAAGCGTTTAATCTTTGTAGTTCCAGTGAGAAATTCTCCGATGAGGATAAGGACTACATACATTTTTATTGTGCTGTTCGTTCTATCCTTTTCAAACTTACAAAAGGCGACGTCCCAGATATTGAGCAGATGAATTCCCGTGTACGTCAAATGCTGGAAGATGCAATCCAGTCAGATGGGATTGAGGAGCTGTTTGAAACCGGGAAGCATATTTCTGTCGATATTTTCAGTGATGAATATATGAATAAGATAAACGCCATTCAGCTACCCAATACGAAAATTAAGATACTGCAAAGACTCCTCTCTCAGGCAATAGACGAGTTTAAGAAGGTCAATAAGATTATGGGTATGGAGTTTTCGGACAGACTGAAACGTGTAGTCGATGAATATAACAATCGCCGCCGTGACGAGGCTTATGCCAATGAGGTTCTTGACGATGTTGCGGAGCAGCTTGCACAGCTCCTTTCTGAGCTTAAGGCGGAGAAAAGCTCCTTTAAAGAAATGGGTATCGACTATGAGGAAAAGGCGTTCTATGATATTTTAAAGGCTGTTTCTAAGAAATATGAGTTTGAGTACCCTGACGATAAGATGATTGAACTTTCCAAACGGATTAAGGTAATCGTTGATGATAAGTCCCGTTACACCGACTGGTCTACCCGTGAGGACATAAAGGCGAATCTACAAGTGGACTTAATTCTTCTGCTTGATGAGTTTGAGTATCCTCCAGTAACGATTGACGATGTGTATAAAGAGGTTCTTGAACAGGCGGAGAACTTCAAAAAGTACGCAAAATAAGGAGAAGGCCTGGCTGGTTGCCTGCGGCAAAAAATATTTCGAAATTCTTAAATTGACTTCCCTGTATGGAGATGTTACATTACTCAATGGATAGAAGGAAAGGGAAAATCCTGCATTCGCTTGGGTGCGGGAGCAGGGAAGAGGATT
>JAETSI010000089.1 GCA_021769725.1 Oscillospiraceae bacterium | reverse complement strand
TGGATAAAAATTATTGGTCAAGTTATCAACTCGGCAGGCTTTATCTTTTTGGAGCTGAGGGACTTGAAAAAGATAAGGAAAAGGCTATCCAATGGTTTACAAAGTCCGCAAACGACAGCAATGAATACGCACAAAATATGCTTGATAATATGGAGCGGTTTGAGAATGCTGTGCTTTCCAATACGATCTTCGGTCTGTTTGCAAATCTTAGTAGGTGCATTGAAGAGGATTATGCGCAGAAATATAAGTCGGTCAGACGGACAGTTGACAGCAGGCTGCGGAGAATGATACATCGGAAGAAACAGTCGCTTGGAATGAAAGAAGATATTACTCAGAATTTCTATTAATGTTTTGGGGAATGAGATCGAGAGTACTTGTAAACTCACAAAAAATATGCTAAAATATAATAAAGAAGTTTTAGTTTTGGAGGACTTACAATGACAGATAAACCTCATATCCATAATGAAGATGAACTTACCGATATCTTATACAGCGCAATGGAGCGTTTCAATGATGTTCTGGATTTTGATATTTCGGCTGAAAATACAGTTGTTGCTTTCTTTACGTCTAAAAATGCCATTGATGTTTACGAACGTTTTTGCAATGAAAATTTCCAAGATTGGCTTCGTGAGGATTATACGGCAGAAGGATATTTTGAATGCATAGCTGCGTCCGCATTTGTCGGAGAAAAATACGGTATCATGATACGCTCTGATTTAAAATGGAGTTCATATGAATATTTCAGAACGTTCCTGCATGAAATATCACATATTTTCTGTACTGTAAATGAGATAGAGGGCGGAGGTTTTTACAATAAATACTGTCGCGGGAGCGGAGTTGATGACGGCGTAATAAACGCAGGGTATGCGATCTGGCGCGAAGCGATAGCGGATATTACGGCGGACGCTGTATACAGCGATATGGCAATGATATCTCTGAGAGATGTAAAATCCGATGTCACTCGTCTTTATGACCTTATTTTACCCTACAATCCGGATTCAAAGAAGTGCATGTCTTTAATTATTGCATATTTAATGATTTCCTCCGAGGTTGCGGGAACACGTAGCTGGGCGGCAGCGGAAAAGGCTATAAGAGAAACTATAAACTTCAGTGATGAATCTATTTACCGGATCGCTAAAATGGTCTTTGAAAATCTTCATGACGGACCGTTTTGGACTATAACGCCGGAGTTTATTATCGATCTTGGAAACACTTATCTACAGTTATTGACAAACAGGTTTTTTAATTGAATATTTATTGGGAGCGGTCAATGATTTTTCATTGATCGTTTTTATACATTGTAAAACGGCGGTTCAAATTGCTTTCAAGCATGAACCGCCGTTTTGTTTCGCAAAAATTTACGCTGTTTTTAATGTTGCTCACTTATAGGTATAGATTTTACAAAAGTTTTGATTTACTTGTATTAATGTATTATACCATAGTTTTAACAAATTATGTATTGATTTTACGTGAAATATTTGGTATAATGTCGATTATAGGCAGGTGGTAAATATGATTAGAATTGCAGTTGTTGACGATGATCTTGATATGTTGGAAGAAATAAAATATGGCATATTAAGGCAATTTAAAGAACGCAGAATTAGTATATCTATAGATACTTTTACAACTGGATCTCAACTAATGAAGGAAATTGAAAACAATTGTTTATTTGATGTGGTGTTTCTTGATATAGAACTTCCGGATAGGCTTGGATTGGAAATCGCCAAGCTGCTTAAAGACGCATACAGAAATATCATTATAGCGTTTGTTACATCATTTGATAACTACGTATATGACGCATTTGATTATGATGTGATAGCGTATATGCGGAAGCAGGAATTTGGGACAAGACTCTGCAATGTAATAGACAGAATAATAAAGAAATATAAAGAGCTGTTCAATAAAAAGCTTTTTAAAAACTCCGACGGCCAGCATATGGCTAAAACACAGGATATAGTTTATTTTGAATCCGATGACCACAGTATAACCATATATGAGAATAATGAGTACAGATTTGAGATAACAGGTTCATTAAAGAACCTTGAAGAGGAGTATTATGTTCTTGGTTTTTTCAGAATACATACAGGTTATCTTGTAAATTTGGATTATGTATTTTCAATAGAGCAAAACAAGGTAATAGTTAAGTACGGTGATAAATTCAAAGATTTGCCTGTTAGCAGGGGAAGAATGAAAGCTCTAAAATCCGCTTATCAGCAATATATCAGAGGTGTAAGATGATGAGTACATTGTATTTTGGCTTTGAATTGATAGCTACTTTTTCCGAGACATTTATTATTTTGTATGCAATTTCATGTCTTTTCGATTCTAAGTTTTTGAGAAAGAAACATTTACTTTACAGAATTGTTTCTTTAATTGTAATAGGAAGTCTGACAACGGTATTTAATTGCATGGAAACGTTATATAAGGATGTTTTAGATATAGCGATTATAGGCGTATATATAATTGTTTGCTTTTTACTCTATAAAGGAAATATTTTTTTCCGTATTGTCATACCTTTGCTCATTATGATCATAATATTAATAATAAATATAACAGCGGATGTTTTTATTAGCCGATTATATGATGTTTCTCCAGAATATTTATTGGAAAGCGGCAGTTCGTTAAGATTGCTAAGCTTATTTATAACGAAATTTTTATTTTTCTTTACTATACAACTACTTGTCAGAATAGTAAAGAAAAATGATTATGATCTGAAAAGCGACGAATGGTCTGGGATAACGTTGCTATTTTTGATTTCGGCAATCATATTATTTGTGGCTGCTGAAATACAATATAATAAAATTGACGATAATCTCAGCATGATCGTTCTGACTTCGGGAATAACTGCGATCAATGTTTGTGTATTTATACTTATCAAAAAAATTGCTGTTAAAAATAAACAGCTTACTATGCTGCAAGTACTAAATACTCAGCATGAAGAACAAATGAAATCACTCAGATCAATTGAACTGATTTATAACAGCGTGAAGATACTTAAGCATGATATGAAAAACGAATGGTTGGTTGTATATAATGCTTTACAAAAAGGAGATACTATGAGAGCGGAAGAGTTATTGAAGAAAATGATAAATAAAACAGACAGCGTGTTTGAGGAAACCGTCAAACTATCTCATTCGTCGATAAATGCGATAGTTAACTATAAGCTCAACCTTGCAAAGCAATCCGGAATATACTGTACAAGTATGATACAGGACGATTTTGACAGCTTTGAAGAATATGATATAGTTATGCTGTTTGCAAATTTGATGGATAATGCTATAGAAGCGAGCAAAGAAGTCGAAAACCCTAGAATAGATATAACCATAACAACAAAAATGAACTATTTGAGTATAATTATTGGTAATAAGATAGAGAAATCAGTATTACAGTCTAACTCTTCTCTTGAAACATCTAAACAAAATAAAGAGAAACATGGATTGGGAATTCAGTCAGTGAAGCAAATAGCAGATAAATATTATGGTATGACAGATTTTTACGAGCAGGATAATATGTTTTACGCAGATGTAATGTTAAAGAAAAAAACACCTGTTTTAAACAGTAAATTACCATTTACGAACTGAAACATACCAATTACGAATTAAATATTGACTTTTTGATAAAAATCGACTACAATTTGGGCGAGGTGTTTTGATGATTAACGCATTTGCTAAAATTGTAACCGATTTTTTTTTGGAAAATAGAGTCATTGACAGTGACGACGCAGAAACGTATCAATATGGAAACGAAATAATAATAAGTTCAATTATTGATTTGCTGATCGTAATTATTCTCGGGTTAATTTATAAGGAACTATTGAATGCCGCATTATTTTTTATTTCATTTCTTTTATTAAGAACTTTTGGAGGAGGGTATCATGCTGATACATATTTGAAATGCAAGATAATATATACAATAGATATTTCGCTAATATTGTTTTTATCTAAATATGCGTCGCTCATTTATAATTTATATATTATGTTTCTAATACTTATCTTTTCATTTACAGTATTTTTTTCAATTGCACCGATTGAGAATTCAAATAAGCGTTTATCAAAAACGGAAATTGAAAAGAATTCTCAAAAGTCAAAAGTTGTATCTATAATTTTGTGTTTAGCTATTGGAGTTGCATATTATTATAACAAGGGAATTTCATTAACGCTGCTACTGACCTTTTTCTCAGTATCTGCCGCTATGATAATTGAATACTTAAGGAAGGGGGGGACAGTTCATGAAGATGAAAAAGAAAATTGCTGAAAACATGGCAAAGATCAGTCTTAAGACTGCAAAGACGGTTAGTGCAAGCGCATCTCTATTTGGTTTTTATCAGCCAAAAGAGCCTAAATCTTTAAAGGTCAAAAAGTGATTTTCACATATATTATGTGATACGGACAGTACACAGGGCAACATTATTATCTGTAATTGATTAAGATGTTCTGTGTACTGTTTTATGTTGAGTGATATAAAAATAACGTTAAAGATATGAGGATTAGATATGAAAAAATTAAATAAAAAACAAGCATCTATCGGTATAGGGGCGTTGACAACCGCTATCCTGTGTACAGTCGCTGCATTTGCACTTACTCCTGTACAGCTTAACGACAATCCGTGGGAACACGCTCTGCTTGCTGGAGAGAAAAACGGCTCAGTCAGTTCAAACAATAGAAGCTTTATTGTTAATGGAGATATCCGTTCAAACGGAAGTGTACGTATAAATTCGGAAGCAGTTAAGGTCGACGGATATACTGCTGCTGGTTCTTCGGTAACAGGAATTGTGTTGGAAGAGGACATTTGTGAAAATGCTAAAGAAATCACTTTTCCTAATGTTTATGAAAATGTATATAACATTGCTGCAGAATATGAGTCAACGACTGATAGCGATTTATCTTATATAAGGAGCAGCCTTATTCTTAAAGATAGAGCAATATCGTCAGCTACATTAAATATTGATATAAATTCCGAATATGAACCGACACCTGATGAAACATCTGAAATAACGGGAAAAATCGGAGCTTTCGGTGCAAACTTCTTTGTTAAAACATATTCCAATCCCGGTAAATGGTCACAAATACTTCCTGTAATGTATAACTCTTCGGATGTGGAAACGATCTCGTTGGTTAGGCTTGGACAAAATAGTAATTTCATTCCTTTGCAAGAGCAGAGTGTGGATAGCTCATGGTCTGATTATAATAAACTTTCAGGAGCGGCAATTACTAATAATTTTTCTGAATCAAACCTAACGCAATATATGTCTGACTTGAAGTCGGATAATCCCGTGACAGAAATCTGTTCAGATGGAAGCATTACTATACAGGCGAACAATTTAATAAATCCACCTGATGCTGAATCGGCTAAGAAAATAACGGTTGAGGGTGGTCATTTTTCCTTGAATGGAGAGTATAACGATCTGGAAGAAATAAAGTTTAATTCATGGGGAGGCTCACAGCTTATCGGAAGCTATCCGAATCTTAAATATATATATAAGACATCAGGTTCGGATCTTAATCTTGTGGGGGATTTTCCGTCTTTGGAATGTATATATATGCAGGGTGGTCAGCTTCTTATCGGTTCCGGAGACGGCGGATTTAATGCTGACGGAGTTAAAATAATAAATGATTACGGACCTATAGCGATCTATACGGCAAATGATGTTACGCTTACAAACAGCGAGATAGCAACGACGCAGATGATTCTTATAAGAGGAAACGGTTCGGATAAGCCCGGCACTGTATTTAACTCTGAAAATACAATAATGGCTGCGAAATTCGGTATAATGTTTGAAGATATGAATGATTCGAATGTCAGTCGTTTTGACAAGCTGCCGGTATACTATTCCACATATCCTATGTCAATAAATAATTGTAATTTTAAGCTGTTTCAGGGGACGCTTATAAATAACAATAATGCGATAATTATGTCGAATGCAAATATAAATAAATTTCGTGGCTATATGTTTGCGCCAGATGGAATAGATGAGTACAGGAATTCGTCGGCTGTCGGTTTTTACATAAATACTTATGCGTACAATATATCTCCGAATATAAATAATCTTAATAAACAGCCCAACGGTTCGGAAAGAATAGGAAGAATAAGCGAGTTTGAATATGCAAAATTCCCAAAGGGATTACTTAATAAAATTGCGGATTCAGATAAATTTCTTGCTGATATTCAGAATAAAGACATTGGATTGGAAATAGGCGAAAACAGTGGAAAGCCTGGCGAGCTTGCCATTGGAAGATATATACTTGCCGACGGAGATATAGATATTTCTGCAGATACTATGATCAACCGGGAAAATTCAATCGCCGTCATTGCTTCGAAAAGCGGGAGTATAACGCTTAACGTAACTGATGGCGCAAATATTACAGCTATTATCTATGCACCCTGCGGTAAAGTTACGATAAACGGAAACAAATATGAAATCAAAGGACGAATATTCGCTGAAAATATCGAGATCAACGCTTCATCATTTGAAATAATGGGCGGCAGCGAGGATATATCATATCTCGGATTTGTTTATGACAAAAAAACTGATGATACTTCAAGTGAACCCGAGAGCAGCTCGGATTCGTCTTCAACGGAAGCAACTGAGGACAGCAGTGACGGAGAATCAGCGACTGAAAGCAGCAGTTCAGAGCCTACAAGTGAAAGCAGTACAGAATCGACAAGTGAAGAAAGTTCTGAACCGGAGGAAAGTTCGTCCGAAAGCAGCGGCAGCGAATCGGGATTTGATAATCCTCAATACGAGTATGACCTGCTTAACAGACTTGTAAAAGTTACTTACGATGACGACAACTATATTGAATATATGTATGACGCTAACGGAAATATAACCAAGATCATTACTGTGATAGACGGAAAAGAGCAGTAAATCAGATGGAGGGAAATAATGAAAAAAATAATTAAAAGAATAACCGCTCAAGTTATAGCACTGGCAATGATTGTTCAGATGGCTGGACAGATATGTCCGCCTTTCAACAATGTTAAAGCGCATGCTGAAAATGTTGTTGAGCAGAATACAAATATGGAAGTGACAGTAGGGAAAGAAGAATCCGATATGGCTGAGAGCAGTGAATCTCAGGATGATCCCTCCTCAGATTTTGAAGAAGAACCGCAATTTGAGGATATGACAATATCAAATAATAAAACGTTGGATTCTCTGACAGAGGTACAGAATCTGTATATTAGTTCTGGTACGCTAGATTTAAATGGCAATACATTAATTGTACATGGAGATGTTGTCATTACAAGCAGTGGAAATCTCAAATTCAATAAAGGTGAACTTTTATGCAACAATTTTTCAATGAGTGGAACATATCATTCTCATTATTTATATATGCAAAATCCTAATGATAAACTTGTAGTTAACGGTGATTTTAATTTTACAGGCGGGTATTTTTCCAGTGATACGGGAAATTCCGGTGTTATTGAAGTTGCGGGCAATGTAAATATAACCTATGGATTTGCACCTTCCGGAAAACAAGAGTTTATTCTTAACGGTCTTGATAAACAGATTGTATATATCAACGGCTTGAACAGTAAATTTAATATTCTTGAAATTTCAAACACCAGTGACGAAGGTGTTGTTAGCAGTAGTTCTATACACGCTAACAATATAACAGGTTCGCTTAATCAAATCCATTATACTTTTGGCGGATCAATAGGAGCTGTTCTTCAGGGCGATTCTGAGATCAACGATAATTATTATTTGTCTGTAGGCGACCTTGATCTTCAGGGAAACACCTTAACAATCAACGGAGATTTCATTCAGTCGGGAGGAAACGTGATCCTTAACGGAGGACATCTGATAGTAAACGGAGATTACCTCATCCAGACAGAAAACGAGGACGGAGTCTTCACATACAGTACTGGAACGCTTAATATGACAAATGAATCCGATCTCGTAGAGGTTTCGGGTGATTTTGTTATGGGTTCTACCAAGAGCCACGTCGGTTTGTTAACCAATGGTACTCTGACTGTCGGAAGAGATTTCTCACAGCTTAATGTCGGTTCGGGTTCTGCAAGCAA
>JAETSI010000088.1 GCA_021769725.1 Oscillospiraceae bacterium | reverse complement strand
AATTGCGCAATAATATCGAAGAACAAGGAATGACACCTCTGCTCGAAAGTATTGAGCTGCCGCTTACCGAAGTGCTCGCCTCAATGGAAGATATCGGTATCTGCATTAACCGGCAGGGAGTAGAGGAATTCGGCGTATCTCTTTCTGAAAAAATAGAGGAGACGCAGCAGATCATCTACGACTATGCCGGTCATGAGTTCAATATCTCATCTCCCAAGCAGTTGGGTACGGTTCTTTTTGAGGAACTGGGACTTCCTGCAAAAAAGAAAACCAAAAGCGGATATTCCACAAGCGCCGAGGTTCTGGAAGAACTGCGTAATCGATCGCCTATCGTTGACAATGTCCTGAAATATCGTCAGTATACCAAACTCAATTCTACCTATGTCACCGGACTTACCGACAAGATTGCCGCAGACGGTCGCATACACACCTGCTTTAAGCAGACAGAAACAAGAACGGGGCGTATTTCTTCCACCGAGCCGAATATGCAGAATATTCCCGTACGTACGGAACTTGGCTCACAGATGAGAAAATTTTTCACCGCAGCGCCTGGAAAAACTCTTGTAGATGCCGATTACAGCCAGATAGAGCTTCGTGTAATGGCACATCTCTGCGGCGATGAAAACATGATAGCTGCTTTTACCTCCGGCGAGGATTTCCACACCGCCACAGCTGCACAGGTATTTGATATGCCTGTTTTCATGGTGACTCCGGAAATGAGAAGCGCCGCAAAAGCTGTAAATTTTGGCATTATCTACGGTATTGGAGCTTTTTCACTCTCAAAGGATATAGGTATCTCTGTGGCACAGGCAAAGAAGTATATCGCCGACTATCTGGCACGCTTTCCCAAGGTTAACAGCTTTACCGAAGGTGTCGTGAATGAGGCAATGAAAACCGGATACGTTACTACAATGCTCGGCAGAAAACGACGTATTCCGGAGCTTTCCTCATCCAATAAGATACTCCAGGCAGCAGGAAAGCGAATCGCCATGAACACTCCCGTTCAGGGAACGGCTGCCGATCTCATCAAGATAGCAATGATAAACGTTTACCGCCGCCTCAAGGAAGAAAAACTGGATGCAAAACTTATTCTTCAGGTTCACGACGAACTTATACTTGAAAGCTCCGTTGAAGACGCTCAACGTGCTGCGGAACTTCTTAAAGACGAGATGCAGAAAGTTTACAATATGAAAGTACCGCTGACAGTCGATGTCCATATCGGTTTCAGCTGGTATGACGCAAAGGGCTGATAACATGGAAATGCAGATAAAAAGAGCTGCTTCCGGCGATCCCGTTGAGCTCTCTGAAGCTCTCTCGGAACTTGACTGCCTATGCGTAGGCACAGATGGCTGGTCGGCAGCTTCATTTGAAAGTGAAGCTGCAAAGGAAAACGGGATAGTATTGTATATTGAGAAAAACGGCAGAATCGCCGGACTGATCTGCGGCTATTACGCAGTTGGCGAGGGAGATATTACAAGCATTGCCGTTCATCCCGATTTCCGCCGGAAAGGTCTTGCACTGAAGCTCATCCGGGAATTTGAGAAACAGCTTCCGAACGATACAGAGGACATTTTTCTTGAAGTCAGAGAAACCAACACGGCTGCCGTTTCCCTATACGAAAAGTGCGGATTCGGAGCCGTCTCGATACGAAAGAACTTCTATGACTCTCCCCGTGAAAATGCCGTTGTCATGAAAAAAACAATAAATCATACTATGTAAAGAGGACTGAATATGCTTATATTAGGAATTGAAAGCTCCTGCGACGAAACCGCCGCAAGCGTGGTAAAAGACTGTCGGGAGATACGCTCGTCCGTAATATCCACACAAATAGAGGAACATAAAAAATACGGAGGAGTTGTGCCTGAAATCGCCTCACGCCGCCACTGCGAAAATATTCTCGGCGTTGTAAAAAAGGCTGTTGACGATGCCGGTATAACCACTGCCGACCTTGACGGCATTGCCGTTACGTATGCTCCCGGTCTTATCGGAGCGCTTCTTGTCGGCGTCAGCTTTGCAAAGGCTCTTGCAATGGCCGCAGGAAAACCGCTGATCCCCGTTCACCACATCGCCGGACACATCGCAACGAATTATCTTACCTATCCCGACCTTGAACCGCCTTATCTCTGTCTGGTGGCAAGCGGCGGACATAGCCATATAATCGAGGTGTTCTCCTACACAAAATTCAGGGTCATAGGTCGTACCCGTGACGACGCCGCCGGAGAATGCTTTGATAAATGTGCCCGTGCCATGGGATTCCCCTATCCGGGCGGAGTTCATATTGATAATGCCGCAAAAAACGGAGATCCCGGAGCGTTCAGGCTACCGCATCCTGCCGTTGCCGGAAATGAATTTGATTTCAGCTTTTCCGGACTTAAAACTTCAGTGATAAATATGCTGCACAATGCGGAACAAAAGGGCACGGAGATCAACAGGAACGATCTTGCCGCCAGTCTCCAGGGAACTATCGCAGAGATACTTACCGATCATACGATACGTGCCGCTCTGTCACTGGGCTATAAAAAAATTGCTCTTGCAGGAGGAGTTTCGGCGAATACCGGCGTTCGTGCCGCTCTGTCTTCCGCCTGCCAAAAACATAATTTTGCGTGCTATATGCCGGAGAAAAGTCTATGCGGCGACAACGGTGCAATGATAGCCTGCCAGGGAAGCTACAATCTTCTTGCCGGAATAACCGCCGACGAAAGTCTCAATGCCGTAGCCACCCTGTCTATGGAGGATATATGATATGGCCGGAAAAACTGTTTCAAACTGCGAGACTTGCACAAATTACGTTTATGACGAGGACTACGACTGCTATATATGTATGGTGAATCTTGACGAGGATGAAATGTACCGCTTTTTGAACGGTACAAATTATAGCTGCCCTTACTACCGGCTTGATGATGAATACGGCGTTGTCAGACACCAGAACTGAAGTGGGGGACAGAGTCCCCACTTAACTTGTTGATATCCGGTATTTTCCTACCGTTCCATTTTCATAAAGTTCCGCTATTTCGGCGGAACTTTTTTCATCCAGAAGATCACTCAGAACCGTTATGATATCACATTCCGGAGCCTTTCCCTGATCTCTTGCACGCTTTACCGAGCCTGTGAGCGTCTCGGCATCTTTATCCGTAAGAGCCGCCGCCCCGTCATTGCTATGTGCCACGATACAAGTGGGAGACACTTTCCAGTCGTTCAGCAGAATTTCCAGAGTATCCCTATATTCACATTCGCTTAGCACAACAAGCTCCGTATAACCGGTAAAAATTGGTTTTCCTGCAAGGATCTCTGCATTTTTCATTGCCGTGGAAATATCTTTTCCCTTAGCCGTAACAGTTTTTTTATCTTCCGTAAAAAAAGTCATAGTCAATTCCGTCTCACTGCCAACGGTTATAGAAACTGCTCTTAAATAATGCTTATCATGAACAAGACCCGTCGCCGCACATCCGGTCAGGGAGAATATCCCCAGCCATATAACTATTAATAATTTTTTTATCATCATGTCCTGCCTTTCCGGGCGCATATTCCGTTGAATATCATGACAATAAGCGGAACTGCAAAAAGCGCTGCTAATGATCCTATACCTATAACTACACTGTTAAGCGGAACTTTCCACAAAAGAAATGCTGCTCCTATCATGAGAAGAAGCGACACACTGCTGCGGAATCTGACAAATTTCGGCATCAGTTCGCCAAGGATATATGCGCTTAACGCCGCCTGTACTGCTATTGAAAATACTGCAAATATTGCAAAAACTATGAGAAACAGAGAATCAATACGCTGTGATGGAAAAGGCTGAGATACCTGCGCTGCTGTAACTACAGGAAAATCCGTTATCTCCATTATTCCTCCCGCCACAATGACCGATGTCAGAGTCACTGTCGCAGTCAAAGCAGCCTTGCCAATAAAATATACAGCGGCATTTTTTGATGAACTTCCTTTTGTTATTCCCAGCAAAATAGCAAAACTTCCCGTTCCTCCGCTGAGAGCAAATCCCGTGGTCAGCTCCTCAAGCAGACTTCGTCCACTTCTGGCACGGACGAGGTTTTCCGGATCCAAATGAATAAGGCCGCTGACTGCTGCCGTCAGCAGACAAACTGCTCCGATAAAAGCTGCTATAAGCGATGCTCTTCCCATTGCCTTTATCCCGGCAGAAGAAATATAGAGACAAACTACAGCGATAAGTCCAGATATAAGAAGTTTCCCCCAGATACCGCCGGAATTTTCATAGGGAATATATATATGCCTTGATGTTTTCCACTGCATTCCAAACAGCAGACCACCCCACATTATCAGATAGATCAAATAGAATATATACGCTGGTTTTTCACTGATCCCCCCCAGTCTTATCAGCGGAACAGCCATAAGCATCTGCAAAAACACTCCTGCCGTAAGGCCTACTGCCGTTATCAGGGATATGCTGCCGGTAAAACAGAAAAGAGCGAAAGCGTCTGTTATCAGCAGCATGGCGGCAAGCTGATTTCTTGTGATCTCATTCATGATATTCCTCCACTGTAAATCCTCTGCTCTGCATTTTTCTTATCCCCGACCGCACCGCCGTATCCTCCATGCCTTTTTTTGCAAAAGGAGAAAGCGGAGCGGTATAAGGAAAACCGTAATCCTCTGTGGCGCATATATTTATCAGCACGGCACAGGCAAGAAGACTTATTCCGAACAGTCCGAGAAAACCTCCGGCGGCTAAAAATGCAAATCTCAGTATAGTCACCGGGGGATTAAGTTCCGGCACTACAAATCCGCTTATCACCGCCAAAGCGGTTATGGTCAGCAGTGGGGTACTTATAAGACCCGAATTTACAGCAGCGTCTCCGATTATCAGCCCGCTAACAATACTTACAGCGCCACCGACCGGCTTTGGCAGACGAATTCCTGCCTCACGTATGACTTCGTACATCAGCAGCACTCCCATGGTCTCTGTGATTATAGACAGCGGCGCTTTTTTTTCCGATTCTGCAAGAAGCATAAGCAGCGTACTGTTGAGCAGTTCCGGGTGATACATGACTATCGCAGCATAAACTGCCGGAAGCAGTACGGACATAACAAAAGCGCCGTATTTTATCCATCGGATAAATGTTGCATAATATGGCTTGAAAGCGTAATCGTCAAGGGTCTGAAAACTTTCGCAGAACAGCCTGGGTATCACAATGGCAAATGGCACGCCGTCCACCAGAAGCGCCACACGTCCCTCAATGAGCTTTGAACAGAGCACATCCGGACGTTCCGTAGTTCCCGTAGAACTGAACAGTTCAAATTGGTCACTTTCCACAAAGGGACATATATAACCGGTAGAAAGTATCGTCTCCAGCCTGATCCTGTCAAGAGAACTGCGTATCTTCTTCATAAGATTATCCGGAACACGATCTTTCATGTAACAAAGACAAAGATCTGTTTTACTTTTTTCACCTTTTACGAAAAGCTCCATAACGAGCTGCGGTGTTTTCAGACGACGTCTCAGTAAGGACATATTCGTCCTTACGGTTTCGGTAAACCCCTCATGAGCGCCCATGATATTTCCCTCGCCGGAAGGCTCTTGAATACCACGTGTAGCATATCCCTGTACGCCAAACGCAAGAGCCTTTCCGGTTCCGTCCCCAAGCAGCACAGCAAAACCGGAATGCAGCAGCCGGAACATAGCCGTGTAGTCCTCTGCCGTCGGGCGATCGGTAGAAAGCAGCAGCTTCTCCTGAATATACTGAAAAAGCTCCCGAACATTCCTTTGCTGGGGGATATTGGTGACAGGCTCAAGAACAAGTTCGGTAATCACCGATGTTGAGACCATTCCCTCACAGCACAGCAAAGCACAGTTTATGCCTCCGGTCACAAATTCGTTTATAAGAATGTCCGAAGAATTGCCGGAAAGCTCTTTTATCTTTTCCAAGTTCTGCTTTAAATCGGGAATTATCTGTATTTTATCCATAAATTTTCCCCTTTCTTTTCAGGAATTATTATGTGCAGATATCATGTATATATGCAGAAAAACTTCCCTTAACAATGTTAAGGGAAGTTTTAAAGAAATGTCCTATTTTCTTTTCCATTTCATCAGCACAAACGCCGTGATGCCCGTCAGGCATACCGCCAGCGTTATGGCAAACCATGTATACGGCAACGGAAGATCGACCGTATTTATGCCGTAAAAGGCAAAAATAATATTGGGGATCTGCAAAATGATCGTCATAATAGTCAAACGCCACATTACCATATTCAGGTTATTTGAAATAATCGACGAAAATCCGTCCATCATACTGGAAAGGATCTCAGTATAAATGCTTGACATTTCTATCGCCTGCTTCATCTCAATGAGAACATCCTCAATAAGATCCTGATCTTCGTCATAAAGTTTTATAACACGTCCACGAAAGATCTTCTCAATAGTCGCTTCGTTAGCTTTAAGAGACGTTGAAAAGTAAACCAGTGACTTTTCCAGAGCCAATAACTGCATAAGAAGCTCGTTTTTCATAGCGCCGTGCAGCTCCTGTTCTGCGGCGGATGAAATTTTGTCGATCTGTTTCAGATACAGAAGGAACAAAGCGGCAATCCTAAGCAGAAGCTGAAGAACAAAACGTGTGCGAAAATTTGTCTGCAAATTCCTGATTCTTCCGTGTGAAGCCTCCTTGATTATCTGCATATCATTAAGCGAAATGGTAAAAACATACTCATTTGTAATAATTATGCCCATTGGCTGGGTATAAAAATTACGTGTTTTATCGCTGTCAACCGTAGAAACAGGCGTATCAATAATGATAAGTGTCTGGTCGTCCTCACGCTCGATACGTGAAGATTCCTCCTCATCAAGAGAGGATTTGACAAATCCGCTGTCCAAACCGTAAGTATCGATAAGTTCCGCAACTTCCTGAGAAGACGGACTGACAACGGAGATCCAGCAGCCTGTTGAGGGTTCATCCTGTTTTATAAGCCTGCCGTTTGAAGTTGTAAAATAACTAATCATAATATAATTTACTTATGTGGATAATTTCCGCATAAGTGCTCCTTTCGCCAGAATTTCCGGCGAAAGTCAGAGAGCATAAGCTTACGCCGGATCATAGGGATTTGATTTTTAAACTCCCGTAAGGGTCAGAACTCATGGTACACCTCCGAATTATTATTTCAATTAATATTATACCAGATTTTCCTCAGTTTTACAACCCCTTTCTCAAAAAAATCCCTCCTGCATTGCAGGAGGGATGATTTTTAATTATTCGTCATCTTCTTTTCTTCTGGAACGTGTAATAAATGCTGCTGTTGCTGCAAGAATTGTAATAGTAAATGCAGTTCCAACGCCGTTTACTCCAGTTTTGGGAGGTGACTGTTTCTTATTTGTTGTTGTTGTTTTAGCAGAAGCCTTTGTCGAAGATGTAGTTGTAGTCTTTGTTCTATCAGATTCATCACCCTGAACATCTACTGTAGTAGTTGTGATATCCTGATTAAGAACGTCAGGAGTTGTAGTAGTCCTTGTTCTGTCAGAACCATCTCCAAGAACATCAAGCGTAGTAGTTGTTGTTGTGGTAGTAGTTGTTGTTGTTGTTGTTACAATTGCCTCGTCAATCATTACAACTGTGTCTGTGTCTGCATCACTGCCGTTAACCTTGATGAGCTTACCGTCCTTGATCTCAAATGTAATATCCGTAGCAACCTGGAATCCCTCGGGAGCTGTAAGTTCGTGAAGTGTATAGCTGCCGTCAGTAAGAGTTACTGTTGTTGGTGTTGTTCCGGATATCCAGATGATCGAATCGCCGAAGCCACTGAGAACTGTTGCGTCTGTTCCAGGCTTAACCTTGCCCTCTTCAAACTTGACTGTGTTGCCGTCTGCATCCTTACCGGTCAGTGTCAGGGTTGCTCCCTTGATTTCCTTGCTGTGTACATCCTGCTTTGCAATCTTTACTACTGCTGTTGCAACTGTGGTAGTAGTTGTTGTTGTACTTGTCGTGGTAGTAGTTGTGGTCGTTGTTGTCGTTGTTGTGCTTGTAGTAGTTGTTGTTGTACTTGTCGTAGTAGTTGTTGTTGTACTTGTCGTGGTAGTTGTTGTCGTGGTTGTAGTTGTAGTAGTTGTTGTTGTACTTGTCGTGGTAGTTGTTGTGCTTGTTGTCGTAGTAGTTGTTGTTGTAGTTGTAGTAGTTGTTGTCGTTGTTGTGCTTGTAGTAGTTGTTGTACTTGTCGTGGTAGTTGTTGTCGTGGTTGTAGTTGTAGTAGTTGTTGTTGTACT
>JAETSI010000087.1 GCA_021769725.1 Oscillospiraceae bacterium | reverse complement strand
CTTCCACTTTGTATTCTTTTTCGTACTTTTTATTACTTGACATCTTTCTACACTCCTTCTTTTTTTATTCTATTCTTTCGGGTGTTTGTTGTCAAGTTTTATTATACAATATCATACTTTGACTCCGCACCCTTGCACATTGAGTGCAGTCCGAGACAGATATTCTGCAATATTTCCTCGGTATACAGATGTTTTCGGCTGCTGTCAAAAGACAAAAATTCCTTTTCGATTAGTTCGTAGAGGTCGCTCATAATTGGGTAATCTTCACCGCTCAGCGTATTGAAATCCGTAAAATCATCAATACCGAATCTTGCGTACAGCTTCATCAGCATGATTTCTATCGTATCGATTTCGGCGTCGGTAAAGTCCTTGTACGCTCTGAAAAAGTCCTTTAAATACGATATATGCTGAGATAAACGTGTAACTTTTCTGAATGTTTCAGGACTGTCGTCTGTGGATTTTTCCCCGTCGCCCCATGCTTTCGGTTCAAGCGGATTTATCATAAATTCGCCGCTCATCATGTCAATGTAGGTGCCGCCGAGATTGGAACAAAGGTCATGGTACTCGGCTTCCGGATCTAAACAAAGGATAGATTTGCCTGCCTCACGCTGATTGCACAGCAATAATTTCATCAAGTACGACTTGCCCTGACCGCTGTTTCCGAGGATCAGGATATTGCTGTTTGTCTTGTCCTCGGTACGTCTTTCGAAATCCACAAGCACGTTGCTGCCGTACTTGTCACGACCAATATAGAAGCCGTTTTCATCGGTTTTTCCGCTGTAATTCAAGGGATAAAGATCAGCAACAGAGCTTGCAGGCAGAACTCTTTCAAACTGACTTGCAAACACGTTATTGCCCGTAGGAAGAACAGCGAGGAATCCCTCTTTCTGACGGAGCAAAAGCCTGTCCACAGATATTTTGGAACGTGTAAGCTCCATAGTTATATCTGCCTGCAATTCTTTCAGTTTATCGGCACTTGCGGCTTTCAACTCAATAAACACAGCCGTATGCAGAAGAGGTTCTTTGTTTCTTCTGAGTTCAGACATCAGTTCAACTACATCATCGATGTTGTTCTGTGCCTTAATGCTTTCGTTGACATCGTTCGTTGTGGTCATCATATGGTTCTTCCGCATTGCCTGCTGAACGATTTTTCTCTGCTCCATACTCGTCACAAGTCGGTTGTAAATACGGAGAATTACGCCGTTTCTGTCGGCAAGGTGGGCGAGGATAGCCGTTTCTTCCGTACTCGGCGGATACTCGGTTATAGCCCAGCAGGACTTGTAGAAGTTGCCGCAGATGTAGTGGTCGGTGTAGAATCTGACTATGCCCGGAACTGTTCTGTCGAAAAAGTCCTTTGTTTCGATTATTTCAAGCTGCTCTGCGGATAATTCTTTTCTCTTCTGCTTTTTAACTTTCATCGGAAAATACCTCCTGTTTTTCTAAATCAAAATTTTCTGAACCCTCAATATCGGGGATTTCTTCTCCTGATATGCTAGTTCCAAAATACAGCGCAAGCATACGCTTGATATCAGATTTACTCATTCGCCGAGCTGCAAATCCGTGTTCTGATATTGCCTTATCCACTCGGTTGATGATATTAAAAATCTGCTCGTCCTTTTCACGCCTGAACCGTACTGCAAACACAAACTGACGTGCAGAGGACATTTCAACCTGAATCTCGTCAAGGAAATCATAATCCGCTTGTAACAGTTTTCTGACCGCCTCGTTCTGCTCCGACTGCAAACGCTTTTTTACGTACACCTTGTTTGTATCGAAACACTCGCAGGAGTCCAGAGCAAGAATTTCAAGGTCGGGTATCGTACTTAAAAGCATCATAAGATGATGTATCTTCACATCGATATTCGCCGCAGAAAGCACAGAAATATTTGTCGGTTCTACGCTGAAAAATGCAATTTCAGCCTTGTCGGTTTTTACTCCGAAACGAGTAAAGCGTTCAAGACCGATAAGACCTTGAACGCCGTTATTTTTCCTTTTTGTCATTTAATTTTTCCTCCATAAAAATAATTGCTGCGAGGTCAGAAAAAACTTCGCAGCATTAAATATATAGTCCATAATTGCAGTTTCGTCGACCCGAAGCGAGAGAAACGCAAAGCAGGCGGTCGCCGCAAAAGGCAGGACGTTCCAGAAGTTTACCAGAACCACAACCGACAGAATTATTCCGCAGCAGATTATGATAAAATCCCGAACGCTCCAGAACCACAGCTTTACGTTCGCTCGCAGGTTTTCGGGGTAGATGTAGGTTTTCATTTTGCTCCTCCTTTCAGCATTCCGATAGCCTTAGTTCCCATAGAAACAGTGTGACTAACGCTCATCATATTGACCTTGACGCTCGTATCCAGTCCGTACATCTGAGCGATCCTCGGAACTTCCGCTGCAGACAGGCAGATTCCCACCGCCAGCAGTGCGTGCTGAGTGTACGTCAGCAGTCCGAGATACAGTATCGTTGTCTGCAAAAATGCAGTCAGACAGGTAGCTATCACTTGCTTGCACCACGAATAAAATCCGTCCGTATAACCCCTCGGAACTCCGAAAAGATACAGACTTCCCACAGCGATCTGGCACAGCATTATGCCGCCGCGCTTGATGTTTGCAAACACAACTTTCACAGTGCAGTAGCCGAATAAAATTATGAAAAAAAGGCTGAACAAGCTTACGTCCGAAGCAAGGGCAATAATTACTGAAAGTCCCGTTCCTGCCACCGACGACGAGGTATCCCCTATAAAACCGCCAAGCAATTCATGGGAGAAAGTGCCCTGCATCGCCACACAGAACGAATACAGCCTTTGCGGAACGACCGTCACCAGACTTGCCGCCATGAAGCCTTTCATCACGTTCAGACAGGTGTTTTTGATGTTTGCCTGTCCCGACTCGTAGGCTATCGCCGTATCAAATACCGCAACTATCATTCCGCATACAAACAGCATCCATGCAAGGCTGTGAAACAGCGATATGAACGACTGCACCCACGACAGGGCAAAAATATTGCTTGTGCTTTCGTTTATGAATTCAAAAAGATCGGCAACTGCGCCGTAAATGAGGTTGAAAAGCCAGGAAAACATTATGTCCCATATCTCGTCGGTAATTGCGTCCACAGCCGAGCCTACTGTGCTGTCCCATAAGCTTGATATTCCGTCGCAGACCCAATCAACAGCGTCTGAAATCCAATCAAACATTCATGTCACCGCCTTTCTTAGAGGAGGCATTGTCACCTCTATTTCCCGTCGGAGTAATTTCGCCCTTTATTTTATACAATGAACTCCGCCGACCTCCCTGAGTATGATAACGTGGAAAACGCTCTAACAGTCCCTGTTCTTCAAGCTCGTTAAAAGCACGAAACACCGTGCATTTCGCAAGTTTTAAGTCCTCGGAGATACGCCGCACAGACGGATAGCATTCTCCGTTCTTATCCGCACGGTTTGCCAGATAGCAGTACACGGACACAGCCTTGTGGCTGAGTCCCAGATCGTAAATTCTTCTCGGTAATATCAATTTACATCAACTCCCATTCGTTTTAATACTGGTTTTCTTCGGAGGCTCATCTTCAAATTCTTCGTCCTCGGTTATCTCAAATTCCGTTGGAGGAGTCGCTTTTTTCTTCTGTGGATATCTGACCTCAACGTCACGAATAAGCTCGTCACGCTCCTTGTAGGAAACAATGCGCGCAGTCTTATCCGGCAGGCGGTATTCGTCCTCGAAAGAGATACCCCATTTGAAGAACAGCTTTAATTTGGAAATCATCGGGTGAGTTCCCGTTTTCATAACAATAAACTGTCCTTTCGGCATACTTTTCAGCTCGTCAACAGTCATTAACGGTCTGCCTATCATCTGCAGCGATTGGGATTTATCCCTGCCGTGCGAGACAGAACCGCTTAACACTGTCTGTTCTCCGAGAGATTTGGAGAGCACCTCCGCACTCTGACTGTTTGGGGCAAACCCGCCGAAAACCGTGAGCTGTGTGTTGTCGGTTATGATCTCCATGCCTTGCTTGCCATAATTCTGTTCAAGCTGTGCGAAGGACTGAATTATCGCCACAATACTGATTTTTCGGCTTCGTCCTGCGGAAAACATCGCCTCTGCACCATCAATTTTCGGGAAAGTGCCGAACTCATCGGCAAAGAACATGACCCTGTTTTTCAGCTTACCGCCGTTCTCATCGGCGATGACCAAAATCTCACGGTATAACTGCTGGATCAGCAGACTTACCATGAAATACTTACTCGTATCTTCTTCGGGGAGAACAATAAAAATAGCCGATTTTTCGAAGCAGAATTTCTCTGCGTCCACTGCTGTTCCGAAGCACAGCATTTGCTCAAGCTCGGAGTCCAGAAAGCTGTTTAATCGGGACAATGCCGTACTCATTACGGACATCATAGACTGATCCGACGAATTCAACGCAGCTCCGGCAAGCCATTTTGCTTTATGCTCCGATGGAAGCTTGTCCATAAGTTTGGAAAAATACATCTTCGGCTTTGCTTTGGGATTCGGCTGATACTTTGCAAGCAAGTCTTGGATCAGCTTGAAGACCGAAACAATATGACGTTCGTTTTTGTCGCCGAACTCCGCTAAAAGCAGGATAACCGAGGCAAGCAAGCCTTCCGCTGCGTCGTAGAAGAAGCTGTTCTGACCGTAGCTTGAGCTGTCACCTCCGCCGATATTGATTATCGTCTTTGCTGTGATTTTGGCGTACTTTTCTGCCTTTGCTTTTGCTGAAAGGTTGGTTTGATCGGACAGATAAATGTCCATATATTTGTTGACAAGATGCAGAATGTTGTTTTCGTCACTCCTTGTTGGGTTACGCAGGTCGAGAACAGAAACATTGTAGCCATAGTATTTTGAAGCGATAGTTCCGTAGTTTCGCACCACGTCTCCCTTTGTATCCGTCGAGATAAACGACATTCCGCTTGCACAGGAGAGTTCAATGTTAGGGTACAAGAAGTATGCGGTCTTGCCGACACCCGCAGCTCCGATCATAAGAGTATGAACATCTCCGTCATCCACAAGCGCAACAGTTTTCTTTCCTGAACCTCTGCACCCGACTACCGTCCCCTGAACAGTCGGCAGATTTTTTCCTTGCCGCCAGAGATCAGGCTCGAATGACAGAGGGATAAAAGTCCGCTTTATCTCCGATTTTGTTGCCCACCTCGCAGTTCCGTGCTGCCCGTCGCCGATCCTCTTGGACTTGATTCCGTTAAGCGACTTGTTGTCAAGCAGATTTACAATTACCAAAAAGACTACGAAAATCACAACAAGTACGCCTATTAAAATCATCTGTTTCTCATTCAAAATTTCATCTCCAATCTGTAAAAATATTCTTACCTTTGTATTTAATTAAGATAGTTAGTTTGTTTTATTCAAGGTATTGCGCTGTGAGGCGGAGGGTATCGCAATAGCCGTAAACGGCTATTGCTGCAAGTTTTTCTTAGAGGACTAAGTCCTCAATTTTGCTTCGCAAAAACAAAAAACTTGATCAGCTGAATTCCATACAAGGTTCGGGTTCAGAAATGATATCTTCTGATTCAATATTCTCCTGCATAGGAGCACTTAAAGTTTCCTCAACCGATAATCTGACAGCACTGTCGGCAAGCTGATACAGCATTTTCGCCGTATTTATCGACTGCTCACGGGTACGGACTGTCTGTTTCAGATCACGCAGAACCGCCTGCACACAGTCCTGCAAATTCCGTTGTTTCTGCGCCTTTTTGCCATTGTCGGTGTAAGGCTTGTAACTACCCTTGAGTTTGTTCTGAAGTCTTTCAAACGCTTGACATTCGCTGTTTATCCGCTCACTTTTGGGCATAAAAAATGCCGAGCCTGCCAACGCATACTCGGCGAGATATTTGTATTGTCCGTTTTTGAAAGTTGCATAGATCTGCGAGATCAGCTTATCGGGACGGCATTTCAGATACCCAAGTTCGCTAACTTCTTTCAGATATTCGTCTTTTCGCTTGTGCAGAACAGCAGGAAGCGGTTCAACACCGTTCTGAGCTTTCAAGACTTCGTTCCAGTCCTTGAATTCAGGTGCAAGACGTTTAACGTTTGAATATCCGTTCTCATTAAGAATGTCCCTTAGACGGTCAACAGCCTCGATACCTCCCTCGTCATTATCAACGCACAGCACAATTTCATTGAGGTTAGAATGGTTCTTTAAAGCCGTTAAAACAGCATTTTCATACACGCCGTTCATTGCAATGTAGCTGTATTTCTGCCAATACTGCGGATAGAGAGTGAGGAAACTCATCATGTCTATCGGAGCTTCAAAAACAAACAGCTTTTCCGACTTTCCAAAGTGAGAAAAACTGTATTTCGTGTCCGAACCCTCGCAAGTTATGCGAAAAGTTTTCCCAAAAGAATTGGTTGAACGCTTATGTGCCTGTCGTGGTACTCCGTTTTCATCTGTTCCAACAAAGACTGCGTTATGATACTCTTTATCTTCGTAGAGCGTGTGCTGTTTTGCAAAATGCGAGATAATATCCGGTGCGATAAACCGCTGTTTTATGAGGTAAGCATAAACCCTGTGCATATTGCCGTTCGATTCGGGCAGCTTGAATTCTTTCTTTTCTTCCTTTGCGATAGCTTTCGGCGGACTGTGTGACAGCGGAGTTACCGTCTGTCCTAACAGCTCCTGTACCGCAGTCTGAAAGTCCATGTCATAGAATTCCTGCATGAACTTTATTGCTCCTCCGCCGACCTGATTCTTGTGGTCAAACCATGTCGAGCCACGGAGCGTTATGCTGTCGTGTTTGCCTGAACCGTCGTAGTAAATGAGCTTATGCTCTCTGCCGACACGCTCAAGTCTTTCACCTCGCATTCTGAGAAACTGCTCAAGGTCAACGCTGTTGGCAAGGACTTTTTGTTCGTCTGTGAATGGGATATATGGCATTTTATCACCTGCTTTCGGTTTGGTTGAGTTGATTTTTAGGGCATGGTGTGATATAATGGGTAATAAAATTGTAATTTGCAGGAGGTACAAGTATATGGAAATAATAAAGATAATAAATGCAAAAAGTGATTTGTTTATTGACGGAATATTCTATGCACCGTTATTTGATCGTGAAATAAAAATAAATATTGATCCTGATGTTGATATGAAGTACGCTGAAATGTGTGCTGAGCATTTCAATAATCTTTCAGAAAAGATGGTTGACGAATTCTGCGAAATGGCAATTAATTATTGTGAATTTATGCGTGAAGGATGGGCAGATTTTGGATACGATGACATTGTAACCGAAATAAATAAAGCTATACCTAACAGACTTAAAGGCAGAGAGGTTCTTAAATTTATATCTGATCCGCAAATGTATATAGAACCGCCGGAAGAAAATATCCCCGGATACAGTATTACAAGCAACTGTATTTGGGAACCGGAACATCAACTGGAATGGATAATTAAAGGCAATAGAAATCTGTACGTTGGAGAAGTACGTGGCCTTAATGCATGGGATAATGAAAGTGAGTATGAATGCGACTATTAATCCACAGACTAACCTTTATCTCCAAATATCAAGGACTGAGAATACCCCCTCAGTCCTTTAACTTTATTCCTCCAGCAAATCCACAGCTATCTTCCCACCTATCCTCATTCCTGCTTCGACATAAGCGTTGCCCACAGCGGAAGTAAGCCTGCCCACCATCTCCTTTAGCTGCTCGGCTTTATCTTCGGGGATTTCTTCATTGACAAACCTGTGGAAATCCTTGTTTGCCTTGATATATTCCGTATCTCTCCTTATCTCGCTGTCTATCTCATCGCCGAATTTATCGTTTAAAATTGCCGTCATTTTCATGACCTCACCTCCGACACAACAATACCACAATTTAACGCATAAATCCAGTACGAAATCCAACAACATAAATGATTGAAAACTCCGAAAAATCAAGCAATATCAATACTTCACGTTCTCAGCAAACTTAGCCATAAGCTGAGAAAAGCTCTGCCTTTCCATCATATCCGTACTGAGATATGCTCCCGACACAACAGTCAGCTTGCTTTCGGAAAGCACAACATAGGTTTCCGTGTATCCGAACTGAGTTGCCATGCCGTCAGACTTCTGAACAGAGCCGTACCGCTGATACTTACCCTTTGAAACAACACTGCTTGTCATACGATAGTCGGACACAAAATCGTCCTCGGTGATACCGCTCATCTGTGCGGAGGTCAATCCGAAGTAATAATCTCCGAAATTTTCAAGGATATATTCCATGTCGTAATCAAGATTACTCTGACTTAAATCAATGCACAGAACATCTATCATACCGCCGCCGTTTTTCCCTTTGAGAGATATTTTCTGAATACCGTTAGCACTGTCTTTTTCCGTTTCAAA
>JAETSI010000014.1 GCA_021769725.1 Oscillospiraceae bacterium | reverse complement strand
CCGTAAAAATAGACTCACCAATGCCGGATATGATTACAATACCGTGCAGAAACGTGTGAATGAATTGATGAAATAAACTTTATAGACGGCTGTCGATTTAGTTCGGCAGCCGTTTTCATTTGGAGGTGCTTTATGACTGACGCTGATAAAACTCAAATAATAAAGCTAAAGGCAAATGGCTATGGATATAGGAAAATAGCTGCTGAACTCGAACTTTCGGAAAACACAGTAAAGTCATTTTTGAAGAGAAACAGCGATGCCTGCCTTGTCTGCGGCACGGCTGTTATCGGAAGAAAATATTGTAGCGACAAATGCAGAATGACATGGTGGCGAAAGCATCCCCACCGCACTTCCGGAATGATTGAATACAAATGTGAAATGTGCGAAAAGACGTTTTTCGCTTATCCCAGCAAGGCAAGAAGATACTGCTCCAAAGCCTGTTATGGCAAATCCTGCCGAAAGGAGAACCGCAATGACAAGTGAAAAATTACAGCATATCGCCGCCTACAAAGTGGCGATTATTTTATTCCGAAAGCTACTGAAAAACGGCACAATCACGGAATCGGAATTTCATAGATGCGAGTCAAATATCGCCGAAAAATGCGGCTTATCTTTGTGTAGTATATATCGTGAAATCGCTTGACTTTATCCAGCTTCTGATTTAATATGTAACACCGACAAGGATGCCTGAGCATGAGGTAGGATTCTGCTCGAATGCGAATGGTATGCCGACATTAGATTTAAGGAGGCTGGCGATTTTATGGCAAGAATCGTGGAACAAGTCAAGTTTCCTGTTCCGAAATTCAAGAAACAAATCAATACAGCGGCTTACGCTCGTGTTTCCAGCGGAAAGGATACTATGCTGCATTCTCTTTCCGCACAGATCAGTTATTACAGCGATATGATTCAAAAAAATCCTGAATGGCGTTTTTGCGGAGTATATGCCGATGAAGCCATGACAGGCACAAAGGATAACCGTGAAAATTTTCAGAAAATGCTTGCAGAATGCCGTGCAGGAAATTTGAATCTCATCATCACAAAGTCCATTTCAAGATTTGCAAGAAACACTGTTACACTGCTTGAAACAGTGCGTGAATTGAAAAATTTAGGCGTTGATGTACTGTTTGAAGAGCAGAATATTCACAGTCTTTCTTCCGATGGAGAGTTGATGCTGAGTATTCTTGCAAGCTATGCTCAGGAAGAAAGTTTATCTGCAAGTGAAAATCAAAAATGGCGAATTCGCAAGGATTTTGAACAGGGAAAAGTCAGCAGTTTGCAGATGCTGGGTTACAAAAGAAATCGTGACGGAGTGCTTGAAATTATCCCTGATGAAGCGGAAATTGTCAGGCTGATTTTCAACAGTTATCTGTCGGGAATGGGGAAACTTGTGATTGCAAATATGCTGAATGAAATGCATATCTCTACCAAGTTTGACAACGAATGGACGGCGGAGGCAGTTAGACGAATCCTCACAAACGAAAAATACTGCGGTGAACTTATGCTGCAAAAGTTTTACAGTGAGAATTATCTGACAAAACGAAAAATGGTCAACAACGGTGAGATCAAAAAATTTTATGTGAAAGAAGCACATCCTCCGATTATCGAAAAGAGCGTTTTTGATGCTGTTCATAAACATTTGCAGGAGCAAAAGGAATACTTTACTCCAACTAAACCAACTACTGTCGTTTATCCGTTTACAGGCAAGATTCAGTGCCAATGCTGCGGTAAGAATTATCGCAGAAAAACAACGGCAACTGGTGTCGTCTGGATCTGTGCTACATACAACACAAAAGGGAAAAAGCACTGTCCTACAGCAAAGCAAATCCCTGAAAATACGTTGATTGCTGTGTGCTGTGGAGTGCTTGGTATTTCTGAATTTAATGCAGATATTTTTGAGAATCAGATTGCAAAAATTCTTGTTCCGGCACCCAATGAACTGACCTTTATTTTCACTGACGGTCATGAAATATCTGCAAACTGGAAAGACCGTTCACGTTCCGAAAGCTGGACGGATGAAATGAAAAAAGCCACCGGAGAAAGGAGCAGAAAATGGCACGAACAGTCACGATGATTCCCCAAACGATCAATCCCTTGACGCATCTGCCAAATGATACGGTCGTAAAGCGTAAGGTCGCAGGATATGCACGAGTTTCTACTGAACAGGAAGAGCAGCAGACTTCCTATGCTGCACAGGTAGATTACTACACAAAATACATCAAAAAGCACGGTGAATGGGAGTTTGTAAAGGTATATACGGACGAGGGAATTTCCGCAACGAACACCAAGCACAGAGATGGTTTCAATCAGATGATAAAAGATGCTCTGGATGGGAAAATTGATCTTATCATCACAAAGAGCGTGAGCCGTTTTGCTCGAAATACCGTGGATTCTCTTTCTACGATACGAAAGCTGAAGGAACATAACGTGGAGTGCTATTTTGAAAAGGAACAGATTTGGACATTTGACGGCAAGGGCGAATTGCTCATCACGATTATGAGTTCACTTGCTCAGGAAGAGTCACGCTCCATTTCCGAAAACGTCACTTGGGGACACCGCAAGCGTATGGCAGACGGAAAAGTTTCTCTCCCCTACTCCAGTTTCCTAGGTTACAAAAAAGGTGAAGATGGCCTGCCGGAAATTGTACCGGAAGAAGCCGAAATCATCCGTTTCATTTATCGCTCTTTTCTTGAGGGCATGACTACTTACAGCATTGCAAAGGCTTTGATGAATCGTGGTGTTCTATCTCCGAGTGGTAAGGAAAAGTGGTACGCATCAACAGTTGAAAGTATTCTAACCAATGAAAAATACAAAGGCTCTGCACTTCTCCAAAAAAGCTTTACCACCGATTTTCTTACGAAAAGGAAGAAAATCAACGAAGGCGAGGTACCGCAATATTACATTGATGAAAGTCATCCTGCCATTATATCACCGGAAGATTTCGAGCAAGTACAGCTTGAAATGGCAAGGCGTAAAAAGCTTGGCAAGCAGTACAGTGGAAATTCACTTTTTGCAGCCAAAATTGTATGTGCAGACTGCGGCTGCTTTTTCGGCTCAAAGGTCTGGCACTCTACATCAAAATACCGCCGTGTTATCTGGCAGTGCAATAACAAATTTAAAGGAGCACAGCTTTGTTCTACACCACATTTGTATGAGGATGAAATTAAACAGCGTTTTGTCAATGCCTTTGCGACTTATTTTCACCGCAAGGATTTGATTATCGACACCTGTCAAGAATTAATCAATACGATTTCTGACACATCGGCAATTGACAAAAAGATCGAAAAACTTACACAGGAGCTTTCCGTTATCGAAGATATGAACAGAGAACTGGTTATAGAATTGGCACAGTCTGAAAAGCCGCCTGAGGATTATGATGAACGCCGTGATGATCTGACAAAAGAGTATGATGAGAAATTCGGAAAGTTCCATAAACTGGAGCAAAAACGAGTTGATCAGCTTAACAGAGCTGAAGCCCTGCAAAATATGATACAACAGTTATCTGGAACGAAATCCGCCATAGATACCTTTGATGCCCCCATCTGGAGAACGATGATCGAAAAGGTTACCGTTTTTCACGATAACAAAATGATTTTTCAGTTCCTTGATGGGACGGAGATTGAAGCGTAAGCACTTAAAGCAATGCCGCCGCAGTGGTCGATACGATCACTGCGGCGACTGTTTTCACTATATCAAAAACGCTGCTTTTTTATTTAAAAATCACACTTACCGAAGTTCCGACATTTTCTTTGCTTTCCAGTTCAATTTCCGCATTATGATACATTGCTCCATGCTTGACAATCGCAAGCCCAAGACCTGTACCTCCTATAGCTCTGGAACGTGCCTTGTCAACTCTATAAAAACGTTCGAAAACACGGTTTTGCTGAGCTTTCGGAATGCCGATTCCTGTATCACGAACAATCAGTTTAACTTTACTGTATGCCAAGTTGACCATTATATCTACAATGCCGTTTTCCTTATTGTATTTTATAGCATTGTCGCAAAGATTATATATCATTTCATCAAGAATTTTACGTACTCCTATTACTTCCGCAGCATCGCCTATTACATTGATTTTAATGTTTTTCTTATCAGCTTCTGCACGAAGTCTTTCCGCAACCTCCAAAGAAAGAGAATACAGATCAACAGTTTCTTTTTCATAAACAACTGCCTTTTCATCAAGTTCCGAAATCTTCATAATATCAGAAACAAGCGATATCAGTCTTTGAGCTTCGTCGTAAATAGAATTTGAAAAGTCGATCACCATTTCATCCGGCGTATCACCATTTTTCATGATTTCGGCAAATCCGGATATAGATGTTAAAGGCGTTTTCAGTTCATGAGAAACATTGGATGTAAACTCACGTCTCAGCTTTTCACGGTTCACACTTTCTGTAACATCCAAAATCACAATGACAGCGCCGATAATATTATTCTCATCTAACACAGGATTAGCAATGAAACGATAATATTTCCCGTCAGATTCTGTTTCCGATTCGTTACGTACTCCTGACAAAACACGTTCCAACATCTTTCTGAATGCTTTTGAGCGATTTACAGAAAGAACATTTTCGCTTTCTGCCTCAGACATATTCAACAGTTTCATTGCTGCCGTATTATGTGTCAGAATACGCATTTCTTTATCGATCACTAAAAAACCTTCGTTCATATTTTCAGTAATTAAACGGAATTCTTCCTGCATATGAGTAGCATTTTTTAACTGCTCTTTAATAGTTTTACGTTGATGTGCAATTTTTTTCAGAAGCGGAGTCAGTTCATCGTAAGTTGCATTGTTTTCAGGATGTTCAAGATCAAGAGTATTGATCGGTTCGATGAGCTTGACAGATACCCTGTGACATAGCCATAGCGAAAGCAGCACTGAAATCAGCACAACAATGACAATCGGCTGTGCAAGCCCCAATAGTATCATCACAACCGTATAGTGTCTTGTGGAAATTCTGAGAATCTCTCCGTTCTTCATTTTCACTGCATAATATACGATTTTTTCCGTTAGTGTATCTGAATACCGTGAGCTTGTTCCGCTTCCGTTTTGTATCGCTTCTTTTACTTCTTCACGGTCAATGTGGTTTTCAAGAACGTCTGCGTCTGCAACAGTATCCGCAATAACAGTTCCGTCGGGAGAGATCAGAGTGATACGCTCATTTTTATCGTCCATATTATTAATATAATCCAATCCATCATTTTCGATCGCTGCGGAAATATATGCCGCTTCTCTTTTCAGTTCGTTGATAAGCTGCGATTCAAAATAATCATAGAGGATTCCCATAATAAGAACAATACTGGACAACAGCACAAACAACGTTACAAGCATTGATGAGCGAAAAATTCTTTTATGCAAGAATCTCACCGCCGATCTGATATCCAATGTTCTTTACTGTCCTGATATATTTTCCGGCAGTTCCAAGTTTCATGCGGAGATTACGAATATGCACGTCAAGGGTTCTGGATTCCCCATAAAATTCGCCCCAAACCTTAGCAAAAAGCTCCTCACGGGTCAGAACTTTTCCGTCAGCTTCCAGCAATACTGTCAGCAGATGATATTCCTTATAGGACAAAGAAACTGTTTTTCCGTTGACTTCTACAATATGCCGTTCCGGATTCACAAAAAGTTCGCCGATATGATATGCTCTTTCTTCTGCGGAATATTTTTTCCTGCTTCGTCTTAGAACAGCACGTACTCTCGAAACCAGTTCTGTGACGCCAAAGGGCTTTGCAATATAATCGTCTGCGCCTGAATCCAATCCGGTTACTTTGTCAATTTCGCTGTCCTTTGCAGTCATCATAATGACATATATATCTTCATCTTCATGGCGAATTTTTTTAAGAATGGAAATGCCGTCCTCTTCCGGCAGCATAATATCAAGTAAAATCAAGTCCGGCTTTTGTTCTTCATATGCGGTATAAAATTCGCTGGGAAGAGGGAATCCCTTTACACAATATCCCTCTTTTGTAAGTGCATAACAGACAAGTTTGCGGATATTGTCATCATCTTCAAGAACATATATATTCTCCATTTAAGCCACCAACCTTTCTTTCATATTATATACCATTCTTAAAAGTAAATCAACATGAAATATTCTTGTGCTGACCGGTAATGGAATAAATCACCCATTCCGCAATATTTTCTGCATGGTCGCCTATACGCTCAAAATATTTTGCGATCATCAGAAGATCCACTAATGATTCTGCATCGTCATGACCGTTCTGAACCGCTTCGATCAGTTCTTTTTTCACACTCAGAAAAATTTTATCGACAGTATCGTCCATTGCAATCACATCATACGCAATATCTGTATCTTTCTTCACAAATGAGTCAATACTGTTATTCACCATATGCACGACAGCTTCCGCCATATCTGTAATATGCACCCTTGAACTAAGATCGGAAAGGTGTACGTATTCTGCAATTTCAGCAATGTCCTCCGCCTGGTCGCCGATACGCTCCATGTCGGAAATCATTTTCAGTGCAGAAGTAATCAACCGGAAATCTGTTGCAATAGGCTGCTGGTGCATGAGCAGCTTCATGCAGTGAGATTCGATATCACGTTCCTTGCGGTCGATCTGCTTTTCAGCATCAATAGCATTTTCTTTCATTTCAGCATCACGGTCTACCAGATATTTCACCGCATATGCAATTGACTCCTCGCATAATGCTCCCATTCCAATCAATTCGTTATTCAGCTGTAAAAGCTGCTCGTCAAAACGATTTCTCATATCAACCAAATCTCCCTGTAATATAATCTTCTGTGCGTTTATCAGCAGGATTTGAAAACATTTTATCTGTGCCGTCAAATTCTATAACCTCGCCCAGCAGAAAAAATGCCGTTTTATCTGCAATTCTTGCTGCCTGCTGCATATTGTGAGTCACCATGATAATGGTGTACTTTTCACGAAGCTCTACTGCTAAATCTTCAATTTTCGATGTAGAAATCGGATCAAGTGCGGAAGTCGGCTCGTCCATAAGCAGAATCTCCGGCTCTACCGCTAAAGCTCGTGCAATACAAAGTCTCTGCTGCTGACCTCCGCTCATACCTAACGCACTTTTTTTCAGTCTGTCCTTGCACTCGTCCCATATCGCCGCCTTACGCAGGGAATCTTCTACGATTTCATCAAGTTTTACTCTTGATTTAATACCATGAATACGAGGCCCGTAAGCAATGTTATCGTAAATACTCATAGGAAACGGATTCGGTTTTTGGAATACCATTCCCACACGCTTGCGGAGAATATTGACATCATAATTTTTGTAAATATCAACGCCGTCAAAAGTAATTTCACCCTCTATACGACAGCCCTCAACAAGGTCATTCATGCGGTTGAGCGATTTCAGAAATGTGGATTTTCCGCAGCCTGACGGACCTATTAAAGCCGTAATTTGTCTTTCCGGCAGAGCAATGTCGATATTTTTCAGAGCATGATTTGCTCCGTACCAGAGATTCATATTTTTGACTTCAATAATAGTATCTTTCACGTTCATTGTCCTTTCTTCAGTTTCTTTGCCGCAAATTTGGCGGATAAATTTAACAATAGCGTAAGTATCAGCAATACAGCTGCAATTGCAAATGCAGTATCGAAATCTCCTCGCTCTTTCGCATACATATACAGGGAAACCGTCAGCGTTGAACCTGCTTTTCCGGGAGTCACCGCTTCAAATATTCCCAAAACTTCGTTTGCCATGCCTGCCGTAAAGAGAAGTGCCGCACTTTCTCCGACAATTCTTCCAACAGATAAAATACATCCCGTTACAATACCGTCAACTGCTGTCGGCAAAACAGTAGTCCTTATCATGTACCATTTTCCTGCACCAAGTGCCAATCCGCCCTCACGGTAACTGTCCGGAACAGTTTTCAGGCTTTCCTGCGTTGTCCTGATAATGGTGGGCAAAGTCATGATAACAAGCGTCAATGCTCCTGCGATCAGGCTTGTTCCGAGAGAACAGAACTGTACAAATATCAGCATTCCCACAAGTCCGTAAATAATTGACGGAATGCCTGCAAGAGTTTCGATTGCCAGCTCAATCAGATGAACTGCTTTTTTGTTTTTGGCGTATTCATTCAGATAAATCGCAGCTCCAACACCCAGCGGAAGAACGATAACAAGCGTCATCAGAATGATGTAAAGCGTATTCAGGATATTGGGAAGAATTCCCGTTGTTTCATTTAATAGGCTTGGCCTGGAGGTCAATAAACTCAAAGAAATATGGGGTAAACCTTTCAAAAGAATACATAAAATTATTCCTAATAATGCGAGACATATCATACCGGCTGCCGTCCATATAAGACCGTTCAGAACGGCACATTTCATTTTTCGGTATTTTGAAATTTCTTCATGCATATCATCACTTCCTATTCTTTTTTACGATTAGATTCAGCACAAGATTGATACCCAGAATGAACACAAACAGCACCAACGCTACAGAAAACAATGCCTGTCTCTGCAATCCTGAAGAATAGGACATCTCGCTTGCAACTGCTGTTGTAAGGAAGCGGACGCTTTTGAAAAGTTCAGGCATATTGGCAACGTTTCCTGCTACCATCATGACTGCCATTGCCTCGCCGATCGCCCTGCCGATTCCGAGAACTACAGAGGCAAGGATTCCGCTTTTTGCCGCCGGAAGAGTAACTTTGAAAATAGTTTCGGTTTTGGTTGCTCCCAGTGCCAAAGAGGCTTCTTCGTACTCCCTCGGTACTGCACGGATTGCCGTTTCCGATACAGAAATGACTGACGGCAATATCATAACGGCAAGGACTAAAATTGCCGAAAAGAGATTTGCACCGTCCGGCAGTCCGAACACTTCACGCACTGTAGGAACAATAATGATCATTCCTACAAGTCCGTATACAACAGAAGGAATTCCAGACATCAGGCTTACTGCACCGCTTACAACAGATGCCGTTCTTTTTCCTGCTATTTTAGCAAGAAATACCGCACATAAAATTCCAAGCGGAACGCCTATCAGAATCGCTCCGAACGTACCGTATACAGACGTCAGAATAAACGGCAGAATTCCATAAGACGGTTCAGCGGCTGTGGAAGCCCATTTTGTACCGAAAAGAAAGTCGGTCAGACCGATCTCTCCGATTGCGGGAGTTCCCGAAACGACAAGAAATATTGTTATAACCAGCACAAATGCCACAGCTACAAATCCGCATACGGTAAATATTAAATTCATGAATTTTTCAAGTAGTCCTGAGATTTTTTTCAATTTTCCCATACCGGCAGTTTCTTTCCTCTGCGTCAGATTCAATGTATTACTTTGCAATGGGAACTGCACCTGCCTTTGTGATATACTCGTCAGCCTCGCTGCTCATGCAGAAATCAAAGAAATCCTTTGCAGAACCGGTCAGTTCCTCATTCTTTTTTGTGACAAGTACAAAGTTGCGCTGAATCTTGTAATCGCCGCTGAGAATCGTCTTGTCAGACGGCATAACCCCCTCAACGCTGATCGTCTGTACCTTATCGCTAACTGATGCCAAAGAAGCGTATCCGATTGCATTGGGATTTGAAGATACTGTCTGTACTACATCGCCTGTAGATGTCAGTTCCTGTGCATATTTGCAGTTATCTGCTGTTCCTGTAATGGATTCAAAGCCGTCACGAGTTCCTGATGCAGCTTCTCTACCGATGCATACAATGGGAGCATCGTCTCCGCCGACTTCCTGCCAGTTGGTAATTTCTCCTATATAGACTTGTGCAATCTGCTCAACTGTTAAATCAGCAACGGGGTTTTCAGGATTGACGATTACGGCAATACCGTCAATGGCTACGACTGTTTCGTTCAGATCAGCTTTTTCCTCATCCTTGAGGTTACGGCTTGCAAGACCGATGTCGCATCGTCCCTCCTGTACCGCCTGAATACCTGCTCCTGAACCTGTCGGGTTGTATGTAACCTTCACATCTGAATTCTTCTCCATATATGCTTCGCTTAGATATCCGATCACCTTTTCCATGGAAGTCGAACCGTCTGTGGATACTGTTTTCTGCGAATTTTCACCGCAGGCTGTCGTCGTTCCCATAGCGAGAACCGCTGCCATTACCATACTGCTCCAGATTTTTGTTGTTTTCATCATACTTATTTTCCTTTCAGAATTGATATTTTGGAACTTGTTTTTACTTTGCCTTTCAGCATATTCAGTATACCGCTTTTCATGTTAAGTCTGAAATCATCTGTATGTAAATTGTATGTTAAGCCCTGCTATTTTTTCGTGTCAGAAGAAATCCGCTGGTAATTGCCGTCAGTGGTGCAACTGTGACAAGTCCAAATGAACCTACAATTGTATGAACGATCTCAGCAGCAACATATTTGTAATTCAATATGAACTCGATCGGCGTTCCCTGTGCCATGAATACCATAAGAAGTGCGATATAACTTCCCGAATAGGCAAGAAGGAGCGTTGTTGTCGTTGAACCGCAGGCAGCACGTCCGACAGAAAATCCGGAACGAATCGCTTCCCATGCTGAAATATCAGGTTTTTTCTGCACAAGCTCGTATACAGAAGAACAAATGTCAACAGACAGATCCATGACTGCACCCGATGAACCCAAGAAAATCGACGCCATAAAAATACTTGTCAGATCAAGATACTGGTAGCCTGCATACAGCAGACTTTCACTGGATTCCATGACCGCGCCGTGAATCCGAAACAGATCTGTAAAAACAACGCCAAGTACAGCCGTGACTGCTATTCCAAGAAAAGCCCCTGACACAGAGGCAAGACATCGCCTGTCAAATCCATAAATCAAGCTGAGTATAATCGTTGTCATAAGCAATACGATTCCGATCGACAGCCATATCGGATTCCAGCCTTTCAGCATACATGGTACAAGAACTTTCCACATAAGCAGAATCGTTGTAATAAAGGACAATATCGCACGAACACCTGTTTTTCCTGCAAACATTATGAGAAGTATCAAAAATAGCATGGCAAGAATGAATTCTTTATCCAGCCTGTAGTGATCTATCATAGTGACAGCAGTAATTACATCATTATTATGACTTATCACAATAAATGCCGTATCTCCATTTGAAAAGATTTTATCCTGTGCAAGAGAACCGTTTAATCTGTTAACGGCTGTCACTACTTCTCCTTTGAATCTGCCTCCAAGAATTTTTACCTCACATCGCTGTTCACCTGTTCTGAGCAAACCATTATCTATAATGTCACTGTTGTCAGTGGAGATAACCTCTGCCCGCACTCTGTCCGCATTCTGATAGGCAAGTTTGCTTTCGTATCCTGTGGGAATCATCATAAGCACGATAATCAACAGTACAGAAAAAATAACAGGAGCGTTATTTTTCCACGAAAAATTCATTTTCTTCATATTTTCACTCCAACTAAAACGGAGAGCCAGATGCTCTCCGTCTCATATATATTTAAGGAAACCAATGAACTTTTGAAATTTATTTAACATCAAGCAGCTCTGCCATTTTATGAAAAATGTCAGTATTGTCATAGTAGCCATCAAAATTTTCTGCCCCTACTCCGTCAGCGAAAACACCTACGGGCAAACCCGTGTGCGAATAGCTTGTAAAGTCGATTCCTGATTTATTGTTTAAGATGTGCGTAATGGTAACACTGAACGGATTATAAGTTCCGTAAAGCACATACTGTTCCTGCGAGTATTTTTCTGAATCATATTCTGTCATAGAGAGTTCATATGCATCTTGCAGACGTTTTACTTCGTATTCTGTGAGAACAAGACAGTCATTTTCATCACCTGAAAGCTTCAGCCCAAAAAGTTCTTCAACATCTTTCATAGCGTCCTCAAAGGAAGTATTTTTTTCTTTATATTTAGCAATGTACTGCTCGTCAAACTGTGCAAACGATATCTTCTGACTGCTTAGATTCGTGAGATATGTATCATAATCCGTTCCTGCAAATCCAATGGATAGTCCACCTGTTTCGTGATCGCCTGTAACAAGAATCAGAGTGTCATCAGGATGTTCGGCAGCAAAATCAATTGCTGTCTGTACAGCATCGGCAAATGCAAGCGTATCATTCACACTTGAACCTGCATCATTTGCATGACACGCCCAGTCGATTTTTCCTCCCTCGCACATCATGAAAAATCCTTCCTCATTATCCAGAACTTCAATTCCCTTCGCCACATAGTCAGAAAGTCCCCATTCGCCGCCAGCACGGTCGATCTCGTAGTTCATGGCATCAGAATCAGCAAGATGCTCATCGATAAGAATCACTTTTTCATCAGAAGAAGTAATTTTCTGAGCGTCAGATTGAGTATATGTCACTTTGTAACCTGCTTTTTCTGCAAGATCATACAGATTCTCCTTGTCACCGTCTGAGCCGGTAACTTTTTTCAAACCGCCTCCGGCAAAATATTCAAATCCTGAATCAACAAGCTCCTGACCGATCTCATAGTAATTATTTCTGCTTGTCTGATGTGCATAAAAAGCCGCAGGAGTAGCATGATTCAGATTCACGGAAGAAATAATGCCAATTTTCCAGTTCTTCTGCTCATGCAGTTTTTCGGCGATTGTTTCAAACTGCTCTGTACCGCTGATATCCACATTGATCATACCGGAATAGGTTTTATTGCCGGTTGCAATAGACGTGGCGGTCGAGGCGGAATCGGGAGCAAAACTACATGAGTCAAAGGTAATTGCAGAACCCTCCGTTTCAAAATTCATGAAGTTCAGCTTTTGCGGACCGTCAAGAACCGCACCGTTTCGTTTCTCATAGTCAATGCTTGGCTCTGCCTGTTTGTAATCAGAATCGGCACACGCACCCAGATAATCAGAAGCTGCCTGAAACTGTGGATAACTCATACCATCTCCGATAAAAAGAAATACATATTTCGGTGCATTCCCTTCATCTGACAGTGGATTAGTTGTTCCTTCAGAAACTGTTGAAACATTTGTGCTTTGTATGGGTGTTTCATAATTTGACATTGTGTTTTCACTTTTCTTTTCAGAACATCCTGTCATTATCCCCACTGTAGCTGTTGCAGCAAGCATCACAGCAGATACAATTTTTTGTGTTTTCATTATCAACACATTCCTTTCATCTTTCTTTGCCTTTCAGCTTATTCAGTATAACATTTTTCATGTAAAATCTGAAATCACTTGTATGTAAATTGTATGCAAAACCGATATGTCAGGATTGATGTGCTTTAAAAGTAACAACAGAAAAACAATATCGAAATAGATGAAAATAATGCTTCATTTAATTTAGCAACATAAAACGCAAGGTTGCATCGACCCTAAAATGGGTGCAAAAGAAAACGCTATCCCCTGAATTTCGGTATTTCAGCCCATTTTTTGGGTGAATACTGCTTCCCTATTCAGACAATAGAAAACGGCACCTTTCAGAAAGTGCCGATATTACGTTGTTTTCAGGGCATAAAAATGCACCCCTATTTTGTATTAAAATAAGGGTGCAGGTATGGCTAAAAACGGTAATTTTGATACAATGCACCCTTTTGAAAATTGGAGGGTGCATTTTTATTGGGGGTGAGTTATCGTTTTCTTATTGAAATCGCCCTCAAATTTTCATCCATATGATGAATTAATAAATGAACTTTACAAAGCAATTTTTGACTACGTTAAATTTTACAATAGCGAATGTCCGAATAGTATGCGCAGCTACAAAATGCTTGATCAATGGGAAAAACTCTAATTTTAGAAGATTGAAAAATAATGTATTTGTACTTTACAACCAGTTCAGATCTGAAGGGTTTTTGAGACCGTCTCTCCGTTTTTGATTTTTTTATAAAATCTGTTCAGTTTGGCAAATATAACGAACACTCGTAATATAGCCTTATATTCAAAAATCTTCTTTCAAAAAGAAACAGTCCATATTTTCCCACTTATTTTCTATAAAATTTACGGCAAAGCGAGTTCAGCTATCTCTCGATTGATTTCAATATATCTCTGGTGGATCATCAATTCCTTAGCATATTTAAAATATTCATCTACTTTATATTTTCCGAGAAAACGAGCACTATTGGGATTCGCTGTTAGTTCTGTCACAAGAATGATAAGCTCCTGGCCATTTTGGAAGGCTTCATCGCAAAAGACAAACATATTTTTCACTTTTGAAGATGTGTTTTCTACATTGCAGTGAAAATCCTTTACCCGATCGTCAAAATCCTTCTTCACAATCGAAAAAGGATTTCCACTTGTATCCATCTGAATCAGCTTGATCTCTTCTTTCAAAATTTGAATCACCATCAGTATTCTCTTTTGCTGAACATCAGAAAGGCTATTTGATTTCAAACTGTTATGATATGCTTTTTGATATTCTGCAACATAGTCACTCATAAGCTTTGATGCGGTTTCTGAGGTTTTCACTTCTTTTTTGAACCTCTTCAAAGTTACAAGGAGCTCCGACAGCATATCCTCCATATCGATAGATGCTTTCATATCTGTCATGACAGAATCCAGCATTAAACCAATCAGTGAAAAGCGCTCATCAAACTTTGCTTTTTTCGCACGATTTTTAATATCCTCACTGACATTTCCGGATAGAATATCATTGATTTGATAATCACTTTTGTACTTATTGTACAAGTCGTAGTAAATCGAAAAATCCTGTGCAATTTTTTCGTTCTGTATGTATTGAGAAATAAGCTTTCTGTTCACCGGTATGTTATGCATTTCATACAGCTGTATCATCTGACTGAGATCGTCCCAGCCTCTCGCCGTTACAAAACTCTTACCGTCAACCGTTGTCTCAACCTTATAGAAGTTCCCTTTCTTGATTTCCAGATAGGTCAAAACCGAAGCATGCACGCCGCTCAGATAGGCAAATTCCTTCCATGTATCAAAATCCGGTTCAACGTCCACACGTTTTAGTCTGTCCCATGTTACAATGTCAAATTCACGGACGGAATGATTATACTCCGGCGGATTTCCGGCAGTGACAACAATCCATCCCTCCGGAACTTCATGACGACCGAACACCTTGTACTGCAAAAATTGCAGCATGATTGGTGCAAGTGTTTCGGAAACGCAGTTGATCTCATCCAGAAATAAAATTCCGTTCTTTGTATCAGTAGACTGCATCATTTCATATATGGAAGAAATAATCTCACTCATGGTATATTCCGAAATATCATATTCATTCCCGAAATAATTCACGTGCTTGATCAGTGGCAGACCCAAGGCTGACTGCCTTGTATGATGCGTCATAGAATAGGACAAAAGCCCAATTCCAAGCTCTGATGCAACCTGTTCCATGATTGCCGTTTTTCCGATGCCGGGAGGTCCCATGAGAAAAATCGGACGTTGCTTGCTCGGTGGGATGACATAGCGTCCCAGATCATCTTTGGTGAGATATGCCGTCACTGTATATTTGATTTGTTCCTTCGCTTCTTTAATATTCATACGCTTTCTCCTTACAGCTTAAACTGTTCACAATGATTCTCACAGCAACGGTCTTTCACCGAATCAGGCTGAATTGAATTTCTCTGATTTATATTCCATTTTTCTCCATGATCTCATTGGATTGCAATATCAGTTTTATCGCCCAAACCGGCACTTCATAATTGTTGTAATCATCGTCAACAAATACAAATGCCGTATGATAACCGGGCTGTTTTGGGGGAAATTCTCCGCATCCATCTGTAAAATAAATCAGGCCTTTTAGATTTATAAATACTTTTTTTTGAATTAACTCGTCAACATAAGAAAAAACCGGACGAAAGTCTGTACCACCAAAGCCATGCAGCTTCATAGTCTGAAGGTATTGATCAAATTCTTCCCACGAGGTGATTTTTACATCCTCCTGAATTTCTGCATCGCATTGAATGATATGAATATTTACCTTTGAAAAAAAGCTTTCCTGCTGTTTCAGAATGTTATAAGTTTTTGTGACAAATGTCTGAACCAATTCACCTGAAACAGACCCTGATGTATCAATGGCAATGACAAATTCTCTGATCCGTTTGACCTCCTTATATTCCAGCGGTTCTATCAGCGGCATATTGCCGTAAAGTGACAGGCCGTAGGTGTAAAAATTATAATCAAAGGCATCGCTGTCGATTTGCATGACCTCGCCCATAACGGCGAATTTCCGCAGAAATTCCGCATAATCATAACGTTCGCGATTTACCGCTTTCAAATTCTGCATCAGACTTCCGCCGCCTATCCCCTGCTGTTTACCGAATGTTTCAAGGTCAGTCTGAATTTGCTGTGAGATATTTCCCCAGACCTGCTTTGCTTCTTCATGGGACATTGCAAACATGAATTGTGTGGAATCGGATAAATCATTGTTCTGACTCGTTGAATAATCGCCAATGTTTTCATGCGAATCAGAATCACCGTCCCCACCGCCGAAACCGGAGCTGCCAGACGACGAGTACCATGGTTCGTGATCATCCAAAAGAAATGCCGCACGCAGATCTTCACATTGCCCTTTGGAAATATTTTCATCTATGTAATACTGATAAATTTTCTCTGCCGTCATATACTTTAAATTAGATTTCAGGCTGATTAGAATCTTCTGTTGTTCCGATTCCATAGAACAGTCAATACATTTCAGATTCAGCTCCTGTATCATATATTCAACGGCAATATCGCAGGACAGATTCCATATATCACGATCAACAGACGGACTTATAAAAGCGTGCCGGAATATACAGTGCATGATCATGTGAAGATAACGCCGGGTAATATTCCTATCGTTCTGCTGAAAGCTTTTCAACACAAAGGCGCTGTCGTAATATAGGCGGCACATATCCGTTGCGATCGTTCCGACATAAGGAACAAAAACCAGGCGGCTGAGTGCGTTTTCCATAAACCGCAGATTCATGAACAGTGTATTTCGTGAGTAGCTGAGAATTTGCCTCGCAAGTGCATCTGCCTTTTGCATTTTTTCAAAATCTTGAAACATAAGATTTCCTTTCTTAGAGCTTAAACTGTTCCTCGATAGGATTATACGCACCGATCTGGTTTTTGTAATCAATCAACAATGCAGTAAATTCTGTAAATCCATTATCAATAGAAATTCGAATACATGCATCAATATTATCCGCATGCAGATGCGGACAAAGCTTCTCAAAACATTTTACTTCATCCTGTTCAATAGCCGCCGTTAATCCAATTTTCAATAATTCAGGGTACTTTTCCAGACTGAATAAGTACTCAGGATGATATTTAAAATAGTCTCTCACATGCTCCTGATTGGGTGCAGCATTCTCCTCATCACTATAACATTCAATTGCATATGAAATCATTTGCTGACTAATTTCAATAAAGTTTTTATGATATACGTCAGCTGCAAACATTGCCAATTGAAATCTCAATTCAAATAAAGATGCGTAATCAACTCCACCACATCCCGTATTATCCACATAGTGAACTTCCCCTAAATCGCTGACTTCACAAGCTTCTCCATTTTCAAGAAAATTAAGGACGCTATTGGTCAATGCTTGCAACCAGCGCTGCCGATTGCAATAAAATCCATTGATCATATTTTCGTATTCGGCTTCAAAAAGCACACTTTCTTGAGCTTCTAAATCAAAAGTCCATGTTTTATCACCGGCAGTACATTCTATTACTTTTACATATGCATAACTTCCGTGGTATCTCATACGAATGTGATAATCACTTGAGAGTGAGAAGGATAGTTTATCAATATTTTGATATAAATCACAATGTTTTAAAGATAATGGCAACTGGACATTCTTTACTCCATACGGAATGAATATGATCTCATGCACGCTTTTATCATATATAACATTGTCCCGTATAGTATAATCCGCACTTTCTTTTGCCATTACAATTTCGGAAAGATTACTGCATTCTCCAAATAGAGAAGAAAAATATTCTCTCATTCTTTCCAGATCCTGACCAGAAGTATTTATTAAAGAAAGAACGGTAATTCTTTTTAATTTTGTACATCCGTAAAATGCCTTGTCTTCTATTTTAGCAACATTTTCAGGAATAATTACCTCTTCGAGTTTGTTGCAATTACTAAATGCAGCTTGTCCGATCATCTGAATTGTAGAAGGGAGAGTTATTTTAATCAGGTTTGTACATCCGTAAAACGCCTTATCTTCTATTTTAGCAACATTTTCAGGAATAATTACCTCTTCAAGTTTTTTACAATTACTAAATGCACCTTGTCCGATCATCCGGATCGTAGAAGGAAGAGTTATTTTAATAAGATTTGTACATCCCATAAAAGCTTGTGCGCCAATAGATTCAGTTCCCTCAGAAATTACAATTTCTTTAATATACTTACAGTTTTTAAAATTCTGTCCCGTAATCTTTTTTAAAGTACCCGGAAGAACCAATTTCTTTATTGTTATAGATTCAAAGATTCCCTTAGCAATTGTTTTTATCGTTTCCGGAAGAATAAACTCATTCCAGCTTCTTTGATCGATACCTATAAGCCGGTTCTTCTCAATGGTAAACTTTCCTTTTTTATCAGTCTCATTAGCCTCACTATAAGATAAAGACAACTTATATAACGCCTCTTTTATCTTTTTGATCACTTTCTTATTCTCAGAATATGCTATTAATTTATCAACGTCTTTTTTTGAAAATAATTCTCTGTGTTTACACAGATCAACAAAGCACTCAGTTGATTTGTAATCAATTAACTTACACGCAATTTTGAAAATGTTTTTCTTCAATATTTCAGCATTTTCCTTAAGTCCACGATCATATAAAGTCAACAGAATTACGTACTTGTAAAACGATTGTGAAAAGTTACCCGCAAGTTCTCCTTCTTTCAAAGAATGAATTGCACTCATTATGTCGTTTCCGGTAATACGTCCAATAAACTCCATAGAAATCTTTTCACCATTCTCCATTATAACATTCAGTAAATGAAGCGGAGAGGAGGCAAATGCAAATGCCCCCATATTCTGAAAACTATCGTGAATTGTTATTTTTTCCAGTTTATAACAATCGCGAAACCCACCTCCGTCAATAGAAAGCACTGTATTTTCAAGTATTATTTCTTTAATTTCTTGATTTCGTGCATACTCTTCGAATTTTACATCCTGATTCAAAATCAGTATACCATTTTTTACTTTAGCCATCATAAATTCTCCTTTTTATGTAAAGGCAACACTGCACAAATACCGTCTGACTGCTTTGCACGGTGTTGCCTAAACAAATTTTAAACCTTTCTTACAACAGTCTATAAGAATTGCCTTCTGTAAAAATTAAAGATTTGATATATGCTTTTTAAATTGGAGTTTCTCTACAAACATATTTTTCATTTCTTTTTTCCTCCAAAGAAAATATCAAACAAAATCTCCGAACCTGTTTTGATACCGAAAAATATGATTGCACAGAAAACTAACGCTTTCAGCATAAATCCTCACTCCTCGTAGCCTTTCCACCAGGACATATCCGCCGGGTCGTACAGCAGCTTTGTTTTATCCTTATTGTACAGCTTGCCGTCCACGCTGCTTATGTATGGGTTATCAGGCGAAACCTCAATACGCTCCAGTGCATCGCAGCAATAGAAAATCGTATCCGGTCCATCGAATAATTCATCGCCCTCATAGTGTCCCTGCGGAACTTCCACATCACTGCCAAAATAAACATATTTCAGGCCTTCACAATGTTCAAATGCGTATGCGCTTACATAGCATTTCACGCCGTCCGGAATGGAAATTCTCTCAACGTCTGTATCCAGAAATGCTTGAGCACTGATTTCGGTTGTTTTTTCCGGAATCGTGACCTTCCTATCTTTGCCAAGATAGTTTTCAAGCACGCCGTCATTGATTTCAAAATTCATAATAATTACCTCCAAAATTTTAAGACTTAGATTTGTTTTCCTTTGATGCTTCTATTATATCAAATCAGATGTTCAAAAGTTTCACAACTGGAAATTATTTCCCATAAATTTCAAAAACTTTTTTCAGCTCTTCCAGAAATTTCAGACGTATGCTATCAGGTGCAACAATTTCAATATTGCTGCCGTACTTCATCACCCAACGATAAAAACTGTCACTGATGCCGATTTTGGCACGTATTATGACACACTCCGGTTCGTCCGGAGTCTCACGGACAGAGGCATATTTGCCGAACTGCTCCAGCATATCGTCCAGAAGGAACCGTTTCACTTTCAGCGTGATATATTCAAAATATTCCGGCTCGAACATATCCAGCACAACACCGTCATATTTCGGTAGTGCAGGGACTGCTTTCACTTTTTCCCCGCCGATAATATTTTTCATACGGTCAATTCGGTACACCCTCACCTGCTTCGTTTCCGCATTGACGCATTTCAGATAAAAACGGTCGTCAAAATAGACCACTTTCACGGAAATCATATTGCGCTTTTTGCTATAATACTCAAGTTCTCCTCTTGCATTGGATTTGCCGTATTCAAAATCAATCTTTCGTTTTTCTGAGATAATTTTATGCACACGCTCCAAGTTTTCCAGTAAGTCAAGATTTGGCAAATTGCGTCCGTTCAGCGATATTCTGCTGATAAGCTGCCTGACTTCTTTTTCAGAACACATTCCCTCAAATTTTTTGATGAGCCGACGTTTCTGATTCGACGATAAAAACTTATTGATAGAAATGGAATCCACAATAAACCTGATTTCATTAAACGTGAATCCTTTATTGACAAGGCTGTATCTTGCCGTATTATGTGCACCGGTTTCCTTGCGGATATCATTGCCCATAGCAGTCAGACGGTCAATATCCCTGCGTATAGTTAAAGCGGAAACATCTTTCATATTTCCGCTTTTAGATAAATGCTCTTGTATTTCTTTTATCGTTACACTCCTTATTTCATCTGTGTAACGGCATAGGTATTCGTATATTTTTATGATTCTTTCGTGTTCCATAATATCTTCCTAAAATCCGATCTTTCCTGATTTTGCGGAGAAGCTTGGATCTATATTCTCATCATCAATATAGGCAGCATCTAAAAATCAAAGTCATTTACAAAAGAAATTTTGATCTTAAACGGGAGTGCTCCAAGAATCTGACCATCTTCGAAATTCAAAACGCAGAGGTAATAATCCTTACCTGAAGAAAAGCCACTTTGAGATTTAAGTTCAAACTGGAGTACGGAAAGCTCTCCTACGCTCTTTTGATCAAGAAGCCTTGCATTACTGATACGCTGACCCATTGCATCCACGAACCATAATACATATTTCTGGCAATCTGTTGCATTTCTTTGTATTAAAGAAATTTTTGTCATACTATTCGTAATGGTTCTATGCTTTACATCAACATCCAGCGGCGACTTATTGGTAACATATTTTTCCTGAATCTGATCACAATTACTCTCAAGAAATCGTTCCGCTGTACCCCATATATTTTCTTTCTCCTGAATCAGCTGTTCTTCGCTTGCCATCTGATGCTGCAAACGAAGCCAGCGTTCCTCCAGTTCCTTTTCCTTTTCCGCACGGATCCGTCGTTCTTCCGCTGCTTTTTTCAATGCGGCTTTCCTAGCTTCCTCTTCCTTTTTCTGTGCAAGTAATTGCGCAGCCTTAGCTTCCTTCTCTGCCAGCTTTTTAGTCTCCGCTTCTGCTTTCATAGCTTTCATCACATCATCATGAATATGAATGATATCAGGCGTACTCTCGCACTGAAAAATCCTGCTGATGATTCGTCCGACATTTTCACTGTTCAGAATATTTCGATATTCCTGAAGATATTTGATCGGTCTTTCAACGTCTGCGGCTGAGGCGAACGCTACCCTCTTTGTCACGTCCTGTACTGAAATGAAGAGCTCATAAATTCTTACATCATATCTTAATCGATTATCTTTATAGCGCATATTCCGTTGCCCGTCAGCACGTTCATATTCCCAATGACTGTCTGTGATTTCAAACCCATTTTGGACTGTTTCTCCATATCCCAGCGAAACCGTCTGCGTATTCATGTACAGCAATAATTCGTTGTATGATAACGCCCGTACAGAGAGTTTGTTTTTCTGTTTATTGATAAGCAGGAAATAATACGGACAGAACCAAAGAAATGTGTTTTCATCCATCGAAAGACAACAGCCTTCTCTATAAAAAGGCATGAGTTCCTGCGGTGGAACAAAGTCATCAGAAAGATACTTCATCAGCGACTGAAACTTCTTTTCCACTTTTGCAAGTAATGCATAAGAACCATCCTCGTTTTCAGAATTTGCAATATACGGTTTTACTTCATTGATCTCCCCATTGCATTTCTCATATTCCTGCTCGGTTTCCTGAATCTGCTTCTTAGTTTCTTTATACATCTCTGTAAGCTCAAATGATTTTTCCGCATCAGCCCTCAGAACCAACAAATCCCATCTTTTCTCTATTCTTGACCTTACTGTGTTACGATGAATATGAGAAGCAAAGCATGAGGTTACCCACCTCTCCAATGCAGAAGTTGGTTCATCTGCCGAAACATATATTTCACGTGCATGATCATTGACATCGCTTGGGTAGAGTATTAAGCAGCTATTCTCAATATCCTTTCGAAGCTTTTCAAGTTTCTCCTCCAGCGTACCGATTTGATCATTCATATTTGCAATTTCATCACAAAGTTCAGCTATACGCTTTTGTTTGGAAGCAATATCTGCTTTATTTTCTGCAATTGTTTGCTGAATGCTGTCATACTGCTTCATGCATTGCTGATATTCAGATTGTTTTGTTTCCGCATTTGTTTCAGAAAGGCGGATTTCAGCCATCAATTCTTCAATTTGTTCTGATTGACTTTGCATTTCCTTGCTAATCTGTTCCTGACTGTGATCGAAATCCGCTTGCTTTTCAGTCAATAAAGCATCGTTCTGCTCAATCTGTTTTTTGATACTGTCAATCTCATAATTAACTTTAGCAAGCTGTTCATTATAATAATCTGCAAGCTGCTCGTTTTTCTTTTTGAAAAACAGCGCCTTAATAGCACGCAATTTATATTCCTCAACACTCTCGGAAAGAGATGCTGCTTTCGCCTGTAGTTCAGCCTGTTTCTGTTCCAGTTCTGATTTTGTGTGTTGATAGGCTGCCTTTGCAGCGTTCAGCGCCTGTTGTAAATTCTGAAGTTCAACCTCCTGTTCAGTAATTGCTTCTTGTAAGCTTTTACACTTTTCTCCATTCAAGGTTCTTATATTCGCTAATATCAGCTCTGCTTCCGTTAAGCTGCTCTGTGCGGATTCAGTTGCATCCTGTGCTTCAACACTTTCATTCTGCTTTTCTGAAAGTGTTCCATTCAATTCAATGATTGCAGCGGATAGCTCTGCACTTGTTTCTTCCTTATCTGCCAAAGCCTTTTTGGCAGCAGCCAGCTCAGCTGTATTAGCAAAAAGCTCTTCTTTTTGAGTCCGTAATGCTAACAAAGGCGATTCATTTCGTATTTTATTCCATTTACCACGGATTTCAAGCACTTCCAAAGGAATCTTATAAGTTACTGTTTCCCTTTTCATAGGAAGTTCAAACACATACTCCATACGCAGAGAATCCACAGCTGCATTCATAAGATCTGCAATGGCATTGATAATGGATAGGTCGTTCTCGGATTCTTGATAACCAGAGCATACTTTGTCGAATCGTTTCATTCTGTTGATCAGATACCCTGCGTATTGCTTGAAGAAAGGCTCAATGCAATCGATCGCTTTTTTTACCCGTTTATCACTAATGTTAGTAATAGGAAGCTTACCAAAAATCGGATCGAGTACGGCATCCAATCTCCTCCGCCAGTCGAAGTTATAGGATTTCAGATAACGCTGGAAATTCAGCAATTCATTGACTATTGAGTTGCCCACTGACTTAGCCATCAAAATATTTTGAACTGCACTTGACAACAGCGTTACTTGTTCCATGAACTCTTCATCATACTGTTCAGCGGCTTCATTATACCGTTCAGAGAAATCCTCACACTGTTCATTTAAAATAACAATTATACCTTCAGATAAACCCGCTCTCTCTAAAGCTTCCATACCAATCAGCCTTACTACGCTTTCTGGAATAACGACGCTGATCAGGCTTGTACATTCAGAAAAAGCCCACTCATCAATTTCCGTTACACCCTCCGGGATATTAACTTCTGTAAGGTTTGTACAACCACAAAAAATATTCTCAGCAATTTTGGTTACACTCTCCGGAATCGTGATACTGGTAAGGCTTGTACATTCAATAAAAGCCTCTGCACCAATTTCCGTTACACCCTCTGGGATATTAATTTCTTTCAGGCTTGTACATCCAGAAAAAGCTGAATTACCAATTTTCGTCATGCTTTCTGGAATCGTGATACTGGTAAGGTTTGTACAACCCCAAAAAGCCGCATCATCAATTTCCGTTACACCCTCCGGGATATTAACTTCTGTAAGGTTTGTACATCCATAAAAAGCTGAATAACCAATCGAAGTCACGCTGTCCGGGATTGTGATGGTGGTCAGACTTTTGCAGTCACAAAAAGCCGATGCACCAATCGAAGTCACGCTGTTCGGGAGTGTAATGCTGGTCACCCCATATTCTTCCGTATATTTTACTAATTCACCGTTGGAAATGATGACACCCATAAAGTTTACCTCTTTTCATTCAAACTAAACTACACATTTAAACAAATCCGATCCTGCCCTTTGCACTCTTCTTTTCCAGTTCAATCCTCTCATCAAACAGATAATCCTCCACGTCACTGAGTATTATCGTCCGGTCTTCCTCATCATCTTCTGCACGCAAATTCTGATTCATGATCACCTGATCGAGAATATTCCGTAGAGTCCGTGCATTGGCAAAATCATCATTCTGCCTGAAATACTCCGTTACGTCGAGAAGCTTCTCCATTGCATCAGAGTCGATTTCGTATTGCTTTTTCGACAAAAACACATCTGCAAGCTGCATAAGCTCCTCACGTGAATAATCCGGAAAATCAAGGCTGAACTGAATTCTTGACGCAAATCCCGGATTAGAAGATAAAAGCTTCTGCATCTGCTCCTTGTAGCCTGCAAGAATCACACAGAATTTTCCACGCTTATCCTCCATTTCCTTCAGAAGAACAGAAATTGCTTCGTCGCCGTAGCCCGAAGAAACCCCGTCAGCACCGCTTGTTTCAGTAAGTGCGTAGGCTTCATCAATAAAGAGCACACCACCCATTGCATCATTGATTTTCGCCTGCGTCTTAGGCGCTGTTTCGCCTACATATTTCCCAATCAGACCGCTTGCATCCGTTTCTACAAGCTTTGCTTCGGGAAGTACGCCGGCGTCATAGAGAAGTCCGGAAATAATTCTTGCGACCTCTGTTTTACCTGTTCCCGGATTTCCGTAAAAACACATATGCATATTAAAATCATCGCTGCTCTGATTTCGTTTTGCATAAGCTTTGATTTTCTTTACCATACGCTTGACAGACGCAAGTCCTACCAGCTGCTCAAGCCGTTCTTCGTTTGTGAGGATGCTGCTCTGAGAAGAAACAGGCAACGTTAGCCCCGAATCCTTGATATACCTGTTTACATCCACGATTTCAAGCATTTTGTCCTTAGTTCCTGCACATCGCAGATTCCGGCACATCACAACCTGTTCAAGAATATTGCGCATTTCTCTTGCATTTGCAAAGTTCTCATTCTTGCGCAAAACATCGGTAATATCAAGAATTCTATCCATCGCTCTTTCCGACATAGTGTACTTCATTTTAAGAAGCATAAGCTCAGCGATACTTCGCAGTTCCTCTCTGGAGTAATTCTGAAAATCAAGCTCGAACTGAATCCGTGACTGAAATCCCGGATTGGATGCGATCATATCCTTCATCTGATTCCGATAGCCTGCAAGAATGACGCAGAATTTTCCGCGGTGATCCTCCATCGCCTTGATCAGTGCAGCTACAGCCTCATGACCATAATCGCCGCCGCTCTCGGACTGCACCAGCGAATAAGCCTCATCAATAAACAAAACGCCGCCCATAGCTTTCTCAACCATTTCGAGGGTTTTGAGTGCAGTCTGCCCTACATACGCTGCCACAAGACCGCTACGGTCTGTTTCTATGACTTTATTTATGGGCAGTATTCCATTTTCATGAAGAATCCCTGCAATGATTCGTGCCACCTCGGTTTTGCCCGTACCCGGATTTCCATAAAAGCACATATGGAGATTCAAGTTTGAATTTCCCTTATTCGCTAATGAATACGCCTTTATTTTCTGAATGCTTGTTTTAACCAAATCAAGACCGATCATGGCATTGAGCTTTTCTTCATGCTCTCCAACATTCAAAATCATGGATGAACGCATTCCAAAATAGCCGATGCTGTCATGAGCAATCATTTCGTTGTAAGTTTTGAACAGGGATTTTTCATCATGTTCAAGGAGAAAAGCTTCATCAGAAAGCATACCCTTAATGCTGTCATAATTCCGTCTTGCAATCTCTGTCAATATCCCGGTAAGTTCTTTGATTCCATCACAAGTAAAGCTGTCGCTGCTGAAATGATATTCCTGCTTCAATACAGGCAGCTTCGTCAGCAAAGCAATGCTTTTCCACAGTACATCAAGCATTTCACAAATTTCTTCAGAGCCATCGGATAAAAGATCGACAACATATTTTTTATTCAGCGTTCTTTGCATGGCATCGGTCTGTTTTTTCAGCTGCAACGGAATGCCCTGGGTTTTCACCTTGTATTTATCGGAATTTGTTTTCGTATAGAATGCCCCAAAAACATGATTTTGTTTGATAAACTTTCTGATTTTCAGCAACAACTGATCTGAGAGTGAAAATATCTCCGACACATATTTTTCTATATTCTCATCGGGAACTTCAGAATATTTCAGCTTGATGACAGGCAGCTTGATTTCATCGGGATTGTATTCGATACTAATGATTTTAAGCAATTCTTTGAGTTCCTGACTGCGTTCTTGGATAGATTCCTCTGCATTTTCTGTAATAACGGCATATTCCATGGCAAATGGCGTTTGAATATACTCTTTGATATGCTCAAAAGAAGATGTCAGCCGATCAAGGAATTCCTCTGTTTTTCTGGCAATTACAGCATAGCTGAATATCTTTTCAAAGGAAGGAAAGCGCATCTGATCCGATTTTATGCTGATTTTTTCTTTTTTGGATGATTTTTGGTTTTCCCTGACAAAGCACAACTCCTTATTACGCACAGATATCTCACAAAGTTTAAGTAAGAAGTCTTGAATCTCCTTACGAAGAATTACATTTTTCTCATAGGGCGTCTGAAACATCCGATAACCACAGACGGGACAATTATGAATTTTTTGGTTTTCATCTGTTTCTCCGCACATAATACATTTATACTCTGTCATTTTATTTTACTCCCAATGCAATTTCCGCCGCCTCAAGGGGTGAGGAATAGAATGATACGCTGATTTCTCTCTTCAGCTCATCACGCATGGATTCATATTTGCCTTTGCAGTCTGAAGGCAGCAGAATACACTTTGCACCTGCGTTTGATGCTGCAACAAATATCTCATCAAGTTCCGTCACGATCGGCATCATACTGCCCGACATCACAACTCTGCCGCAGATCACAAGCCCCGGTAAAACAGAACGATTTGAAATTGCAGAAAACAAGCCGACAACCTCTGCAACGGAAACCTCATCGCTGACGCCACGGTTCTGAAGATCGTTGAAATACAAACTATAATCAAAATCCTTATAGCTTCCGGAAATCAATCTGCCGACATTTCCCTCAAAATAGTTAAATGCTGCTGTAAGACTGTCCTTGACGCTTCTTGGCGACCTTGCAAGTCCTTCCACATTCTTAAAGCTGAATTTGCCCGTTCCATCGATCAGCTTGTTTTCCAGACGATAGATTCCGATTCTATCATCTACCGAACGTCCAACTGCATAAACATAACCGGCTTTTTCAAAGCCTTCAAAGACAAGCGATCCTTCTGCCGATTCAGGGAGTTCTACAATTTTTTCCTCGCCTGTCTGGATATCGATATAACCCATTGAGACATCGCTGAACTCAGCTGGGTTCATCTTTCTGAGCTGCTCTTTGACTCTTCTTCTGCATTCAATGGCATATTCAAGAAGCTCCCTTACCTCCTCTTTGCTCATTCTCTCATCAGGATATATAAGCTTTGCCAAGCCTGAAAATGTTCTTCTGACAGCCGTATCGTCACGGGTATTATAATTTCCGTTCAGCTCAAAATACTCTGCAAAAGCATTGGTAAAATCATATCGGCGCATCTCATGACAGAATTCTGAAAAGCAGTCTGTAATCAGTCCGTAATTCACTGTGAAAAGACTTGCACGCAGCTTCGGCGTTTCCCATCCCGGAAGATAGGCATGTATTCTATCAAAAAAAGCGGAATCGTTATTGAATTCCTCCGGAAACGGCTCAAATAGATTTGTCGTTCTCAGCATATCGGAAACGCTTCGGAAAGTGTTTCCCTCAAAGGCGATAGAGGCGTCTGAATTGATCGTATCCGTACCTCTTGCAAACGAGCCGTTTGCCATATAGTTCTTCATGATCTGCACCATATCTCCCGATGTCTGCGTAATACCACCGACCTCATCAAATGCAATGCAGTCCCATTTTCCCACAAGTCCCACACGGCGTGATGCCATATTATAGAAGAGATTGGATACAGTCGTATGTCCGCTGCTCATAAGTATTGAATAGGGCGACAATTCACTGTAAACATGAGATTTTCCGGTTCCACGTGGCCCCAGCTCCACAAGATTATAATTCTTCTGGATAAACGGCACAAATCTAAGAAGATAATGCAGCTTCTGCTTTTGAGAAAGCTCATAAGGTTCATAGCCTGCCGAACGCAGAAGCATATTAATCCATTCGTCCTTTGTAAATTCTGCCCTTGCCTCCAAAATCTCATCCATATCAAGATTCGGCATCTGAATCGGTTTCAGGCTTTTGATCTCAAAGGGTGAATCGTATTTTGACTTCTTCTTTTTGATTTTTTTCTTTTTCTGCGCCTTACGGTCGCCGAAAATGTCCTCCTCGTATTCATCCGATTCTTCCTCTTGCTTTTCAAGACCGACATACTCGATTCTGACAATACACCATATTCCGCCAACAAGCAGCTTTTCATTATGTACAACAAGATCGGAATTCACTTCAAAAGGCGCTATTTTCAGATTGACAAAACGAGCCACATATTTGTCCTCACGCTCATCAAATTCAACTGTGATCTTGTCAATAATTGTATATTGTCCGTTTTCCTTAATCTTTGATTTGACATATTCGCTCTGATCGGGACGCACATAATTCTCACTAAGGATCTGCTTTATCTTTTCAATACCCGACTGGATAATTTCCTCATCATCCGTGGAACAGTACATTCCAAGCAGATATTCCAGTACATATGTAGGCACATTTGCACCTTTTTTCATAAGGGCTGTTAAATCCTTACGGACTACCTTTCCCTGGAAAGCCTCTATGATTTTTTTATCAATTTTGTCCATTCCAAATCCTCCAATACAATATAGGGCACCTCTGGAGCGTGTTCACATAAAATCATTGTGTGGATTTTCGAGCAGAATTTTGCCGAAAAGACATGCGTTTTACTTTAATATGAACACACTCTAAAACCCAAAGTCGTTTATAAAAGCGATTTTTATTCTAAATTCAATATGCTCCTTGATATCGCCGCTGTCCTTGTCAACAATATTGAGATAATACGGGTCTGTGCTGCTGTATTCCTGCCCTTTCAGAGTAAAGCGGATTCTTGTAACCCGCTCCTGCACATTATCCGTGGTTTTATCTGCTATGATCGTCTGCACATCGCTGACAATACTGCTCATATTATCGCAGATATACAGCTCATATGTAGCCGGTATGGTTTTTCCGCTCACTGCTTCCGGCTGGTAAAACTCAAGGAAAAAGATGTTGTTCGCAATTTTCCGGGTACGACTCAGGAGCCGCAATGCAACCTTTTTGGTGTCAACAAAGTGCTTTGAGTTGGGCTTAATATTTTTGAACGCAATGACGGGAACGCAGCATTCCTGAAGGGAAACGCCGCCATGTACAAAGTTCATGCCGCCGCCCTGCTTTTTGATTCTGATTGTTTCAAGCGGTGCAAAACCGAGTTTATCAGAGTTAAACACGTTCATCGGAATCTGCATCAGGTACTCGGAAGAAGCCTCCGGCTCTGTAACCATACAGCGACGGTCTGTTTTGATGACAGCACCGCTTACAAGTGACTTCTCACTCTTGTCACTTTCTGCAAGAGGCTGATAAGAGTAAATAAAACCGTGATCCGCTGTGATCAACACATTTGTACCGTTCATAGAATTGACGATCAGCTTCACCAAAGAAAGCAGTTCATCAACGGCTTCTCCACAGGCATCAAACACCTGGTTTTCCGTCATTGGCTTATCACCTATGGCATCGATCTTATTATGGTAAATGTATACGACCTCCGCACCGGATATCAGTTCCCGGCGCTGTACCTGTTTCATCGCAAGCAGATCTTCATATACGACAGCACAATTCGCTGCATTCGCCGCTTTGAGTATCATATCCCTGTTTTCAGTGCTGACTGTCGGTGCATCATCGCAAAGCACCTGCAAATCATCCGTCAGTGTAAGAATCTGATGCGGTAAAAGTGCTGCCATTCCATATTTTGTCAGGCTTGGGAATACAGACTGCATCGCAAACATATCAGCAGTGCCGCTTGTTTCACGAATCAATTTTTCTTTCAGCTGCACAGCGACCTCATACCGGAATGCGTCGGAGATAATGACAAAGATACGGTTCTTGTTCCGAACAAAAGGCATGACATTCTGCTTGTAGAAATCAACCTGCTGCGGCAATGCCGATACACAGCCCTCCGTTTCCATTTCATCATGTATCAGCGAACACCACTGACTATTCAGTTCATTAAGATACCAGTTTTTGTAGATTCGTTCTGCCGCATCGGCGACATTTTTGAACAAATCATCCAGATCAGAGGACGCAGATTTCAGACTCTTACGGAAAACGACATGGAAACGTCTGTAATATGTATCCATAAGATAAAACTCATCGCAATATGCTTTCCAGAGCTGTTCAGCAGTTCCATAATGGAAACCGGTGATATGCTCCAAATAGAATGCGTGCATTTGTGCAAAGGCATATAATCCGTCATAGTACATCTCAAAATGCTTATGCCACTTGCCGGTTCGGCGCTTCTCAACTGCGGAAAGTATATCCGCAGACTTAATGACATCATCGCTGATCTCGTTCATATAATGGGAGATAATGCATTCATCAATGCACGGCAGACAATCTGCATCAAGCAGAGATTCCACACCCTGCTTTTCCAATCTTGCACAGAGATCAAGCTCCTGTGAAATATCATTTGCAAGCTCAAACAGCTTTCCGCCGTCCTCCGAATGCGCCCATTCATCTATCGCATTGTAGCAGAAGGGCTGATGGTCAGGCGAGATATATTTCTCCAGCCCCGTTAATGTCAGCGGTTGTACAACTCCCGAAAGTGCCGTTATCATCAAGTGCTTTGCAAGTTCCGATAAATCCACCTCGTCTGCGGCATAGCCGGTGTATTTTAAAAGCATATCCCGAAGTGCGTCCTCGCTGCCGAATTTGCGAATCTGTTCCAATGCGGTATTCTCATTGCTGTAAACTGTATCGCAGAGAATCGCCCGAATCACGCCCTCTGCGCTGTTATCCTCTGCGCCCGAAAGAACCGCCATGATATCAATATGCAGCTGTGCGGCAGTTTCATAATTTGTATGCAGTGCCGTCAGATGTGCAACACGCTCCTTGTTGCCAAAAAATGGCTGATACAGCCTTACGGCTCTTCGGAATGCCACTGTCTGCGGAATATTCAGCTCGTCCATTTGCATGGAGATGAGATCGGCACGGAATTCTTCGCTGTAAAGCTCAATATCACGAAGCCAGTCGTCCCACACGTGGGGCATAGAGATCGGGTGATATACAAGGTAATTGCTCGTCAGATCTGTCTCGGAAAGAAGCATTTTTGCCTCAAAAAAGTTGTCGCCTGTGAGCCGCAGTATCTTCACATCCGGCAGATCAAGCTCATCCAGCATGGACTCAAATTCACACTCGGAATCGTACCAGAATATGATCCGGCGTACATAGCAATCCTTCAGCGGCTGTGCAAAGCGTTCTCGGAGTGAACGGTTTATGTTATCTGTTGTCATTTGATTTTCTCCAGTATATCGGCAAATTTCGCATAATTGACCTTAACGCCATCGTCAAGATCAATGTCGATCATCATATCCGCAAGATGATGCACTTTTTCCTCGTAGGCGTTGATCTCCGTCAGCTGTGCGGTCAGCTTTTCCTGCCGCTTTTTCAGCTTGACATGATCGCTTGCGGCGGCGGACTGCATCTGGTCGGCAAGGAGCGAAAGCTGTGTTCTATAACGCTCCTGCAACTCGTGGACGTAATCCGTGCGGACGGTGGCAACGGTGGTTTTCTTCCAGCGGTGCATATACACAAGCGCCTTGAAGCCATGCTTTTTGCCGGAGCTGAACAGCCAGTAAATAGGGCGTTTCTGGTAGATCTTGCAGTGATCGGCATAGAAGCCCGTAAGCAGATAATTACGTATGGCCTCACGGGGTGTCGTACCCTTGCAGTTCAGTGCATCGGCGATAAATTTCAGGTTCTCCTCCAACGTGTCCTCGCCGTAGACCTTTGCCACAAAATCAATGATACGGGCGGTCAGGTCATCCTCGAAATAATCGTCGTCGCATATGGGGACAACATTGTCATTGTCGGGGATAATGGTCTTGTATTTGCTGCTGTCCCAGTCGCCGCCGGCATAGCAAAGTCCCTTGCAATCAACGGAATACCGCCCGAAAATGCAGCCTACGGCGTAGCTTATCAGTGATTTTATCTCTCTCTGCAAATCAGCTTTGCGCACGGTCACGTCTCTGTCCTCGACCTCGGGGGTCAGCTCATCCTGCAAGCCGTAGATGTTGATGAAGATGCGGTTCAGCTCTTCTTCGTTGGCTTTCAGTTTATTGAAACGCGCGGTGCATTCTTGCTCCCATTTTTTATAGGCTTCTTTAATTGAAGAAGTTCCGCAGATAAGCGGGTGCTTTTCAAAATCCCAGCTTGTTTCAAAGCTGTCCCAATCGGTTTTTGAAATGTTTATGTTTTCTTGTACGAGAGTTTCACTTACTGATTTTTGATTTTTATCAATAATTAATGGTTGTATTCCAATCTGACCTACTTCAAAATTCAGCGTAGGGCTTATAGCATTTATTATATAATGATATACGCTTGAATTAACAAATCCTAAAATATAATCAATCAATTCAGTATTTGTAATACCACCGCCACCACCACCAAAAAAGGAATTATCCAAATATCTACCTGAAAATTTATATGATGTTAGTGCCGAATATGTGACAGTCGGTTTATAATAATATTTAAAATTTGCACCACTTGATTTTTTGAAATTTCTAATTTCCGTTCCATCTTCTCCCCATTTTACAACGTACTCTTTATTTCCATACCATTTTCTAAAAGAACCACCTTTAGCGTATGGTTTCCATTTTAGATTATCTATTTCAAACCATAAGCGAACAAATCTTTCTTTATCCCTTGTTTTTAACCCTTCAAATATAGTACTAAAACTATTTAAACATTCTCCCTTCTCAAACGCCCTAACAAAACTCTCACTCACCCAATAAGCCACCGGCATACCCGGAATCTTGGAGAAGTTTTCAGAGTTGCTTTCATAGTAAAAACCACACTTATGGTTTGCAATTGCTTCAAGCGTTTTCTGCCGCTGAACTTCCATACCGCCCCTAAAATCGGTCAAGCGGAAATAACAGCCGTTTTTGTTTACATGACTGTTTTTCAAAACAAAAGTACAAATCGGCACAGTTGCTTCTTCAAACGCCGAGTATTCAAACTGTATCAAAGTTTCTATAGTCTTAGTAGCGTAAATCAATGAACGCAGCTTTTCATATGACTGAATGAACATCCAGACATAGGGCGTTAAAAATCCTGTGTACCCTGTAGATTTTGCAAGTTGTGTACATCTCACCATAAAAGCAGAGAACAGGTCAGATTTATAATCGGCAAAATTATCTTTGATGTAATCGGACAAAGTTGCATTCATATTTCCACCGCCCATATACGGCGGATTCGTCACCACAACATCATATTTCTGCGACAGGTTTTTATAGATTCGCAGCATCATGTCAAGCTGTCTGCGGCTGATGCCAAAGGACACATTGAATGCCGAAACCGCCTCGTCCAGACCGTTCGGCGCAATGATCTCCATGAGAGAACCGTAGGTGTCCGCATAAGCAAACTGCTCCGCAAATTCCCTGAGCTTTCCGGAAATCAGCCCAGTATCCACGCCCATGACATCAGCAAAATTCGCAAGATTCGGCTGTACTTCGCCGCTTTTGATGATACTGCGGTTATACTGACGTGCCTTCATCATCACAGCGAAATACGCAAGCTGATACGCACGGCGGTCGATGTCCAGACCGAAGAGGTTGTGCTGCAAAATCGAGAGCGCCGCATCACGCTCCGACCAGCCGCAGGACGTGTAAATATCCATCAGCACATCAAATGCGTAAACCAGAATATGCCCCGAACCCATGCATGGGTCGAGAAACTTGATCTGCTCAGGCTGAATATTTTTGTATTCCGCACGCAGCTTTTCCAGTTCCGCTTTGACGGAATCCTCCTGCTCGGCTTCTTCGAGATAATACTTCCAGTCGGCAGAATCCGGTTTGCCGTGTCCCTCTGTCCAGAGCCTGCCGAGGGAATTTTCCACCATATAACGCACGATCCAGTCCGGAGTGAAAAGCTGTGTCGCCGCAGGGATAGCCTCCGCGCTGATCTTGATATTCTTCTTGAGGTCGGCAAAAACCTTGTCCTTCGGCTCGGTGTTATAATACTGATACAGCCAGCCGATGATTTGCACCTGATCGCACCAGTCCTCCTTGGGAATCTCCGATACCATTTTGGCAATCACGCTGTCGCTGCGGAGCAGATTATTCGGGAACAGAAGCTCCGTCCAGCCGCCGATCTTCTCGAACATCTCCGGCAGACCTACATTCAGTGCATTGCACTGCGCAATCAGCAGATACTTGTACAGTTTGTCGTTTTCCTGCGTGTCGAGCAGCTCCATGATGTAGTCATGGTCGATGCCGTTAAAATCGAGACGTGATGCTTCGACGAGAATTTCAGGTTTGAATGCTCCGTTTTCGTCAGTAAACACACGGATTCTGGTCGGCAGATAGCCGTTGACTTCCATAAAACGCAGAGCGATAAATCGGTTGAACCAAGTATATGCCGCTTCTTCCATGACCTCAGCAAAGCTGCTTTGCTGAATACGTCTGATAAGCTGCTGACGCTGATTTTTTTCGGCAGCAGTCAGCGCACGCCCACTGACAGAATCCTGTGCCGGATCATTCCTGCCGTTTTCTGTAACTTCATATTCAAACGCACGCTGCGTCACGGCATCGATCAGCGTGAGCCGTGCAGCGACTGCGAAATTTTTAATTGCTGTTTTATTCATATTCCACCTCAGATAATGTGCAGTACGTCGTGACCGTTCAGGCGTTCCATAAGCGTTTTCTTGATTTCTGCAACATATGCGTCAATATCGGCTTCACTTTGCAGCTTCATTGTATGACAAACGGTACTGCGGTTCATTGTGACAGTATCGACAACCGGATCTGTGATCACAAGCTTTTGCAGATACCGCTGACGGATATTAGAGATCTGAATTTTCATTGCATCCAGAGCAGTGAGCTTATCACATTGTTCTGCACTGCTTTTTTTTTCTTCAAGCTCCGTATCGGCGCACTGAACGATTTTCGTTTGCTCAATGGTTGCCGTCTGATGAATCTCACCCATAGCTGCACGGATTTCTGCATATACCTCTTCACGCTTTTCCTCCAGAAGTCTGCTGTACACATCATGAATCTGCTGTGTCAGCTCAGGCAATTCAGAAATACGGCGATAAGGCTTGGCACTTGTCAAAATCTCCTTGATTTTTGCAATATTTGTCAAGGCTGTCTGCTCTGTGCTGAAATATTCCTTTTCAGCTGAAATCGAGTTAATCAAAGCCTGCGCCTTGTCAAAAATCGGCTGCTGAATCCGGAAAAACGTCAGCACATCGGCGATATCTTCTGCATTATCCAGCAGATCGTCCTGCATCTTGACTGCCTGCTCCAAAAGCGCAATGCTATCATTTTTATGCATCAGCAGGTCATTGCAGAGTTTTATGCTCTGTTCTACGATCGCCTTTCCAGGATAATTATTACTTGCATACTGTTCTGTCAGCAGTTTGTTCATATCATCACGCTGTTCGGAGAATTTGTCGATGATATACGCGATCAGTTCGTTCTCGGTATCCGAAATCGCACCTATTCCGCAGTTGAAGTATTCACCGAGGAAATCACGAGCCTTCTTGATGAGAGAAGTAGGCGGTGCGACACGGAAGCTGATGATCGCCTTGTCAATTTCAGTCTTACGACGCAGATAGTCAGGCAGCTTTTTATCCGAAGCAGTTATTACATTGCCTGCATATTTCAGAGTGATCTTACCCTCAGCAATCATTTCTGCTGCAACAGCGGCAATATCAATTTCCCGCCAGCCATACGGAATTGCGGAAAATCTGCGCTGAATGTCGCCCATAGAAGTCGGCAGATTACGTTCCTTCTGCCTTACCAGATATTCCGTTAATTCCTTGACAGCGTCTGCGTTAGGCGCTCCGATATCTCCAAAACTCATCTGCTTCTGTAAGCCGGAGAGTATTTCAAGCAGCTCCGCATCACTGTCATAGTTCTTCCGGATATATTCAAGCTTTGTATAGACGCTTTCGATCAGCATGGAAAGAGCCTGCTCGATTCTGTCCTTCACCGAGGAATTTCGGAGATTCAATCTTTCGCCGGCGACATAGATACGACTGTCGGAGATTGACTGTGATATCAGCTTTTCAGCAGCTTGCTCATGCGCAGAAGCCTCGGTGGTACGGCTGCGGATAATTGTCTGAATTGCTTCCGGAAGCTGGGCAACATTTTTCCCCTTGACATAGGTGCGGATTTTCATTGCAAGCTCTAATTCTTCAAAATAAGGCAGGGTGTCGGAAAGTACAATCATGACAGCATTATTTGTACCGGATTTATGCTGGAAGATATTGTCATCCGTGCTGTATATTTCAGAAGCCACCGTGATGAATTGCAGCATGATATTTCCGCCAAGCTGACCGATCGGTGTCTCGTCGATCTGGCGGTCATAGGGGAAATCATATTTTCCATACCTGAACTTCTTGCTCATGTAAAGCTTATTGAAAATGATGTCTCCGATCGCATCGGTCACCATTGCACTATTAACGGGTATATTGCGGATCTCACGTGCAATATCCTGCTCATCGTCTGTCAGGAAAGTATAGGTATCGCCTGCACGGGAAACATAATTCTGTGCGACAAGACGGTCAAGAGACTGCTGAATGGTCCGACGCATCGTGATCTTGTCCGCACGGATATCGTCGCACATCAGAACAGTAATATTATCAAGATTCGCCCTCACATCATCCACATAACGAACGAGGTAGAGAAGCTTTAATATGCTGACGTCGTACTGCTCAATACCGTCCTGATTGTCAGCAGCGTTCTGACAGCGATCGATAACACGGCGAATGGAGCTTTCCAGAAATGTATGTACAGTGTCATAAAACAAGCTGAACGGAATGAGAGCGTTTTCGTCCTTTTCCTGAATTGCCTGTGCCGCCTCCTGAAATCCGGACAGCATGGAACGTTCACCGCCGGAGAGATGTTTTCCGGAGTTGCCATGCTTTCTAATCTGTGCAAGGACATTCTGCATCAGACGGAACTGATACGGCACAAAGGGATAGGTTTCCACAAATTCTCCCTCACCGGAATAGCCCTTGAGGTCAAATACTGCACCGTTGAAAGAAAACAGGTTGCGCAATACCGCCTGATTCTTTTCATATTGAAGCTTCAGCATATCCTCAGCTGTTTCCGTTTTGGCAAGGATACGCTTCTTGATGACCTCATCCACCGAGGATGACGACAGACTCAGACGCGTATTGAAACGCCCCTGAATCTTAGAAAAGTCATTACCGCTGATTTTTGTAATGCTGTCTATAGCCTCCTGACTGGTGACCATGACCCAGACACGTCCGCCGCATTTTGTGCCGATTTCCTCGACGATCGTCTGTAAATTCAGCATAAGGTCAGAATCAGAGCCGATATACTGACCAACTTCATCAATCATAAACAGCAGCCGGAACTGCTTTCCCTTACTGTCGATATATTCCTTGATCTCTTTGACGAGCTGTTCAATGCTGAGATCAATCTCTTCCTCGCCGTTGAACCAGTTGCGTGCAGCCGTCTCGCTGATACCGAGGGATTCCGTCATCGCCTCAACAACATCATCCTCAAAAAATACAAAGGAGTCACGGGATTCCTCCCATGCTCCACCGTTAATGCGCTCAAAAGCCTCCTTAAATTCCTCCGTCCTGCCAGATCTTGCAATAAACTGCTCCAGCTTCGCCACTTTCAGATCATTGCCGTAAAAACCGAGATGCTCATAGAACACCTTTGCAAACACACGCAAAATAGCAGTTTTATCCTTTGTAAGTGGACTCTTGGAATCAATATTGAACAGAATTGTTTTTGTAGGAATTTTCACGCAGCTTTCCAATTGTGCAAACATCATCGGATCATCAAACTTATCCGCAAAATAATCGACGGCATGCTTTCCGGCAACAATAGGATTGGAGAAAAGATAAGACAGAATTTTCAGAAAGTGAGATTTACCGCTTCCAAAAAAGCCGGAGATCCACACCCCTATCTTATCTGTCGGCTGGTTCAATGAATGTTCATAATGATTCAGAAATGTATTGAAGTGACGACGCAACTCCTTCGTGATGATATACTCCCGCAGTTCCTGCTCTATGGAACGCTCATCGTCTTGTGCAACCTTGATAACGCCGTTGATATCACGGTTTATGTCAGCTTTATAAATATTTTGCAGTTTCATAGCAAATCTCCTTACAGCATATTAAATGCACGGTAATAATTTCCTTCATGGAATTCATCAAATAATGAAAGTTCCTGCCCGTTGAATTTTCCCGGATAAAGCATAACGACCGGAATATCCGAAAACAAATGCTGGATGTTATCCAAAATATTGTGGGAACGCATAAAGGGATAAACCTTGCCCACTCCGGTGATAAGCAGAATATCTCCGTGCTGATGCGGTTCATACTGCATATGCTGTACGAATACTTCCGGCGAAGCAATTTTCTGCAGCTGCTTCAAAAGTCCCTCCGAGCCTTTTTTCTTCTCCATTGCAGGAATTGTTTTCAGGATGCGTTTTTCTTCGCAGATCTGTAGAAAAATCTTATATAAATCGCATTCTATCAGTCGGAACGTCAAATCATCTTGCTCCTTCAGATTACTGAAATACTCACGAACGATCATCTCCTCGTTGGGTTCATAGCAAAACACATGGATTCCGACCTCGTTAGAAAGTCCCTTATTGCTGAGAAACACATCATCCAAAAAACGTTCTCTGACTGTATCCAGATTTTTTCTTATCTCACTCATATTCCACCTCAGATAAAACAATTGAAAGCGCTCAATGCCTGCGTATCTCCGATCTCCCGGATTCCTTCCTCAAGCTCCGGAAACAGAAATACCGGCTTTAACTCATGAGAACGGACGTTGTCAAGATAATCACACTCAACAAGAAATTTAGTCAGCACCTGCCGCAGCTTTGCTCTTGTTGTTTCTGACCAGTCTGATGCAGGTGTATAACGTTCCTGTAGTTCAGTAAAAAAGCTATTGATATCCTTATGGGAAAAATCAAGCTGCTGTGTGCGGTATTTTTCGCCGATCATGTCTGTCATAAAATCATATACGACACCATTTTCCCGCATGATCGCATACAGATTGATCTGCTTCGCAACAGCAGCAGAAGCGCCTGCAAGCTGAGAAATAAGCGAATCGGATTCAAGTGCATCAATTCGCTTAAAACATATATTTGTGATAGAACGTATCATCCGCTCAGCAGGATACTGAAAGAGGTTATCCCGGGTGATCTGTTCATAAATTTCATTGCGTTCTATTCCGGTACAATGTAATGATGCAACTGTTCTGATTTCATAAAACAGGAATTGCTCCCTCGTCAGACCGCCGCTATAGTGTTTTGTTATACTCATATTCTGATCGTTCTCTTTCTGGATTCTGGTATCGTCAAATTCCGTATTTTACGAAAAGTGCCCTATACTTATTTTTCAAGATGCTAAAAGATGACTTTATGCCGTCATTTTCAGGCGGTTCATAAACTCAGATTTCTGCTCAAATGACGAATGAACGTAACGATTCAGCGTGATTTCTACGCCGCTGTGACCTAAAATTTCCGAAAGAGCTTTGATATCAAATCCCAGTTTTACGCAATTTGATGCAAACATATGTCGGAGTGCATGAAAATGCACTGACGGCAGATTTCCGTTTTTCAAAATTGTTGCAAAACGATATTGCATTGTTCTGGGTTCAATCGGCTTCTCTGAACCGGACAGCAAATATTCATCTGCTTTTCCCTGAAATTTCCGCAAGAATCCGATGATGCACTCCGGAATGGGGATGCTTCGCTTAGAAGTCTCGCTCTTCGGCTCGGTGATCACAAGCTTGGTTTTCTTGCTGCTACCCTTAACTTGAATCCGCTGAAGCGTTTTCTTGACGGTCAGAATCCGTTTTTCAAGGTCAATGTCCTCCCATTGCAGCGAACAAAGCTCGCCGATACGAAGCCCGGTCAGTTTCGCAAGGGCTATTCCGAGCGTTGTGAGGTTCTGATTGCCCATGACGATTTGCATAAGTTTCTGCTCCTCTGCCTCTGTTAGCAAACGAATCTCAGCCTTCTGTTTTTTCGGCATAAAAATACCTTCCATTGGATTAATTACATGGTATGTACGGGCGGCATACTTAAACACGGACTTCATCAGGATAAGAATGTCCGTTATATAGCGGTTTGATAAACCGCTGTTCTGCTTGTCACGGATAAATTGGTAGATAGATGTCTGCGCAATTTCGGCAATATTTTGTTTTCCAAATGCAGGGATTATATGCTTGTTGGATTTAAGCAGATAGTTTGCCAGTGTTGAAGCCTTTACTCTGTAAGATATGAACTGAAACCACTCTGTAAAAACAGAAGATAGTGTAAGGTGCTTCTCAGTCGGCTGCGTCAGCGATGCCTTGAATTTCTCCATTTTACTCAGGACATCTTCCTCTGTCTTTCCAAAAAAAGCTTTGAATTTTCGCTTTCCGTCAATGATTTCGGTTGTGATTCGCCCTTCGAAGCGACCATCCTTACGTTTATAAATGTTTAATCCTTTCATCTTAACACCTCGTTCAAATTTTGTGGAAATCCGCCAATAAATACCTTGACATTTCGGCTGATGTATGCTAAAATATTAATGTATATATTGATTATACTACACTTGAACTTTTCGTAAAATACGGAATTCTACGAACTGAATCTGCCTTAAATCAGCAGATCTTTTTCATATCCGCAGGAAGTTAGATAGCTATAGCATACTATATTACTCAATTCATGAGTAATAGTCAAGATATAAAATCACCGGATATCCTGCAAAATCTGCGTCGATATCCGGCGAATATGCTTGACATTCAATTTCTGAGTATGATATAATAGCATCAGGGAGGACGATAAAATGGCTGAACTGCATCTAAAACTACGGGAACTGCGTGAAAAATCGGGAATGTCCCAGGCTGAAACGGCTAAATTACTGGGATGTTCGCAGCAGACCTACTCCAGATATGAATCACATACTACAGAAATTCCGCTGGAATCACTGATTTTTCTTGCTGATTATTATGATACCAGCGTGGATTATCTTCTTGGGATTACAGAAATAACCGAACCCTATCCCAGAAAAAAACGGAATCTGACCGTAAAAAATCGCCCCGACAGATAATCTGCCGGGGCGTGGTATGTTATGCTAATCCGAGGATTTTTTTAGCCTGTTCTTCACTGATTCCATTCCTGATCATACTCTCAAGAGCTTCTTTCAGAGCATCGGCTCTGATAAGCTCCATCCACATTTTCATCGTACTCACCGCATTATCAAAGAATTTGGTTGCTGTTTTCTAATAGTAATTTTATTTTTTCTGTAAGTTCAGGCAGTTCATTGAATACAACTTCTGATATAATATTCCAGTTCGTACCATCATAGTCGTGAACTAATCTATGCCGTAATCCAGCTATCATCAGCCAAGGAATATCAGTATGAATATTTTTGTATTCAGCAGAGATCCTGTAAACGTGTTCGCCAATATTATAAAGTGGCGTTGTGACAAGCCATTGCAGAGAATAGTCATTCAAAAGCTGCTCTTTTGTTACATTATGCTCAGAAATGTAGGATAGCAACTTTTCAGAATTATCGAGAATTTTCTGCAACCTTTGTTCATCGGAATATTTCAAGCAACTTTCACCCTTTCTTTCATTATTGTTTCATAAAATAAGCTATCTTTATTAACCTCATTAATCTCAAATACATCAATTTCTTTTTGGATAATCATACGAAGTTCTTCGGCAAAGGCAAAAACCGAGGTAAGCTTAAAATTTTTACCGCCGAAAATCAAGAAGTCAATGTCACTGTCAACCGTTGCCTCGTTTCTTGCATAAGATCCAAAAATATAAACTTCACAAATGTGATATTTTTGCGCAAGAGGCTTAATTATTCTTTGAATATCAGTTATTGTTAATACTGTTCCGGACATCATATCATCTCCTTGTCTGTATGATTGTTTTCTGACCGAATCATGAGATTTCTTATCTCACAGGCGTGTTACGTCTGCCACAAAGAACGCTTTTGCAATCAAAATACGCTCCTTTTCTATTTTTACAGTTCAATCTCTACTTTTAGTATAGCATAAATGCTGTGAAAATGCAAGGAATTTTGAGGATTGTTTTCGCTTTGTCCGCCATATAGAATTTTGCACGGAATATTTGCTTTCTATATTTGATACTGACACTTTCAATACAATGCCAACCGATCATCTGATTTTCCATTTCAATTTTCTGCTTATTTCCTCTGCGCTCTGCTCATCCCATTTCATTGATTCCGCCCACTCGATCATTTCCTTGTCACCGTCTGCAATTTGCTGCAGCAGTTCCTGATAACCGCCGACACCGCCGCAATCTTCCGGCGGCGCTTTCCCTGTGACTTTCAAACAAGTCGGCACAACATTTTCATGCTCCTTAGTGACTTCAAGCAGTTCGATCTTATGCTGCCAGTCATCGCCCATATCGTAGATATACCATATGTCAGCATATTTGCATAGCATCTCATATACGCTGCATTCTGTATCGTTCCTTGTAGGTATATCGCCAAATTCTTCATCTTCAAACTCAGATTTTATTCTCATCACCGGTTCGCCGTTTTCGCCATATGCTATGAACTCATAAAGATGACAATTCTGCCAATTAAAACAACTTTGTATTGCAGCATGAAGCCCGTAGAAGTTCATATTCGCAGGCAGAGAAACTTCCCTGCTGATCTCAAAATCAGGATAGTCAAGCGTGATTTTCAACCGGAGCATATCAATGTTGTAAAAAGGAACGTTATATCTGCTTTTCAGCATTTCAAGGAAAACTTCTGCCGGGTACTTGTATTTTCCGTCAACGCTGAAAAGTCTGTTGTTCAGCCATTTTGACGCGTCAATCTGCAATATATTCCCTTTATCAAGATGATCCTGAATATATTTAAGTTCTATTGCATTCCGGTTAAGCTGCGCTGTTGCAGAACGGTCGCTGTTTTTGGCAACTGTAATATCTCCGCAGTCAAAGAGGTATGCAAGAATAATATCAGAATTGATATAATATTCCCGAAGCAGATTTCCAAGATGCTCTTTGAAATCTATTTTCTTGTAATCAGTAGCTTTTAATCCCCAGAGAATCATTGAAAATCTCGTTGCCGTGTTCATAAAAATCACGCAGTTCCGGCGATTGATTTTCAGCGTATGAACAAACCAGATATTGGATTTATCCGTCTCTTTAGCAGTTTCTGCCTTAATTTCCATAGCCTTCTGCATATCATTTGAATAAGTCAGCAGCATACTATCACTCCTCGCAGTCTATTTTATTTTCTTTGCACCAGCGGCGATATTCCCACACGCTAACATTTGCCGCTGTATTATATTTTATTCAATCGTGACAACATCATCTAGCAAAACCTGCACATTGCATCTCGCAATCTGATTCACATGGAAATGCCCTGCAAACCACTTCTTGAATTTCAGCTCACCATATAGCCACTCAAAATATCCCGTCAGTTCCGCATCATGCATATCAGGGATAAAGCCGAGGTAATGAATCACTGACTGCGGAACTGTGTGTGTAAGGACGTAGTCAATCTTGTAATCGCACGATTGGAGCGTTTCTTCCGCAGCCTTATACTCTTCATTATTCGGCAGTTCTTGCTTCCACCAGCTTCTGCCTTCAACACGCATTGCCTTGTCAACAGAATATGCACCACCCATTGCGAAGAAGCTCTTTCCCTCAATCACAAAACGCTGCCCACGCATCAGGTGATAGATGTTATCGGAACTCTTGTGAACCTTTCCGCCGTTCCATTCGATAATGGGGTAAGTATACAGAAGATCAAAGTCCTCATGATTGCCATCTACAAATGCTATGGTGAATGGTTCTGCTGTCAATTTGGCAAGAAAGTAACGATGATAGGGTGTATCCCAAACAAATCCGAAGTCACCGCAGACGATAACAATATCGTCTTTTGAGACTGGATATTGATAGATTCTGTTCAAAAATGCATCGTATTCTCCATGTGTGTCTCCGGTTATATAAATCATAGAATCACCTCTTGCTTTTATCATTATCGGATAGTCCTTAACTACAGTTACGGCAGAATAATAAGCTGATCATTAGCAATCGTAATCAGTTCAGGCTCATCGCCGATATAGGAACGGCACATCTTGATCTCCTCTGTACCTCTGTAATCGAAGTGGCACAGTACATATTTATCAGTCAGTCCCAAAGCCGTGAAATCTCCATCCGTGATATGGTTATTGTCATCAAAATTTCTGACATATTCAACATCCTGACAAGCCAAACAAGCTCCGGCAGAAAATCCAAGATAGACCGCACCAGCCGCAACCTGCTGTTTGATAAAGCTGTCAAGGCGCTACTTCTTTACAAGATACAACAACTTGAAAGTGTTTCCTCCAAGTACAGCTATGTAATCATACTTTTTGTCCGTGTATGCATCTGGATTGGCACTGTCAAAAACAAAAATATTTTCCGTCTTGAAACCAAGCATTGCGGCACAGTTCTTTTCCCTCTGTCCGGTTTCTTCTTCAAACATACATGCTAATGGAACAATCAGCATATTACCGGTCTGATCTGGTATGAATTCACCGATTTTCAGGCGAACCTGTGTATGGCTGAATCCGTATGAACCTAATATCAGCATATTACCACCTCTGTAAATATTTTGTTTCTTATAATCCCAGTATCTTCAATGTTTTCTCATCCTCATTCCCACGGCAGAACTTATCAAGCAACTTTTGGAACAAATCCTGCTCCGGTGCTGCATATTTGAATAACGTCATACAGGAACGCAACTTAAAAGCATCCGGATATCCGAATACTGCCATCGGATCGTCCGATTCAATATCCAGCAAAGTTTCGGTTATCTCTTTCAGTCTTGCACCGAGAATAGGGTGAACATAGTAGTCCTTAGCTTCAGACAAATCTTTAATAGAAAAATATGCTGTAGTACCGCTACGTCCTAATCCCTGTATCTGCGGAAGCACATACCATATCCAGTGAGATATCTTCTCTCCCTGCTTCATTTCGGTTAAAGCGGTCTGATAGTTTTCACCAAAGCCATAGCCGCGCTCCTGTGCATTGATAAATTTTTGAAGATCAGTACAATATAATTCGATGCCAAGAACACCGTATTTATCCTGCTTATCCCGTGTATAATATTCGTCCATGTGGTCAGGAGCGGGAATTTCAGATACAGTGTAGCCAAGTTTCTCCTTTGGTAAGGAGTTATACAATTCTGCAAATGAATCATAGTGGTGTAAGGCTGTTACTCGTGTCTGAATTTTATCATCAGGGTTATCTAAGCACGAAAACTCAATAAAATCACCTATCTGTACCTTTTGACGTTTCTCATCGTTCAGGCGCAGCTCTATTGTCTTGCTGCCGTTCTTGATTTTTTCAAATGGATCTTCCTTTAAATGCATTTTGTGCAGCATAACATCACCCTTTCACATATTCGCCAGTTGCCTTCTTACCCACGCCGTCTCCAGCACATCATAGATATACTGATTCGGCGTACCTTCTTCAAAATACTTGCTATTGTCGCCGCCGAGCATACCTACTGCAAAAGCGCCGACTGCTCTGGAACGAGACTGCCCGGCATAGCAATGGATCAATAAAGTGTCAACGGACTTCCGATGCTGCTCTATAAAAGCGATAATGCTCTCAGCCATGTCATCGGTAAATAATACAGCTCCGTCCACATCTGTGACTATATCATCGAAAAGTAAAGTAAGTACGCCCTTACAAAACTGATTCTCAGCAAACTGAAATCCGAAGCCCTGCATGTGGCTGTCTTGAATAGAGATTACGGCATAAGTGTCGGTCAATGTGCCCTGCTCCGCAGCTTCGTCAGCCATGCCAAATGGATAGTAATGCTCCATAACATAGCCGAATGCTCCGTGAACTGATTTTACTAAGATGCGCTTCAATATAGATCACACTCCTAAATGCTTTTCAATTACTTCCATCACTTCTTCAAGTCGCTTTTCACCGATACCCTTGATAGTTTTCAAATCATTTTCGAGTTCTCGAAGATCTATGGTGTGGCTGTTGCTTAGACCGTCCGCATAGCGGAGCAGGAAGGCATTTAGTTCTTCACGACTCATCTTCTTGATCTTACGGTATGTATCGCGGTCTATCATTGAGGTATTATCTGTGTTAGGCATTAGCATTTTCCCTTTCTACGTTTAAAACTATGTTGAAAAGCTGTTGATAAATGTGGAAAAATCAACCTTGCCGTTCAAGAAATCCGGGCTGACCGTTTTCAACTGCGTTCTGTAACAGAGTAATGCGATTTTGCAAGCGGTCGCCGATTGTGGAAATATACGGAACTCCTCGTCTTTGTAGGCGTTCGTAATAATGTTCATTCTTCAAATCAGCAAGCTCATTATTGATGCCATTTATTTCAAAGGAATAGCGTTCTTTAACAGCATCCGGCAGCGAGGACAACAGTTCTTCCATCCAGTGTGTGCATTCGGATAGTGGAGGGGCTTTGTCAGTAGGTTCGTGATAGTATTCAAGAGATTCCTTGATTTTTCCCTCTGCAAGCAGGGTGGAAATTTTTATGAGAGCTTCAAAAGTATTCATGCTTTCGGCTCCTCTTTAATCATTTTCTCTATTTCCATATTTACCAGTTGTAGGCAGCAGCCGTAGAAATCTACAACCGTGCGTGAAAATGCTTGATTCAGCTCATCAAACAACGAATTAAAATCTATATCAGGAAAGTTCATGACAGGATCAAGATATGCATTGAGGAGAAAGTTTGTATTTGGTCTACGCAGAAGCTCGATGCTGTCCCAATAGCCCTTATCAATTTTCAAATGGCTTTTAAAGAGACCGACAGCGTTTCCAAGTGCAGATCTGTTGTCATTCATCAGACTAGCAAACATTTCTTCTGTGAGATTAAAGGCATCTGCATAATCGAACGATATAAGATTGCCGTGTGCAAATGCAACCTGCGGGTTATCATCCATAACCACAATATGTCGGAAAGCCAAGTAATTCATCGCTTCCGCAAGATGTGGATCATCATCGGAATACTTTACCTTTGCCACTTGTACCCTTGAATCTAGTGGATATCCCATGTCTAAGTCATCATCTTCAGACGTCTCCGTTCCGAAAAAATCATCCATGTTTACACGCTGAAAGTCCTCTTCAAAAGCGATACCTACAGCAAATTTGCCGTTCTCCAGTATCAATACAGCATCCGATGTGGGTACACCAAGGAGCATAGCAAGGCGGTGCGCAACATACTCGTTTGCTACATCAAGCGGTTTATGCTTGACGAGATACTTCGCTCCGTCCGCATCTTCGTAAATGTATAGCTGACCAGATTCCCCACTATGACTGCGAGAATCCTTATAACACGTTTTCATCATTTTTGTTCCGTCAAGTATCATATCTACTCACTCCTACATAATTATCGATATAATTATATTCCTGCCCTCTGCATCAGATATTCGACAACACGAGCAGTTTCAGTATCGGTGCTTTTCAGAGCCGATAGAATTTGCAGCAGGATTGCTTTTTCTGACGGTCTGATGAAACACATCTTAGCAAACATAGTCCTGACACCGGATTGCTTGCATTCTCTTATCTCACTGATCCGTTCCATAAAATGAGATTGTTGATATTCGCACAGCCAATCGCGGGTAGGGCGTGTGGAAGTGAGAGATTCGAGTGAACTCACTTCGTATTTTCCATTTGTCTTTGGACCGATATACCCTCCTGTGGTTTGATGGATACGCAGTATCTCTGCTTTTTCATCAGCCTCACGCTGTTGTTTGCGTTTCTCAGTATATAGTATTGCCTGCTGCCTTACCTCTTCTGCGGCTTTTTTCTTTTCTTCCGCTTCTTGTTGCCGTTTTATTTCGACTTCCTTGAAATATCGCTCCTGCTGTTGTCTGTGTTTCTCAGCATCTAGTGTTGTCTGCAGCCTTGCCGCTTCTGCGGCTTTTTTCTTTTCTTCCGCTTCTTGTTGTCGTTTTGTCTCGGCTTCCTTGAAACGGCGCTCCTGCTCCTGCCGTCTTATCTCAGCTTGCTTTCGGGCTTCCTCCGCTTGCTTACGCTGACGTTCACGGCGATTTGCATCTTCTTTTATCCATTTCGCCTTTTCAGTTCTGCGATTATTATAAAAGTCGGTGAATGCCTTGTTAGAGTCCACGGTGAAAAAGCCATGCAAGCCTACATCGATATCATCCAAAGAGATCGGCATAGCAAAAGCGTCATATGCAAACCAATCCGGATAATAGTAGAAGTTATCGGGAACATCCGATGTGTCCATATTGTCAAGAATGTAAATGAACCAATTTTTACGCTCTTTATCAATTACAATAGCCGTATGATTGAGGGATTTATTAAGCGAATATTTCACAGGGAAATATGCCATATCACGCTCTGAGAATGGTTCAGACTCAGCATCCTTGTCCACGGTGATCTGTAGATAGCGGTATCCGGCTTCTTCATAAAGCCTGTTTCGTTTATCAAGAGTAGTGGAAGTTGCGGCTGTGTCTATGATATCTATAGCGTATTTTACTGACTCTCCTCTCAAAACAAAAGCGGTATAATGATCGTGAATGATTACAACATCTTCTTCTAATTTAAAACCACGATTTTCGGCTATTCTTTGTAGTGGAATATAAAGCTCGCGCTGAACGTATTTGAATATATTACTTTGCTTGCTACAGTAATCACCGTATTTGCACTCCTCGCGCTTGTAATGGGCGAAGCATTCAGCACGTTGTTTACCATGCTTAAAGAAAACGGGAGCATCGCAGTCGCAGCATCTCAGCGCACGGCAGTTCCGAATCTTCTGTTCAAAATCAAAGTCCTGCAGCACTTGATAAGCGTAGAGAACTTCTCCGTTATATACACATTTTTCCAACCGTTATACCTCCCTTCCGGAACCTCTCGGTTCACCCATCATACCTCAACTCTCCCCACTTCCCGCATTCCTCTGCATGCCAGTCAGGAGAGCAGATCTTCGTTCTACTTCATTATAACATAGAGAGGAAAATTTTGCAATGGCGTTCATGCAGGATTTTTCAAATTTTCACACAGTCAGCTCAATCAAGCGTTGTTTTTCACATTTTCTTCTATACAAAACAAACAAAGTCTGCTGCGCTCACTTGTGCAATCCTACGATTTTTACTTTTCCCCAAACGCACACAATTCACACGAACCTCGAAATAAAGCCATATTTTTAAATTCCGACACTTCTCGTTGCATTTTCCGATGAAAAAAGTTGTAAAAAAAAACTTATTTACTTTTTGAGGATTTTGTGTTATAATTAGGAACAAATGTTTTGAACCCATGTGGATTATCATAACTTCAAGTCCGCCTTAAGTGTGTGCCGGTTTATGGTAAATGCACTCTCCACGAAAGGAGTTGAAAATGACAACAGCTTTTCAAGCATCGATCAAGTATCCGCTTATATGGATCATAAACACAGCAAATCCAGATGATTTCCGTGTAAAACACAACGAAAACTGCCGGCAGCTCCAAAGGCTTGCTTCTATGCGCAACTATCTTCTGGCACACTATCTCTGCTCCTATCAATATGAACTTAAACAGGCACTTCTGAACGGCGAAACGGAACTTGGAATTCCACATCTGCTAGGTGTTCATGTGGAAAATATAAGGTTTCTGAATTTCCATTTCTACAAAAAATCATTCTCAGAAGTATATGTAGACGCTTTTTTCGTGCTGACATGACCGCATATACCGGAAGTGAAGATAATCCTCAACGCAGATTGGTATACAGCGATTATCTCATCAGAGGATACTACGATTTCAAAAGTAATCATGTTAGACTTATGCAGGGTATCATGCCGGTTTCTAAGGCATATCCGCTGTCGTATACCGAACTTGATGACTTTCTTCTGCCGAAATATTCGGTTTTGGATATAGAAGAAGCCGCACAGGAAATTTTGTACGAAAACTATCCCTATTCCATTTATGGAAGAATCAATTCCAACGTTCTCGCGTCATCTCTCGGCTTATCCATATATAAAACAGGACTCGGCGAGAATGAACCTGACGGCGGACGTTTTTACTGCCGTGACACCGAAGCAACTCTATATACATCGGGACATGAATCTTTTCAGACAACGGTTCCGGCAAAAACTATCCTAATTGAACGTTCATTGACAGCACAGCAGCAGAAAAACGCAGCATTTCATGAAATTGCTCACGCTGTGCAGCACAGCCTGTTCTATTTTTTGCAGGAGAAATACCATGAGGATCTGAAAGAAAATTATAACAACACGCCAAAATGGCTGCCACTCTCCAATGAAGAACAGAAAGTTTTGAATAGAATGGAACGGCAGGCTGACCAGCTCGGATTTCGGCTCATGATTCCGGAAGACGGCATCGAAGAGCTGACGCAAAAGCTGATGGCAAAATACGTTCATATTGATGATATGCGTGAAAAGCTCAATAACATCATAGACGAAATTGCGAATTTCTACGATATCACTCCAATCATGGCGAGAAATCGGCTGATAGATATCGGATACATTCAGGCAAAGGGTATCTATGATATGGTTGACGGAAAAATGGTGCCTGCATACATTCCGCCGGAGGATATGAAACCATATCAAACCTACAGCATCTCCCGCAACGAACTGCTTAAGCTGTATTATGAAAATGCTCGTCTGCGTGAACTTTTACAGACAGGTACACTCGTTTTTGCCGAAAATCATGTGATATATAATGATGAGCGTTATGTTCACTACGATAAGGCAAATAAGTGCGGTGTTTTGACGGAAGAGGCACGAAAGAACATCGCTGAATGTTGTCTTGTTTTTACACTTCGTGCAGCCGAAATGGAATATGACTACCAATTCGGTGTTCTCAAACGAACGATACAGCTTGGAAAACGAAGAAATCCGACAGTTACCGATGAAGATATAGAGTACCTGATGTGGTCTATTGAGCAGGATGACAATCTCCCCTCCAGACGAGCAGCCTTCCATGATGCACTCGGTAATTACATCGAGGACTTGGGATGGTCATCCAGAACTTTAGCATCCGAAACATATATCCCGGAGTATCGTATCAAGGAAATTAGAACCGGACGTGGCAAGCAGGTCACTTCTGAAGAAATATATTTGATGGGCGTGGTTATGAACCTTACCTACGATCAGGTCAAAGCTTTAATGGATCTGGGCGGCGCACATCTCACAAGTGAATATCGGCATCAGGTTATGGATAAGCTGTTAAAACAATACGAAGGATCGTCGCTTAATTTTTACAATGACTTTCTAAAACGCATGAAACTGCTTCCGATCAATGCGGTATAACTTTTTTAGGACTGAATTTTGTGTTCAGTCCTATTTTTTTAATTATTTTTGAAAACTGGTAGGATTTTACTACCAGTTTTTTGGGTCTTAAAGGCATGATTTTCACAGTTTTATTGTGAACGTTGCACAATGAACAAGCATTTGCGATTGATTTTATATACAAATAAGTCGAAAACAATCTAAAAAAACTGGTAGGATTTTTCTAACTATGCAGAACGGATTTTATGTGGTATGATGTAATTACAGTCAAGGACAGGACAAGCACAGAGCTTATAGAGTTCTTGACATCAACAACACCTCAAAGCCGGATGCATACGGCAGCGGATGTTCATACAGCACTATTCTTACGTCACAGATATACCCTGTGAGTAATTTAGGATAGCTATATGTTCTCCCACCGTATGCGTCCGGCTATTTTTAGCTCAAATTACGGATAAATTCAAGCAAAACCATACATTTGTTAGTCAGGGCGCGCACTGGCGGACAGATGCTCATAACGGAATAGAACAGCACAACCTGCAGTCTATATAGACTGAATTAGGTGTAGATAGGTATGTTCTGTATTCCGTAGAGACATCTTCTGCCTGTGCGCCCTTTGGCGTTATCGGAGAGTCGTCTGAGCATCTGCCGCTTAGTGTGTTCCTTGCAGAAAGGAACGATTATGGAAAAGATGAATATTACTGCTAAGACCACACTCGGCGAACTTCTCGTCATGCTGAATCTCGGTGATAAGCCGAAAGTTCCTACTCCGAAGATGCTCTTTGAAACCGCCGGAGAACCAATTGCAGACATGAATGGCTGCACACTGTTCAGAAACGGATTCGCAATCTATCAGAACGTAGCAGGTCGCACTGTGGTGTGACTGCCTTACTGCACCAGTTTCACATTCTACTTCAACAAGCTGAAAGATTCGGAAAAGGACACATTCCGGGAAACCTGTGAACTGCCGAAGGGATTTCTGGAATCGCAGCCGTGGATTATCGCTGTAACTCTGATCGGCGACCACCGTATTGAATCTAACAGCATGAACCGCACCGGAAGTCGCAAAGATACCGTTGATTTAGCCTGTAAGGACAAAGGTGACAAAGATGACGCTATTGAAAAGGCTATGGCAGATCCTTACCGCAGAGCATTCAACTGGTATGACGGTCGCATGGGTGAGAATCCGCAGGATGCCGTTGAACGCCGTGAGACTCGTGAGGAAATGCTTGCTGCAATGACAGAGAAGCAGAGGGAAGTATTCATTATGTACTATAAGGATGGGATGACACAAGATGAGATTGCAGGGATACTTGGCGTTTCCAAAATGTCTGTTAACGAAAGGCTACGTTACGCACTGACCAAAGCAAAAAAATTTTTCTGAGACCCCTTACAAATGCACGATCCCACGACAATACATGAGAGGAGATAATAATCCTCCGAAAGAGAACGTTTGCGGTGATTGCCGTAATTGTTCACATTTACATTGGTCTATGACCGCAACCAGAAAGGAAAAGCCTATGAACCCCAAAAGAATTCCGAAACGCTGCTACAACGGTAGCAGTACAAAGAACCGCAAGGTACAACAGACTACTGATAAGTTCCGCACAGACGACACGCTGAAGGAGCTGGAGAGGAAAATCGATGCAGGAGCAGCTCACATCGGGCTGGTAATTGCCGACATCTTCACATTTCTCACCCAATCGGCTACAATGCTCCCGGACATGGAGCTGCACACGGAGCTGCTCGACCTGACTGTGGATGACAACGGAATTTCCGTGTACATCAAGCATCCGTGCAACAGCAGCGATGGTGATGATAATTATGATGATGAAGAGGAGGAACTTTTATATGACGGAGACTAAAAAAACACCAACAGAGCCGATTGCAGTTGACTCAAAGAAACTGATTGACGGTTTGGGTACAATTTTCGGCGGTGTGATTCAGCTTCTTGCCGCAATGGAACCGAATATGGCGAAGGAGCTGGCTGATATGGCGATCAACGGTGTTCCCAAGGAGAAAGCACCTGAAACTTTCAATCCTGACGACTTCGAGGAGATCATCGCCGCAGATGACCTGCCGTGGGATACTGAGCCTGAACAGCCGAAACAGGAGGAAGAGCCAAAGAAAGCGGCTACAAAGAAGGAAAAGACCGCTTTGACCGCGGATGACCTCATCCGTGTTGTCACGCAGAAGATTAAGAAGGACCGCAGCAACAAGGACAAGGTGCTTGCTTTGCTGAAATCATACGGAGCAGCGAAAGTCAGCGATGTTCCAGCGGACAAGTATGAAGCGTTTCTCACAGATCTGTCGCAGCTTTAAATGGGGGTATTGCAATGCCGGATGTTCATGCGCTGTTGAGCGCATCCAGTTCCAAGCAGTGGCTTCACTGTCCGCCGTCAGTCAGATTACAGGAAGGATTTCCCAATGAGAGTTCAGTCTATGCTGCTGAGGGCACGTTTGCCCACGAAGTCTGCGAGTACAAGGTGCGGAAGTACCTACATGAAAGAGTAAAAAGACCGCAGTCTGAGGAATATGACACAGAGGAGATTGAGCAGATCACCGACGTGTATGCGGAATTTGTCATCACAATCATCGAGCAGATGCGGCAGAACGGCTGTGAGCCTCTTGCTTTTGTGGAGGAGCGTGTGAATTACAGCCACATTGCACCTTCCGGCTTTGGCACGGCGGATATGCTTATTATTGGTCGTGACGAGAACGGCAAAGGACTGCTCCATATTGTAGATTTTAAGGCTGGTAAAGGCATTTTTGTGGATGCAGGCCACAACAGCCAGATGATGCTTTACGCACTCGGAGGTTTAGCCGCCTATGGCTTTTTGTATGATATCGAGATTGTTCGTATGAGCATCATCCAGCCCCGTCTTGATAATATTTCGACTTTTGAATGCAGCGTGAAGGAATTAGAGGACTGGGGCGAAAGCATAAGACCTGTAGCCAAACTTGCGTATGAGGGAAAGGGCGAGCAGAAGCCCGGTGACTGGTGCAGATTCTGCCGTGCGAAACCTGTCTGCAAGGCTTGTGCCGATGAAGCACTGGCACTCTGCCATGAGGACTTCCTCGACCTTGATGCAGGCGCATTTGATACTGCAGATGAAAGTGATATGACCGCCCCCTATGAAGCAGATACACAAACTGCAGTATTCAAGCAGCCGGGGTTGATACCCATTTCAGAGATTGCGGAGATACTGCCCACGCTGAACAGGATTTCTTCATGGATCGAGGCGGTATTTGCATTCGTATCCTCTGAGGCTATCAACCACGGCGTACCTATCCCCGGCTACAAAGTGGTCGAGGGCAGAAGCAAGCGTATCTTCACAGACACCAAAGCTGTGGTCGATGTCGCTGTTCAGAATGGTTACACCGACCTTTACAAGCAGACTCTCATCACCCTGACAGAATTTGAGAAGATGATGGGTAAGAAAAAGTTCAACGAACTGCTCGGTCAGTATGTGGCAAAACCGCCCGGAAAATTGGCACTTGTGCCGGAGAACGATCCGAGAGAGCCTGTTGATTTTACAACACCAAGTCAGGAGTTTTCTGCACTTTCTGACGAAGAATAACACATTTTAGGAGGTATTTCAATGGCAACGAATAACACAGCACCCGCAACAAAGGTCGTAATCCCATGCCGCATCAGCTTTGCTAACATTTGGGAACCAAAGTCAATTAATGGCAGTGATGAGAAGTATTCCGTCTCCCTGCTGATTCCCAAAGACGATAAGGCAACCCTTGCGAAAATCAAGAAAGCGATCGAGGCAGCAAAGGAAGCGGCAAAGGATAAGAAGTGGAATGGTAAGATTCCGCCTAATCTCAAGATGCCGATGCACGACGGAGATATCGACCGTCCCGACGATGAGAACTATGCAGGTCACTTTTTCTTCAATGCTACATCCAAGGACGCACCTCAGATCGTTGACCGCAAGGTTCAGTCGATACTCGATCCGATGGAGTGCGGCAGCGGCGACTACTGCAATGTATCGGTAAACTTTTACGGCTTTGCGGCATCCGGCAACAAGGGCATCGCAGCAGGTCTTCAGAATATTCAGCTTGTCCGCCATGGCGAGCGTCTTGCAGGCAGACCATCTGCATCTGCCGATTTTGTCGAGGTTGAGGGCGAGGACGATGAGGATATCATTGGCGATGATGATATGGATTTTCTGAACTGACGGCATAAGGGAGGCATGACCTCCCTTTACATAATCACAAGAGAGGAGGCAGATAGCTATGAGCAGAAAAAGGCTGCAGATCGATATTGAAACCTATAGCGATGTGGATCTCGTCAACTGCGGCATTTATCGTTATGTTGAGGGCGATTTTCACATTTTGCTTTTCGCCTATGCTTTTGATGACGATGAGGTGCAATGTGTGGATATGGCTTGCGGTGAGGAATTGCCGCAGGAAGTCGTTGACGCAATTCATGACGACAGCATCATTAAATCCGCATGGAACGCACAGTTTGAGCGTACCTGCCTGTCAAAGTATTTTGGTACGCAGCTTTCACCGAATTCATGGCAATGCACAATGGTATGGTCGGCATCGCTGTCTCTGCCGTTGAAGTTAAAGTTGGCGGCACAGATGCTGAAAACCGGTGAGCAGAAAGATGATGCCGGTGAAAGGCTTATCCGCTATTTTTCTATTCCCTGCAAACCAACCAAGTCAAACGGCGGCAGGACGAGGAATCTTCCCGAACACGCACCGGATGACTGGAAACTGTTCAAAAGTTACTGTATTCAGGATGTTAAGACCGAGCGAGATATCAGGCTCAGATTAGAGAAGTTTCCACTGATGCCGCAGGAATGGGACTACTACCACATGGATCAGCGGATCAATGACCGTGGCGTACTGATTGACAAGGAACTGGTACAGCAGGCTATTATCTGTGATATGTCGCTCTCAGAAGAAATGACAAAAAGAGCCTATGCCCTGACAGGTCTTGAAAATCCCAACTCTGTATCGCAGTTAAAGAGTTGGCTTGAGGAGCGTGGGATATCTGTTGATTCCCTTGGTAAAAAGGATGTCGCATCGCTCATTACTGATCTTGACAAGCACAGCATTGATGCCGATGCTCTCGATATGATGAAACTGCGGCTTCAAATGGCGAAATCCTCTGTGAAGAAGTATCAGGCGGCGGAGAGATACATCTGTCAGGATGGCAGAGCGCATGGGCTGTTTCAGTTTTCCGGTGCGAATCGTACTGGAAGATGGTGTCTCACAGGGGATCATGAAATTCTTACAGATGAAGGTTGGATTCGTCTTGATAAATGGAACGGCGGAAGAATCGCTTGTTGGAATCCAACGTTGGAGATTGTTTCATTTCAGAAAGCAAACGCCCTCTGTTTCAACTATGACGGTCTTGTTTATCACTATGAAGATAAACGCATTAGTCAAATTAGTACCCCCGACCACAAGATGCGCGTAAAAAAGAGATACGGCGGTGAATGGACAGATGATACAGTTGAAAATATGAAAAAATATCGTCCATCGATTCCGTTTACTGGTCGTCGACAAACAATGCCGAGTTTGGAGCATGCTGAACTGAGGGTATTGGTCATGACACAGGCTGATGGCTGTTATAAAGATGATGGACTTCTCAATTTTCATTTCAAAAAGAAGCGAAAGATAGAACGTTGTAAACATCTGCTCAGACAAGCAGGGATTTACTTTAACGTCTGCGAGTATGCAGCAGATGACACAACGCAGATAAAGATTCCTGCGAGAGAACAGCCATTGTATCTTAGAATGTTCCATGATAAAACCTTTGGTATGTGGCTTCTTAATGAAAATGCTGATGTGTTTTTCGATGAACTGAGATATTGGGACGGCTCACAATCGGCTAGAAACAGCATTCAATATACAACTACAAATAAAATAAATGCTGATATTATTCAGGCGTTCGCTCATACAAGCGGCCGATGTGCAAAGATGAAGACGTTAGTTCGAGACAAGGAACATCCAAACTGGAGTGATGCATACATTCTTGATATTTGGCTGACACCGAAGAATTGCCATGAAATACGGAATAAACCTTCAATATCAGATTTCAAGGGCAAAGTTTACTGTGCGGAAACCAAAACAGGTTATTTCCTTGTCAGGCGAAACGGCAGAGTGTGGGTTACCGGAAACAGCGGTAGGGGCATTCAATTGCAGAATCTACCTCAGAATCACATTGCTACTCTTGACGAAGCACGAGAGCTTGTGAGAATGGGCTGTTTTGATGTTGTGGAGGCTCTGTACGGAAACACACCGGATATCCTGTCACAGCTTATCCGCACCATGCTGATTCCGAAAGACAGCTGTGAATTTATCGTAGCGGATTTTTCGGCTATAGAGGCGAGAGTGCTTGCATGGCTTGCAGGAGAACAGTGGCGGCTGGATGCTTTCAAGCGCGGCGAGGATATCTATTGCGCCTCTGCATCTGCCATGTTTGGTGTTCCTGTTGCGAAACACGGCATCAACGGCGAATTGCGGCAGAAAGGTAAGGTTGCGGAGCTTGCCTGTGACTACGGTGGCGGTGCAGGGGCATTGATCTCAATGGGCGCGCTTGACATGGGCTTGAAGGAAGATGAACTTCCCGACATTATTTCTTCTTGGCGAGATGCGAATCCGGAAATAGTGAAGTTCTGGTATGCCGTGGAAAAAGCAGCGATTGAGACAGTTAAAGACCATGCTGATAGAACTGTCGGACACATCGGTTTTCAGTTCTCGGCTAATACACTCTGGATTGTTCTGCCGTCCGGCCGTAGGCTTGCATATATAAAGCCAAAGTTACAGCCAAACCGCTTCGGTCGCATGGCGTTGACCTTTGAGGGCTTGGGTGCAAACAACAAGTGGATGCGTGGCGAAACATACAGCGGCAAGCTGACGGAGAATATCACTCAGGCAACTGCCCGTGACCTGCTTGCCGAAGCTATGCGCCGCATGGAGCTTGCAGGGCTTAACATTGTCGGACACGTTCACGATGAGGTCATTCTGGAAGTCCCCAAAGGCAGCATTACCGTTGATGATGTGTGCAGGATTATGGATACGAATCCGAAGTGGTGTCACGGTTTACCGCTGAATGCGGCAGGATATTTGGCATCAAATTACTATTTCAAAGATTAGGAGTAAAACAAATGAGCAGAACATTCAAAGACCGAAAGGGCTATAAATCAAGAAAAAGACAGAATAATCACATGAATATCCTCAACCACAGCCGTGGTTCTTATGAGGACTACGACCACAGCGATCAGGAAATGTACGTTTACGATCAAAGCTGTGAGAACTGCCGTTACTTAGGCTATTGCCTCCATACGCCCTATCCGTCGGGCTGGTGCGAAAATTGGAAGGACGGCGGTTATCGTTGAGAGAATATGTTGTTGAGAACGAGTTCGTAAAAGCAGTCCGGAAAGCCGGTGGTGTTGCATACAAGCTGACGAGCCAAACTGCCAACGGACTTCCAGACAGACTAGTTCTGTTCTTCCCGGCAAAGACGATATTCGTTGAGCTGAAAGCACCGGGCAAGATGATGCGGCCATTGCAGCGAAAAAGGCGGTATCAGCTTATGAAACTGGGTTTTCCGGTGCTGTGCATTGATAACGTGATTCAAATCAAACCCTGCATAGATGCAATTTTATCATGGACTCCCGGCGAACCTTTCCCGGATGGTATTGGTGCAAAAATTCCTGATTTGGAAGTTGCAACGCTGCCATATGACCTTGAAAAATGCTATGAACCAGATGAGGGAGGAGATGATGCCCTATGAAGTTCGTGCCGCATGACTACCAGAAATATTGCATTGATTACATCAAAAATCATGATATTTCTGCTCTCTTTCTCGACATGTGCTTGGGTTGACAAAACGGTCACAATCCTAACTGCTTTGCGTGACCTAATGTTTGACGAACTGAAAGTCAACAAAGTCCTCGTGATAGTACCTCTCAGAGTAGCCCGTGATACTTGGCCTGCGGAGGTGCAGAAGTGGGATCACTTGAAGGAAATTGAAATTTCTGTCATCACAGGTACAGTCAAGCAGCGCACTGCTGCTGTCAATCACAACGCATTTATCTACATCGTAAACAGAGAGAACGTAAAATGGCTCGTGGAGTACTATGAGAAGAACGGCCTGCGCTGGGATTTTGGGATGATAGTAATTGATGAACTGAGTTCCTTCAAGAACTACCAATCACAGCGTTTTAAATGGCTGCGGAAAGTGCGACCGTTTGTGAAACGTTGGATTGGTTTGACAGGTACACCAACCTCCAACAGTCTGATGGATCTGTGGGCTGAAATCGGCATCCTCGATGGTGGCGAACGGCTCGGACGGTTCATCGGGCGTTTTCGTGAATCCTACTTCAAGCCCGGCAGCATGAACCCAAGTACAGGAGTTGTTTTCTCCTATGTTCCTCGTCCCGGCGCAGAGCAGCAGATCTATGACAAAATCTCAGACATCACAATTTCCATGAAAGCACTGGATTATCTCAATATGCCTGAGTGTATCTATGTTAATCACGAAGTGGAGATGAACGCCGCAGAGCGTAAGCTGTACGATCAGCTCAAGCACGATCTCATCATTCCGCTTGAAGATGGAGATATTGATGCCGCTAACGCTGCATCGCTTTCAAACAAGCTGCTCCAGATGTCTAATGGTGCTGTTTATGACGAAAACAAAGAGGTCAGGAACATTCACAGCCGCAAACTGGAAATGCTCGAAGATCTCATCGAATCTGCAAACGGACAGCCTGTGCTGATCGGTTACTGGTTCAAGCACGACAGGACACGAATTATTGAGCATCTGAATGCCTGTGGTTATGCTCTGAGGGATATTAAAAGCTCGGAGGACATTCAGCTTTGGAATGAAGGTTCGATTTCCGTCGCCCTGATACATCCCGCCTCTGCCGGTCACGGACTCAATATCCAGTCCGGCGGTCACATCCTTATCTGGTACGGATTGACATGGAGTCTTGAACTGTATCAGCAGACCAATGCCCGTCTGTGGCGGCAGGGACAGAGCGAAACCGTCACCATTCACCACATCGTCACCAAAGACACTGTTGACGAGGATGTGCTGTCAGCTCTTGCCAATAAGGATGTGACACAGGAAAAACTGATCGCCGCGGTCAAAGCGCGGCTGTAACTTATGGAGGTGAACTTCTCATGGGAAGAAAGAACAATCGCATGAAAACAGAATACCACAGAGGTCTCGGCTTTGATCCGAGGAAGTATATGTCTGCCCCTGTACCGTCCCACACTCATTGGAAACATGAAAACGATGATAATAGCAGAACACCGCAACGAGGCGATATCTGGTTTGCGGATCTCGGCAGTCATCCGTATTCCAGTGTGCAGGCGGGATGCCGTCCTGTCATCGTGATCTCCAACAATATCGGCAACTCTCACGCTGACACTGTCAATGTTCTGCCGATGACCAGACACCTGAAAAAGCCCGACCTGCCCTGTCACACGGAGTTGAATCCTGACCGTATCACGGACAAGCACCAGATGCTTGATATTTCCATGATCCTCGCCGAGCAGATCACGACCATTGGCAAGTACGCACTGCGGAACTACGTCGGGAAAATCGAGGACAGCTCAGTGCTTGACAGGATCAACACCGCCATTGCCGTACAGCTTGGCATCACAACTGCAAATGATAAGGAGATGTAATAATGCCTACAAAAGTAAACTTTGTGAATATCCCGGACGAGCTGAAGCGCACCGCTGATTTTTGCGTCTGGAAAATGGAGAAACGCAGTGGCAGACCTACCAAAGTGCCGTATAATCCAAAGACCGGAAACATGGCAAAGACCAACGATCCGTCCACTTTTGCGGACTTCAAGACTGCCATGAAAACCTATGCTATCGGCGGATGGGACGGTATCGGTTATCGTGTCAGCGAGGGCATCGGTGCTATCGACATCGATCACTGTATCCGTGAAGACGGATCACTCAATGATGTTGCTGCCTCTATCCTCGGAATCTTCTCAAATGCGTACTTTGAGAAGTCTCCCTCCGGCACTGGTCTGCGTGGTTTCTTCAAACTTAGCCCGGACTTTGCCTATGATAAGACCGTATATTACATCAACAATCGCAAGCATGGTCTGGAGGTTTATCTGCCTGGAACTACGAACCGTTTTGTAACGGTCACAGGTGATATGTTCCGTGCTGGAACTGTTGATCGAGATGATGAAGCTCTCAAAACAGCCCTTGACACCTTTATGAAACGTGCTACGAAGGCATCCTCTGCTTTCAAGGGAAATCCCGTATCTTATTTCACAGATGAACAGGTCATCAAACACGCATCGGAATCCAAATCCGGCGATAAATTCACGATGCTCTTCGAGGGCAGATGGAGCGAGGGCTATGACTCCCAATCAGATGCAGATATGGCTTTTGTTTCAATGCTCTGCTTCTGGTGCGGCTGCGTGGAGGAACAGATCGACCGTATCTTCCGCAGCTCCGGTTTAATGCGTGACAAATGGAATCGCCGCACAGGTGATGCGACCTACGGCGAGATCACCATTCGTAATGCTATCTCCTCATGTTCTGAAATCTATCGCCCTGTTGCCGGACTCCCAGATGAGGACGATATTCTGCTCGACTTTACCGACCTTGATGCAAATACAATTCAGGAGGAACGTGACCGTAGAGAACGTGACGGATACACCTTTACTCCCGATTACCGCTTTCTCACAACCACCGTTGAGGAGCTTTCTCCGCATACCAACCCACGCTATGAATCCTTCCAGATCGGCAACGGAAGAATGTTTGTAGATTACTTCCGCAGCATTATCCTCATGAACGACACCAGAGGACGCTGGTATATTTATGACGGACGAGTTTGGCGCCCCGATCAGCACGATATCAAGATCGCTGAAATGACGAAGGACTTCAGAGATGCACTTCTCTCATTTGCCCCCTCTATCACATCGGAGGACACCAGAAAACGATTTCTTGACCGTGTTCAGAAACTCGACCAGCGGAAATACCGTGACCTCATGGTAAAAGATGCTGCTTCCGATCCTGCGGTCACTGTGGATATGTCTGCCTTTGACCGTGACAAATTTCTTTTCAATTGCCACAATGGCACGATCAATCTTATCACAGGCGAATTCCGTCCGCATGATCCTGCGGATATGCTCACAAAAATGACAGAGGTCGACTATGTTCCCGATGCTGTCTGTGACCGCTGGCTGACATTTATGGACGAGGTCATGGAGGGCGATAAGGAGCGTATTAAATATCTTCAGAAAGCTGTCGGTTATGCGATGTCGGGAGATACACGATTGGAGTGTATGTTTATCCTCTACGGTGCGACTTCCCGAAACGGCAAGGGCACCACAATGGAAACGATTCTGCGTATTCTCGGTGAGTACGGCAGAACTGCAAAGCCGGATATGCTCAGTAAGAAGGGCTACGCCGACTCTTCCGGTCCGTCTGAAGATGTTGCAAGACTGAATGGTGCGAGAATGGTCAATGTGTCTGAACCGGAAAAGTCCATGCAGATTGATGCATCTCTGACCAAGCAAATGACAGGTAACAATATTCTGACTGCTCGGTTTCTGCGTGAAAACAGTTTTGAATTCAAACCGCAGTTCAAATTGTTCATTGATACAAACCATCTGCCGCAGATCAGTGATATGACGTTGTTTGAATCGGATCGTATTAAAATCATCCCGTTCAACCGCCACTTTACCGCTGCGGAACGTGACATCGATTTGAAGTCGTTTTTTGCAAAGCCTGAGAACTTATCAGGAATCCTGAATTGGTGTCTGGAAGGGTTCAGACTGTATCTGACTGAGAGTCTCACTATGCCCGACTCTGTTGAGACGGCAACAACGCAATATCGTCAGCAGTCTGATCGTATTATGATGTTTACTTCTCAATGTGTGAAGAAAGAGATCGGGCAGGAACTGAGGGCGGCACAGGTATACAGTCGTTACAAGACATGGTGTGCCGAGAATGGTTTCAAGTATGAGAATGCAGCGAATTTCCGCAAGAAAATGGAACAGACAGGATATGTGTATCAGCGTAGGAGACCGAAAGATGAAATCAGCACCGGCATGACAACAATGGTAAATGACATTGTATGGGTAATGGGAGAAGGGCCGGAGCAGGATCTGGTTCCTATGTCAGATAATGACTGAATATAGGAAAAATCTGCTCCTTTTTCATACTGCTGTAGCAGATGTAGCAAGTAAATCTGGTTGCTTATATATTTGTTTGTTTTATATATTATATAGAAACACTTGCTACATCTGCTACAATATATTAAAATTTTTAGAACTTTAGGACTTTACGGCACTACGGCAGATGCCATAGACCGTGTGTAAAAATCTATCTGACAGTCGGGCTATGCTCCGACAGAAAAGGAGAACGCTATGAAGATAATCACTTGTGAACAAGTCAGCAACGGACACCCCGACAAGATTTGTGACCAGATTGCAGATGCCATTGTGACGGATTGCCTTAGCCATGACAAGGACAGCCGTGTCGCCATCGAGTGCCTTTTCAAAAACCGCTGTCTTGTGATTGCCGGTGAGCTGACAAGTACCCATGAGCCGGATTACAAGGCTTTGGTACGGCAGGTGTTCGACCGCATTAACAACGGCGGAGCGGAGAACAGCGACGCAGGGCTGGACTACAAGCTGGACATTACTGCGGATGATCTGGATATTACGATTTTGGTTGATCACCAGAGCAGCGACATTGCACTCGGTGTGAACACAGGCGGTGCTGGAGATCAGGGCATGATGTTTGGCTATGCCACTAATGAAACGCCGGAACTGCTGCCGATTACGTTTGTGCTTGCAACCAGATTTCTGGAACTTCTCAAGGCATATCCCTGCCGTATGCTGAAAGCGGATGCAAAAGCACAGGTCAGCTATGACTATGACAGCGGCAAGATCACAACTTTCCTTTGTTCCGTACAGCATACGCCGGATGTGGAGGTAAAGGACTTCAGACCAATCATTGAAAAGCTGATGGTGAGAACGGCAACTGCCTATGGTCTGAATACTGACTTTGAAAAACTGATCAATCCTACCGGTTGATTTGTCCTCGGCAGTTCTTTTGCAGACTGCGGTGTGACAGGACGCAAACTTGCCTGTGACACCTACGGAGGCATCGGGCATATTGGAGGCGGAGCGATGTCTGGAAAAGATCCGTCAAAGGTCGACCGAAGCGGTGCATACGCTGCAAGGAAAATTGCAAGGGATATTGTCAGTGCGGGATATGCGGATAAGGCGGAAGTTCAGATCGCATACGCAATTGGCATTGCGGAACCTGTATCTGTGTATGTGGAAACTTTCGGTACAGAGCATCAGGATAAAGAATTCATCACGCAGTACGTCCGTGAGAATTATGATCTTACACCGAGAGGAATTATTGAGAACCTTGGCTTGCTGGATGTGAATTATAATGCTGTTTCTGCCTATGGACACTTTGGAAAGAAAGGGCTTCCGTGGGAAAAATAAAAAACAAATATTACTGAGAAAGAAATAAAAAATTTGAAAGTGTAGTTGTCAAAATGCCACTCCCGCACTATATAGTAGGGGCTCTTTTAAGGACTATGAAAACGGAGGTGACGTCAATGCCAAGCAGACCAGATACCCCCTGCAAACATCCCGGATGTGCAATGCTTGTACCCTACGGTACGAAATACTGTGACAAGCACCGTTCCCTACACCCAGAGGAAACACGCTCCGCAGGAAGCCGAGGCTATGGCAGTGCATGGAACAAAGCACGCAAGCGTTACCTTGAAACACATCCGCTGTGCGTGGAGTGCCTGAAAGAAGGTCGGTATGTTAAAGCTACCGATGTGGATCACATCATACCGCATCGAGGCGATAAGATTCTCTTCTGGGAGCAAAACAACTGGCAGAGTCTTTGCCACCGCCACCACAGTATTAAAACACGCAACGAGGATCACACCCCTGAGTACAAGTACTGAATGCAGCCCACCAACTTACTCTGCGATTCAGACTTGGCTCAGGGGTGTTCCTATGGGGCTGGACTGGCAGCCCGCCGGGCGGGTTCACTTTTACAGGCGAAAGTAAACAGAAGACCGTCGCCCCCCCTCGTGTTAAAAACCGCAAATTTGAAGGCCCCCCGGTCTATTGGGACCCTGACAGTCCGCCTTTTACGGTTATAGTTACTCTGTCTGGGAAACGGAAAATGCGGATATTTCGCACTTTTCCAATTGCCGCCGCTGAAAACTACGGCGGCACATTACATACGGGGTTTTGTTACAAAACAGGTGAAAAAGTGGCGATTTTTCGTCAAAAAATGATTGAAAAACGCATGTTTTCGGCCCGAAACCGCATCTTGCAGTTCAGCACTTGGCGGAGCCCGTGTGGATAACGAAAACCGCAGAACTACGGCATTTATGAGGAGTGAACATATGACGCAAACACAGAAAACGCAGATACGCATTATGCGGATGCAGGGCATGGGATATCATGTGATCGCAAAGGAACTGTGTCTGAAAGAGAATCAGGTGCAGCTTTTTTGTAAGACGCACGGTCTTGCCGGAGACAGTGATCTTGTCAGACTCAACTATCCGGTCTGGTGCAAGCAGAATAACCGTTGTCCCATCTGCGGTACAAAAATAGATCAGCCCCAAACCGGGCGGAAGAAAAAATTCTGCTCCGGTCGGTGCAGGACAAGGTACTGCCGTGAACAGAAGCAATATTAAAAATCCCGAAAAGAAAGGCGGCAAGATATGACACTAACTGAAAAATTCATCGCCGATGCAATTCACCTCTATGCAGGTGCGGAAATCATGTACGGCAGCGACCAGATGTATGATTCCTACCCTATCAGTTTCCCGACCGTGGAGTTTCAGCTTACGGCAACGGATGCTTTGACTGAGCTTGCGGACGGAATCAGACTGGAAAAAGACTACAAGCCCATGTTTCCAAGGGACGGCAGCACGGACGATGTAGACAATGACGGCTGGTACGACTTTTACATTAGCATCAGCAAGCTGCCCGGCAAAAATCAAGACTGCCGCCTTGACAACAGTATCTCTTTCATTGTTGTAAATTCGGATTCCGATGACAACGAAGATATGTACGAAATACCTCTGACGGAATCTGAACAGGAATGTATATTTGACATCCTGAATCAACAGTGCAGAAAATATCACGGCAAGGATTGCTTGACGCTACTTGCCGAGGCGGAAAAGGAGATGATGGAATGAAAATCATCAAGCGAAACGGTGCGGAAGTACCGTATAACTGCAAAAAAATAAGAGCCGCAATTTCTGCGGCGAATGCAGAGGTTGATGCTTCTGATGGAATTACGGATACAGTGATCGGCTTTCTTGTCGGCAGAGTCGAACAGCGGTGTGAAGCCCTTGCAAGACCTGTCCATGTCGAAGAAATTCAGGACATGGTCATCGATGAACTGAATCAAGCCGAAGCGTACAAACTTGCACGGCACTACAGCGAGTATCGCCTTCTCCACGAACAGCAGCGGAAAATGAATACCACGGACGGCAAGATCCTGAGTCTCCTTGAACGCAACAACGAGGAGGCAAAGCAGGAGAATGCCAACAAGAATCCAATTATTAACAGCACCCTCCGTGACTATATGGCTGGTGAAGTCAGCAAAGACATCTGCCGGAGATTTCTGTTTCCGGAGGATGTGATTGCCGCCCATGATGATGGTGTCATCCATATACACGACCTCGACTATATCGCAGAGCCGATGCATAACTGCTGTCTTGTCAATCTGAATGATATGCTTCAGAACGGCACAGTAGTGTCCGGTACGATGATCGAAAAGCCGCACAGCTTTTCCACTGCCTGCAATATTGCAACACAGATTATTGCGCAGGTCGCATCGAATCAGTACGGCGGTCAGACAATCAGTCTGTCGCACCTTGCCCCTTTTGTGGATATCAGCAGGCAGAAAATCAGAGCCGAGGTATTTGAAGATGTAAACTGTGATTGCGGTGCAAAGTTGTCAGATGAAGATATTAGCCACATCGTTGAAAAGAGAGTCCGCCGTGAGGTAAAGCGAGGGGTGCAGACAATCCAATATCAGATCAACACACTGCTGACTACAAACGGTCAGACTCCGTTTGTAACGGTGTTCATGTATCTGGATGAAGTCCCGGAGGGGCAGACCAGAAATGACCTTGCAATGATTATCGAGGAGACGCTTTTGCAGCGAATTGAGGGCGTGAAGAACGAAAAAGGAGTATGGATCACTCCGGCTTTTCCAAAGCTGATCTATGTTCTGGATGAGGACAATATCACGGAGGACAGCCCTTATTGGTACTTGACACAGCTTGCCGCCAAGTGTACCGCAAAGCGAATGGTTCCCGATTACATCTCCGCAAAGGTGATGAAAAAATTGAAGGGCGATGTGTATCCCTGTATGGGATGCCGCAGTTTTCTGACTCCTTCGGAAGATCACAAATACTATGGCAGATTCAATCAGGGTGTTGTGACGATCAACCTTGTAGATGTCGCTTGCAGTGCGGATGGTGATGAGGAAAAATTCTGGGAACTCCTTGATGAACGCTGTGAGTTATGTTTCAAGGCATTGATGTGCCGGCATGAACGGCTGAAAAATACGCCTTCCGATGTTGCACCGATCCTCTGGCAGTATGGTGCATTGGCAAGGTTGAAAAACGGCGAAGCAATCAACGACCTACTGTACAACAATTACAGCACAATTTCTCTGGGCTATGCAGGAATTTCAGAAATGACCTACTGCATGAAAGGCTGTTCCCACACTGAACCGGAGGGAAAAACGTTTGCAATATCTGTCATGAAATTTCTGAATGCAAAATGTACAGAATGGAGAGAAAAAACAGATATCAGCTTTTCGCTGTATGGCACTCCAATGGAGTCATTGACATATAAATTTGCACAATGTCTCCAACGCAGACACGGCATTATTCCCCACGTGACGAACAAGAGCTATATCACCAACAGTTATCATGTCCATGTGACAGAGCCGATTGATGCATTTTCAAAGTTGACCTTTGAAGCGGAGTTTCAGGAGCTTTCTCCGGGCGGAGCAATCAGCTACGTGGAAGTTCCGAATTTACAAAACAACATTCCTGCGGTGCTTGCTCTTATGAAACACATCTACGAAACGATTTTCTATGCTGAACTGAATACCAAGTCTGATTACTGTCAGGCTTGCGGTTACGATGGTGAAATCGGCATCGTTCAGGAGGATGGTAAGCTGATATGGGAGTGTCCCAACTGCGGCAACCGTGACCAGCGGACAATGAATATCTGCCGCAGAACCTGCGGTTATCTCGGAACGCAGTTCTGGAATCAGGGCAGAACGGCAGAAATCAAGGATCGGGTGATGCACCTTTGAATTACTGCGGTCTGAATAAAAATGACATTGCCAATGGCGAAGGCGTGCGTGTATCGCTGTTTGTCAGCGGGTGCCGCAATCACTGCAAAGGGTGTCATAATCCCGAAGCGTGTGATTTCAGCTATGGAAAGCCGTTCACCAAAGAAACAGGAGATGAGATCATGGAAGCCCTGCGTCCCTCGTGGATTCAGGGGCTTTCTGTTCTCGGCGGTGAGCCGTGTGAAGAGGAAAATAAAAAGGTACTGATTCCGTTTCTGAAAAAACTGAGAAATACTTTTCCTGAAAAAGATATCTGGTTGTACTCCGGATACACTTACGAAACGCTGCAAAATGATGAAATATTGCGGTATGTGGATGTGCTGGTGGACGGACCTTTTCTGTTGGAAAAGAAAGATATTTCAATTGCATTTCGGGGCAGCCGGAATCAGCGGATTATTAAATCGAAAGATGGAGGGATTCAATGAAATCAGCAGAACTTCGTATGATTTCTGTTTCCGAGCTGAAGCCTGCGGCGTACAATCCGAGGAAAAAGCTAAAGTCCGGCGACAAGGAATACGAGAAAATCAAGAACAGCATTGAAGAGTTCGGCTTTGCCGATCCTTTGGTAGTCAATGCGGATATGACGATCATAGGCGGCCATCAGAGATTGACTGTGGCAATGGCACTCGGCTATACCGAAGTACCGTGTGCGGTGGTTGATGTAGATAAAGTCCGCGAAAAAGCACTGAATATTGCTCTGAACAAGATCACGGGTGCATGGGATGAAAATCTTCTTGCCGACCTTCTGGAAGATATTCAGAGCAGTGATTTTGATCTTGGTAAAACCGGATTTGATCCGCCGGAGATTGAACAGCTTTTCAATGCGGTGCATGACAAGCAGGTCAAAGAGGACAGCTTCGATGTGGAGGAAGAACTGAAAAAGCCGACATTTTCACAGCCGGGAGATATCTGGATTCTCGGACGGCATCGTGTCATCTGCGGCGACAGCACTGTTGCAGAGACATACACAAAACTGATGGACGGTCAGAAAGCAAATCTCGTGCTTACTGATCCCCCTTACAATGTGAACGTTGAGGAGACAGCCGGCAAGATCATGAACGATAACATGAGCGACGGCGATTTCTATAACTTCCTGCTTGCCGCTTATAAGTGTATGAATGAGCACCTCGCCGATGACGGCAGCATCTATGTATGGCACGCTGATACTGAGGGGCTGAATTTCCGCAAGGCTTTCAAGGAGGCAGGATTCCAGCTTTCCGGCTGCTGTATCTGGAAGAAAAATTCTCTGGTTCTCGGCAGAAGTCCCTATCAGTGGATCCATGAGCCGTGTTTGTTTGGATGGAAGCAAAAGGGCAAGCATCAGTGGTATGCCGACCGCAAGCAGACGACAGTGTGGGAATATGACAAACCCAAAAGCAGTCCGGATCATCCTACGACTAAGCCGATTCCGCTGATGGCATATCCGATCAAAAACAGTACTATGACAAACGGCATCGTTCTTGATCCGTTCCTCGGCAGTGGCTCGACATTGATTGCCTGCTGTGAAACTAATCGTGTATGCAGGGGCATTGAGCTTGATCCGAAATTCGTGGATGTGGAAGTGATGCGGTTTCAAAAGTATCTTGCGGATAACGGTGAGACCGCCGATGTGTATGTCATCCGCGGCGGTCAGAAGCTGACCTACGAGGAAGCACCGGCGGCAATGCCACAGGACGGTGATGCCAATGGATGAGTTAAAACCTCAGCTTCATGTGGTTAGCTGCTCATTCGGCAAGGATTCGACAGCGATGCTCCTGAAAATGCTGGAACTTGGGATGCAGGTCGATGTTGTTCTGAAATTGTCAATAATACTTGACACAAAGTGTTCGAAAGAAATAGAAGCTAAGCGGCAACGGACAGCATATCATAAAATCTTTTACGTTTAACAGCAGGTGGCACACCGCCAATA